>JAFSPU010000008.1 GCA_017451265.1 Clostridiales bacterium
GACAATACATTCACTACTACAATGAAGAAAGGATTGTTACAAGGCTAAGAACTAATCCACATCAATGCAGAAATAGCTATTATGAATCTGTGGTATGATGTGAGTTAAGAACACATAGTCCAAATTATAGGGGTAATAACACAAAAGAAGCATCACATACGTGGTGCTTCTTTTGTTTTTGTCCGTAAATCTGAGGGAGAGATTCGAACTCGTGAAAGTCACGGGCGCCGAAAAGGAGCTTCTGGTGGATGCTCCGTGCGTCCGGGCGGCCGCAGTGAACGAAGTGAACAAGGTCTCCTGACGCAAGCGAAGCGATGCGGCAGGCGTGATCTCTCCTTCTCCGCCAGGACACGGAAACGGACACCTTATCCTATATTATTTAAAAAAACGGCAGAAAGAAATAACCCCCATGAAAGCTTTGGGCTTGGCTTTCACGAGGGCATAAACCTTATTATTAATTTTGGAGAGTGATTATTAACCTGCGATAAGAGGAATTCCAAGAACTTTCAGAATACCGATGAAATTGTACAGAAGAACTGATGCAAGTATGCAGATGATAGCTACTACGAGAACCATCTCTATAAGACACATACCCTTCTTCGACTTCATTAAGCTTTTCATTTCCTGATTCCTCCTCGAAAGTGTTTTTGTTTTGTATGGCCCTATTATGCGTATCCCGCGCACTCCAACCAATGGTTAATGCACGAGTGCTTTGTCGCTTAAGCAACACACGGCAAAGTATCTGTCGAAAACACAATAAAAAAGTTCCGGATTTTTCCGGAACTTAATCAAAAAACACTTTCAAAAGGCATTTATCTTCTTCTGTATCTGTTCACATTGAGATTAAGTGTAGTCACCATACCGAACTTTCCCTCACCTGCGACGACTCGCTCGTCTTCGATCTTAACGCCGTTCTCGCGGATGTAATTCAGCAGTCTGTCCTTGTCGTCATCGAAGACAGTAAGGTAGACTTCAGCCTTAGTCTGATTACCGTAGTCTCCGAGGTCATGAACGTAGATAACATCATTTCTCTCGTTGTAATTTACATGAAGCTTTCTGCCCTGGTAATAAAGGCCCTCGTTCTGCGAATACAGTTCATAGTCTTCCATCTTCCAGGAGTTGTTATAACCTTTTGTCGCCAGAACAAATCCGATGATGATCGAGGGTATCAACAGAATTATCAGAATTAGCGCCATCGCCGTGAAAAAACCTCTGAAATAAGCCGCACACACGATCGATCCCACCAGAAGGATCATGTATAAAGAGAAGATTACGATAATACACGTAATCATCCTATTTAGCTTTTTCAAGTCTCTGACTTCTGCAGTTACTCTCATTTGATCAGTTCTGTGCTGCAGCTGCGTTATTAAATGTGCTTACCAAAGCCGAATCTACGCTGCTGCTTGAGAATGCAGAAGTAAGATCAGACTGGAAGGAGTTAATCCTGTCCTGTGTAAATACAGTGCCGGTACTGCTTCCGAATACACATGTCCATGACCATGTTCCGGCAGGTGTCAGCTGATATACGACAAGAACATGATTCTGGTCACTGAAGTTGGAGTTGTAAAGGTCACGCGCATACTGTCTGAAATCATCACCGCTTAAAGAATCACGGATAGTAAAGATAGCAGGACTTACTCCCGTGCTGCTTTCGAAAGAAGACATCGAAGAGTTTACTGATGCCTCATCGCCTATTACGCCGGCGTTATCGGTTACATAGGAACCTGCGATACTCGGAATGTTCTCATCCTGATTGCCTCCCTGCCCGTCCTGGTTAGCGGATGTAGTCGCGGATGTTTCTGATGTCGCGCCGGTCTGCGATGTCTCTGAAGTCTCTGAAGTCTCAGAGGTCTGCGTAGTAACCGCAGAAGGATCGGACGCTGCGGTCTGGCTTCTGTCTGCAAGAATAGGTGCGAGAACTTCGCCGCTGTTCGTCTGCGCCGTAGCCTCCTCACTTGCGAGCGTGATCATGGTGGCGTCTCCGCCCTGAGCATCGTCATAGTAAAGCATGATCGGTGCCTGCTCTTCTTCCTTTTTACAGCCTGCGACAGCGCCTGTCAGCACGGCTAACGATAAGATAATTGCAAGTATCTGTTTCCTTTTCATAATAAGCCCCCTGAAAAATAAACACTTCTGACTTTATTATAACTTTCGGAAACGGCGGTTATTTTACCGGATGATTACATGTTGCCCACTCAACGAGGACATCATAAAGGTCTTCGAAATTGTCTGCGGTGAAATCTATCCCGTATTCTTCCACAGCGCACGCAATGTCACCCGTGGGCCGGAACCAGCATGACGGCAGGCCGGAGTTCTTTGCGCCCTTCATGTCGGACGTGAGCGAGTCTCCCACCACAATGCAGTCATCTTTGTGTGCGCCTATACCGTCCAGCACTATCCTGAAGAACTCAGGGGAAGGCTTGTTGACGCCCAGGTCCTCGCTTATGAAGGTGCCGTCAAGGTATGCGTCAAGGCCTGTGGACTTTATCCTGCCGAGAGCATTTACGGTGGCGCCGTTACTTACAATGAAAATGAGTGCGTCAGGCAAAGTGTCTTTAAGCCTGGCAAGCAACTCACGTGAACCTTCAAGAAGCACGCCGTTGCGTGACATGGCGCTAATAAAGTCCGAGTTAATCTTAAGCAGATCGAGCATGGAAACATCAGCCCCGCACCTTGCAAGAAGCTCGCCGAAACGCGTCTTAAAAAGCTCTTCGCGGGTTATGGTGCCCTTCTCGAGCTCAAGCCACAGCTCTTTATTGCGAGCCTTGAAGAAAGCGTAAAGCTCATCATCAAACACGCATCCGTTAGCCTCGACCACCTCCCGCAATCCGATCTTCTCAGAAGCGTGGAAATTAAGGAGGGTCTCATCCAGATCGAAAAGGAAATTCACCTGCCGGGACATGACGTCAGCACTCCTCCAGGAGTCTCTCGTTGGTCCTCTTGGCTCCGACAGCGCCGATGATGATCATGGCGATGCCGATGAACATCGTAACTGCCATAAACAGAGTTATGTAGCCTGCGTAATCGCCCAACTTGCTGATGAAAAGCTGAATCTCTTCACCGTCTTCTTCCGCGAGCTCGCCTGCATAACTGAATGCCAGAACGACCATTCCCCAGCCCATCGTATTAAGGAACTGCGCGCATGTCATGGAGATACCCATCGCTCTAATAGGACGGAACTTATTCTTGTGAATAACGATCAGAACTGCCGTCATTGCAACAAGGATAACGAAAGTGACAACTGCGATTATGAGTGTCCTCCTTGCGGCCTTCTGATAAACCTGCATGAAGCTGAAAGCATCGGAGTTATCATTCTCTTCGTCATACTGCTCCATCAGATCCTCGATGTCATCCAGGAACAGTTCTATCTCTTCTCTCTTCTGAGCAGATGTGAGATCCTGATCGCCGAACAGCTCATCCTCATACTTATCGAAGAAGTCCTCATATTCATCACGGTCTATATCGAATTCACCTTTAGAAACAAACTCAAGGTAATCGTCTATGAACAGATCGATGAACTCATCCTGTGCATCTTCATCGGTGAAATCAAGTGTAATGCCGGAATTGTGATTAAGATGGAAAGTATGGGAATTAAGTCCCATCTCTTCCTTAAGCAATTCCCTGAAATCCGTACTCTTAAACAGGTCCCCCCAGAAGGTGTCATTCAGGACGGTAACTCTTAAAGCCACAGCGCAAGTGCAGACCATAATGATGACCGCACCGATTATTGCAAAAGTGATCCTTAAACCTGTAGCTACGCTTGATTCAGCAGTTTTGTCGTTCATGATATATCCCCTTATTCTTCATGTAGTCTTTCTAATTATATAACATAAGGAAGGTCCGTCATGAGAAGATATCATTATTAACCTTTCACGCAAATAATTTAATGTTTATCGTTAAAAAGTTATTGACACCGATTAATTAGCACGGTATAGTTAAGTCATCTTCGAAGAGCATTTTCCGATCATTAAGGAGTTATAAAGATGAACGAACAGGATAAGAAGATAGCTAAGATCAAGAACAACTGCCGAATCGGCAAAGTAATAGCAACCATAATGTGCATCATATGCATCTGCGGATGCGTCTTAAGCGCTGTAGCAGGCATCGCGATGCTGGTTAAGGCTGACGAGTGGGAGCCCACTATCGCCCAGGCTGTAGAGGAAGGCAAGATCGACTCAACAAACATGAGCCTCGGTACTGCCAAGATGTTTCACATTGAAGGCGTAGACCCCGATGACTGGGAGTCCGATGTACCCGCCATCCAGGACGCTCTGACCAACCGCCCTTATACAACGATCTACGGCGGCTACTGCCTCGGAATCGCAGCGTGCATTGCAGTTTGCGCTGTACTTATGAAGCTTATAAGCGGTACTTTCGCTATCATCGAGAAGGAAGACAATCCCTTCACAGACAAGGTCATCAAGAGAGTTACTGTCGTAATGATCGTCGTAAGCGCTTTCCTCTTCTTTACAGCAGGCGCAGCATTCGGTATCCTCGGCGGACTTGTCACACTGGTAGTCTACAGCATCTTCGATTATGCCAAGACTCTCCAGATCCAGTCTGATGAAACATTGTGAGGTGACTCATGGGACAGATAATACTAAGACTTGACCGCGTAATGGCGGACCGGAAGATGTCACTTAACGAGTTGTCAGAGAAGGTCGGCGTATCTAATGTTAACCTCTCCAAGATGAAAAACGGAAAGATATCCGCGATCCGCTTCTCCACTCTCGAAGCGATATGCGAAGCCCTGGACTGTCAACCCGGCGATATACTCGAGTATAATAAGGAGTAAAATATCTTAACTATAATAAGGCTCGGGGGAACACCTATATGAATCAGCTCAAGATGCTGAGTTACTACGACAATCTGGATAACTATAATAAGCTCGATGAGATAATAGAGAACAAGCTTAACAGTGCGCTGGAAAAAGCAGACATTCATACCATGCAGATCGCGCACCGCGTTAAGACCGCCGAGTCCGTCTCAGGCAAGCTGACGCGCAAGCCTGACAAGTACACCACCGCTTCCGACCTGACCGACATCGTCGGATACAGGATCATCTGTTACTTCACGGATCAGATAGACCTGATAAGCAGTATCATCGAGAATCTGTTTGTCATCGACAGAGACAACTATGTCGATAAGAGCAAGATGTTAAAGCCCAACGCATTCGGTTATCTGTCGGTTCACTACATCTGTTCCCTGAAGCCTTCGGATGAATACCCGCAGGAACTGTGCAAGTTCAAGTTTGAGATCCAGATCCGTACTGTTCTTCAGCACACCTGGGCCGAGATCGAGCATGACCTCGGATATAAAAATGAATTCGGTGTACCGCGTCATGTACGAAGAGAATTCTCACAGATGGCAAGCCTTCTCGAGGTAGCCGATGCGGGATTCGGCAGGATAAAGCGAGAGCTCGACAGATACAGCAACATCGTCATCGACAGACTGCGGACCGGCGATGTATCCGACATCCAGATCGACTCACTGTCACTGCGTGAATTCATGAGATATAACGACGAGTTCGTCGAATTCACGAACGAGATAGCATCCTTCTCCGGCGCACAGCTTACACCCGTCAATGCGGATCCGTATATCAGACAGCTGGAATTCTTCGGCATCGAAGATCTGGGCGCACTGCTTAACCTTATCAACGATAAGCGCAGTCTCGCTCTGGAGATGGCGGAATCTACTCTTAAGGGATCTGAGATAGACGAGCTCGCTTCATCGGTAGGCCTGTTCTACATCTGCCGAGCAGCACTCGTAAGCGGAGACTACAGCAAGAACGATATCAAGCGTTACTACACCATCCTTAACACCAAGGAAAGCCTCATCGACAAGCAGGTCGATCACATCCTTAAGCTGAGGGAACAGTACACCCGTTAACGCCTTTTAAACGCTTCCTGTTCCCACTCCCACTTCTTTTTTACCTCTTCTGCCTTGGCGATGATCTTATCGGTCCATTCATCGTCAGGAGCATCGAGCTGGTATGCAGCGTAGCCGTTTTGTTTACCGTAAGAACAAATTACGCTCTCATCATCTACATGAAGTTTTATGTGGTAATGGCTCGGCATCTTCTGAGGTAAGATCTGCTTTCTTTTGCCCTGCACTTCCTTCAGGTGGCGCTGGGCATTTACTATCTGATCAAACTTAATACCGTAGCAGCGGAAGAGCGTTTTTATATAGAATTCGGATCTGAAAGAAGACGTGTAGACCCATACTTCATAACCCATTTTCTGAAGCGTGTTAATGAGGTGCGGCGTGCCGTACCTTAAACGCTCTTTGAATATGATATTAAACGGGAATATCAGCTGCGTCTCTACCTTATGAGTATCCGGACGAACGAACAGTACTTCGTCCAGATCAAAGGAGATGCGCATCTTGCTCTCGTCGTTAAGCTTTATTGCCATCCTTGACTATCTCTCCGATGATATCGATAGCTTTTCTGGACCACTCGTCAGCGGGAACGCTAAGGTCATACTTCTTATACTTGGCTCCCTCTACGTCTCCGGTCATAAGTACCATATCGTTGTCGATATGAAGTGTCTGCTTATACTTGGCAGCGATCATCTTCTCACGCTGAACAGCACTCGCGGCATTAGAAGCCTTACGCTTCTCTGTACCTGTGATAATACCGTCTACGTGTACTGAATACGCTCTGAAGAATCTCTGGATATCGTCTATAGAATAGTACTGAGCGGAGTAGACCCAGATATCGTAACCATGCTTCGACAGATAGTGGAAAAGCGCAGGCACACCGAGCTTAAGTTTCTTCTTAAACTTAATAAGACGGAACTTCGGTACAGCCTCAACGTACTTGTCGTTATCGCTTCTGAATATTACCTCATCAAGGTCAAGCGTTACTCGCTTATCATGCTTGGAATTCTCGAGTATCTTCTTGATATCTGAATCCTGTGCAAGGTTAACGATCTTAATAGGAACTTTCTTTATCTGACATCTCATCGCAGCCGCCCATCTGTGATGACCGTTAAGAAGAAGATAACCCTTCGGGTGAAGTTTCTCTACGATAAGTGCATCGTCAAATATCGGCTGATTATGTCTCTGGTTATATCTGAATTTCTCTTCATATTCACCGATGATCCTCATGCTTGGGCCGACGTTCTCGAAGGTGAATTCGTCTTCTGCATTCGGGTGAAGATTAGAACAGGCCGTCTTTCTTACCAACAGTCTTTCAAGAAGGCTCGCTTTAACCGTAAAGCTCGTTCCCTTCTGCTTCTGTACATCATCGTATATCTTTTTTTCAAACTCGGTCTTAGCCATAGAAGATACCATCCCTGCTAAAAGTAAAAGATAATTTATTATACAACATAAAACCTCCGGTTTTCACCGGAGGTCGTCTGACAAACTCAACTTACTATTAAGAAGGTAACTACTCTATGACTTTAGTATAGCGAAGCATTGCGAATTCACTATGAATATTTGTGAACAATTTGTAAATCACTCTACCCATTCGAAAACGAAGTCGTCGATCCTTACTTCATCGCCTTCCTGAATGCCTGCTTCCTTAAGCGCATCGTATACGCCTTCCTTGATAAGGGCACGCTGGAAATACTGAGCAGAATCGTAAACATCGAAGTCCGTACTCTCACGCAGTCTGCTTGCCCAAGAGCCCTCGATGACGTACATGCCGTCTTCCTTACCGATAGTGAACTTCTGTTCCTTCTCGTACTTATAGACTTTCTTGGTATCCTTCTCGATAACATCGTGGATGACCGGGGGAGGAAGCTTGCTTACAAGCTCGGTAACCTTGTCAGTGAGAGCCTTTACACCCTCGCCCGTTGCCGCGCTTATTACGAAGAAGTCCTCAAAGCCTTGCTTCTTTACTTCCTCCTCAAACATCTCGATCTCCTCCTCAAGAGCATCGTCACACTTGTTGGCGACTACTACCTGAGGGCGCTTGCTGAGCTCCTCGTTAAACTCGCGAAGCTCCTTGTTTATCGAGTTGAAATCATCGATAGGATCTCTGCCGTCATGTGCGGAGACATCGACAACGTGGATAAGAAGCCTTGTCCTCTCGATGTGCCTTAAGAAGTCATGGCCCAGGCCTGCACCCTCATGCGCATCCTCGATCAGTCCCGGGATATCCGCGATAACAAAAGCCTGGTCGAAGTCCTGCACCACGCCGAGTACCGGCTCAAGCGTAGTAAAAGGATATTCCGCGATCTTGGGCTTTGCGCGCGTCATGACTGACAGCAGAGTTGACTTGCCGGCATTGGGATAGCCTACGAGGCCGACGTCAGCGATGAGCTTCAATTCAACCTGAAGGTTCTTCTCCTCGCCCGGAAGGCCCATGTGTGCGAACTGGGGTGCCTGTCTTACGGCATTGGCAAAGTGCATGTTGCCGGAGCCTCCCCTGCCGCCTTTGCAGATGATCACTTCCTGCCCGTCCTCGGTAAAATCAGCGAGGATCTTGCCTGTATCGGCATCCTTGATAACAGTACCTACGGGGACTGCGATCTTTAAGTCCTCACCGCCTCTGCCGTACATCTTACGGTTCATTCCCTTGCCGCCGTCAGGGGCAACGAACTTATGCTTGAAACGGAAAGACTGCAAAGTAGTAAGCTTTGCTGCCGCCACGAAAACGACATCGCCGCCCTTACCGCCGTCACCGCCGTCAGGTCCGCCGTTTGTAATGTACTTCTCGGTATGGAACGAAACCATACCGGGGCCGCCGTCTCCGGCCTTCACGTAAATCTTCGCATGATCTATAAACATATAATTACCTTAAAGAAAAATGCCTGCCGAATAATATCGACAGGCAGTGGATTCTAATTGAACCTACAAATATCAGTTAGCGGGATAAACGCTTACCTGCTTCTTTGTGGAACCGACTCTCTCGTACTTTACGAGGCCGTCGATCTTAGCATAAAGCGTATCATCAGATCCGATTCCAACGTTGTTACCGGGATGGATCTTAGTGCCGCGCTGTCTTACAAGAATGTTGCCTGCGATAACGCTCTGTCCATCGCCCTTCTTGGCTCCAAGTCTCTTGGACTGGGACTCACGACCGTTCTTGGTGGAACCCATTCCTTTCTTATGAGCGAAGAGCTGTAAATTCATGTTAAGCATCTCTTACACCTCCTAGTGTCTCAAATTTCTTCAGTGATACTGATGTATCTGTTACCGTCTGTGTTGACCGACTGTGCGAGGGAGATAAATCCGAGAACGACTGTCTCCATTATCACCTGTGCCCTGTCAGCTGCGCCCTCGTCTCTCATTCTTCCTTCGGGAATTATAATCTCGGCGCACACATTGCCGTCTCCTGTGTCTTCTTCGATCCTGGTACTGTATTCAGTATCAATACCGCAGATTCTCTCAAGTGCATTCGCCAGTGTATAAACTAATGTCGAAGCCCCTGCACAGACTATGTCGGATCCTGCCTCAGCATATCCTGAGTGTCCGCTTACGAACAACCCGGTTACCTTACGCGACTGATCTCTGACGACCTTAACGGTGATCATTACGTTCCGCCTTTATTAAGCGATGCCCGTAATACGTACTCTTGTATAAGGCTGTCTGTGGCCATTCTTTCTTCTGTAGCCCTTCTTAGCCTTGTACTTAAGAACAACGATCTTCTTATTCTTGCCCTGCTTTACGACTTCACCGGTAACCTTAGCTGCTACATCAGAGCCAGCCTTGATGCCGTCATCATCGCCAACTGCCAAAACTTCATCAAATGTGATTGTCTCGCCAGCCTCGCCCTCGAGCTTCTCAACGAAGATCTCGTCACCGACAGCAACCTTATACTGCTTGCCGCCTGTCTTAATTACTGCGTACATACTGTGTCCTCCTGTTCTTCCAGTCTCGCTGCTTCACCCGAGGCATTGCCCAAAACCCTTAAAAATCAAGGAAAATGCGCAAATTTAAAAGCCCGTCGCATGCGGCCACCCGCGTATACTATCATCATTGTGTTGGCATGTCAACTTTTTATTTATATATATAAGGTGTTATAATTTTTTGAGAATATCGGTACAGGGGTACAGCATTCATGCGTCTTTCAGACATTTTAAAATACAACGATATAGTAATCCAGTGTCACGACAACCCGGATGCGGATGCACTCGCTTCAGGTTTCGCACTTTACACATTCCTTACCGCATACGGTAAGAAACCTGAGTTTATATACAGAGGTAACAACCCCATCAAGAAGAGCAACCTCGTAATAATGGTCGATGAACTCGGCATACCGGTTACATATGCTCCCGACTACGACAGAAGGCCTGACCTTCTCATCACAGTCGACTGCCAGTGCGGCCAGCGCAATGTCACCTTCACAGACTCGAAGCTCGTTGGTGTCATCGATCACCATCAGGTAACGGTAGATCTACCCCGCCTGTCTGAGGTAAGAAGCAACATCGGCTCCTGCTCCACAGTTATGTGGGATCTTATGAGAGAAGAAGGCTTCGAGGTCAACGATAACAAAAACCTTGCCACAGCACTTTACTACGGTCTTTACTGTGACACAAACAAGTTATCCGAAATGTCTCACCCTCTGGACCGAGACATGGTAGATAATCTTATCTACAACAAGAGCCTCATCACCAAGATGAGCAACTCCAACATCTCACTCGAAGAACTCAAGATCACCGGCAAGGCGATCCTGGAATATGATTATCACCCGGACAACAGATTCATAGTCATCAACACACAGCCGTGTGACCCGAACATTCTCGGTGTAATCTCCGACTTTGCCACGGAGACAGCTGAAGTTGATGTATGTGTCGCATATTTCGTAAGCCCGGTCGAGATCAAGTTCTCGGTAAGATCCTGCACCAAGGAAGTGCATGCCAACGAGCTTGCGGCTTTCATTGCGGAAGGCATCGGCGGTGGAGGCGGCCACCTTCTTAAGGCGGGAGGCACAATACGTCCCGAGAAGGTTCAGGGCAACGCTACTGACCTCATCCAGCAAAGACTTAACGACTACTACGCACAGTATGAGGTCATCTACTCCAAGGATACGATCCTCGATACTACCGGCATGGGCGTATACACCAAGAAGGAGCAGAAGCTCGGCGTAATCAAGCTGACAGATGTCTTCCCTGTAGGTTCTCAGGTAGAGATAAGAACCCTGGAGGGAGATATCAATGTCACCATCGCGAACGACATGCACCTTATGATAGGAATCGAAGGCGAGATCTACCCAATCTCCGAGGAGAAGCTCACAGCGTCATATCAGCGCACGGGCTTTAACTTCCAGGGACACTTTGAGTATGAGCCTTCCATAAGGAACCTCACGACAGAAGAGATTAAGCGCGTAATGCCGTATGCCAAGACCGTTATCAGTCCTCCCGGTACTTCACGGATCTTTGCCAAGGTTCTGGATCACAATGTCAAGCTGTTTACTGCCTGGGATGACGACAAGTACTACTCCGGCGGTCCCGGCGACTACATTGCGGTAAGAGAAGACGATCCACATGACATCTATGTCATCAGCGGAAGACTCTTCGATGATCTTTACAGACCTGCTTCTAAGGGACTGTTTATCTGATCAATGACTTAAAGATAACCTAAATCCGAGTACACCCTGTTAAGAAGATCCTCAAAGGTATAATGTCTGAAGAAACCGACGGAAATACCGGAGTCCAGATTATCCGAGTATGTAAAGAACCTGTCTGAGGCCGCATGATATCCGATGCAGTTTTCGATGCTCAGATAAGCAGTAAGACTGCTGATCTCAATACCGTTCAGAACACCACCTAACCGAACATACAGAGTACCGCTCTCACGTTCGTAATAGAATGATGGGTTCGAAACATAATCCTCGGGCGTTGCTAATGAGACTGTCCATATCGATTCATACGTTTCACCGTCATAGAAACTAAGCGATCCGTCGATGCCTACTACCATCAGATAATTCGGATCATCAATGACTGAAAATCCGACAGGCATCATACTCTCGCAGCCGATCTCATTAAGTGTGTTTCCGGTTCTGTCAAGAATCAGGATTTTCGTTCTGTCAGATATCAAAATATGTTCATTTACAGGATCGATATAAATCAGAGATGTTATGTCCCAATCGTCTCCCGTGTCGACGCTGATAACATCACCGGTATTTACATCCACGATATAATCACACATATCAGACTGCACATATATGATATTCAGCGTATGATCATAAACAGGGGCCATGCCTACATAAGAACTCTCGATAGGTACGCTGAACGTTTGACGCTCATCCGCATCGATATCATACAATCCGACACCGTCATATGCCCCTTCTCCGGACAGATAGACAATATATCCGTCCTGCATAGAAGCGCTGCAATAGCTGGCACAATCCACCTGAGACAGTTGTTCGGTATCCGTGGTCCCATTTGTAATATCAGTTGAAATAAGATAGATACCGCTCGTGTTTGTAGCCACAGAATAAACAAAACCGTTCCATACTCCCAGAAGTTCGAACGATGAATAATCATAATGATTTCCCAGATCAGTTCTTGCGGTCAAAGTATTATTCGAAGGATCGATAAGAGCAAGCTGAACATTATAATCCGAATCTTCTACAATGAGAGCGATCACATTGTCATCTATATAGTTATCAGTTATCATGCACTCGCCCAGATCAGCCGTCTGTTCCCACTGTTCATCTCTGACATGCATCTCATAGCAGATGACCGTTTCCTGATCCGGCTGAATAAAGAAAGAGTCATTGTTGGCAACAGCACGAATCATATCACCCTGGAATTCATAAGACAGAATCGTACAGCTGTCCGAACTGTCAGCTGCGGGTCTGACATAGCCGCCGCTTCTGGTAATGATCACTGGAAATCCGTCACCGTCAACATCACTTACATCTACTATGGTATCACCGGCATCCCACGAATATTCCACGCTGCCGGATGAAGGATTAATAACACTTAATCTGTCACCGCACGAGAAACCCAAAAGTCCCGAAGCGCCAAGAACTATGAAGGAACAATTCGCATTACTGAATGTGCAGTTATGATGAACAGTCCAATCCAGACTCATATCCGATGCGTCATAACAGCACACTGCCGCCGACATCGGCTCAAGACTGTACGAAGTCTCACTGTTATTAATATATACAGCATCAGCGGGAAGGAACGCTGCAGCTATATGTCTGTCATCCGTCCAGGTTACAGCAGACGGGTACAGATCATATGGTTCTGAAAGAACTGTTTCGTCTGAAGCTATATCGAAACTGCCGATGAAGAACATACCGCTGTCATCGAACGCCGTAAAGGCCATGCGTTCTCCGTCAGGTGACAAAGACAGCTTGTTAATATTAAACGAATCCGTATTATCCGACAGGAAGAATTCATTTTCCACATTACCGTCAGGGCTGAGGAGGATTGCCGAACCTTCACTCGTACCGATCACAACTGATCCGCCGTCTGTTACCTGAACTGTATACGAATCCAGGTAGAAAGAACCCGGGGTGTAATTCCACAGCAAATGCCCGTCATCTGCACTGTAAGCTGTAAGAGCCTCCCGAGTTACAACTACAAAGCTGTCATCGTCAATAAAAAATATACTTTCTGCCAAGAGGAATGAGTCCTGCAATTGAAACAGCACGCTATGATCATCGGTACTATACATCGATATTTTCATATAATTCATCACGACTAACTTCGTGCCCGAAGGATTGACTGCATAATCCTCTATTATGTCACCGGTATAGTAGTCCCACACAGCATCCACTGAGCCCTCGGTCAGTCCCTGATAAGCAAAAGTGGCATCTGCCATCAAGGATAACGTCTCCGGTGTAATGGGTATATCCGGATCATCTTCAGAAGGCACTGAGACCAGCGAGATGAGAAGGGCTTCAAGACGTCTGTCTTTATCAAGATACAGTCTAGCTTCTCTTGCGAGATTCAATACCTGCTGATTAAGAGAATCCAAATAGGCCTCGCGCACTTTGCGGTTGCTTCTCATCATGTACAGGGCGAAACCGACTGCCGCCGCAATAAGCATCACACTTACCGCAACGAACTGTTTCATTTTATAAGCGCGTTCTCTTCTTACAAGCTCATCGTAAGAGCAGCCTATCAGTGCCGCCGCAAGTCTTGGAAGTTCCTCCTTCTTAGCCTTGCGCGCAGGAAGCCTGTAGTCACATGACAGCGGCTCGATAATCTTATCCCCGTCACGCTTAAGTATATCGGGGATAACGTCCTCAGGCTCGCCTCCCGCAAGTACAGTCAGCACCTTATCCCTGCTGTGGGACTTCAGGAAGTACTCTATCTCCTTCGGAACCCATGCAGATTCTCGTGTGTTAGGAGAACAGATAACGATAAGATATTCGGCCTTGGTCAGAGCATCTGATATGGTCTCGGTAAGATCGCTGGTGATAGGAAGTTCGTCCTTGTCTCTGAATATTCGCTCGATCTTCTGTCTGCCGGTCTGCCTTCTTATGGCATGAGGAACATGAAAACGCTCGAGATCACGCTGCAGAGTCTCCGCCACCTTGGAATCAAGCGGCGCATGTCTGTATGAAATAAACGCGTTATAAAAATCGATCATGTTCTCATCACCCGCTTACCGAAATCACAATCCGTATCTGCTCCTGAACTCATCGCTCATCACGTTATCACCGATCATTTCCTGAGCACGCTTGATCAACTCCTCGAGAGTATAATGTCTGAAAAAACCGACATGGATATCATCTTCATCCTCCCAGGAATATGTAAAGAAACGGTCTGTACCAACATGGTGGCCGAACGAGTGCTCTATAATTGCCTCTTCACTCCAACTGTTAAGATTGATCACATTTGTAAGCTGATACTGTTGAACATACAGATAACCGGCATCGTAGTCGAAGCTAAACTCAACTTCGGGGTTATAGTTCGAATAACTGCTGATGACAGTTTCTCCGATAAACTCACCGGTAGCAGCATCATACCTGTAAAGCGAACCGTCAGCACAAGCTACAAGCAAGACTCCGTGTTCATCGATATCGTACCCGTCGTATCTTACAATCGTAAATCCGATCGGCACCTTACCGTTTAAGTTGATACTCATCTGTATTTCACCATCGGTATTCATGGCAACAATATCCGCTCCGTCGGAAACAAAGATCTGCCTGTTCACATCATCAAAATATATCCTCGAAGATCCGTACCAGTTGTCCGGCATTAAAAGCATCGTATAATCTCCGGTCTGCGTATCGATAATAAATTCTCCGTCATTAGATGATACATAAATAATTCCGAACTCATCGCTGTACGCAGGATCCATATAGATATCGGCCAACTCAAGGGGAAGTTCAAATTCGGAAGAACGTCCGGTTGCCGTATTATAAAGACCGACCAGCTGATCCAGACCTTCAGTCGCAAGATATGTGACATATCCGTCGTACAAAGCACCGGAGCTGTCGACCATTGAATGCGCGTCGGAAAGTTTTTCATCAGTTACTCTTCCGGTATTGATGTTTACTTTATAAAGATAAACTCCGTTAGAATCTGAGCCCATGACATACAGCGTATTGCCGTCTACACCAAGGATCTTAAGGTCAGAGACAAAAGTTCCCTGAGCCAGACTGACAGTATCGATCAGGCTGTTGTCATTAGGATCGATGAGGAACAATTCTCCCTCATAGCTATCATTACCGCACAGGATCGCCAGGACATCATCACCCAGATAAGAATCATAGACATAAGTTATGGAAACATCATCTGCCTGTTCCCATGCTTCATCATGTACATAAGTGTTGTAATAGATGATGTCCTCTGTGTATTCCTGAAGGACATAAACTCCGTGGTTAACGCGAGCCTGCGTTAATCCTTCCGCAAACTGGAAAGACATACCGGTCATATCATTAACACCGGTTGAGACTATCGGAGTAACGAGACCTCCGCCTCTGGTTATCAAAACAGGGAAGCCGTTACTATCTCTGTCACTGGCATCAACAATAGTATCTCCGGCATGCCATTCGTACATCATAGTACCGTCATCGATATCATAAGCACTAAACACATCACCGCTGTAATAACCGATCAGATTCTGAGATTCAAGAGGAAGGAAACCGGAAGTTGAATTAAAACTTGCACTTACATGTTCACTCTCCCAGCAGACAGAGATATCCCGTGCATTGAAACAGACTAAATATGTTTCCGTCGGCGTCATGTAATAATAATCATTGATTCTTGCTGCCTCATACTGGCCCTGCATATCGAAGAATGATGCTACGATATGATCGTTATCTGCCCATTCCATATGGCTGACATAAAAATCACACTCATGTGATACAGTTACATCTCCTGTAGCAATATCAAGTATACCGATATAGCTCGCATCAACACTGTAGTACCATGCGAAACCGACTCTCTGACCGTCCGGAGATAAAGCGACTTTATTTATTGTTCCGTAGTTTCCTGCCTCAGCATTGATATCATATTCATGAAGGACCTGTCCGTTCGAACCGTCGATCTCGACAGCAGCACCGTCTCCGAAGAACACAATTACGGAATTATAATCCGTTACCATGAAATCTCCGGAGGAAAGATAATGATCTGACAATAAGTAGAACCAGATCCTGTCTCCAGTCTGAGTATCGTAGGCATAAACTGCTGATGAATCGGCCATCACCAGAGTCGTATCGTTAATAAATTTAAGATGATCGATCTCTTCGTTAGGGTTAAAGATCTCACACAATACATTATGATTCTCTGTATCCCATACAGTAACTTTTCCGACACTGTCTAAAGCAGCCAGTTCAGTACCTGACGGATTAACTATAAATGAATCTATCGTGTTTCCGGGTGAGTAATTCCATAAGGGTTCTATCGTCACGCCGGAAAGGCCTCTGTATGCCATAACAGCATTAGTAAGAGCCTGAACAGCTTCACTCGTTACAGGCCTATCAGGGTTTTCCTCGGACGGCAGAGCAGCCAGCGCCAGGTAGAGCGCATCCAGTCTTCTCTCCTGCCCCAGCAGCAAGCCGGATTCACTGGCGAGAAATTTGGACTCATTAATAAGAGCTGCCTGGAGGTTCTCGTTTATCTGCCTTTTACTGTGAAACATGTACAAGCCGAAAGCGATGGAAGCCATGGTAAGGATCGTACTTAAAGCGATGATCCTTCTCATGGTATACGCGCGCTGTCTTCTTACAAGCTCATCATAAGAGCAGCCTATAAGAGCAGCAGCAAGTCTCGGAAGTTCTTCCTTTTTAGCCTTGTTAAGAGGCATTCTGTAGTCACATGACAAAGGCTCGATCGGAGTCTTAACTATCTTCTCCTCGCCTGTAAAATCAATCTCAGTGTGCTCATCATACTTAAGGATATCCGGGATAACATCCTGCGGCTCACCCTCTGCGAGCACCGTTAAGATCTTGTCTCTTCTGTGGTTTCTTAAGAAGAACTTTATCTCTCTTTGAACCCAGATGGATTCCTTGGTCCTCGGAGAACAGATAACGATGAGATACTCGGCTTTCTCGAGCGCGTTGCTGATAGTATCCGTAAGGTCACTCGTGATGGGGAGCTCGTCCTTATCACGGAAGATTCTTTCGATCTTCTTTCGTCCGGTCTTTTTACGGATGGCATGCGGTATGTGGAAACGTTCCAGGTTACGCTGAACATGCTCGGCTACCTTGGAGTCCAAAGGTGCATGCTTATACGAGATAAACGCGTTGTAAAAGTCGATCATAATTCCTTTCTCCTTATCATCACAGCGCTGCTGCCAACACCAAAACAAACACTACACCATGCAGCACACCCGGTACCAAAGACCTGTCTGTGTGCCTTACAAGGGGCATTACGGCAAGGTACGGAAGACCCGTTGCCGCTATACCTGCGAGACCTGCATAGAACACGCCGTGGCTTCCGGGTATAAACCCGAAGAGCAGGGCGGCCACGCTCGGCAGGAACATGAGAGCGAATATGATCCTGTTGCCGAAACAGTTCTTGGCTCCCTCACCTGCCGTGGAAGATTTACGAGATGCATAGATAAGACCCGTCGCAAGTGCCGTGTCGACGACAAGCAACGTGGTAAGAAGGCCCGAGGAAAGACCGGCATCGCGGATGACGTGCACACGCAGGTCCATGGTGAGCGCTGTCATGAGCATTGCGAAGAGGCCTATGACTACAGCCATGAACACGGATGGGATGAGAGTCTTCCCTGAAGGAATGAACTTGCCTTCCTTGGCATAGATCCACTTGAAGTTGATGATGAAAAGCGTGAGCATGAACACCTCAGGCAGCAGCACGAGTATGACCGGCATCGACCTGTTTAAAGTGTTCGAGAAAGTCGTCGCAATGATGCCTATGGCCACCGCGATCGACACGCCGCCGATGACGCCGAAGACCCACTTCGATACAGGAGCCTTCTTGGGGTCGTTACCCGTGACTGACAGGCTCATGTTGGAGATATAAAGCAGGACCGATACCACTGCAAGTGCAAATGAGATCCAGCAGAAAACGAACCAGGAGTTGATCCTGCCGAAAGAGATCTCACGTGTGGATTCATCGATATAAGTGACACTTAAGTAACCTGCAAGCTCGTTCTGGAACAGGGGTGAGAACATAAGCTTCATGGGGTCGTTAACCTTAAAGCATGACAGCGAGAGCATACGGTTCTGCTCGTTGTTTACGTAGACCTTGGATGCGAACAGTCCGCCTCTTTTTATGCTGGGGCTAAAGAGGGTGTCGTCACCCGAGATCCTCTCGTAGATAAGTCTCGCGGCACCCATTTGCGATACGCTGCCGGCATTGTCTCTTCCTGCGAAGATCGCAACGTCACACGCGGGGTTAAGACTGGAAAGGCCCGTCATGAAGTCCTCGTTAAGCTCAGGACAGATAAGTATGAAACCTATGACATGCGGATCATCCTTAAACTCGTTAATCACATAAGCTGCATCGGCACCCACACCTGCCACTACAACAGAGCTTGCATCGGGAAGGTCCGCGCCGTAACGCAGGAATTCGTACTCGAAGCCAGCAGCGTGAAGAGTGTTGGTCAAAGACAGTGAGGGCACATTAGCCTCGTCAGCATAGAAAGCGATAACGGGATTCTTCGTGCTCTTACCTGCACCCGGAACGAGACAGAGGATAACCATCGTCAGAAGTACCGCAGCCATGACACCCATGCTTATAAGCGAGATGGGGGCCTGCCTTCTGGGAGCGCGTACCGGTCTTTGGTTCTCGGGTATACTCATCACTTATCTCCGGGGCAAAGCTCGTTTCCGAGTTCTCTTATGTCTTCGGGGCCTAAGATGAGGATCATGTCCCCCTCCTGCACGAGCTCGTCGATACGCTTCTTGAGGTCTTCCTTGTCTGCGAAGAACTCTGCGTTACCGCCGCGCTTGTTAATCTCGTCAGCGATATTCTTACTCGAGACCATGCCCTCGTGGATCACCTCACGGTCAGTGAAGATCTCGGAGAACAGGATTTTCTTGCAAGGCAGAAGGCTCGTTACATACTCGTCGAAAAGAGCATCTACTCTGTTAAATGTAAGCGGCTGGAAAACGACCAGCAGATTGTTATGAGGCATGTGCATGGCAGCGTCGATAGTGACACGTGCTGCCGTCGGATGATGCGCATAATCCACTACTACTTCCGCGCCCTTATAAGTTCCCTTGATAGTGAATCTGCCGTCAGCACCTCCGAACTCGTTCAGTGCCTTAATGATGGAGGCAGCAGACGCGCCGTTAAGGTAAGCACATGCAGCTGCAATGAGCGCGTTGCTGATGTTATGCGCGCCGGGAACCCTGAGCTGAACACGGCCGATGTTCTCCCCCATCGCGATGAGGTCGAAGCCGGGAAGGCCCTCGGTGTAAGTTATATTCTGCGCCTTGAAGTCAGCTTCGGATCCGTCAGCCGCACATGTGATCACGCGGGGCTTCCTGTCAGCTCTTTTGATCGCTTCCGTGATGTTGCTGTCGGTGCCGGTAACTACGAGGTTGCCGCCGTCATCGATCTTGTTGATAAACTCGGCGAAAACATTAATTACATCATCGAGCGTGGGGTAGCAGTCGACGTGGTCATGGTCGATATTCGTGATAGCTGCCGTGGTGGATCTGAACTCAAGGAACGAGCGCTTGAACTCGCAGGCCTCGGATACGAGAAGATCTCTGCCGCTGCCCTGTCTTACGGTGGAGCCTCCGATGCCGTCAAAAGGCGCACCGAGGTGAATGGTAGGATCTACTCCCTCCTCGATGAGCATCATGGATGTCATGGAAGTCGTAGTTGTCTTGCCGTGCGTACCGGAGATGTTGATTACGCTCTTGTATGAATTTGTGATGATGCCGAGGAACTCTGATCTGTCGAAGACTGTGATGTGCTTCTCCAGGGCTCTGGCGAGCTCCTTGTTATGAGGCAGAATAGCCGCCGTTTTAACGATGTAGTCAGGCTCGAACTCATCGATGTTCTTACCTTCCTGGCAGTTATAGATAACGATGCCGCTGTCTGCGAGCATCTGTGTCCTTTCAGAAGGATGGTTATCGGAACCGCCTACAGTGAATCCGTAACCCTTGGTCAGCAGCGCGAGGCCGCTCATGGAGATTCCGCCGATACCTACAAAATATATCTTTGCATTACTCTTAAGCTCATCAAGCTTGATATTGGACATAATAAGCACTCCTAAGTAAATTCACTCGGAGTCTATTATATATTATTTTATATTAAAGCGCATCTGAGGCCGGGAGTTTTTCGGTATACAGTATCTTCAGCAGGATCGGAGTCAGAATAGAAGAAACGACGATGAGGAAGATAACCGATGTGAAGTATGCGCCGCTTAACGCGCCTACAGAAAGCGCTCTCTGGGCAACGATCAAAGCAACCTCGCCTCTGGTCATCATGCCGATACCGATCTTAAGACAGTCACGGCCTTTGAATCCGCATATTCTGGAGACTGCACCGCAGCCGATAATCTTGGTCAGAAGTCCTACCAGGACGAAACATCCGGAGAACAGAAGGATGCTGGTATCTACGGACTTAATGTCAGTCTGAAGACCGATAGAAGCAAAGAACACGGGACCGAAGATCATGTAGGAGTTGATGTCCATCTTACGTGAGATGTAGGTGGAGTCGTCGAGCGAGCTTAGGATTACGCCTGCAACATATGCACCTGTGATATCAGCGACACCGAAATATTTCTGTGCGCAGTAAGACATGATGAAGCACATCGCGAGGCCGATGATAGGGATTCTTCTGGTGTGAGGCCAGCGCTTGTCGATGACTTTGAACACACGGTAAAACAGGTATCCGAACACGAGCGAAGCCAAGAAGAACAGACCGCTCATGAGGAAAGTCTTGCCTATATCCTGAGAGGGATCTTTCATACCGATTACGATGGTAAGAACAAAGATTCCGATGACATCGTCGATGATGGCCGCAGACACGATGGTCGTACCTACGAACTCACTTATCTTTCCGAGCTCTTTAAGTGTCTGAACTGTGATGCTGACGGACGTCGCCGTAAGGATGAGTCCTACGAATAAAGCCTTATAGAATTCTTCATCTCCCCACGGTGCGAATCCGTAGAAAGACATATACAGGAGCGTGCCTCCGACTAAAGGTACGAATACGCCTGAGCAGGCGATCAGCAACGCCTTAAAACCGGTCTTACGAAGATCAGAGATACGCGTCTCGAGTCCTGCAGTGAACATCAGGAGCATGACGCCGATCTCAGCCATATAACCGAGGAAATCAGAATAACCGACAAGGCCCAAGACGGAAGGTCCTACGATAAGTCCGGCTACGATCTCGCCGACTACCTGGGGAGCTTTCAGTTTACGTGCACACAGGCCGAAGAACTTGGCCGCGATTATTATGATCGCGAGCGATCTGAATACTTCATACTTTTCCATTAAAAATGCCTTCCTTCTTGCCTGAGTTACATGGTGATGGAGCCGACGGTAGCATGTGTAAATGCGATAAGGTCAGCAGGCTTAAGCTTAAGCTGCAAGCCCCTCTGTCCGCCGCTTACGTGAACCGTGTCAACAAGCTCGATCATCTCGTCAATAAATGTTCTGTACTCTTTCTTCATACCGATGGGAGAGCAGCCGCCTCTTATGTATCCCGTGATCTTCAGAAGATCCTTCACATGTATCAGCTCCACTCTTTTCACACCTGCCAGGCGTGCAGCCTTCTTCAGGTCGAGTTCATCGTCGACCGACAGGCAGAAGACCATATACTCACCCGTGTCAGACACGGCTGTTAAAGTCTTGAAAACCTCTTCGTAAGGGATATTAAAAAACTCCGCGACATGATGACCGTCGAGATCGTTCTCGTCGTATTCATACTCCATCGCTTCATAAGGGATCTTGTCCTTATCGAGCATGCGCATCGCGTTTGTCTTCTTGATACCTGCCATAGCTCTAATTAATATATATCAACGCGTTTATTATGCAATTCACAAGTGATGATATAATTAAACAAAATTTATTCTCAGAGGTCACACATGCTTGGTAAGATTTATCCGCTTCACGACATAAACAAAGTCTTCGATATGTTCGAGGAGACTATCGGCAAAGGCGGTGTTTCGGATAAGACCGGCGCTGAACTGACACTTATCAACAAGCTTTTCGCTGCCATGCCGCCTGAGGCTGCCGAGTACGCCATGATGATGCTCCATGGCACTCCCGGCTCCGAGCTTCCGCAAAATGCGCAGGATATAATGCCTCTTTATGTTCGCTTCCTAAACCTTGCCGAGTACCTCGAGAAGGTCGACGCCCTGCGTGAAGTTCCGTCTTCTCTTTCAACTGAGCAGATAATGGAGCGCCACAAGATGATGGATTCTCTCGAGGAGCACGAGAAAGCTTTCTGTGCGCCTCTTCTGGGCTATAAGTTTAACGAAGAGACAAATGAGACTGTAGAGGCTTCGGAGTCTGACGAAGCTCAGGAAGAAGGATCATCTGCCCTTCACCTGATGAATAACTGCGCACCCGTCTTCCCCTGCACCGATCCGGTCAAGACCGCACTTTTCTATGAGAATAAACTCGGATTCAAGGCGGCTCATCTGGACGATGAGAAGATGCCTCACATAAGACTTGTAAGAGACAATACGGTTATCGCCCTGGTAGAAAGTCCTGTCAGGATCGCACCTGTGGCAATGTATGAACTGATAATTTATGTAACAGAGCCTCTTCTGCTGTATCACGAGCTGAAGGCTGCGGGCGTGACTATTGTCGAAGACCTGCCTGAAGCAAAGGAGTCCGAAAGGGCATCAAGCAACCGCCAGTTTGTTATCGAAGACTGCGACGGCAGAAAGATTTGCATCTCTCAGTCAGTCGAGATCGTCTGATTTCCTCTTAACTTCCACTGTAGATTTTTCGAGAGTCGGTCTGTCCATGACCGCGAGCCTGCCACATCCGTTGCAGGTCATTTTGCACTCTGCGCCGACGCGTGTCAGGGTCCATTCGAAGCTTCCGCAAGGATGCTTTTTCTTCATCCGGACCACATCACCGACCTCATATTTGTACAAGAAAAACTTTCCAGGCACAGCTTCATCCTCCCTGTTTTATTCCAAATGTCACGCGGTCGTTTCCGCCGAAGTCTTTCAGCACTTTAACATTGTTAAACCCTTGTGCCATAAGGGTTTGCGAGACCTGATCTCCCTGATCGTAACCGTGCTCCACAGCCAAGAGTCCGCCCTCTCTGAGACATTTATGGGACAGTTTACAAATAGGAAGATAGAAGTCCAGGCCGTCATTTCCGCCCGCCAGAGCCAGGTGCGGTTCATGGTCTTTGACCTCCCTGTCGAGCGTCTTCATATCGTCAGAATTTATATACGGAGGGTTCGCCGTGATGACATCGAAAGTCCCAAGATCATCCGGCAATTCATCCGAAAGCACATCCAGCCTGACTGCTTTTATCGCCGTCTTATCAGCTGCCTGACTGCTGATATTCTCACGCGTGATCTTTAAAGCGGCATCCGATATATCAGATAAAACCGCCTGGGCATTCATGCCCTTAGACCTCAAAGAGTTAAAGACAGATATGCCCACACAGCCCGTTCCTGTACACAGGTCGAGAATATGAGGGGCTGTGATGCGTTCAGAAGCTTCAGGAACGAGGCTTACATCTCCTGCCGGGAAATCAAGAGCTCCCAAGAAACGAAGCGCAGTCTCCACCAAAAGCTCCGTATCAGCACGAGGGATCAAGACATCAGGGGTAACCTTATACTCTTCGCGGTAGAACGCCTGCCTTCCGACTATGTAAGCGACGGGGACACCCTGTGAGCGCTTAACCACGGCAGCATCAAAAGCCGCAGTATCATCACCGAACTCGGAAAATAAAACGCCTATATCAAAACGGGCATCTTCATGATCGATGCCCGCTTCGGTCAATATCTTTACTGCTAAATCAATGTCACCAGACATCTTCGTCTGCGTTCTCGGGAATTACTGCCTGCATGGCTGCGATGGCTACCTCTACGATAGGTGCGTCAGGCTCGGCTGTAGTGAACTTCTGAAGCCAGAGGCCGGGCTTGGACAGACCTCTGCAGACCGGATTCTTGTCATGTCTGCCGACGAATCTTAAGATCTCGAACGATACACCGCAGATTACGGGGATCATAAGAAGTCTGATGAGGATATTAACGATGAACCTGCCGTCGCCGATGATGATTCCTGCAACTGTGTAGATCAGGATGGAGATGGCAAGTACGAGGAACATGAATGATGTTCCACATCTGGGATGGAATCTGCTGTGCTTAAGGATATTCTCCACTGTAAGAGGCTCTCCTGCCTCATAGCAGGCAATAGTCTTGTGCTCGGCGCCGTGATAACGCCAAACACGGTCGATACCCTCGATCTTGGAAGCGAATCTTAAGTAGAGGAAGAAGATGACCATCCTGAGAACTCCCTCAGCAAGATTCAGAACTACCTTCATCCAGGTCTCGTCAGCCAGAGCGCTGCCCATAAGCTTGGTCGCCAGGAAGACGATGAGCCACGGAAGCAGGATAAAGAGACCTACACTCAAAAGGATACCGAGTATCGCGGACAGAGTAACCATTACGTTGTAGTGCTTGGTAAGGTACTGATCAAGTGCGGAAGGTTTCTTATCCGCCTCACCCTCAGGCTGGGGAGCTCCCTGCTCTGACAGATCCGCAGACTTCATAAGTGCGTCGGTTCCTCTTACAAGCATCTTATAGAATCTGATACAGCCTCTGATGAAAGGCACCTTCTCGTAGAAAGTAACTCTCTCGCTCTGCTGCATCTCTTCCACATGGATCGTGCCGTCACCCTTTCTTACCGCCATACATGTGCGTGTAGGTCCGACCATCATGATACCTTCAATCAGGGCCTGACCTCCGATGGTAGTCTTCTTAGGCTCGGGTTTGATCTGCTGATTATTATTTGTATTAACTGATTCTGACATGTCTTATATTGTAAAAAAGAACTGCCTTGGTTTCAAGGCAGTTCTTATCAGGGTTTGTCTTATTAAGCTCTTCCCATTCTCTTGTTGAACTTGTCAATTCTTCCGCCTGTATCAACAAGCTTCTGCTTGCCTGTATAGAACGGATGGCAGTTAGAGCAGATATCGACGTTAATCTCAGGCTTTGTAGAGATTGCCTCGAATGTAGCTCCGCATGCACACTTAATGACAGCGTTGTAAGTCTGCGGATGGATGTCAGTCTTCATTTCTTCACCTCATAATCAAAGACACGGTGCGTACTTTACGCACGTATACCGTATCGGATTTAATGTAACCGCGTAATAATACATTGTTTATCCGCGGTTGTCAAGGCGGTTTACATCATATCTGCGATAGCTTCAACAGCACCTGTAGCAGCGCCGATAGCAACGAGTACGATCATAATAACAAACCAGAGGATCAGGTAGCAGAACTTAGATCTTGCAAAGTTCTTTACATTGATATTGCCTGAACCGCCGAAAGCGAATACAAGAAGGATGATAAATCCGATCAACGGAATACCGAACAGAAGCTCGTAACCGAAGTAACCCCACATGCTGATCGGCTTATACTCGCTAGGTACGTTATTGTCACTCATTTTAAGCAACCCCCTTTATAAAATATCTTTGATTATACTACCTGTCAGTCAACAGAAAAAGACTTTTTGGCAGAGAGCACGAAACTCGCGTTATCGGGAGTGCGCTTAAGGAAGTTGAGTACCGCCTCTGTGCCCGCAATGGTATCGACGTCTGCGATAGCCTTACGTGTGAGCCAGACGGACGACAGCTGCTCTTCAGTAAGGAGGAGATCCTCACGGCGCGTACCGGACTTATCGACTGCGATAGCAGGATAAACACGTCTGTCAGCAAGCTTTCTGTCAAGCACGACTTCCATGTTACCGGTACCCTTAAACTCCTCGAAGATAACCTCATCCATTCTGGAGCCCGTCTCAATGAGTGCGGACGCAATGATGGTGAGTGAGCCGCCGAACTCGATGTTTCTGGCTGCACCGAAGAAGCGCTTAGGGCCGTAAAGTGAACCCGGATCGAGACCGCCGGAGAGAGTTCTTCCGGTAGGGTTGATAGTAAGGTTATAAGCACGTGCGAGTCTCGTCATGGAGTCGAGGAGGATGACTACATCCTGACCGAGCTCTACAAGTCTCATCGCTCTTTCGAGGACGAGCTCTGTAACTCTTACGTGGTTCTCAGGGCGTTTGTCGAAAGTGGAGTAAACGACCTCGCCCTTAATGGAGCGCTGCATGTCAGTAACTTCCTCAGGACGCTCGTCGATGAGGAGCACGATTACCTTGCACTCCGGATTGTTTGTGGTAATGGCATTGGCTACCTTCTTAAGCAGCACCGTCTTACCTGCCTTCGGAGGAGAAACGATCATACCTCTCTGTCCCTTACCGATAGGGCAGAACAGATCGATGATACGGCATGAAAGATCTTCAGCTCCCGTCTCAAGTCTCAGTCTGCTGTCAGGATAGATAGCAGTCAGATTCTCGAACCTCGGGCGCTTCCTTGTGACCTCGTAATCGGAATCCTCAGGGATCTCGATGTCATTAACTGCGAGTACCTTGCGCAACGGAGCATATCTGTCCTTGCCGCGGGGTGCTACTGCGAGGCCCTTGATCTTGTCACCCTTACGAAGACCGAGTCTTCTGATGACCTGACCGGGTACGTATGCATCCTCTTCTCCGGGGAGATAATTATTCTTATGGATAAAGCCGTTGAAATCGTTCTTGTTATCACCTGAGCCGATCTCGAGGATACCCTCGATTTCAATGTACTGCACTTCAGGCTGCTGGGGCTGTGCTTCTGCTTGCTCCTCAGCTTCCTTCTCCTCAGGACTGATCTCGACCTCATGAGCTTTTGTCTCAGGACCGAACGCGATCCTCCTTTTCTGTCTGCCCTTCTTCTCAGGCTTCTTGGAAGCTTCCTTCTGTGTTTCAGAAGCGGGGGCAGCATCGGAAGTCTCTTCCTTCTTTTCCTCCTGCTGTGCGGGTGCTTCAGCAGCTGCTTCCGATGCAGCTTCCTCAATAGTGATCTGCTCGGGAGCCTCCTCCTTCTCGTCCTTCTTCTTGGACTTTCTGGAAGTACGCTTCTTAGGCTTCTCTTCTGCTGCGGGAGCTTCAACAGCTTCTGCCTTGGCTTTCTCTTCTACTTCAGCTGTTTCTGTTGCTGCTTCTTCAGCTTTAGCCTCAGTCTTTTTCTTTCTGGGAGCGCGCTTCTTTGCGGCTGGTTTCTCCTGTGCAGGAGCGGCTTCGGGAACGGCTTCCTCTGTCTTCTGTTCAGGGACAGGTGCCTCTTCCTTCGAAGAAGCCGATGCCTTTTCCATTACATCCTGAACTTCTCTTACGGACATTCTTGTAATGGATGCAATGAGTTCTTCTCTTGATTTAGTCTTCGCCACGGAAGGGGTGTAATCGCCAAACTGCGCGGCAATTGCTTCAAGGTCTTCCTTTGACTTCGACATCAAAGCGTCTAATTCTGACATGTATACCTCATTAAATTGTGTTGATGAAAAACGATCTTAAAAACTTCTATAGTTAAGTCGGGAATTCATAAGGTCTAAGTCAACCTTGCGCAAATATTATCATTAGATATAATTATCGTCAATATGAAGTTGGTCAAGTTAACACGTGAACAGATCATAAGAAGAGTCGTTGTTTTTGCTGTGCTTGCAGCACTGATTTGTCCCGGTCTTTACAACAAACTCAAGGTCGTAAATTACACACTCGAATCAGACAAGATTTCTTCACCTGTACGCATCGCTCTGGTGACCGATCTTCATTCATGCAAGTACGGAGATCATGAGTCTGAATTGATCGAAGCTATCGACGAGCAAAATCCCGATCTGATACTTCTCGGCGGCGATATTTTTGATGATAAATTACCTAACGATAATACGGTGGATTTTCTTAATGGTATAGCCGGCCGCTACCCCATATATTATGTCACAGGCAACCACGAATTCTGGGGCGGCGTCGATCAGTATGATGAACAGATGCAGATTCTTGACGAACTCGGTATACCGCGCCTTCAGGGTGATGTTATAACGCTTGATATCAATGGTAATAATATAGGTCTTGCCGGCGTCGATGATTATGATTCCCACATGGTAGATTCAGAACTGATCCTGGAGAATCAGTTCGTAGATGCTTACTTGAATCTCGATGCATCCTCGTACAACATTATCCTGTCACACAGGCCCGATTATTTTGACACGTATACCGCACAGGATTATGACCTCGCTTTATGCGGTCACGCACACGGAGGTCAGTGGAGAATCCCGGGTATCTTAAACGGTCTTTATGCACCTAACCAGGGACTGTTCCCGAGATACGCCGGAGGTCTTTATGAAGAAGACGGAACAACCATGATCGTCTCCCGAGGCCTCGCCCGAGAATCAACCAGGTTACCCCGTCTGTACAACCGTCCTGAATTGGTGATCGTAGATATCACTTAATCAATCAAAAACCGGCTCCGATAAGAGCCGGTTTGTTAATTGTTCGATTATCAATCCGTATTACTTCTTGATCAGCTTGATGATGAAGATAACCAGGCAGGAACCGATAACTCCTCCGATGATATTTCCGACGATACCTGCGATGAGAAAGCTGCCGAGAAGCCAGCTGAACAGTGCACCGCCGACGAGACCGATAATGATATTAATGAACCAGGGGAAAGAACTCTTCATGAGCATTCCTGCAATCCATCCGCAAAGACCAGCGATGATAAGTGAAATGATCAAACCCATAACAGAACCTCCGTTAATATAGATTTCGATAAATATTTATTTTAATCTATCTGAGCTATTACTGATCGCCCAAAGCAGCGAACTTATCCATCATATCGAGAGCCTTACCTGTACCGATCGCTACGCAGGAAATAGGATCCTGAGCGATGTAAACATCAATACCGATCTTGGTAGCAAGCATACGGTCAAGACCGTAAAGAAGTGCTCCGCCGCCGGTCATTACGATACCTCTCTGAGAGATATCAGCCATCAGTTCCGGAGGTGTCTTCTCAAGCACTACGTGTACTGCTTCGAAGATGGAGGAAACAGGCTCTTCCAAAGCCTCGAGCATCTCAGTGGATGATACTGTAACTGCAGCAGGAAGACCTGTGATAAGGTTACGTCCTCTTACATCCAACGTGAGTTCTTCATCTCTGGGGTAAGCACAGCCGATCTGAATCTTAAGCATCTCAGCTGTTTTCTCACCGATGAGGATATTATGCTTACGTCTTACATGCTTGATGATAGCTTCGTCGAACTTGTCACCTGCGACCTTAAGTGATGCATCAACAACAGGCTCACACAGTGAGATAACAGAGATATCTGTCGTACCGCCTCCGATATCAACTACCATGGAACCGGATGCCTTCGTGATATCGATACCTGCACCGATGGCAGCCGCGATAGGCTCACGGATAAGGAATACATCCTTAGCACCTGCATGGCGGCATGCATTCTCTACGGCCTGCTGCTCAACCGGTGTGATAACCGAAGGAACGCAGACTACGATAGTAGGCTTAAAGTATGTGGCACGAAGTCCTGTACATACACGGCCGATGAAAGCCTTAAGCATAACTTCCGTAGCACGGAAGTCGGAGATTACTCCCTCACGCAGAGGACGGATAGCCTCAACTACGCCCGGAGTTCTACCAAGCATCAAGGAAGCACTTTCACCTACTGCGAGAACACGGCCTGTCTTATTATTAACTGCGACTACTGAGGGTTCCTTAAGAACAACACCCTTGCCGCGGACATAAATCAAAACACTGCTGGTACCGAGATCGATACCGATTTCCATTCCTAAACCCATTATAAATACCTCGTATATATCGAAAACACCGCAAAATACGGTGTATTAACCCAATAAAGCATTTTAATAATACAGATACTTCACTTCTAAATCAATAATCCGAGGCCCGTCATATGTTTCAAATACATGTCATTCGTGATAGAATTGCTTGTTAATAAATAATAAGAGGTTAATAATATGTCTTATTCAGTAGAAACAGACCGCAAGTGGCAAAAGAAGTGGGAAGAGACAGGGCTTTACAAGTTCGATCCCAATAAGGAAGGCAAGAAACTTTACTGCCTTGAGATGTTCTCATATCCTTCCGGTGCCAATCTTCACCTCGGCCACTGGTACAACTATTCACTGACAGACTCCTGGTCAAGATTCAAGCGTATGCAGGGCTACAACGTTTTCCACCCGATGGGCTTCGACTCATTCGGACTTCCTGCTGAGAACTACGCTATCAAGACAGGTATTCACCCTAAAGACTCCACACTTAAGAACATCGACACCATGGAAAAGCAGCTGCAGGCCATGGGTACTACTGTCGACTGGTCATATGAAGTAAAGACTTGCGAGCCCGAGTACTACAAGTGGAACCAGTGGTTCTTCCTTAAGTTGTACGAGAGAGGCCTCGCTTACAGAAAGAATGCACCTGTAAACTGGTGTCCTTCCTGTAAGACGGTTCTTGCCAACGAGCAGGTAGTTGACGGCGAGTGCGAGCGCTGCCACTCTGAGGTAGAGCACAAGAACATGACACAGTGGTTCTTCAAGATCACTGATTACGCTCAGGAATTGCTCGACGATCTGCCGAAGCTCGACTGGCCTGAGAAGACAAAGAAGCTGCAGACAAACTGGATCGGAAGATCACAGGGCGCGCAGGTTGCACTTTACGTCGAGAAGGACGGACAGCGCCTTAAGAACGAAGACGGCACTGACATGAAGCTCGAAGTCTTCACTACACGTGTAGATACTTTCATGGGTGTAACTTATGTTGTAATCGCACCTGAGTCTGAGCTTTGCGACAAGCTCACAACAGACGAGTGCCGTGAGGCTATCGAAGAGTACAAGAAGGCTACTTCCAAGGTAACTGAGATTGACCGTATGTCCACCACAAGAGAGAAGACAGGTGTCTTCACCGGTGCATATGCAATCCACCCTCTTAACGGCAGAAAGGTTCCTATCTGGGCTGCAGATTATGTTGTCGCAGGTTACGGTACAGGTGTCGTAATGGCAGTACCTTCACACGATGACAGAGACTTCGATTTTGCTCACAAGTACGGACTCGACATCATCCGCGTAGTACAGTCCGAGAAGGGCGTCGACGACGAGCTTCCCTACTGTGAGAAGAAGGGCTACCTCGTTAACTCTGACCAGTTCGACGGCATGGAGATGCACGAGGCTCAGAAGGCTATCGTAGAAGAGCTTTCCAAGATCGGCATGGGCGAGTGGAAGGTCAACTACAGACTCCGTGACTGGCTCATCTCCAGACAGCGTTACTGGGGTACACCTATCCCGATGATCCACTGCCCTTCCTGCGGCGTTGTACCCGTTCCTGAGAAGGAACTTCCTGTCCTCCTCCCTTACGAGGTTGAGTTCACCCCTGACGGCGAGTCCCCTCTTGCTAAGTGCGATTCCTTCATGAACTGCAAGTGCCCCAAGTGCGGCGGCGATGCAAGAAGAGATCCCGACACAATGGATACTTTCGTTGACTCTTCCTGGTACCAGTTCAGATACCCGGATAACCATAACGCAGATGCGATGTTCTCATCCGACATCATCAACAAGATCTGCCCTGTAGACAAGTACGTAGGCGGTGCTGAGCACGCATGCATGCACCTGCTGTACGCAAGATTCTTCACCAAGGCTATGCGTGACATGGGCCTCGTTAATTTCGATGAGCCTTTCACAAGCCTCGTTCACCAGGGCACTATCCTCGGACCCGACGGACAGAAGATGAGTAAGTCCAAAGGCAACACAGTCGCACCTGACGACTACATCCTTAAGTACGGTTCCGATGTATTCAGAACATATCTGGGATTCGGCTTCGCATACATTGAGGGCGGCCCCTGGTCCGACAAGGGACTGCAGGCTATCCTGAAGTTCATCCGCCGTATCGAGAATGCAGCTTCTGAGGCTGCTTTGGCACCTTCCGCAGACATCTCCGGCATCACAATGGGAGACGCCGAGAAGGAGCTCAACTTGGCTCTTAACTACACCATCAAGAGCGCAACGGCAGACATCGACAGATTCCAGTTCAACACTTCCATCGCACGTATGATGGAGCTTCTGAACGCAATCACAAAGTACAGTCAGAACCCGAACAAGATCCCCGCTTTCTACCGCTATGCAGTAGAGAGACTGATCCTTATCCTCTCACCTTTCGCTCCCCACTTCTGCGAGGAGACATGGTGTGAGACATTCGGTAATGAGTACTCCATCTTTAATCAGGAGTGGCCCGCTTACGACGAGTCCGCTCTCGTAAAGGATTCCGTACAGATCGCAGTTCAGCTGAACGGTAAGATCATCTTCAGAGAGGATGTACCTTCCGAGGCTGAGCAGGCTGAAGTCGAAGAGCTTATCAAGAACGACGAGAGATTTATCAATGCACTCGCAGGCAGATCTATCGTTAAGTTCATCTACGTTAAGGGCAGGATCGCAAACATCGTAGTTAAGTAATAATACACAAGGAGAAATACTATGGAAAAGGATAACAGGGATCAGCAGCTGGATCAGTTATTAAGAGGCATTTCCGGATTATGCGCAAGCAAAGAAGACTGTACCGATTGTCCTTTCCATGGCTCCGAGTGCTTCTTCGGCGAGCCCAAGCCGCGCACATGGAACATCAATGACACTGAGCCTGTGAAGGAAAAGGAAGAGTCCGCACCGGAGACTGCGCAGGAACCTGAGGAAGAAGTTAAGGTTGAGCCCGAGGCTGCCAAGGTACCCGCTCCGGAAGCAGAAAAGCCAGCCGCTGCAGAACCTGCCAAGGCAAAGGAAGACACCCAGGGAACCTGGCTCGTCAGCACGACTATGGGAACCGTATTCTCCAAGTATGTCTTTATCTGCTCCAAGTGCGGATATAAGAAGGAATCATTCCTCTCTGTGGCACCGACAGCCAACTGTCCTGAGTGCGAGAAGAACAGACTTAACGGATTAGGTTAACTTACTACCTGATAGCGCATCCTTACATACGAATCCTGTAAGGGCTTACACTCGACAAGCTTAAGAACACCGAGACCCGACAGTTCATCGGAAGACATCAGTGACTTGCCGTCGATGAGCGTTGATGTATCTTTGCCGCCTATCAACACGGGGGCAACGACGATGTCGACACAGTCGAAAAGCTTTTCGCGCAGAAAAACACTGTTGAAAGAACCGCCGGACTGTATCGTAAGACGCTCGCATCCGTATTCCTCACGCAGAGTACATAATGCTTCCTCAAGGTTAAGATGCTTCTGCAAAATGATGTGAAGGTTATCTTCCTTGACGCTGAAAGCAGGATGCATCGGGTTAGTGGTGATAAGAACAAACTCCTTGGACTTCGCGCAGAAGTAGCGCACACCGTTTTCCGTCAGATGACGGTTGTCATATATAACGAATGACACAGGGGTCTTCTCAGGGCTATCCTTCTCATTTACGCCCATCTTTGCCTGAACGCGGCCCGTGTTAAACGACCACAGATCCGTCGTCTGCTCGATATCGTAGTATTGACGAAGACCCTCCTTCACTCCCTCGATCTTCGGGAAGTCGCGATCGACATCGAGATCGTCGGTCGCACCTGTGCTGATCTTACCGTCAACGGACATCAACATAAATAACGTAGTAACAGGTCTTTCCATAGCATTCACCTCACCTGCTCATAGTTAACAGAATGTTCACAATAAGCATATAATATCATAAATTTATGATATTTTCTATTGGGAGCTGAATGCACCCCCGAGCGGAGTACTTAGCGAAGGGCGTGTGTTCTGCGACTACCATTGCCAGTCGTCAAACAGACGGATCTTTTTATCCTCCATACCGGACTCGAGAGCCTTACGTCTTTTATATTCATTAACAGATGCTGTAGCGATCAGTATAGCGCCCAGCACGAGCAGATAAATCCACCAGAGCCTGCTGTCCCAGAATACCATCGCGAACAGCAAAGCGAACTCACCTATAGTTGTGATGGCAAGGATAAACCAGCTTCTTCTCTTGAAGATAAACGAGTATATAAAGATACCGACTGCACACACAGATATGAGAGTAAGCGGCAGTAACATCTGCTCGCCCATGGCGTGGAAAGCTTCGATCTGTATGCAAAGCGCTACCACAGAGAACCATATCCAACGCGTAGCCTCGCACGGCATGATGAACAGGTACACCGCCAGAGCCGCGACGAGCATGAACATAAGTCTGATCTCTGTATCCATTACAGAAGAGAACTCCATGTCGAGTGTGACGAGGCAAAGTGTGAGTGTACATATTGCGCAGGATACGATCAGTCTGAACCTGGACGACAGCCTCTCGATAAGAGTGTCACCTTCCTTACCGAACCTTCCGGTGAACAGCATGATGTACAGCGTCAGGAACAACAGTGTGTATGACATATCCCACACAGGAACCAGACATGCAACGGATGCAAGAAGCGTAAACCAGTCGATGCGCCTGCGGCTGATGATCTTTGGGCAGATCAGGAATCGTCCGATGAGCGAATAAGCTGCGACGAATATGAGACTTACGACAGCATTATCAACCTCATTCAGGCAAAGCCTGTACATGACTGAAACCATGAATGTGACCGCAGGCAGACAGCCGAAATAGTTGTCCGTATCAATGAGCGTAAGAACTGTAAAGATAACATCGATCACGATCATCGCAATGAAGCCCTCAAGAGAGTCAGAGAAGGTAAGGATCATAAGTATCAGATTACCTGTGATGAGCATCGGCAGGACACTGAAGCGCGCACTGATATGCGTCAGCTTATCCACAGTTCTGAACTTGTTCATGAGCACAACGACAGCATAAAGAGCAACTGAAGCTGAAGCATAAAGGATCGGGATAAGTTCCTCATCGCCTTCTGTGAAATTGATCAGGAAAACGACAACCGATGCCACACACGCCGCGATCTTTACATGCACCAGCTTAAACCTGTAATTGATAAGAACAGCACCCGCAGCGATCACGAGGAAAACGATGATCGGGACTATTCCGTCTTTCAGTAACAGCTGACTCTCTACTACTGCGGACGCGAAAACAAGATACATATAGACCGCACGCTCGATGCTGTTCTTACTCATTACGTAAACTGCACCGCACGCCAGAAGCGGGATCAGATATACCGTGTAGTACATGAAGTCGTGTACGAGTCCGGGAAGGCTCTGCGAGTAGCCTGTACAGTAATGGATGATGATAACCGTAAGAGACATGCCCACGCTGATGATGGCATTGCTCACATAATTCTCATGCTTAATAAGCCTGTACAGTGCAAGCATGAAAGCGATGGTCAGAAACGCGATTATCAGGAATGCTGTCCTGCTTTCCACGTATGCAACTTTAATATGGATCAGCGTAAATATCGGCGCGAGCGCAGATACGAATGCGATCCACTTTCTCTTTCTGGTAAGCATGAGCAGAGACGCCCAGTACATTAGATTGGAAAGAATAAACGGAATGAATGTCAGTCTTCCGAATGATGCCGTCATGAAGAAGCCTATCACCGCAACGTAAGCCGTAATCTCCGCGAACTTGTCGAAGAACTTAAGCTTAGGCTTAATGAAATAGATAAGTCCTGACACGAATGCAGCGGTACATATACCGAAAGCGAGGCCCTTAACGTTGCCCATGGCCTCCATGCAAATAAAGATCTCTGACCATACGAAACCAAGATAACTAATGGCGACCTGAAGCTTGGTGCCGAATATCCTATAGCCGATAAGGCCCGACACGCCGAGCGAGAGCGCGCAGCATACGAGTGTGATCATCTCCTCCTGAAGATCGAACGCAAGGAAGCCTACGAAGACCGCAATCGGCGTGATAAGGCTGCCCAACATGTACAGTACTGAAGATGTGCTCTCAAGCTTGAGCTTATCGCGGCTTAACTTGCTTAAAGCGTACACGCCGGAAACGACGAGCAGGAGCACAATGCACTTAAGCACCGGCAGCATCGTCTGCCATGTAGCCGAGATGAAAACGGCAGCGGCGATGACCATGAGAAGCACGCCAACGGAAAAAGAAACACCGACAGCTGTGGAGCCGCCTTTGCGCTGCTTAGGCTGAGCTGAATATGTCGGAAGAGGAGCCTGCGGTACCGGAGCAGGTTTAAATACCGGCTGCGCCTGAGGCTGAGTCTGCGCCTGTACCTTCACTTGAGGCTGAGGCTGAACGGGCTGCTGAACCTGAACTTCAGGCTTGGGCTGCACCACGGGCTGTGACTGAACCAGCGGCTGCTGCGACTTGAGCTTCTTAAGCTCGTCCTCCAGAGCGCGGTACTTCTTATAGTACTTGTCCTTCTCAATCGTGGTAAAGATGATCGCAACCGTAGCCACAACACAGTAGACAAATAATGATGCTAATAAACCTAACATAACTCTCGCCTCCTATCCCAAAGGTTAAAGATAAGTTCAAGTTAATGTCAGTATAGCAAAATTACTTTGATTGTCAAAGTATTCTGGAGAATACCTCAAATTTGCCTTACTCGTAATCGTCCTCGATGTAAGCTACATCCTCTTCAGGATTATAGAAACCTGCTAGCGGGAAAGGATCAGGCAGGTTATCCTCGCTCATGGCGCGGGGCATCAGATACCATACAGTGTATCCTTCAGGAAGCTCGGAAACGGGTGTACCTGCGTTGTAGAATATCAGCATGTCACCCTGGTGAATGCCGTATGAATCGGAAGCAATAAAGCTGATCTGCGTACCATCAGTATCGGTCTCGATCCACTCCTCGCCTTCTGCATTTTCCATATCGAAATAATCGACTCTTACAGCATACGAATAATCGTCAAGCTTAATGACTTCACCGAACTGTCCGTCAGCATGGCAGATGTAGTAGAAGCCTGCATCGAAGTCATGGAAGTTGTAGTAGAAAGAACCGTCAGACGCAAGTTCCAGGTAAGCAGCCCAACCGCCTGCACCACTTGAGAGAAGGTAGGTGTCAGCATGTGCTGCAAAGAAATCCAGACTCTCCTGGTCAGAAAGAACCGTACCGTTTGACTCTGATTCTGTCTCGGCAACTGTACTTGCAGACGGAGCAGAAACAGTCGAGGAAGCAGCAGTGGGATCGGCGATTACCGGCTGCAGTGAATCAGTCTGAGCTGTAACCTCGGTCTGTTCTGTAATCTGCGCAGGCTGTGTCTCAGTCTCGGCGGCAGGCATACTGCACGAACTCATAAGAACGGCAGATGCGATCAGTGTTGCTGTAATTATTCTTCTTTTCATAATCTCTCCTATTATTTAAAGAGCACCGGAAAGCAGGTCATGCATGTCATCATAAGACATTGCATAAGTATCTACATCTGAGAGCGCATTAACCATATCGGGCTGCGTCAGGTAGTTATACTGCAGAAGTGCTTCTATATATTCATAAACCTCGGCCTTTGCCTCTTCGAAATCATCCTCGTCAATGGCAGCGTCATTCATGCTGTAATCAGAAACATATTCAGTATAGTCATCATTAGGATGTGAGAATTTCGTGATATTTCCTGACAGGTACATTTCCGAACCGTTAAACTGATAGACGGAATATGAATCAGTCCATTCCTCGTCGCCTTCACCCCTGAAAACAAAGAGGAATCCGGGGTCCATAGGGGCGATGGCATATCTGCCTCCTCCGCCCGCCAGAACATCGAATCCTTCCAGCGAGAGAATGAGGTTGCTTGTTCCTGAAGCGGGGTCATAAGAATACACTTCAAGGTCGGCATTGTATGTGGTCTCGGTCTTCATGAGGAACAGCTCCTCCAGACCGTCACCTGTGACATCATACAGCGCAAGGGGCACTTCTTCCGAAGGAGCCATAACTCCGCTGCCCGGAGCAACCGTTGCCATCCAGTTATAAGCGCGGATGGCATCCTCATTATCTTCAATGATCGTCAGGTAATCAGCATAAGCTGCAGCTCTTACCTCATCCGAAACTGTAGGCACTGCAGGTGCGGCAGAAGTCTCGGTCGTCTCCACAGGATGTGTCTCCTCGGTAACCGTGGTCTCCGCCTCCTCGGTCGGCTCTGTCTCCCTCACGAAACCTGAGCCGCTGTCATCGTCATCATCATGACGTGATCTGTTTCTCTTACCGTTATCCGAACTGCACGCCGTCAGGAGAATTGCTCCCGCCAAAACACAAGATAACACTGCTCTCTTTTTCATGAAATTACCCCCATAATCAATGCGCGGGCTGTTAACCCGCGCATATTTTTACTTAAGTATAGATCCTTCGTATGGAAACGATACTCGAGCGGTCGATGGAGCCGTAAACCGTACCCCATGCTCGTCCTCTGGCGTCTACGCACTGACCGTTTCCGACATAGATACCTACGTGGCCGCTGTAGCCTCCGGAACCCCAGCATACGATGTCACCCGGCATTACCTGATCACGGGGAACCGATACGCCTACGCTCGTCAATGACTGTGAGTAGTGCGGCAGTGAGATACCCATCTGTGCATAGCAGTAGCATACGAGACCGGAACAGTCTACTGCGGAACTGCTGGAAGCACCCCAGACATAAGGCGTACCTACCATGGACTCCGCGATGCTCGCAATGGTGTATCCGTTGTTACCGTAGGATACCCATCCTCCGCCGCCACCGCCGCCGGAAGAACCGCCTGACGATCCGCCGCCGCCTCTGCCGCCAGTATACTGCGGCCTGGGAGTAGGTGTAGGAGGAGGTGTCTGTGTCGTATAAGACATGTAGACATATCCTTCTGTGCCGTCCTCGGCTATAACGTGATACCACTTATCGGAAACACCGATACAGTGAAGTCTGTCTTCATCATAGAGGATACCGACCTGCTCGGAATCGACAGAAGGCTCGGCACGCATAATGAGCGAACCTGTATCAACCCAAACGGTTCTGTCGATCGCTACCCATACCATCTCGTAGGAAAGAGTGTTGGTAAGAACATAACCCTCGACTCCGTCCTCAGTCCTGATCTTGGACCATGTGTCACCGATACCGATACGTGTTACACCATCAGCGTAATCCAGAGTCTGGAGAGTGATGGAACTCATGTCAGGGAACTCCTTAAGGATGGAGTTCTGAGCGGCAATATAGTAAGTGGTCTCATCAGGAGCGAAGTACTGGGGATCAAGAAGCTCGATAGGAAGACCCGCTTCATCGAAGCCCTGAACTACCGTGTAAGCATCTACGTCCTGATACTCGGTATCCAGATAACCTGTCTGGAATTCTTCGTTATAATCGGCACTTACCGTACCGCCGTTAAGGTAGTAATCATAGTCACCGGAATCGATCTGAGCCTGAACATCTTCCGGAGGAACTTCAGGGTCAAACTCTTCATCGGGGAAAGTTTCATCATAAGCTGCACGGACCTTCAAAGAAGGAGCCAGTCCTTCACGCAGTCCGAGGGGGAGGCATACGAAAGGTAATGCCACCGATACACATACTATGAGAGCGAGTACGCTCTTCTTTGAATTTTCACAGTTCTTCATATTATACTTCCAATCGGATTGTAACAAAGTATTGCTACGGTCCGGTTACAATTCTATCTTAATTAGTTCTCCAATTTGAGGAAATAAAACGGCAATTGTTTCAGCTTCTGTATCCTATAAAATCTGCGTTGGCTATCAATTTTCCGGTGTCATCCGTAACTTTCACGGAGTAATTGCAGATAGTCTTTCCATTCTTGATCTGCTCTGTCTGTGCGTAAAGGTACTTGCCCCTTCCGGGAGAATTAAACACGATGTTCGAGCTTAATGTCACGCATTTCATGGGGCCGCAGTTACTGGCGATACCGAATGTGTAATCAGCCAGGGTATAGATACATCCGCCCATAACGACATTGTTGCCGTTAAGATGCTTATCTTTTATCTCCAGTCTTGTCTTGGCGAAGCCTTCCTCGATCTCAAGGATCTCGATCTCGGTGGTGTCATTCGCATATCTGTCCGTTACGAACAGCTCTCTTGTCTCTTCCGGATTCATAGTTAATATTATACCACATCTACTATTTAATAATAAAAAGCGGAGAATGCTTTAACATTCTCCGCATATGAAAGCTCCAGCGAACCTAAACTTCATCCTCGTCCAACAGCGCCCTTTAATTAACCTCCCGAGCTTCTTATCATCGCAACGACTAAACTTGACTGTTACGACTTAAATCTTACACCGTGCTACTCGTATCTCCCATTCGCCGCATATTCCAAATTGCTTCTTCCCGTATACCGTCAGGTGTCCGATACGTCAAGTCACCCGCTGCCGTACACAATACCGGCTACTCGGTTTGCACGAACCGATGTAACATCCGTCGCACCTCGGAATCTACCTGTCGGCTATGACATCTCATAAGCTCGCGGATCGAAATCCGAATCAACTAATCTGTTACAACTGCGACTTGTAAGCGGAAACCCGCTCCTTCAATCGCTGTGCTCGTATTTCCTTCCTACCCTCAATACTCTGCTTCGTATCCCCGGGATCAGATGCCCTAGGCAGGTCACCCGCTTCGTTTCTTCGGCTTCGCCTCCGGTCACCCTTTGGTTCAACCCTTCGCCCGCTTGAGATAAGGTAAGGCGGCCTCCGTGTCCGAATACTTCAGTCTTCAGTATTCCCTGGAGCTACTTTAATAATACCGCGTGCGTACTGTTACAACAATGTTACATAAGGCACATTTCGGCAGCGAAAAGATTGTAGTCTTTTGCGACTGGCGGGCGCTTTTTTACCGTGTTATAATTGATATGTTGTGTGAGGGTATCCTCATCTTTTCCACGAGGTATTTATATGTATGAAGCACTGGACAAATGGCTGATCGATCGCATGGGCGACGGGCTTGCTTTCTCTGCCCTTTCAGGCGTCATCAAGCTTGTAATAGCAGCGCTTCTGGCAACAGTTATATACTTCATCCTGAGACTTTTCAATAACATTATTTTCTCACATTCCAAGGTGGCCGACCTTAAGAAAATGTCCTCCCTTGCCATAGAGAAAAAGACCATGCTGCTTACCGGCGTGTTCATGTTCTTCGCCCTGCTTTATGAGCCTTTCCCGAAGATCTCCACCATCGGAAGCATCATCACACTCATGGTGCTGGTCTGCAGCGTAGTCGATGTCTTTAATGCGATCTATCAGACCAAAGAGATCTCCAGAAGACGCCCTATCAAGGGTGTGCTGTCTGTAGTAAAGATCGCCATCTGCATCCTGTTTGCCATAATCCTTATCTCCATACTTCTTAACCAGAATCCGGTAGTTCTGATTTCCGGTGTCGGTGCATTCACTGCCGTTCTTTCCATCGTATTTAAGGACGCGCTCGCAGGACTTGTTGCAGGCATCCAGATCACCTCAGAGCACATGTTTGAGATCGGCGACTGGATCTCCATTCCGTCACTTGGAGTTGAAGGTGAAGTTAAGGACATCGCTCTTATCAGCGTTAAGATCCAGGGCTTCGACAACATCATGCACACACTGCCCGCGAGCTCTTTCGTCGCCACCTCTTCCAAGAACTGGCACAAGACAATCCGCAATAAGATGCGTCAGGTTAAGTACACCATTACCATCGATCCCGACACAGTCGTGATGGACGGAGACGAGACGAATCTCACACGCTGGAGACACAGCGTACTTAACACCATCAAGGAAGATCCTCATTACAAGTCAGGATTTGCGACACAGTGCAGAACACAGGGTTCGTCTTCCGGATACGGTATCCCCGTGGAGATCTTCTTCACTGTCGACATTGCTGATTACGACACATACTGCGAGTACACTTCCACATTCGGAAGCAACATCACGGCATCCCTTAAAGACTTCGGATTAAAGCACTATAAAGTCACTTCTTCTGAGCAGAATAAGTGATGATCTGATCCCTCAGCTTATACATCTCCTGCACGCTGTTTTCCAGAAAATAGTAGTGCATTACATACGGCACGAGAAGTATCAGGAACATGCCGCAGAATACGAGTATCGGCAGAGACGGCGCTATCAGGCACACATAAAGCGAACCCATCTCCAGAAGCGCGAAGAGTACTGTTACGATTAGGTGTATGAACCTCTCATGCTGAAAATATCCTATCTTTATCTCGAACTCGTGCAGCACCTCGGAAGTGCGCTGGGCTGAAGCGTCCTTCATCTCGTTGTTTATGAAATCCTTTATTGTCGCGACATATTCGAGAATGTATTTCTTCATAACAGATCCTTAAATCTCCTGTTGATGTAATTAACAACCTGACGCTTGTTCGCCGTCCATAAAGGTGCGATCAGAACTTTCTTGGCACCGTCACCCGTAAGCCTGTGGATCACTACATTCTCAGGCACCAGTGCCAGTGCGTCACTTACAATATCAAAATACTCCAGCTGCTCCAAAACCGCAATCTTACCGGCATTATAAAGCTGCTCATAACGTGTGCCTTTGTTGATGTAAAGGCACGTGAATTTTAGTCCGTCCGTGCCGGCTTTCACAGCGTGCTTCACGCTTCTTAACATCATGTCTTTATCCTCGCCGGGAAGTCCGAAAATGATGTGCGTTATCACGTTGATATCAAGTTCCTTAAGTGCCTTCACAGCCTCATCATAAACGCGCGTCTCATAACCCCTTCCGAAGCTTGCCGCCACTTCGTCATCGCAGGTCTGCAGACCCAGCTCCAAATAAAGTGGTATCCTCTCCGACACCTGAGCCAACACATTCAAAATATCATCAGGAAGGCAGTCAGGCCTGGTAGCAACTGACAGTGCCTCCACTTTCGGATGCGCCGCTGCTTCTTCAAGTTTTTCGCGCAGATAATCCGCATCACAATAAGTGCTCGTGAAGCTTTGAAAATAAGCTATGTAACCAGTGTCCGCGGGAACCTTTTGTGAGAGCCTTCTGATGGCATCGTCGATCTGCTCCGTCACAGGAAGCCTGCATGAGGAAGCGAACTCTCCCGAGCCCTCTGCGGAACAGAAAGCGCACCCGCCGGTCCCCTTCGTTCCGTCTCGGTTAGGGCACGTCACCTCAAGGCTGATGGCAGCCTTATACATCTTGTGCCCGAACCTGTCCCTGTAATGTGCCGCTGCAGTTATCACTTGAAAGGATCCTTCTTCCCTTCGGTTATACCGCCGTCGTAGAACTCGGGGTTGTAGTTGGGTGACATGATGCCATCGAGCGTGGCGCAGCTTTTTACCGTGCCCTCGCCGAACCTTCTGTTGATGTCGTCGATGGCCTTGCTAAGCTTGCTCTCCTCTTCCCTCTTCTCGGGGGACTCGGAGAACATCGACATCTGTATGCCGGAGTCCTCGGGTATGACCTTGGCGCACCTTACGCCGACACTTCTTATTGCGCTGTGCCAGTCGTAGGACTCATCGAAAAGTTCCATCGCGGTCTCATATATCACCTTCTCGCTGTTGGTGGGCTCGAAGAGTGTCTTCTGGTGCTCGTAAACAAGCAGGTCCTTGTCACGCACCGTGATGGCTACGTTACAGCCGAGCAGGCCGTGCTTTCGCAGCCTTCTTGCCACGGAATCGCTCAGTGTGCGGAATGTACCGCACGCCTGCCTTCTGGTGAGGATGTCCTTGGGAGTTGTCATGGAGTTGCCGATGGACTTGTACTCCCTTTTCTCGTCAGCGGGAGCCACGGGGCTGTCGTCGATGCCATTGGCGTAATACCAGAGCATCTCGCCGGGCTTGCCCAGGTAGTCTGCCATGAACTCGCGGGAAGCGTTCGCAAGGTCGCCTATGGTCCTGATGTTGACCTCCAGAAGCTTGGCAGAAGTCGCACCTCCGACGAAAAGCAGATCAGCGGCAGGCAGAGGCCACACGATGTCGCGAAAGTTCTCTTCTGTTATGACTGTGGTGGCATCCGGCTTCTTGTAGTCGGAGCCGAGCTTGGCAAAGATCTTGTTAAAACTCACGCCGACAGAGCACGTGAGCTTGAACTCCTCCCGCACCCTGCGTCTTATCTCGTCCGCGAGCTCACCCGGATCACGGCTGCCTATGACCTCCGTCATATCCACCCAGCACTCATCCATACCGAAGGGCTCGACTCTGTCGGAGTACTCCTCGTAAAGCGAGCGCAGCTTCCCTGAGTAGTAAGCATACTTGTCGTAATGGGAACTTACCTTCACAAGGCCGGGGCACTTCTGCTCCGCCTGCCAGATAGCTTCGGCTGTCTTGACTCCCGCTTTCTTGGCGAGCTCATTGCGCGCAAGGATAATGCCGTGGCGCTTGCTCGCGTCACCCGTGACTGCCATGGGGACGTCACGCAGCTCGGGATGGGCCACCATCTCGACCGAGGCAAAGAAGCAGTTTTGATCAATGTGAAAGATGGTTCTCGACATATGTTTATATTATATAAACAAACTGTTAACTGTGTTGTATTTTTGAGGGTTGATGTTATAATACGTATTATAAATTATCAAAAGAATTGAATAACATAAAACACACATCTTAATATATGTGGATAATAGGAGGTTTCACATGGATCAGAGCAGAGTTCTTCTTGTAGATGACGATACAGATATCCTCGAGATCAATAAGACTTTTCTCGAAGGAGAGGGCTATGAAGTCTCTACTGCCACTAACATTGCACAAACGATGGAGAAGGTTCAGACATATAACTTCGATTGTATCGTCCTTGACGTAATGCTTCCTGACGGAAACGCATTCGAGCTTCCTCCTAAAATCCAGGTATATTCCAATGCACCTATCATCTTCCTCACTGCAAGAGAGCAGGCTGAAGATAAGGTAACGGGATTTAAGTCAGGTGCTGATGACTACATCACCAAGCCCTACTCACTCCCTGAGCTTTCACTTCGTATCAATGCTCACATCAGACGTAATATGAAGTCCGAGGGCTTCCTCATGGAGTTCCCGCCTCTTAAGATCAATATCAAGACAAGAGAAGTTACTCTTAAGGACACTCCCGTTCATCTTACAAACAGAGAGTTCGATATCTTGAGACTTCTCGCCGAGACACCTAACGTTATCGTTCCTTTCGCAAGGATCTACTCTCATGTATGGGGCGATGACACACCCTGTGACAACCACCTCGTAATGGTTAACATCTCCTACTTAAGAAAGAAGATGGACAAGATCGCACCTGACATCACATTCGTTAAGACTGAATGGGGAATCGGTTATTCATTCGCTAACCCGCCGGTAAAGAACAGTCTCCATAACGAGTTCTGATGGCTGTTCGGAAGAATAAAGAAACCAAGAACATTTCAAAGCAGCTCCTCCTGGTGCTGCTTTTTATTCTTGCGTGCGTTCTTCTGTCCCATCAGCTTTACATGATCAACACAAGAAGGGATTCCGGTCTAACATTTGAGAACGAGAAGTTCGTAATCCCTTCCGACCGCCAGACGGTTTACATAGGTGAGAATCTTATTTTCGTACCTAATGTGGATTACACGGATATCGATAGCCAGGATTTCCTGTTCTACGATTATGACGATGTACCTTACGCATCAGGCGTAACCATATCCCCCACAGAAGGCTGGAACAATTTAGGGCCCGATGCCGAATGGCATAACTGCGAAGACCGACCGCAGAACAGAGTTATAGAACGTGAGGGTAAGAATAAGTACTGCGGTGTTTATATAATGACACTGCACTTTGAAGAGCCTAACATTGCCTACTACCTGAACATCCCTAATGCCAACGGACTCGTAGACGTTTACTGCAACGGCGATAACTTAGGTTTCCTCTGGGGTCGCTCTGATGAATGGACCCCGACTGTGGGATTCGGATACAATTATCTTCCTATCGTTCCCAATCAGGACGGAATAGCAAAGATAATGATCGCCGTTAGCACTAATGTGAAGATCAATAATCCGGGAATACTATCCCTCCCTTCAATTACCGCTTCCACGGATTCCATGGCGCCTTCAGTCGCTCCGGCACTGTGGCTGATGGTACAACTTATCCTGTTTCTGTTTATTCTCATCGGAGGTCTCGTAATCTCCAGAACATTTAAGAACAGGTCTTTCTTCTATCTGTTCATCATTGTGGAGTGCCTTGTACTCGCATATACGATCATCGACTGCAGTTTCTTTGTAATAGATGCCTACACGCGCGAGCTTATGAAGTTCGTTCTCTTTATCCTGACGAACACCATGCTTTTCGTGTTCATCGATTCATTCTTCGCTTCAGAAAGCAATGTAAAGAAGCATCTGATCGTAAGATTCCCTCCCATGTCGGTTATCCTGACGGGCGGATTCCTTGTGCTCTGGGCCATATATGAAAGGCCGCCTCTGACAGGCATCTTCCCCCTTGTTCCTGAGGCGGGATTTATCGTAGTTGTCGCACTGCTTACTGCATACAATCTGATTGCTGTTCACTATGGAGAAGATACTTCATTCTTCGTCACCATTGCAGTTATCTACCAGGTATTCTTCAGTTCAAATGCAATAGCGAATTACAACAGAATATTCAATGTACCGTCCTATTCTGTATTCTTCGTTATCGCCAACCTGACACTGGAATTCTACTTCATCTCAAGATACGTTATCCAGGCAAGAACGCTTGAAGATACGATGGGAAGAATGCAGTTTCTCGTACAGGAAAAGACCATGCGTATCTCCGAGATCAACAAGGATCTTTATAACACCAATAAGAGACTCATGGAAAATGAGCAGGCCAGAAAGAATGTATTGTCCAACGTCTCGCACGACCTTCGTACTCCTATCACCGCGATAAGAGGATATGCAGAGATGCTCGTATCAAAGGGCGATAATCTTAACCCTGTACAGAAAGAAAATTACTTAAGAAACATCATCAGAAGATCAGAACAGATGGAGCGTATCATCTCTGATATCGTCGAGCTCACAAGACTTGAATCAGATGCCAACGAATTCCAGTTCATGGATGTTTCCATCTCCGAACTTCTCGATGAGATCTGCATGATGTATGAGGCTGATCTTTTAGAGACGAAGAAGAAACTTGTGGTCGATCTGCCTGATGAAGATCTGCTTTTCGTTAAGGCCGATCCCAAAAAGCTTTCACGCGTATTCGAGAACCTTATATCCAATGCAATCAACTACACTTATGATGAAGCATTGATCACCGTAAAAGCCTGGAGAGAAGACGCGGACAAGCCCCTTTCACAGCAGAGAGTTAAGATCATCATTCAGGATAACGGTATCGGAATTCCAGAGAATGAGATCGGTATGATCTTCGACAGATTCTACCGTGCAAAGAACTCCGGAGGCAATATAAAGGGTACCGGTATCGGACTGTCTATCGTTAAGACTATCATCGACAGACACGATGCACTCATCAGTGTTGAGAGTGCGATCGGCAAGGGCACCACTTTCACCATCTCCATGAAACCGACTTACCGCTAGCAAAGCCTTGAAATTACTTGCTTTTCTGTCATAAGAAAAATGACAAAAAGGCTTGACACCATTACGTTTTAAGGTGATAATTACTTATGCAAATTGCCTATATTAAAGGCTAACAGGAGGCATTCTATGAATAAAACAGAACTGATTGATGCAATCGCTAAGAAGGCTGACCTTTCCAAGAAGGACGCTGAGGCTGCTCTTAAGGCTACTATCGAGTCTATCGAGTGCGCTCTCGCTTCCGGCGACAAGGTTACTCTCGTAGGCTTCGGTACATTCGAGGTTAAGGAGAGAGCAGCTCGTGAGGGCCGCAACCCTGCTACAGGCGAGACTATCAAGATCAAGGCTTCTAAGGCTCCCGCTTTCAAGGCTGGTAAGGAGCTCAAGGAGAAGGTAAATTCCAAGAAGAAGTGCAAGAAGTAATATTTACTTATTGATTTAGTTCTTATGGGCGGCAGTCGGTTATACCGGCTGCCTTTTCAATTCCGCCAATCGGTCTGTCACATCATCAGCGAGTATATGAAGTATCTTTGTAGTCTTAAGTCCTGAAGTCTCGAATCCGCTTCTTCTGATTGCATATCTGATATCCCTCTCCGCTTGCTCATAGGTAAGCTTAAGCACATCACAGGCGATACCGTACAACTGACGCATTCCGTGGTAATACACTTCCCTGTAGATAACCATTCTTCTGATGATTTCGAAGATCGCATTCGTCCCCATCAGAGTCATGTCAAAATCATAGAAAACCAGTGCTTCATTTATGACCGATGTGATGAAACACTCGGGCACTTCACTCTCTATCTTAGCTGCATGTCTGACAACGATCTCATTGATATCAGATACTGCCTTACCGGGCCTCTTCCTGCCGTCTACAAAGTAATGGAAATTCCCTTCTCCGTCAGCGATACCGATGATACCGCGGCAGCTTAGCATCGTATTGATCCTCTCAAGGAGAGCCTTATCACTGCATACAACATAGATACCGGTCTCTTTGTCACGGCTTTTGCGATTCATGTAATTCATACCATATCCCCTTTGCATATACTTATTCCATGAAGTTATTGTCCTATGGTAATAAGCCATTTACAAGCGAATCGGGAAAATAGGGAAAAATACGGCCCTTTGGGAAAGGATTTCCTTGATTTTACTGCATTTGAAGGGGTCAGGTGGGAATTTGGCCCGAAAAATCAGTCCGAAATACTTACGGCTGTCTCCAATTCCTCATTAATAGCGCCCGTTACATCAACCTCATCAACAGCCTCTACAGAGATAACATAATTACTGAATCTGGTATATCTGATCCTTACCTTCGAACCTTCATGGGGCAGCTCTCTCATCGGATTGATATAGTAGCGCACGCCGTCGATGGTAAATGAATTATTTAACAGAGCGATCTCATCGATCTGACCCGTATATGAATAATAATTCTGGGTCGCAACATCCGACAGATCAAGAAGTCTCGGACCGGTAATGAAGTACACATAAAAAGCTACTGCCACCGCAAGGATGGTAGGCAAAAAATACGAAAACACATGCCTGGTCAGTCTTTTCTTATTTCTGTTAGAAAAGATGATGATGACTACCGTAAGCATCAATACCAGCAGCACGTGTACGGCCAGATTTGCAATATAGTACTTCAAGCTTTTAACCTCATATGCACAATATCATATCAGAGGGAATATCGGAAGAGGTTACCGGGATCAGGCCCATCATCTGATACTCCATGCATACGCCGATAAGAAGCGGTCTTTTATCCTCGGGAACAGATGCGATCCACCTGTCGTAATATCCCTTTCCCTGCCCCAGTCTGTTGCCTTCAGGGTCGAAAGCAATGCCGGGCATGATCATAATATCGATGTTCCCGTTCTCAAAGATCCCTTTCTTCTCATCAGGCTCGGGTATGCCGAAGCTGCCGGGAACAAGCTCAGTACCGGGGTCCTTCACCTCAATAAACACCATGTCATCACCCTTTACCAGAGGGTACACGGTCTTCTTGCCCGCCTTGCGCATATAGGCTGCAAGAGCATCGCAGGGAAGTTCGCCTCCCACAGCCTTATACACGGCCACTGCACGCGCAGAATCGAATGCCTTCTTAAGGTCTTTATCGTCTTTAACGGCAGCCTTAAACTCATCGAGCAGGTCCTTGTCGTACTGCTCAAGCTCCTGCTTCGTAATGAGCTTCCTGTACTCCCTCACCTGGGATCTTATGCGTGACTTCTCCCACTCAATGTCCTTCATAATCAGCCTTCCGCCATGGCGCGAAGCTCTTCTTCGCTTATTATCGTTATACCGAGCTCTCTGGCCTTGACCGCCTTGGAGCCCGCAGCCTCACCCTCAACGAGGTAAGTCGTCTTCTTGGATACGGAGGAAGCCACCTTGCCGCCGTTGCTCTCGATGAACTTCGCAGCCTCATCGCGCGACATGGTTGGCAGTGTTCCCGTTATGACGAACGTCTTGCCCGCGAATACATCTGAAGCTGCCACATTAGTGCTTACAAAGTTAAGTCCCGCAGCCTTAAGTCTTCCTATGAGCTCACGGTTTCCTTCGTCACGGAAAAAGCCGTTTATGCCCTCAGCGGAAACGTCAGCGATGCCCTCCACTGACGCAAGCTGCTCAGCAGTAGCATCACAGATGCTGTCGATGGACTTAAATGCCTTGAGAAGGTCTCTGGATGTAGCCTTGCCGACGTTCGGGATACCGAGGCCTGACAGCACATTCTCGGCAGTCGCCTCTGTAACAGCGGAGTCGATGGACGCCAGAAGCTTGTCCGTATTCTTAGCAAGTCCTAAGACCTTATTCTCGATAAGCTCATCACGCTTTTCCTTGAGCGTAAATATATCAGCGAAGTCCTTTACATACCCGCCGTCTACGAGAGCCTTAACGAGCTCGTAGCCGAAGCCTTTGATATTCATAGCATCTCTGCTGACGAAGTTAAGGATGGAATTAACGATCGTTCCGGGACACTGAAGGTTCACGCACTTAAGGTCAGCCGCGTCCGCTTCCCTTACGAGCTTATGTCCGCATACGGGACAGATCTCAGGAAGCTTGTATGGCTGCCAGTCTGCAGGGCGCTTTGCCTTGTTTACACCTTTAACCTTCGGGATGATCTCACCGGATTTATAGACGATCAGCGTGTCGCCGATGCCGATCTCCATCTCATCGATGAAGTCCTGGTTATGTAATGTGGCGCGTGATACGGACGTGCCGCACAGGCTGATCGGTTCGAACACAGCCACGGGAGTAACTCTTCCCGTCCTTCCTGTATTTACTTCGATCTCAAGAAGCTTCGTCTCCTTCTCTTCCGGAGGATACTTATAAGCGATCGCCCAGCGGGGGAACTTAATGGTGTTGCCGAGCTTCTTTCTGGCTTCGATGTCATTTAACTTAACTACAGCGCCGTCGATATCGTATGCCAGATCACCGCGCATGTCGCCGATCTTCTGTATGGCATCCCAGACCTCGTCCGCGGTACGGCACTTGAAGTACTGCTCTATCGTAGTAACGCCGTTCCTGCGCAGGAACTCATAACCCTCGGAGTGCGTCTTGAATGTCTTTCCCCTGGACTCCTGCACGTTGAAGATAAACAGTGACAGGCCACGTTCCTTAGTGACGTTTGCTTCGCCTCTCAAGGTACCGGCAGCGCAGTTTCTGGGGTTGGCAAAAGTCTTGGTCCCGCGCGCGGCAGCAGCTTCGTTTACTGCAGCGAAAGCCTCACGCGTCATGTAAACCTCGCCTCTTATCTCAATGTACTCGATGGGCTCGGGCATCTTAAGCACGACGTCAGGGATCTGAGTGGCATTCTCGGTGACATCCTCACCTTCAGTGATACCGTCACCTCTGGTAACAGCCGTGGTAAGGACGCCGTTGTCGTATCTTAACGACATGGAAAGGCCGTCAATCTTGGTCTCTACCAGGAACTCGGTATCAGGGCCAAGCTCCTCACGCATGGAGTTTACGAATTCATACACTTCTTCTTTGCTGAAAACATCTTGCAAAGAAAGCATGGGAACGTTATGCTTAACCTTCTTTCCCTTGCTTGCCTTCCATCCTACGCGCAAGGAAAGTGAATCAGGACTTACGATGGAAGGATACTGCTTCTCGATATCCTTTAATCGGTTATTCATCATGTCGTATTCATAGTCGCTGATCTCAGGCGTATCTTCATCGTAATAGCGCTTGGCGTGGTAATTCAGCGTGGATACGAGCTTATCGTATTCGTTCTTTATATCAGACGGAATCTCAAGGACTTCCAGTCCCTGATCAAACAAATTCATCTGTTCCATATCAAGACCTCCGGTCAGGCTTTCTTCCTGGAGAATGAATAGTAGATAACAGGCAGGCTCAGAAGGATCATAAAGAAGATTCCCCACGCAAATGAAGGAAGCGTAAGGAAGCCGTCAAAGCCGCCTGCGAGCGAAGTATCCTTATAGTGATCAATGAACATGATCTTTCCCAAAACTTCACTTGAAGCCGCAAGGGGCGCAGCAACAAGTCCTGTAAACAGGTGGATACTTATCGCGAAAATAAAAACATCACCTTCCCACAGCAGAATCTTCTCTGCTCTCAGAAGGTGAAGTAAAGCTGTCAGCACAAGGATGATCGCCAGTGCGACTCCCGTACGTACATCAAAGATCCTGATCCTGATGCACTCAAGGACGAAGGAGACTGATGTAAGAAATAATGCAGATACAGGTATGTAAATGGCAAACCCTGTCTTGGACAGAAGCAGCAGCATTATCTCGATGCCTGCGAGGATAACGATCTCGATGAGCGAAACCGCAAAAAGCGGCACCGCATCGGGAAGCTTATCACAAGCATCTCCGACTACAGTCTCAAGGAAAACAGTAAAGCTGTGAAGGGGATATGTTAAGACAGTCCCCCAGAGCAGCAGAAGAACCGCCGCTACTATACCGGCGCGTTCCTCACTTCTCAATTATCAAGCCTCTGCTTCTTCGGGATCGTAGTCCTCAAGAAGAGCCTTAAGGATAGCTACCTCTTCACTGTTAAGGGAAATGCCCTTGCCGACCTTCTCATGGTCAGGGCCCCAATCTCTGATATCGAGCTTGGCCTTACCATCATTCCACTTTACGATATTAGCCTCTCTCTTCCAACCGGACTTGTTGGTAGCGAGAGTACCGATAGTCTTAATGATCTCGTACTTAATTTCTGTCTTAGGCATGACTGAAGTCCTCCTTAAAAATCAAACAAATGCGATTTCTCACGTATTATATAATAAAAGTATTATAATAAAAAGAAGAAAATTAAGAATATATGAGAATTATTATCGTTATCATCCTTTCTTCGATCGCTTTGATCGGAGCAATACTTATGATCTGGGGGCTTATCGAGGCCGCTCTGCTTAAGGTCACCCGCGACAGGTTAATTATCTCCAAAGGCTCGGAAGATGCCGCTGCTGACCTGCGCATACTTTTCTTCAGCGACCTTCACCGTGAGTTTTGCATGATACCCGCAAGACGCGTGTGCGCCCTTATACGCGCCGAGAAAGCCTCGCAGGGGCTGGACGCTGTCATTTTCGGCGGAGACCTCGTAATAGGCAGCAAGAGCATCACAGGCGGTTTAAAGTATATCACCGCCATATCAGATCAGTGCAAGGCCTTAGGCATCCCCTTCATGGCCGTAACGGGCAATCACGATACGGGTGCCGACCCCGAAGAGCTGGGTATGTTTCCCTTCGACAACATGAACGGCTGCATCAAGTACTTAAAATCACGCCGTGACGGCCGTTATGTGGCTTTTGCAGGCGTACCCGACACAGGAAGACGAAGAAGGCTCTGGAGCGTCCCTCCCGTGCCTTCAGCGGGCATAGAGTACAAAAGCTATATCCTGCTGTCACATAACCCCGATCTGGTGCTGCACATGCCTCCCGTCCCCATTAAGGTAGACGCCATGATCTCAGGCCACATCCACGGAGGTCAGATACGCACACCTTTCGGGCTCGAGTTCAAGTTAAGGCACGACGAACTGCCGTATCAGGGCGTAATATCAGGCATCCATGAAGTCAACGGGATCAAGCTGTTCATCTCCAAAGGAATCGGCTGCGTATTCGTGCCGTTCCGCTTCTTTGCCCGCCCTGAGGTTAATATTATCGAGATCGTTTCTTAACCATAAGCTGAATAAAGCAACAAAATACGGACCACTCGGGTTAAGCGGTCCGTCTTAATAACAACATAAAAAGTTCGGGCAAATTTTTTATGAGAGTGACAAAAACGGCAATTCGTCTTAATCACAATTCAATAATATCATTACGAGTTTCATAAACAACAATTCCGGCATTGGTAAGAAACTACAAAAAAACTTGCCGTCTTTACGAGTTTTATTGCTTAAAAGAACACATAAAAACAGGCGTCCATACGGGCGCCCGTTCGTTAAAAGCCTTGAAAAGCCTGAATTACTTGATCTTGATAGGCTTAACCTTCCAGATCTCGTCAGCATACTCCTGGATCGTACGGTCAGAGGAGAATCTGCCGGAGTTGGCGATGTTCAGCCAGCACTTCTTAGCCCATGCGAGCTCGTCCTTGTAATCCTTGTACAGGCGGTCTCTTGTCTTTCTGTAATCGTCGAAGTCGCCGAGTACATAGTAAGGATCACCGGGCTGCCAGTTGTCGCCGTAGATGAGGCCGTTGTACAGGTCTCTGAACATTCCTGTTCCCTCGTCGTTGAATGTGCCGTCGATCAAGCGGTCGAGAGCTTTCTTCAGGCCGGGGATGTTCTCATACTGCCACTGAGGGTTGTAGTAAGCCTTTGTAGCAGCCATATCCTGTGAGCGGCAGCCGAAGATGTAGATGTTGTCGTTGCCGACAGCCTCTGCGATCTCAACGTTAGCACCGTCCATAGTACCGAGTGTTACGGCACCGTTCATCATGAACTTCATGTTACCTGTACCGGAAGCCTCGAGACCTGCTGTAGAGATCTGCTCGGATACATCTGCAGCCGGGAAGAGCTTCTCACCGTTGGATACGTTGTAGTTCTCTACGAATACGACCTTGAGCTTCTTGCTTACCTTAGGATCGGACTCGATGAGCTTAGCAATCTCGTTGATGAACTTGATGATAGCCTTAGCTCTGAAGTATCCGGGAGCGGCCTTGGCACCGAAGATGATGGTTACCGGCGGCATATCGAGTTTCGGATTCTCCTTGATCCTGTCATAGAGGTTAAGAGCATAGAGAGCGTTAAGGAGCTGTCTCTTGTACTCATGGAGTCTCTTGATCTGGATATCGTATACGGAATCAGGGTTAAGCTTAACGCCCTGCTTCTTCTCAAGATAATCAGCGAGTGTAGCCTTCTGAGCTCTCTTGACCTCGAGGAATCTTCTAAGAACCTTCTCGTCGTCAGCGAACTTCTCGAGCTGCTTCAGATCATCAAGGTGTGTTACCCAGTGATCGGAACCGAGGAGCTCTGTGATGAGAGCGCCGAGCTCAGGGTTACATGTTCTGAGCCATCTTCTCGGAGTTACACCGTTTGTCTTGTTGGAGAACTTCTCAGGATAGATCTCGTACCAGTCCTTCAGAGTCTCAGCCTTGAGGATGTCTGTGTGCAGAGCAGCAACGCCGTTAACGGAATGAGAACCGTAAACAGCAAGCCATGCCATCTGGATCTTACCGTCGGACAGAGGGCTCATACGGTCGATAACGTCTGAGTACAGACCGGACTCGTACATCTGAGCTCTGAACTGGTTGTTGATACCCTCGATGATCTCGTAGATTCTCGGGAAAAGGAATCTGAAGATGGAGATATCCCATCTCTCGAGAGCCTCCTGCATTACTGTGTGGTTTGTATAGCAGAATGTATCCTTTGTGATCTCCCATGCGTCTTCCCACTTGATGCCGTTCTCGTCTACAAGAAGTCTCATAAGCTCGGGAATACCGATAACAGGGTGAGTATCGTTAAGCTGGATTACATTGTACTTAGCGAAATCGTGAAGATCATCGCCGTGTGCCTTCTTATACTTTCTGATGATATCCTGCAGTGAAGCAGATACGAAGAAGTACTGCTGTCTTACACGCAGAACCTTACCGTCGTAAGAAGAATCGTTAGGATAGAGGACTCTCCAGATATCCTGAACTCTGTTTCTCTCAATAACGGCGTCGTCAAATCTCTGTGAATTAAAGAGATTGAAGTCGAACTCCTGTGCAGGCTCAGCCTTCCACAGACGGAGAAGGTTGATGTTCTTTGTGCCGTAACCTGTGATAGGGAGGTCATAAGGAACAGCCCATACGTCCATGTCGTTGTAGTGGACCTTTACCTTACGGTCATATCTGGGAAGTGTGAAAGGATAACCGTGCTCCATCCAGGAATCCGGATACTCCTTCTGGAAACCGTTCTCGATCTGCTGACGGAAAAGTCCGAATCTGTAAAGGATTCCGTAACCGTCTACAGGGAGGTTAAGTGTAGCGCATGAATCCATGAAACATGCTGCAAGTCTTCCGAGACCGCCGTTACCGAGTGAAGGATCCGTCTCCTCCTCAAGAATATCGGTAAGGTTCATACCGAAGTTAGCCATAGCCTCCTTAGCCTGGTCATAGATACCGAGGTTCACGAGGTTGTTAAGCAGTGATCTTCCCTCAAGGAACTCAGCGGAAAGGTAGTGTGCCTGTCTCTTGGGCAGATATGTCTTTCTTGTAGCAAGGAAATCATCGGAAATGATCTCTACTACAGTCTTGGACAATGCTTCCCAGTAATCAGCGGGAGTAGCCATCTCGAGGGGCAGTCCCGTGCTGGCTCTCATGTGAGCCTGCATCTTCTCTTCAAGTAACTTAGCTGTTATATTCTTGGCCATGATGACCCTCCTAATAAAAACTCAACTAATTTTACCCAAATGAGGCTATTAGGTCAATTTGAACAAATGACTAATCTGTGAACTATGTAATATCAACAAATTCAGTTGATAATTACCCCCTCCTATATTAAACTTATTAAATATATAGGCTAAAGGCGGTCAGCAAATGAATTTTGGAGCAGCTATGGCTATCGCAGCCATCTTAGGCGCGTTAATCGGATATTCACAGACATTTGTCTTCGCAAAGCTTCCCGAGAAGTGGCTTCAGGACTACGGGGTCAAGGAAACAGACCCGGATTTCCGACTTTCCAAGAGGATGAAGCTCTACCCTCACGGCGTGCTCTCCGCCCTTTTCTGTGCCTTCATCTACACATTTTTCGTGACATTCGGCTTTAACACATACTTTAACCCGCCTGCATTCTTCCACATCATCGCGATCTTCCTGGCAACTCCCGTCATCGTTATCGTCATGATGTCTGACAGGCTTAACCGAATCATCCCCGACGAGTGCTCCCTTGCGCTCGCGGCCATCGGCGTCTTCCTGCTTATCGGCGACTTCTTCGAAAGGAACCCCTGGTTTACCGAGCAGGCCGCCTGGTACATCCCGCTTCTTAACAGGATCTTCGCAGCCCTGATAGGCGGCGGAGTCCTCTTCCTAATCAACTTCATCTGCCTGACCTTCCTCGGCAAAGAGGGCATGGGACAGGGAGACATGAAGCTTCTGGCTGCATGCGGCCTCATCGTCGGCTGCTACGGCCTCATCGTCGTAATCTATGTTGGAATCATAGTCGCGGTCTTCTTCGCGATCCCCCTCCTCATCCGCAAGTACATGCGCAAGGCTGCAGAGAAGCGTGAGATCGAGCAGGCTGAGGACAAGGCTGCCAAGAGGCGCGAGATCGCCAAGCGCAAGGCACAGATTCACTTTGCCGACGACCCCGACTACCTCGCTTTCGGTCCCTTCCTGGCACTCGGCACCGCCGTTTACATGGCCATGGAGCCCTTCTTCGTCTCCAAGATGATCGACACACTTCAGTTATTCGGGCTGGCGTTCTGACATGAGCGATACCAAGGAGAGAGAAAAGCCGGAAGTACCCGTTCTCGAGATACTTAAGCATAATTTCCTGCCTCCCCGCGTGATGACCTGGGGCTGGCCTTTAATGCTGCTGTCCATCATGACGGCGGCCTTCTTCGCGGCAAGGTGCCTGTTCAAGAACCCGGATCTTCCGTTCCCCGCGGCATCCGTAGTCGGCTGCTCCTTCCTGGTGATACTTGAGACCCTGTGTGCCCTCGTACTCCCCGCGGTCATGTGCTCCAGAGGCTTCGAGGACAGGCCGGTAGGCCATTTCACAGGCGTCGGCGCCCTTATTCTGTCATTTATCTCCGGCATCCCGCTCACCATGATCAGGGTACCGCTTTATAACGCGCTCGCATGGGTTACGCTCCGTCTTACGGGCAACTCCGTCTATCCCGTGTTCTTCCACGGCAATACTGACTCCCCTTACGGTGTCTACCTCTCGATCCTGTGCGACGTCATCATCCCGGCTTTCGGCGCATCGATATTCTTCTTCGGCCTTCTGTGGTGCAGGTTCAAAAGCACCGACAGGTTCAAGGCCATCATCGTTATCACGGCGGCATTCGTGCTGTACTCCATGGACTTCACCTCAACCCTCGCAATAGCTGCGGCCGGCATCTGGTGCTGCTACCTAAGATCCCGCATCTACAACATGTGGGCTCCCTTCCTGTGCCTCATCTCCATGGGCCTGTGCGAGATGTTCCTGCCAGATACACTCGCGCGCATCGACATCTTCAACGTGCAGACATATGCCGATATCGGCTCGACTTATTTCTACTCTTCACTGCCGTCATTCTTCATGGGAATGGTACTTCTGCTGTTCTTCATTAGGATGCTTGATTCATTCTCGATCTCCTTAAGACACGAGGTGAACGGCAGCGAGGACGATGACATCATCCCGCCCTTTGACAAAAGCATTAACCTGTCTTTATTATTGACTATGACGGTGTTTATTGTCGTTTGGGTGCTGATTTTTAAAGGAGTATTCATTTGAACGATCACGAAAGATACATAAAAGACCGTGCCACGGTCATGAGCATAATCAAGTACCTTCTCATAACGGCCGTTACTGCCCTGCTCCTTTTCTGTGCAACCAGAGTGATCTCGGTCCTCATCCCTTTCCTTATAGGATTCCTGCTCGCGCGTACTGCACATGCCATTGCAGCTCCTATCAATCGGCGCAGGAAAAAGAACCTCGCTTTCGACAGCAAAAAGAAGAAAAAGACCGAGATACGCATCTACATCGTTCTCGTAGTAATTATCATCATCGCCGCGGCTTACGGCATCTTCTCCCTCATCGGTCAGATCACCAGAGCCTTCGCCGCACTTCAGGGCTATGCCGCTGACTTCTCCGATACAGGTAAACTCTGGAGTGCCCTTCAGAGCGTATCCGAAAGCAACGGAGGAATCTTCAAGGACTCATTCGTGGAGACCATAATGGCCAACATCAACCAGATTCAGGCGAGCATCATGGAGGAACTCCCCACCATCTTAAGCAAGACGGTCACATCCGTATGGAGCATCATAGGAAACATTCCTTATGGACTCTTCGTTGTCATCAGCGTTTTCATGAGCGGATATTACTTCATAAGCGACGGTCCTACGGTTCTTAAGGCTTACATCAAGACCGTTCCCAACCACTCATTCAGAAGGACATCGATCGAGCTTATCAACAATCTCTCGCTCACATTGTTCAGAGCTTTGGGCGGCTACCTCGCACTGCTTCTCATCACCATGCTCGAGTCATGGATCGCATTCAGCTTCGCTGGCGTGGAATACGCTCTCGTGCTGGCTCTCGTAACAGCTATACTCGACTTCCTGCCGGTCCTCGGCATCTCCGCCACAATGTGGCCTGTCATCATCTACTGCGCAGTTCATGAGAACTATAAGGGCGCTATCATCATTATCATCGCCATGGCCATCATGACGGTCATCAGAAGATTCATCGAGCCCGCCATCGTAGGAAAGTCCCTGCACCTGCACCCTCTGGCCATGCTTATCTCCATGGCGGCAGGCGTTTATATCTGGGGTGCCGTAGGCTTCCTATTAGGACCCGTAGTCTTCATCATCCTTCTCGATGCCTTCAAGGTATTCGGCCTTGATAAGAAGTTCCAGAAGTTCCTTGCCAGAGTACTCGGCAGATTCATGGAAAACGACGACGAGAAGAAGGAATCTTCAAAGCCTGATGAAGACGAGCTGAGTGTTTATTCAGGGGAAGAGTAATTAAGCCATAGGTGCGATTCCGTCATCCTTATCGCCGTCTCTGGACAGATAAGTGAGTGCGGGAAGATCACATTCCCTGTCAAATCTTACGATGAATTCGGTTCCCGGATGAGGAACGCTCTCCAGTGCATTGCCGTCCATATCGACTATGGACATAACCTTAAGAGGCTCCTCGTATCCCACAGGCTTCAGCACATTAAGGCTGTCGCCGGCATAAAGCTTATTTTTCTGCACGGCCCTGTAAGCGCCGTCGGAAGTCTTCCCCGTAATCTGCGCCACCACAAAAGCCGGCTTCACGTAAGTGCGGTCCAGCGCAATCTTGGCGTCATCGGCAGGACTGTCGTAGAAGAAACCCGTGTCGTAGTCCCTGTGTGTAAGCTTTTCAAGCAGCTCGGGCCACTTGGGGCTTACGCTCCACGCGGAAGGATCCTTAAGGTACAGGTCGACTGCCTCGCGGTATACCTTGGCTGTAACGGCTGCATAGTAGTCACCCTTGATACGTCCCTCGATCTTAAGCGAGTTGATGCCCGCGTCGATCAGATCCGGCACGTGCTCTATCATGGAGAGATCCTTGGAGCTTAAAATGTAAGTCCCGCGCTCATCCTGCTCCACCGGGAACAGCATGTCAGGGCGCTTCTCCTCCACAAGCGAGTAACCCCACCTGCAAGGCTGTGCGCAGGCGCCTCCGTTAGAACGGCGGCCTGTGAAGTAATTGCTTAAGATGCAGCGGCCTGAGTACGAGATGCACATGGCGCCGTGCACGAAGGCCTCGAGCTCAAGCTCGGGAGAGATGTTGGCACGGATACTGCGGATGTCTTCCAGGGAAAGCTCACGCGCGAGCACTATCCTCGTGGCACCCTGCTTATGCCAGAAGTTGCACGCATCCGAGTTGGTTACGGAAGCCTGCGTGGAAATGTGTATGTCGAGGTCGGGAGCGACATCCTTCACGCGGGAGAAGATGCCGGGGTCGCTTACGAGAACTGCGTCAGCATGAGCCTCGTGAGCCGTGAAGTCGATCTCGTCGTTTATCACCCTCATGTCAGACTCAAGGCCCATGATATTCATGGTCACATAGCACTTCACTCCGCGCTCGTGGGCGTAGGCGATGCACTCCTTCATCTGCTCATGGTCGAAATTATCTGAGAATGTCCTTAAGCCGAACTGCTTGCCGGACATGTACACGGCATCCGCGCCGTAAGCGATCGCAGTCTTGAGCTTCTCGGGGGACCCCGCGGGTGACAGAACTTCTACCATCAGCCTTCCTCCGAAGTTGTTTCCTGCGTCTCCTGTGAAGCTGCAGCGAGTGCCGCCTGGTTTGCCTCCCAGTTAGCCTGGAAGATGGCAACATTATTCTCGTGCTCGGAGAGAGTTACAGCGAAGAGCGTACCGCCGTTGCCGTCAGCACAGAAGTACATATAGTTCGAGTTAGGCTCCGGATAAAGAGCAGCCTGAATGGCGTCGGTACCGGGCATGCAGATAGGTCCCGGGGGAAGTCCCTGGTAGATATAAGTGTTATAGGGGCTGTCCAAAGAAATGTCATCGGCAGTAAGGATGATATCGGGATCAAGTCCGTTCATCCTTCTGATGAAGTTGATAGTCGCGTCGGAGCCCAAGTAATGCATGCTCTCATCATCGGAATTCATTCTGTTTCTGAATACCGAAGAGATATACATCATGTCCGTCATGTTGGAAGACTCAGCCTGAATGATGGATGCCAAAGTGATGATCTGGTCCATCGACATTCCGAGCGCAGCAGCTCTCTCATAGTACTCGTCGAGCAGTTTCTTCTCGGTATTGTTAAGCATGGTGGAGATGATGGTGCGCGCACTGGCGTTGACGTCAAACTCATATGTATCAGGGAAAAGATATCCTGACAGGACATGGTCACGTCCTTCGGTAAGTGCGATCTGAGATACGAAGGAATAGTCAGTGAACAGGTTCGGGCTGTCCATGCACTCGTCCATCTCCTCATCGGAGAATGTAAGTCCGGCCTCATGGAGCCTGATCTTCATCTCTTCATAAGTGATTCCCTCAGGGAAAGTAACGGTTACGCTGTAAGACTTCTGAGTCAGAAGGAACATGATCTCGTCGTAATCAAGGCCGGCTATAAGATAGTGCGTACCTGCCTGGTATGCGCCGTCGAAGCCGTTTACCTTAGAAAGCAAAGAGAACATGAAAGTGTTGTCGATAAGCTCAAGTTCATAAAGCTTATCGGCGATATCAGAGGTCATGTCACCTGTATTGATGACAAAAGGAATGGCACCTTCCGTGTTGTTATCAACAACGAAGGTGCCGTCTTCCAGGCCCTGCTGAAGAGCGTTAAAACGCTCCTCCTGGGAAATTACGTAATTATAGCCGACATAAACTCCGAGGATCGCGAAAGCAACGACCAACAGGAGTACAACAAGAATATTAAAAACAATTTTAAGCTTCTTTGACAGCATCTTTCTTCTTAGCTTCGGCCTTGAGACGCTGGTCGGTATTGAGTATCTTCTTTCTCAGTCTGATACTCTTGGGAGTTACTTCGCAAAGCTCATCGTCTTCTACGAATTCGAGACACTGCTCAAGGCTGAAATTAAGAGGAGGTGTGAGACGCATAGCATCATCACTTCCGGCAGCACGCATGTTGGTAACGTGCTTCTTCTTACAAACATTTACGGTGATATCCTCGGGCTTCGGGTTAATGCCGACGATCATACCTTCGTAAACATCCGTGCCGGCACCTATGAGAAGGTTTCCTCTGTCCTGTGCGTTATAAAGACCGTAGGTCATCGCCGTACCGCTCTCGAACGCTACAAGGACTCCATGTGAACGTGTCGCGATCTGTCCCGCAACCGGCTCATAGCCGCTGATTATGGAGTTCATTATACCATTGCCCTTAGTGTCGGTCAAAAACTCAGTACGGTATCCGATAAGTCCTCTTGAGGGGATATTGAACTCAAGTCTTGTGTATCCCTTTGAAGGAGGAAGCATGTTTCTCATCTCTGCCTTACGGCTTCCGAGCTTCTCGATTACGGCACCTACGAACTCCTCGGGAACGTCGATAACGAGGTCCTCGTAAGGCTCGCAAAGAACGCCGTCGATCTCCTTCATGATAACCTTGGGCTTACTTACCTGAAGCTCGTAACCCTGTCTTCTCATCTCCTCGATGAGAATGGAAAGATGGAGCTCTCCTCTTCCCTTTACGATGAAGGACTCAGTGGTATCTGTCTCTTCAACTCTCATGGAAACGTTAGTCTCGATCTCCTTGAAGAGTCTGTCTCTTAAGTGACGGCTTGTAACGAACTTTCCTTCCTGACCTGCGAAGGGGGAGTCGTTTACGGAGAATGTCATTGCAATGGTAGGCTCATCGATCTTAACGAACGGGAGAGCCTCAGGTGTGGAAGAGTCGCACAGTGTATCACCGATACCGATATCAGGGATACCTGCAACGCAGACGATCTCACCGATGGAAGCCTCTGTAACTTCCTGTCTGCCGAGACCGGAGAAGCGCAGGAGCTTAACGATCCTTGCGTTTCTCTTACCTTCCTGCTCGATGTTAACTACGCAAACATTCTCGCCCTGCTTAACAGTACCTCTCTCAACTCTTCCGATGGCGATTCTGCCGATATAAGGATCGGAGTCGATGTTGGAAACGAGCAGCTGCATGGGAGCCTCGGGATCACCCTGAGGGCAGGGTGTATTCTCGATGATGGTGTCGAGAACGGGGCAGAAATCAGTAGCTCTGCCTTCTGTGTAATCCTTAAGATCGAAGCATGCTACGCCGACCTTACCGGATGAATATACGATCGGGAAGTCGAGCTGGTCCTCATCAGCGCCAAGCTCGATGAAGAGGTCGAGAACCATGTCTACGACCTGCAAAGGTCTTGCATCAGGTCTGTCGATCTTATTGATGCAGACGATAGGACGAAGTCCGAGCTCGAGAGCCTTATGAAGAACGAATCTTGTCTGGGGCATAGGGCCGTCGAAAGCATCTACTACGAGCAGAACTGCGTCGACCATCTTCAGTACACGCTCAACCTCACCTCCGAAGTCTGCGTGTCCGGGAGTATCAACAACGTTGATTCTGATTCCCTTGTAATCGATAGCTGTGTTCTTGGCAAGGATAGTGATTCCTCTCTCCCTTTCAAGATCGTTGCTGTCCATTACCTGCTCTACGATCTGCTCATTCTCGCGGTAGATACCTGCCTGCTTGAGCATGGAATCGACGATAGTAGTCTTACCGTGGTCAACGTGTGCGATGATGGCGATGTTCCTTAAATTCTCGATCTTCATACGTGATACTCCGTTAATAATATAAAATACGATTTTTTGCCTTTATTATTTAACTACTCGGAGCGGGGAATACATACCCGACTACTTGCACAAATATTTAAGTCTGTTCGCCCTTCTTATTACGCATTAATATCTTAATCGGCGTTCCCTCGAAACCGAAGTTACGTCTTATCTGATTCTCGATATATCTCTCATATGAGAAGTGGGACAGTTCCGTATCGTTTACGAACAGTGCAAACGTAGGAGGCTTAACGGCTACCTGTGTTCCGTAGTAGATCTTAAGGTGCTTACCCTTATCCTGAGGTGTAGGTACCATTGCGACGGCTTCCGTGAGCATATCGTTAAACACACCCGTGGACAGTCTCTTCTCGGAGGACTCGTTGGCCTTTACGATAGCTTCCCAAAGCTTATCGACGCGCTGACCGGTCTTGGCGGAGATGAAGATTACGGGCGCGTAGTCCATGAAGGAAAACCTGTCCTTTACCATCTTCGTCATGGCCTCGAGTGTACCCGTCTCCTTGTCGATCAGGTCCCACTTGTTGATGACGATGATCGAAGCCTTGCCGCTGTCATGAGCGACGCCTGCAACTCTCGTATCCTGCTCAGTAATACCTACGGAAGCATCGATCATGATGACGCACACATCAGCCTTATCTACAGCTGAAAGCGCACGCACCATGGAGTACTTCTCCACGGAATCCTCGATGCGGCTCTTCTTCCTCATACCCGCAGTATCAACGAGCACGAAGCTTCCGAACTTGTTGTCTATCATTACGTCGATCGCGTCTCTCGTCGTACCTGCGATATCAGATACGATACTTCTGTCGGAGCCGCTCATCTTATTCGTGAGTGAAGACTTGCCGGCATTAGGTCTTCCGATAAGAGCCACTCTGATCCTGCCCTCATCCTCATCACCCTCACCGGGAGCCGGGAAGTATTCGAAGATCTTATCAAGCAGATCTCCGATACCTAATCTGTGTGCAGCTGAAATAGGAATGATATCGGAATCTCCGAGTCCCAGGTTATAGAACTCGTACATCTCGGCAGGAGGCTCTCCTACCTTATCCGACTTATTGACGGCAACCACCACGGGCTTGCCGGACTTTCTTAACATGGAAGCGATATCCTTATCGGCCGCGGTCATACCGGACTTAAGGTCTACCATGAATACGATTACATCTGCCGTGGCAATGGCAACCTCGGCCTGCGCCCTCATCCCCTGAAGGATAACATCGTCACCTGCAGGCTCGATACCGCCCGTATCGATGATAACGAACTCGCGCTCACGCCAGGTTGCGGTAGCATAAATACGGTCCCTGGTTACGCCGGGGGTATCATGCACTATCGATATACGCTCACCGTAGAGCGTGTTAAAAAGCGAAGACTTTCCTACATTAGGACGTCCGACTATGGCTACGGTAGGTTTACTCATGGGGCTTCTCCTATTCAGTACACATTTATGACCTCTTAACGTACCAAAAGTCAGTTTTTGCCTTTTTGGTACGTCATTTGAACCGTTTTAACGTACTAAACCCGCATTTTTGAAGATTTGGTACGTTAATTTCCCTCATTTTGTGTACCAAAATCGAGTTTTTCGTATTTTAGTACGTTTTTCGAGCTGTTTTAACGTACCAAAAGTCTGTTTTTGAAGATTTGGTACGTTTCCCATCTGGCCGCAAGGAACTGGATGGTCAAAACAAAAATAAAGGCGGTGTTAAGTTTATCAACACCGCCTGGTTTCTGTTAGCTTAAGGAAGAATTACTCTTCTTCGCCTACTGTAATAACAGCCTTACCGTCAAGATATCCGCAGTTCTTGCAAACTGTGCGGCGAAGCATCTTCTGATGACACTGCGGGCACTCTACAAAACCCGGTACAGAAAGCTTCCACAGGCTTCTGTGACGTGATGTCCTTGCCTTGGACCATTTTCTCTTAGGATGTGCCATATATTTTCACCTCCATCTTAAAGGTATTAGTTGTTCTTTCAAACGTGCTTGACGATTATACATTGGAATTTTGCACTTTGCAAGCATTATTTTTCCCTTGTTTAAAGCACCCTCAAAAAGACCTTCAAATCGTACCACGCCTTCTATTAGAAGTAAAACAGAAAATAAGCAGATAGCACACACATGTTGCCGCCAGAGAATTCAGCGAAGCTATGCCCTTATTTACGAAGACACCGGCAGCCGTTCCTGCCGCCAGGCTGAATGCGCTTGTGAAATTAATTGAAGAATCCGGTTTTTCTTCATCCGCAAGGTAACGCTTACGGTTAAAGAAATAGTCGATCATTATAACCGCACCTATAGGCGGAAGCATGATGTTAAGAACGCTGAGCCAGTGAAGGAAGTTATCGTAGACCCAGACAGACGCGAGCGTTCCGACCACACCTGCGACGATGACCAGCGGACGCTTAGGGCGCCTCGTGATATTGCCCAGCCCCAGTGCGCATGAATAAAGTGTGTTGTCATTGGTAGTCCAGATGTTCGCCCCGAGCACCAGCAGAGCCTGCACAGTAAGCCCCTGAGCGATCATGACATAAAAGATGTCCTCCTTGCCCGTGAAGGCACCTCCGACAGCACCGAAGATAAACATCATGCTGTTTCCGATAAAGAATGCTATTACTGTCGCGGCTACTGCCTTCCTGTTCCCCTTCGAGAACCTCGCAAAATTAGGAGTAGTAGTGCCGCCGCTTATAAACGAGCCTACGACAAGGCCGATACCCTCCACCAGGGTCAGCTGATTGATACGGTCTCCGAAGACGCCGTAAAGGCCCCCGCCCTCATTAAGGGCTTTAGCCACGGTATAAAACCCGAGCACAACTATCATGGGAACAGAAACATAACTTACGATCTCCATGCCCTTGATACCGAAGTACGCCGACGATGTCATACAGACCCCCGCGAAGACGATAAGTATCCACCTGTTGCAGCCTATCACGTCAGCAGCTGCGGTGCCGAACATTGCGACGCCGACACCGAACCAGCCTATCTGGGTTACAGCGATTATTGCCGAAGGAAGAAGGCTGCCGGTCCTGCCGAACGCGCGGCGTGCGAGAAGGTCAAAAGACAGTCCCGTAAGCGAACCTATATAAGCAAGCATGCCGGTATAAGCCGCAAGGATAATGCCTCCGAGAAGAACGGATAAACAGAAAGTCTTCAGGTCAAGCGAAGTTCCGAGCTTCGCACCGACAGACATGCTTGAAGAAAAGATCGTGAATCCGAGCATGACAAAAAGCATCGAGAAGAAGCCTTTCCTCGCGGATAAGGGAACTTTTTCGAAAGTATAGTCTCGGTCTTTATTCTTTGGGGTTGACATCGATGATCTGGAAACCGCAGGCGTTGATGATCTTGGTCCCTGACGGGTGATCGTATTCCTTCTTTATCCTTCCGTAGTTCATGTGCACGTGGCCGTGAACCATGTACTTCGGATGACAGCGGTTCATGATGTCATTGAATACATCGAAGCCTCTGTGAGGAAGATCCTCAAGGTCTCCGTAACCCTTGGCGGGTGAATGAGTAACAAGGACGTCTATTCCGCCTCTGAGTTTTATCCTCGGCAGAAGGCGGAGCTCACGCAGCTTCATCTCCCTCTCCGTATACATATTTCTTCCGTTCGGATTATAACGGTATGAGCCGCCGAGGCCCATGAACTTAACTCCCTTGTAGTTATAGATGCGGTCCTCTATGCAGATGGCTCCCAGCGGCGGATCAGCGATCTGTCCGTCGTCATGATTGCCGCGCACATAGATCATCGGCACATTGACCATCGTTATAAGGAAGTCTATATAATCCGATCTTAGATCGCCGCAGCCGACTATGAGTTCAACACCTTCGACGCGCTTCTTATCGAAGTGGTCATACAAAAGCTTATCTTCAACATCGGCTACGACTAAGATCTTCATGTCTCGCTCTTCTCAACCTTCTCTGTCTTCTCAGCAGGCATAAACGGCATTCCGTTAGCCAATACGGTCTTGCGAGCGGACTCAGTCAACTCATCCAGTGACGGTATTGAACCGACTACATTATCGCACAACCAGTTCATATTAATAATCTGTTCGTTGCTTAATCTCGGGCTCAATGCATCCTGCACCACACCGGTCTGCGAACGAAGCTCACCCTCGAACGGATTGATGACATCGGATGTCAGTCCCTTACGCATTATGGAGACAAGCTTCAGCGTCTCATACGGAACCGTATCAAACTGATATATATCGATAACGCCGGATGTCATACCCCACCAGTAGTTGATGGCACTGTCCTTGGCATCCGCGACCTCTGCATCCCAGGCATCGTTCAGGATAGTCTGTACGATCAGCTCATAATACTTACCCCAGTTCCACAGAGGGAATGCGATGTTGGTGATCGTACCGTCCTCACCTATGGTATACAGACCGTACTCGTTATCTGCATTCTTAGGCTTGATCAGGTCAGGTCCGGATACGATGCTGAAGTGGTTGTCACGGACATATTCACGCCAGTACTCCTCCTTCAGGCAGGACCATGTCAGATGTATCTTTACTTCCGGATCAACCATGGAGGCGCCGATGGCGAATGCATTGATGTTAGCGATATTACCGCATATAGGATAAGTGGATACATAACCTATACGGTGATCCTTGGACATCGTGGCCGCGATCATTCCGAGAAGGAACTTGGCCTCATACATACGTCCGTAATAAGTTCTTACGGCGCCGTGTGAAAGATGTACGGAGCAGTTAAGGAACTTGATCTTGGGATACTTTACTGCAGCCTTAAGCGCAAACTCCATCTGTACGGGAGAAGTGGTGATAATGAGATCGGCACCGTCTTCAGCCGCAGCCTCTACAGACTCCTCGAACTCCTCTTCCGTATCCTTGCAGTCACACGCGAGCGTCTTAACTACTCCGGGGAATACTTCCTCGAGGTCCTTACGGCCCTCTTCATGTCCGTGGATCCAGCGGGACTTGGTGGCATCGCCGTCATAAAGGAAGAGGACCTTGAGCGGGTTCTGCTCGGTATAAGTCTTCTTCATGATGTTATCGATGATCGGGATCGCATTCTTCTTCTGAAGCTGAGGCTCCTCCGAGAAAACGATCTGATTACCGTTAGCTCTGATTCTTATCTCTTTCCAGATAAGGCTCAGGTTCTTCTTAATCTCATCCTGTACCGGGATCTTAAGACTCTCATACTTGTACATATCCAGATATACAAGGAAAGCATCACCGGGTGTGATGGACGAATATGCCTTACCGCCCGTCGCCATATAAACCTGCGAGAATGCCGTAAAGGCAGAACGAAGATCCATTATGGAATCTTCATCCCAGGGCTCCTCCAGATCCTTACCTGCGATAGTCGCAAGTTTCTGATATGAACCCTCTTCAGTAAAGGTTATGCTGTACAGATTTGTACACTTAAAGAACTTAAGGAATTCGTTATAGATCCTTACTTCCTTATCGTCTTCATCAGCCTGGGGCGGCATTATGCGCGTAACAGTCGCGAGCATGACCGACTGCCCCAGATAACGCATTACGGATACTCTCTTGTTACCCTCGAGAACATAGAATTTACCCATGAACTCGATGACCTTGATGGCATCACTGATGCCGTGCTCGGTCTGATACTCCATAAGGCTTATCCACTTCGTACCGAACTCAGTATCAGGTGCAAGAAGGGGCATAAAATTACGGGCAAAACTATCCTGACGTCCCGTCGTAACCGTTCCTACTATGAGGGAGATCGGGATGTTAAAAGTGCCCACGGGGATCTCATTAAGAGTAGTCCTCTTCTCGAGCATGTGATCAAGAGCCGGAAGATAAGGATAATGACCTTCACTCAAGGCCTTGTTATATTCCTTGGTTCCGAGTTTTCTAGCTTTTACGTATTCTTCCTGTGCTGTTGCCATACGCTTATTTTAACACGAACCCGGGGGACGACACCCCTTCGCAAGATGTTACTAAAGTCCAAAAATACACGTGCCACTCACATAAATCTTGTGATGACGCACTATCATCCTTGAGCATCAGATCACCGAGCACATAGACCTCATCATCAACTAAGCTCGCTTACCATCTCCGCGTAACTATATGTAGTATTAGGAGTGCTTAATAATGTGTCGCCCCACAAACCGTTATAGTCCGATTCTTCTGAGTACCACGGAGCAATCGAGATACATGTGTCGACTGTACTCGAGAACGCCTCTCCTGCAGCATCAAACTCACTCTCGTCGATTTCTTCGCCGCTGTGGTAATAGGTATACTCATACTCCTCGGGATCGAAGCTTATAAGCTCATCTTCCCTTCTGTAATTCTCAGTGAACACGAGACTGTCACCCTCTACAACATACACAGAATAATCGCAGAAATAGAACTCGAGGTCGCCGCCTTCGAGGTAGAACACAAGCGTGCCGTCATCCTGCAGTGCGATGTCGAGGAACAATCCTGAAGCCGCATAAGTAACGGCGTTCTTGAAGTAGAACATCTCGACAGCTTGGCCTGCTGCAGCATCGTAAGTGAACACGCGCATGGAAGCATATGTGTACTCTCCGTCATAGGGTGCAACACCGTTCTCGGAGTCTGCGTTATACCAGATAAAGAGCTCCTCCTGGCCGTCTCCCGTTATATCGCAGTAAGAACATGTCGGGAAAGACTGTGAAGAAGAATTCTCGATATACATCATGTCGTCCTCGTAAACCGAAAGCACTCCGAGGTAAGCCTGCTCCGCAGTAGCGCCTGCGAAAGCAGAACCGAAGTCAACTCCGTATCTGCCCATGTAATCATCGAGGTACAGGTACTCGCCCTGCGCGAAAACGCTACCGGGGATTCCGTTCCAGTCTCTGCTAAAGATATCTCTTACAGTGTAGTCACTGTAAGACACTCTGCCTGAGTACGGCATAACGGGAGCCACGATACGGTTGATGTACTCCGTCTGTGCCGCATAGAAATCATCTGTAGCAACCTGCGAGCCGTTATGTGTCGCGGACTCGGGAACACAGTCGTCACTTCTGTCAGGCATCGACTCGTATCCTTCCCATCTGTCAGCGATCGTGTATACGCCGCCTGCGTAAGGAGCGGTATAAGACTCGAACCACAACTCGTATTCACCGCCGCTTCCCACTTCGTTGGCAAGTACGATACTGCCGTCATCAAGAAGCACGACATCGCCCGATAAGCCCCAGCTTCCGAGTTCATCATCAACCGGAATATCGAGCACGGCAGAAGCTGTTCCGCGCGAACTGTCGTAATCGTAGATCGCAAGATTCAGAATGTACGGTTCAGCCACGTACTTGAAGATAAGTTCGAGCTCACCGTCGAAGTCTATATCCATAAGATTAATCGAAGGGCATCTCCATGTATGGAAGTCATTCTCGAATGCTGCGATCGCATCATAGTGCGATGCGAGCACATCCGTGTATGCGAGGACAGCGTCAGCACTCAGATCTGTAGTGTCAGGAATAACAACAGTCTCCGAAGGCTCAGTCTCTTCTGTCGAAGGTCTCGTAAAACCCGGACGGTCATCGTCGTCATCATCGCGGTCGCGCTGAGGCTTCTTACCGGAAGATGCACATGCACTCATCAGTACAGATGCAGCCAGAGTTAATGCCAATACCGAATTAATCTTAGACTTCTTCATATCAGTTCACCAACATCGAATAAAGCGAATCGTAGTCCATTCCAATCTTACGTGTTCCCATAACGGCACTCTGCCACTCGTTAGGTTCATTCCACTCGGAATCATACCAGGGATTCATCAGGATAACGCTGTCAAACGAGGCCTCGTACGCGCTTATCACAGTATCAAAATCCTCTTCACTGATCTCCTGGCCGTTCTGTGTGTATGTATGGTATTCCTCATACTCATCAGAATCATAATTAATACCGAATGCACTGCACATCGAGCACACTTGGACAAGCGTGTTACCTTCCGCGGCATACTCATCATAGTAAGTCTCACCGTCCTCATCTGCCCAGCCGTAAGTAACGAGCAGATTGCCGTTGTTCAGAAGAATGATATTGCAGTCAGAACCGCCTGCAGCGTTCATGATGATGTTGTCAACATGGAGCATCTCGACTGCCTGTCCTGCTTCAAAGTCATATGTATATACGGCACTGTCTCCGCCCATGAACATTCCGTAATCACCACCGTACTCGTAGTCGGAACAGTAAGTGATGATCAACTCAGGATATCCGTCACCGGTAAGGTCTGTATAAGCACATGTCATGTAGTCAGTGTACTCATCATCTTCGACCTCTCTGATGTAAGGCTCATACTCAGTTAATATCGCAGCATAAGCGGCGGTCATCTCAACCTCGTTGTAAACAGGAGCTGCAGAAGTCTCGGTAACTTCAGTCTCCTCAGTGGTTTCCACAGTAGTCTCAGAGGTCTCTACAGTCTCCTCGGAAACTTCTGTCTCGTCTGCGTCGCGGTCGCGCTTGTCGCTTTTCGAGCAGGCCGGAAGCAGTACTGCAGCAGCAACAGCAAGTGCACCTACAGCGATGAGTTTTCTTTTTAGTGCCATAATCTCTTCCCCCTTGAGTTAAAGCAGTTTTACCGAGAACACATTCTTGATGTCGTCCGCGCCCATCTCGTATGAGATCTCGAACTTGGGGCACAGTACGGAAGGCAGGTTTATATACTCCGTTTTAATGTCAGTGGTGATGTCGCCGTAAGGCGTGGTAACGACGCCCGCAGTCTTGCGCGCGGTGTCAAAGACAAGCTTGCTCTTATACTCACCCGAGCGGCACACAGTGGCCACCCCGGTCTGCTTGTCCATTCTTATCTCGTAAAAGGAATGCTCCTTATCGCCCTCGTGAAGCTGCTTCCACTTGATGTAAAGGGACGACACAGAGTCCTCGTAGATGCCTTTTGTCACGAGAGGCTTATCGTAGGCTCCCGTAGTTATCTCCATTTCCCTCAGCACAGAAACCCCTTCACGTCGTAATTGTCGACCTGTACGTGCTTGGTGCCCTGGGGCAGCCCTCTTCCGAGGAACGGTGACGCCACCTGCTCGAAGATCTTGGGGTCGTCACTCGTGTAGAAAAGATGCGTGGGCTCACTGTCAGCCATAAGGCCGTCCTTCTCGAGGATGTCCTTGACCACGCCTGCCACGGCAATGCCGGAGTTAATAAGCGTAACGTCAGGGCCCATGACCTTGCTTATGGTCTTCGCAAGCAGAGGGTAATGTGTGCACGCGAGCACCACCGTATCCACTCCCGCAGTCTTCAAAGGCTCAAGGTAGCGGCTCGCGGTAAGGTATGCCACCTCATCGTCCCACCAGCCTTCCTCGGCAAGCGAAACGAAAAGCGGACACGCCTTGGAAATAACTTCAAGCTCCGGGATGTCCTTTCCGCACTCGCGGACCGCGGACTCGTATACGCCGGAGCCAACCGTGGCGCGCGTCGCAATGATACCGATCTTACCGTTCTTCGTAGCCTTAACAGCGGCCTTGGCACCCGGAACAACAACCTCGACTACAGGCACGTCACACACCTTTGAGAGCACGTTATATGCATGCGTGCTCGCGGTGTTACATGCGATCACGATCATCTTCACATCCTGCTCCTTAAGGAACATCATGTCCTGAAGCGAATACTTGATTATGGTGTCATGTGACTTGGTACCATAAGGAGACCTTCCGTCGTCACCGAAATAGATCGTACTCTCCCCCGGCACCTGCGCGATTATCTCGCGGAGCACCGTGAGGCCTCCGATACCCGAATCAAAAACACCAATAGGTCTGTTGTCAGCCATTACAATTCCACCTCATATCTCGGCTCGATAGAGAACTTTCTGCCGGATAATTCCCTGTGTTTATTGTCTTCTGATATTTTACCGAACAACAACGATGTTGACCACAGCTGCTGGTGCTTTATCCTGCCGCCGTCCTTGGCCTCGAAGCACAGGTTCACCTGATTGCGGCCGTAGTTGCCGTCACCCAGAATCGGGTACCCAAGGTGTGCGAACTGCGCCCTGATCTGATGCGTCCTTCCCGTCACGAGCTCGCACTCGATCTCGGAGAAGCCGTCATGGTAACCCAGGACCCTGTACCTCGTAGTTATCGGCAGGTCGCCCTCCTGTTTCTTGTCGTGGATATAAACCTCACCTGAGCGCGTCTTCTCGAGGTAAGCCGACACCTCGCTCATGAGCTTCTCGTCCTGCGCGACTACAGCCTCTCCCAGGTCCGCGGGGATCTTCCCCACTACAAGGCACCTGTATCTTTTTGTTACCTTCTCTTCCTTAAAGAGCTTCACGGCATCTTCAAGGTAGTCCTTATTCTTGGCGATCATGAGGATGCCGCCGGTGTTCATGTCGATCCTGTGCACAAGCTCGGCGTTCTTAAAGCCTGCGCTCTGCCTTACTATGTCGATGAGGTTGTCGCCCGTCGTCTTTCCGCTGTGCACGGGCAGTCCCTGACGCTTGTTTACGATCAGCATGCCGTCGGTCTGTGCCACCACGGAGTAATCCCTGGAGTAGTCCCTCTTCTGCTGCGCGCCCTCGAAAAGGCTGTCAGGCAGCCACACCTGAACCTCCTGGCCCGCGAGCACCTTAAGGTCAGCAGAGACTTTCTTGCCGTCGATCCTTATGTCCTTGTGCTTGAGCGCCTTATAAAGGTCCGCCTTGGTCAAAGACGGGAAATTAACAGTGCACGCCTTAACGACGTGCTCACCGTTTAATGAATTGTCTACGATAAAGCTTCTCATTATTACTTAAGTATATTAATACCGAGCATCGTCAGGACTCCGATAATGATTCCTGCCAATACTACTCCGCACATAACGGCGATCGAACTCTTCTTAAAGTCCAGGTCGAGGATGCTTGCTGCAAGCGTTCCTGTCCACGCGCCTGTTCCGGGAAGCGGAATGCCTACGAAAAGAAACAGCGCGATATAAGCGCCCTTCTTGCCTGCCATGAGCTTCTGTCCGCCCTTGTGGCCCTTCTCAAGGCAGAAGGTAAAGAACTTACCGATGATCTTCTTATCCTTACCCCACTCGAGAACCTTACGTGCGAGGAAGAAGATTATCGGTACCGGCAGCAAGTTGCCGACGATACAAATGATATATGCAGGTATTGTCGGGATGCCCGCAGCCAGAGCATAGATAATGCCGCCACGGATCTCGATCAGAGGAACCATCGATATAAAAAACGAGATAATTGCATCATACATATCAAAAGACATAATAATTCTCCTTAATCGCCACTGATTGTCGCATAAGATGCCGTGCTTTACAAATCAGCCTTTGGCCTCCTGCTCGCTTATCCAGCTTTTGTGATAATGCTTCTTCCTGTACTCTTCGGGCGTCATGCCGGTCTGCTTGCGGAACACCTGTATGAAGTGGCTCTGTGATGAGAAGCCTAAGTAGTTTGAGATCTGAAGTGACGTGTCATCGAGGTGGCGCAGCATATGTTCCGCGATCTCTATCTTACTGTCACGGATATACTCGCTTATTGACTTGCCCATCTCCTTCTTAAACAGCTTGCTTAAGTAACTCGCGTTAACCGAGAGCTCGTTTGCCACCTGCTCCACCGTAATAGGCTCCTGGACGTGAGCGCGGATATAGTCGACTGCGAGCACGACATATCTTGAGACGACCTGCTTGGTGGAAAGCTCGCGCATCCTCATGCAGTACTCGATCCTGATCTCGTTGGCGATGGCGCGGACTTCCTCAGGCGTAGACGCGCGGTCGATCTTTCTTATGAAGATATCTGATAATGTATAGCTCACGGCTATATCAAACCCGTGCTCAATGCAGAACCTGGAAACAAGCGCCGTCATGATGATGGCGTGATACTTCTCGTTGCTTAAGCTGTCGGAAGAAAGAACACCTCTTCTTGAAGGTGAATTCTTATCCTTATCCGACCTCTCGAGGTCCTTTTTAAGGCCCTCAAGATCACCCGCGGCGATCAGGCCGTAACGGTTGATTTCGGCATTATAAGCGAAACGCATTATATCGTTATCGCGCTCCGTCAGAAGCAGACGCTCAAGCTCTTCGTCGATAGTCATCAGTCGATTACTCTGACTTCAGTGATAACGGGCTGGTCCTCGGGTGCAACAGCGCCATTGGGGCCTGAATTAACGGTATTCTCACAGATTGCATCTACGATTTCCATGCCTTCGGTTACGTGCCCGAATGTGGCATAGTTGCCGTCGATAGACTGATAGTCCTCGTGAACGATGTAGAACTGGGAGGAAGCGGAATCCATATTCTGTGCGTTACGGCCCATGGCGATGGCGCCTCTGGTATGTGAGATGGGATTCTCGATACCGTTGTTGGCGAACTCGCCGATGATCGTATGACCGGAGCCGCCTGTACCGTCGCCGTTAGGATCGCCGCCCTGGATCATGAAGCCTGAGATGATTCTGTGGAATGTAAGTCCGTTGTAGAAGCCGGAGCTTGCGAGGTCCATGAAGTTATGTGTCGTGATAGGAGCAGCATCAGCATCAAGCTCGATGTAGATGGTGCCGTAATCCTGAATATCCATCTCCACATGGTGAAGGCCGTCTCTTAATGGCGCTGCCTCTTCCTCATATGCACTGAGTCTTGCAGCCGCAGCATCACGTGCAGCCTGGTTGGGATCCTCATATTTAATGCAGCCTGTCATGAGGCTCACAGCAGCTGCCATGGCAACCGCAGATATCAATATCTTCTTTATACCCTTCATTTCCTTATACTCCCCTTGTTTATATACCCATACATTGTAACACAGGCATTGTGCTATCATTTCCTTATGGAAAACACAGTCTATAACTTCACCTCAGAAAAGATATATAAGAAGACCTCATGGGAGAGGAACCTGTGTCTCGGAGCCGCAGGACTCTTCGCTTTAACTGCAGGACTTACGTACCTCGGAGTAAACGCCGGCCTCGGACCCGTGTCGATCTTCCCCATCGCCATAGGCATCTTCACACTCGCGACCGCCGCAGGAGTCTGGCTGCTTCACATAGGCGAGAAAAGGCAGCTAAAAAAGTCTCTCAAGGATCTGTCTGTCGATGACGTCTTGTACGAGATCAACCACAACTGCATCTTCATCTTCGGACGCGACAACAAGGCGTCATTCTTCCTGACGCCGAAGTACCTGGTGGTACAAAATAAGTTTGTATGCAAGACTTCAGACATCGCACGCGCCCGCCTCTTCAAAGGCAGACCCCGCATTAATTCCACTGTGATCTACCTAAAAAACGGCACCGAGTATGACTCGGGCAAGCTGCTCGGTAATTACGGCAAGTATGATGAGTTCGCAGCCGCGTTAAGGCGCGTGAATCCTTCTGCAGAATGCCGATAAGATATTAACAGGGTGTTCCCCACCTTAATGCACATATACCCCCCAATCGACCATCAGCTAGGGAATCACACCCCCTTATTCCCCATAACTCACCCGTTTTCATTCACAAAGCGTCTGTGATTGGGGAACTCTTAAGCACACCCTTCTTACCGACAAAAAGCACTTCAACTCAATCTATACTTCTGGGTTATTGGTTTTGTCTGTCGCTTAGTATGATTTCAATTTGTTTCTTTAATTCGTTTATTTCTAATTCCTGTTCACGTAATTTCTTCCTAAACCCGCCAGCATTCTCACATTTGGGAATAAGCTTATGAAAGGGCTCTGAGGACATATCTGAAGTCGGCCCCCCCTTATAAACACAGTCAACAAACAAATCTGAAGAATCAAGTTTATCAAACGGACACACTTCCATCTTCATAAGCGTCATCTCCTTTTATGCACATATATTTATAATTATAAGATTCATTTATTAATAATCTGTTATTAACCCTATGAACTTTCATTCAAACTTGACCTACTACAGGTAAACATCTCTAAAGTCATTGGTTATTATCCTGTCAACTCTGCGAATCGCACATTTTCCTAGTATTCGTACAACTCTTACACAGCTCTCAAACAGCATACAGAAGGTTTGCTCATTGATGTACCAAATCGGCCGAAATATGTTAGTGATGGGATACTCGTGGGCGTAATGGCAGAAACCCGCAAACAAAAACCTCTCACCGCGTGGATGAGAGGTTTTAATGTTCAATAATCTAAAACGAATCAGTTCGCTCTTTCGATGATCCTGTAAGGCGCGATGTAATACTCGTCCTCATCAAGGTCGATGCCGTGAGGAACGCTGATGATCGCTCTGGGGCAGTCATCAAAAGCCCAGCTGTCAACAACTGTTACGCTGTCGGGAACATAAACATACGCGAGCTCATCGCAGTAGTCGAATGAGCAGTAACCGATGTACTGGAGGCCTTCAGGCAGGTATATATACTCCAGGTCCTCACATGTATTAAACGCATAATCCTCGATACGCGTTACCGTGTCAGGAAGAACTACGCTGGTTATGATATCACAGTCAGCAAAGCACCTCTCAGCGATGGTATCAATCGTGCAGTTCTCATCGAATACGACTGTTCTGAAACCGTTGCAGCCGTAAGGAAGATCCAGTGTACCGCTTCCGGAGATGGTGATAGTACCGTCTCTTGAGATCTGATATGTGGCATCGCCGGCCTGACCGGAACTCTCGATTCCGTGGATAGTATCTGCATCACAGATCTTGTGTGTGTTGGAGAAAAGCTCCAGGGGAAGCAGATACCAGTTATAGGAAGCATCGCCTTCAGTTCTTGTACCTGTGTCATGAGTGTCGCCGTTATATGCATTGCCGCAGTCCCATGTCGGATCCACGTGATACCATGTTCCGTCGATGCAGACTACTGCCCATGCGTGGTTCGGGCCCTCATCACCGATATAATCGTCAGCCATAACGAGCTCACTCGCATCTGCGCCGATACCGAAGGATACTGCAGCAGGAATATCGGCAGCTCTGCAAAGTGCAGTAAATGTATTGCCGAGGCCCTCGCAGATAGCTACCTTACGCAGAATAAGAGTAGCGGCATCATCCTGATAACCTGTGTAATTGTCATTTATCTGTACATAGTCATAAGCAAACTCATTGACCATGTAATCGTAGATCGCATATACCTTGGACCAGTCATCTGTGCAGTGCTGTGTGAGACGCTGAGCAGTTGTAATAACGATGGGTGAATCGCAGTTTACGTCGTTCTGGGGCTGGAGGCACTCCTGAAGAGACTGATCATCAGTCCACAGCTCGCTGCATCTTTCCACATTGAAGTCATAACATGTTGACTCTACAAAAGCGAGATTGCCGTCATTCTTCTTGGTAATCGCTATGTCGTCATATCTGCACTGGATACCGTCTGCAGTAACTACGAACATCATGTAGTAAAGATCGTTGGTATCAAGATAATCTGCTACCTCGAAAGAGAATGAACCGGAGTTTCCGGGGCCGCTGGATGCGACAATGGAATGTCTGTCATCCATAACATTGATCGTCATTCCGGAACCGCATGAAGTCTGAACTCCGACCTCAGTACCGGATACATAAAGCTTGATCTCGCCGCCGGTCTTGGATCTGAACATGATATCCGTGTAATCGGCATAGTAGTTCTCGATGCTCAGTGCACCGGGATTAACCGTGGGATCGAGACCTGCGAAGATGCTGCTCTTATCTGCCTTCACGGAATTGACCGCGGCAGCGGCAGGACAAGCCATCAGGTTAGCGACGACAGCCGCAGCAGCCATGCATGAAAGAAGTTTTCTAAGCTTAATCATAATCAGATCCTCACTTGATCTTGGATGCTGCCTCGAGAGCCTCTTCTACTGTGGCTTCGCTCATGGCACCGTCCATTCTGAACTTGAGTTCTACTATTCCCTCACCCGCTCTTCTTCCGACAGTAACACGCAGAGGAATACCGAGAAGGTCAGCGTCCTTAAACTTAACGCCGGGGCGCTCGTTTCTGTCATCGATGAGTGTCTCGTAACCTGCGTCGATATAAGAGTTATAAAGCTTCTCTGCAACGCCCATTACAGTCTCATCCTTGGTATTTGTAGGGATGACGATGACCTTATAAGGAGCTGCGATGGCAGGCCACTTGATTCCGTCCTCGTCGTTATACTGCTCGATGATAGCTGCGATCGTTCTGGATACGCCGATACCGTAGCAGCCCATTACCATTGACTGCTCCTTGCCTTCTTTATCAAGGTAGATGCAGCCTAAAGAATCGGAATACTTGGTGCCGAGCTTGAAGATATGTCCTACCTCAACTCCTCTTGCCATTCCGAGGGGCTTGCCGCACTTAGGGCACAGGTCTCCGGACTTAACGTTCTTAACATCCTTTACGATGTCGGGAGTGAAGTCTCTTCCGATGTTTACGTTCTTAAAGTGGTAGTCTGTCTCACATGCGCCGACGATGAAATTCTTCATGCCGGCAACCTCTGTATCCATGACTACTTCGATCTTCTCCTTGAGTCCTACAGGGCCTGCGAATCCGACCTTGGCACCTGTGATTCTCTCTACATCCTCGAAGGAAGCGAGATCCATCTCCATGGCATCGTAGATGTTTCCGAGCTTAGTCTCGTTGATATCTCTGTCTCCTCTTACCATGACTGCAACGATCTTGCCGTCGATGTTGTACAGGATAGTCTTAACGAACTTATCGGGAGTCGTATTCATGAAAGCGATGAGCTCCTCGATAGTCTTAACGTCAGGTGTGTGTATCTTCTCGATGGGAAGCTCGGCAGCTGTATCAGCCTCACCCTCCTTGCATGTAGCCTTCTCCTCGTTAGCAGCATAACCGCAGGCATCGCAGAAGCAGATGGCATCCTCACCGATAGGGCTCTTAACCATGAACTCCTGAGAACCGGAACCGCCCATGGCACCTGAGTCTGCATCAACTACTGTGTAGTCGAGACCCAGTCTGTCGAAGATCCTTCTGTATGCGTCATACATGATCTTGTATGACTTATCGAGACCTTCCTCGTCTACGTCAAAGGAATAAGCATCCTTCATTACGAATTCACGGGAACGGATGACACCGAATCTCGGCCTCTTCTCGTCTCTGTACTTGTGCTGGATCTGATAAAGAGTAACAGGCAGATTCTTGTAGGATCTGAAAGTATCTCTTACAGCTTCTGTGAAAGGCTCCTCGTGCGTAGGGCCGAGGCAGAAAGGCCTGCCGCCTCTGTCGCTCATACGGAACATCTCGGGTCCGAACTTCTCCCATCTTCCGGAAGCCTGATAAGCCTCAGCAGGAAGCAGAGCGGGCATGATGAGCTCCTGAGCTCCTGCCCTGTCCATCTCCTCACGGATGACCTTCTCAACGTTCTTGTAAACCTTAAAGCCCATCGGCATATATGCATATATACCGGATGACATCTTGCGGATAAGACCCGCTCTCAACATCAGCTTATGTGAAGGAATCTCGGCATCAGCCGGTACTTCTCTTTGTGTTGCGAAAAATAGATTAGATACTCTCATTACCTGATAAGCTCTCCTATGCCTTTTAATTAATAAAAAATATTATATAGTCGCACCGCTGTTTTTTCAACGGCGGCGGGAATGCGATGTAACACTGACGTGGCATGCGTTGGTAAGGATCATCGGCCTTCTTCTGGTCTTCTCGAAGAGGAAGTCCCTTAAAGAATTCCTGAAAGCCCTGGTGGTGATCCTGGCATCGATGCTCTCACCCTTAAGAGCTCCGGTAGAAAGCAGCTGGCTCACCTTCATTGCGAGGGCGTCATGCATCTCCTGCTTCTCGTCGTCGATAACGAAGCCGATGGAGTCGACTACAGGCTCACAGGCAAGCTCGCCGGAAGCAAGATCGACTGTAATGGAGATGGCTACGCAGCCGTCATCACCTAAGTGCATACGGTCGCTCATTACGTGGTCGTCACGCACTGCCGCGGACGAACCGTCGATGAGGATAGCCTGCGCCGGAACCTCACCCGTGACCTCAGCAGTCTTACCGTCAGTCTCGAATACGTCACCGTTACGCAGCACAAAGATATCGTCAGGATCCATGCCGAGGCTCTGCGCGAGCTGTGCATGTCTTATGAGCATTCTGTATTCACCGTGCACCGGGATGAAGAACTTAGGCCTCAGAAGCGTATGCAGCAGCCTGATCTCGTTCTTATATGCGTGTCCCGAAACATGTACGTCGGCAAGCGACTCGTAGATGACCTCGGCGCCGCACTTAAACAGCTCGTCGATGAGCTTGTAGATAGACTTCTCGTTACCGGGGATGGGGTGCGCGGAAATGATTACGGTATCACCGTCGCGGATCTCGACTTCCTTATGGGAAGCAAAAGCCATTCTGGAAAGCGCACTCGTAGGCTCAGCCTGGGAGCCCGTGGTGAGGACTACGATCTCGTTATCCGGATAATTCTTTATGGCACTGATATCGATCAGTGTATCGGGATTCATTTCAATGTATCCCAGGGAATTCGCGATCTTAAAGCAGTTGATCATGGAGCGGCCGCACAGACATACATGACGTCCGTTCATCTCGGCTGCGGTGAAGATCTGCTGCATGCGGTGAACGTGGCTACTGAAGGTAGCGACTATGATCCTGCCGTCAGCTTTCTTGAAGATATTCTGGAAGGCCTCGCCGACATACTTCTCAGAAGGTGAAGAACCCTCCTTCTCGATGTTGGTGCTCTCGCACATGAACGCGAACACCCCCTCGTGACCGAGCTCGCCGAAGCGCTGCAGGTCTATTACCTTGCCGTTGATAGGAGTGTAATCGATCTTAAAGTCACCCGAGTGTACCACGAGTCCCGCAGGAGTCCTGATGGCAACTGCATACGAGTCCGCAATGCTGTGGTTGACTCTTATAAACTCCACCTGGAATGCGCTGCCGAGTCTTACCCTCTCGCCGTTGCGGCACGCATCAAGAGAGATGCCCTTGAGGCTGATACCGTTGTCCTCGAGCTTATGTCTTACGAGTTCCACGGTAAGCTTGCCGCCGTAGACGGGGCACTTGAACTCCCTCAGGAAATACGGCAGTGCGCCGATATGGTCCTCGTGTCCGTGTGTAAGGATGATTCCCTTAAGCTTGTATGCGTTCTCGCGGATGTAAGTGTAGTCCTGGATTACGCAGTCTACGCCCGGTGTGTCCTCGCCGCCGAAAGCCATACCGACATCGACGATGATGAGGTCGTTACCGTACTCGAAGGCGGTCATGTTCTTGCCGATCTCGAGAAGGCCTCCGAGGGGTATTATCTTCAGCTTATTCTTGGGAGCCTTGGGCTTCCTTTCCTTCTTGGGCTTCTCCTGCTTAACCTGCTTTACAGGCTTCTTAGTCTGCTTGGAAGACTTGGCTGTCTTAGTTTCCTTCTTAGCTGCCGTCTTCTGAGTCTTCTGTGTTTTAGTCGTCTTTACAGACTTGGTTTCTTTCTGTTTTTTCTCACTCATTAATTCTTTCCTTCTTGTCATCAGTTGACGACATAAACGTCGCAGTCAGTTACAGTGTGACTGCCGTTGGCAAACAGGTCGAGGTGGCTGCCTCTTACTCCTGAGCCTCTGTCTTCAACTGTATAATATCCGTCTCCGCCGAGCGGGTCGTTCGGCAGATAAAGTGTCGTGCCTGCAGGGAAAATACTCCAGTCTGCCGCGACTGTTCTTCCCTCTGAACACGTGGTTCCCGTGGCTGTGGTCACGCTGTAAGTTCCGTCAGATCTGGGCTGAGGTCCGTAGAACGTGATGTGGCATACGCCGTAGTAGGTCATTCCCGAAGTATCTGCTCCGCCCGCAGAATTGGCCTCGGTCATGGGAGGCGTCGTCGGCACCGTTCCCGCGGTGGTCGCGGATGTGGGTGCAGCGGTAGCTGAAGTCGGTGCTGCCGTGGTGGCAACGGGCTCGGTCGTCGTCAGGCTGATAAGGACATAGTTGCCGCTGTAAGTGCGGTACCAGCCTGAAGCAGTCCTGCCTGTTACATCGATACCCTCGCCGACATGGATCACTCTTACGATCTCGTACTCGGTTCCGGGGCCGGATCTTAAGTTGATGTCACTCGATGCATATACGGACGCGTAATAAACCTCGACTGCATTGGGGTCGGCTGCGGTCGTTTCCGCCGCAGTTTCGGCCTGGCTTTCTTCGGCCGGTTCGGTGTCCGGTGAAGTCTCAGAGACTTCGGTTTCCTCGGCTGCAATGCTCGGCGCGAGCAGATCCTCCGTGGGCTGGGTTTCAGTCTCAGAAACGGTCTCGGAAGTCTCCGCAGCAGCGGAAGAAGACTCAACAGCATCAAGCAAAACAGAAGCCTGTGCATTTCTTCTCGCACGGTCTTCTCTTGCCTTGGAATCAAGCAGGGTATATACCCCGGCGAAGACCAGGACACTTAACACGACCACAGCGGCGATGCTCACGCCCATACGCAGTCTGTCTCGTGACAGGTTATCTTTTAATGTCGAATCAACGAAACGCATTCTATCTATTATACCACAGGTGCTTCACCGGCCCTCTTCTACGCTTTGTAAATGAAATATCACATACGTGAAAAGTATGTCATATTCTCGCTCTCTATAATCGAAGCATGGCACAGGAAGAATTCAATCTTAAAGACAGATCACGTGATACGAAGATGCGCAGAGGCGTCATCTATTTGTTCTGCACGATGATCATTATTCTCACGATTCTTCTTGATATCTATCTTGTCTCCGAGCTTCTTGCCTGAAGGAGAATCAGTACTTATTTCCTGAATACACTTGCAGCATACGGCAGCGTCCTTAACTTGGTGATGACGCGGTCAAGCTGTTCCCTGTTTCTGAACATAGCCGTAACGACGAATTCCGTATAAGCGCCGTCGTTTATCTTCATCGGCTGTTTGATATCCTGGATATCTACATGCTCATCACTGAAGATCGCAGATACATCTGCAAACAGCAGTGTGAGTGAGCAGTCCTGGGAGAGCATAACGATGTTGGAGATAAACCCGTAAGACTTGTTGTTCTTGCCGTCATCCCAAGTGGCATTGATGAGGCGCTCGTACTTACGCTTATCCTTGTCGGAGCGGTCCTTAACGGAGATTATGTGAACGATATTCGGGCATGATGCCTTATGGACGGTAACGCCGTCGCTCTGCGTGATATAACCTATGATCTCATCTCCCGGAACCGGATGGCAGCAGTTGGCCACGCGCAGGAGAGGATGCACCATACCCTCGATGATGATGCCCTGCTCGCTCTTCTTTCTGGCCTTCTCCTTGTCAGGTGAGGAAGGCATCTTGATGACGTCACCCTTACCGAGTTCGTCAGGCATGTTATCAGGCATGTAGTAAACGATCTGGCCGTCGGATGCCGTGCGGTAACCCATAGCCAGACGCTCTTCTTCACTCAACGTCTTAATGTACTCATCGCGAAGCTTGCCGAAGACCTTTCCCGCCTGGATGGAACCGTAACCGATGGATGCGAACAGGTCATCGATGGAGTTGCATGAGAACTTGTCGAGAACGACCTTGACGCTTTCCACGAGCATGAGCTGCGTTTCGGTGAATCCGTTCTTCTCTATCTCACGCTCGAGTCTGTTCTTACCTATCGCGATGTTCTCGTCACGGTCCTGCTTTTTAAACCATGCGTTGATCTTGGATCTGGCGGAAGCGGTCTTAACGATCTTGACCCAGTCACGAGAAGGGCCCTTGATCTTATCGGACGACATGATCTCGACCTCATCGCCGGACTTAAGGACATAAGACAAAGGAACGATCCTTCCGTTTACTTTGGCGCCGTGCATGTGGTTTCCGATGCCGCTGTGGATCGCATATGCAAAATCGATCGGGCATGAACCGGTAGGCAGTCTTACGATCTTTCCCTTAGGAGTAAATACGAAGACCTCGTTCGGAACGATATTGTTCTTCAGAAGCTCCATAAAGTCCTTCGGGTCATCGGAATCCCTCTGAGCATCGAGGAACTGTCTTACCCACTTGATCTTCTCGTCGTAGATATCTTCCTTGAAAGCCTTGGAATTACCGGCTTCCTTATAATGCCAGTGCGCTGCGATTCCGTACTCGGCCTCGATGTGCATGCTGTATGTTCTGATCTGAACCTCGAACGTCGTCTCGCCGAATGTCTTTCCGCCGGGGCGCTTTACCGTGGTGTGGAGCGACTGGTAGCCGTTCTCCTTCGGGTTCGCGATGTAATCCTTAAATCTTCCCGGGAGCGGCACGAACATGGAGTGCACGATGCCGAGCGCTCTGTAACAGTCCGCGATGGAATCCACAATGATCCTGCACGCGAACATATCGTAGATGTGGTTGATGTCGTTATGCTTGTTGTCATGGAGCTTCTTGTAGATGCTGTAGAAGTGCTTCGGCCTACCGTCTACGTCGTAATGCTCCATTCCGTCGTCCTTGAGTTTGTCGGAGATCTCGGAGACAACGTGCGCCATGAAAGCTTCGCGCTCAGATCTTTTAGACGAGATAAGGCCCACGAGCTCATAGTAGCCGTCGTTATCGAGGTAGCGCAGGCACAGGTCCTCGAGTTCCCACTTGATCTTAAAGACGCCGAACTTCTCTGCGAAGGGCGCGTAAATATCGAGCGTCTCACGGGCCTTCTCCACCTGTTTCTCAGGGGTCTGGTACTGCATGGTGCGCATGTTATGCAGACGGTCTGCAAGCTTGATGAGGATTACTCGGGGGTCACGCGTCATGGCGAAAAGCATCTTACGCGTGTTCTCCGCCTGCATCTCCTCCTTGCTGTGAGAGGAGATCTTATTGAGCTTGGTAACACCCTCTACAAGCAGCGTAATAGTCGAGCCGAACAATTCCGTGAGCATCTCGGAATCGGCTGCCGTGTCCTCGACGGTATCGTGCAGCAAAGCACCTGCCAAAGACTCAGCGTCCACCTCAAGTTCAGCGAGGATCTCAGCCGTGGCAATGGGGTGGATTATGTAGTACTCGCCGTTCTTTCTTTTCTGATTGCGGTGAGCCTTGAAAGCGAAAATGTAAGCGCGCCTGATAAGATCCTGCTCCTTGCTGAGTACCCCCTTATCAAGATGCGCACGTGAAGCATAAGACGTGAACATATCCATGACCGCGTCGAACTTTTCCTGAATGTAGTCAGGAATCTGCGGGACCTGGGTCTCATCGAGCAGATAAGCTCTCTCGTCAAAATCGTTCGCGTCAGCCATTATTCTCCAGCAGCCTCATGTAAAGTGCCGATTGTTTAAGATCGGTCTTGCCTTCAGTCTTCAGGAATCTTATGCAGACCCTCAATGAAGATAATACACCAAGTTTGATAAGATGTGCCTCCGAGAATACTTCCAGGCACCTTGCAACCTTAAAAGGAGTCACATCGACACCCGATTCGGAAGACACGAGCCTTGCCAGAAGCGGGATGTCCGCGTAGGAAGTCTCGCCGTGGCATTCATTCTTCAGTATCTGATAGCAAGCAAGGTAGTCCACCTTGCCGGGAACAAGTCCCGCGGTGACTTCGGTCTTTGCAAGCTTCGCGATCTGGCTTAACTCCATGCCGCTCCTGTAAAGGTCCTCCGCAATGTCGGCCTTCTTCCAAAGGAAGCTGTCGTCTCCGCTAAGCTTCAAGTCCTCGAGGTAAAGGCTGACCGAGGTCTTGCCCTTATATGTGTACTCATTCATGGTATATGCGATATCGATGATGTCTCCGGGCTTAAGGATCTTGCTATAGATACCCATGCCGAAGCCTACCGCGGACACCGTCGCCTGCCCGTCGCCGTCTTGGGAGGTCAAGTCGAGCCTGATGTGAGCGCCGTCGGTCATGTCGTTGACGTTAACCACCACCATCTTCTCTGTAACGAATACGGGCTTCTTGTTGCCGATGCCGTAGGGCTTGAACTCGCAGATCTTGGCGTAAGTGTCGAGGTTTAAGATGTCGAAACCGAGCTTAGCTGTAACCTCGAGCTCGTCGTCCTGCTCCGAGTCGCACGGATTCGTCTTGGCGTCCTCCTCAAGAGCACGCATGAACTCGAGCAGGTCAGTCTTGCGCAGCGTCACTCCGGCAGCCTTCTTATGCCCGCCGAAGTTTATAAGCTTATCGCTGACGCGGCCCAGCGCGGCGAAAAGATCATACTCGCCGTAAGCTCTGCCTGAGCCCTTAATGTTAACGGGGTCTATCGAGTCTGCAGTAAATACGATCGCAGTCCTTCTGTAAGCGGCAGCTAATCTTCCTGCTACGATGCCGAGCACGCCCTGGTGCCAGTTGGCAGCATAGGCCACGACCGGACCCTTGGTGTTGGCAAGGCTCCACTCGTCCGGCCTTCTAACGTCCTCGATCTGCTTTACGGCTTCCTCGTAGACACGGGCCTCGATCTGCTTTCTCTCGTCGTTCTGGTTACCGAGAGCTACCGCAGCCTGTCTTGCCTTGTCTTCGTCATCTTCCAGGAAGAGGTTAAGGGCCTCGGAAGAGTCGTAAAGTCTTCCTGCAGCATTGACACGGGGCACGAAGTTAAAGGAGATGAAAGTCTCATCAAGCTTGCGCGCGCCGCCCTTCTCCAGCAGAAGCTCATTCATGACGCGTATGCCGGGATTAACCGGATCCTTTAAGCTTATGAAAGCTTTCTTAACTATGGTTCTGTTCTCGTCCACGACGCCCACCAGGTCCGCAATGGTCGCGATACCTGCAAGCTCTATCGCCTGACGCCAGACAGAACCCGAGACGGGGAACCTCTTGTCTATACCCATTGCCTGAACGATCTTCATGGCCACGCCCGCGCCGCACAGGTCACGGAAAGGATATGTGTTGTCCTCACGCTTGGCACAGATGACGGCATCCGCGTCAGGGATCTGCTCCTGAACGTTATGGTGATCGGATACGATTACCCTGATGCCCTTGCTCTTAAGCTCAGCGATGGTATCCATATTGGTGATGCCGCAGTCGACGGTGATGACGAGATAAGGCTCCCTTACGAGAACATCCTCGATGATGTTCTTGGTAAGGCCGTAGCCGTGCTCTTCCCTGTTAGGAACGATATAAGAAACATCGCAGTTATGGCTTCTGAAATATCTTACGAGAATGGAAGTGGCGGTGACGCCGTCACAGTCGTAGTCTCCGTAAACGAGGATCCTTCTGTTATTGCTCATCGCATCACAGATGAGATCGACTGCCTTGCGCATGTCATTAAACAGGAACGGATCATAAAGCTCCGCACCCTTATCCTTAAGGAAATCCTCCCTTTGTTCAGGGGTATCGATCCCGTGTATCTTTAATAATGCCTCAAATAAAGCATCAGTGCTCGAGAAAGGCTCCTCGACCACATAACGCCACTTCTGTGAAGTCAGCAACATACTATATAGCTCTCTTAATTATTTTGAGACAATTGTAGCACAAAAAAGACTTCGGAAAAACTTCCGAAGTCTTGATGTTTCTAATCTATAAGAAGGTTATCAGTGCTTACGCTTTCTAGCAGCCTCAGACTTCTTCTTACGCTTTACAGAGGGCTTCTCGTAGTGCTCTCTCTTACGTACTTCTGCAAGTACACCGGATCTTGCGCATGAACGCTTGAAACGACGAAGTGCGCTGTCGAGGGACTCGCCTTCCTTAACTCTGATCTCTGACATTCTTTTTCCCCCCTCTCGTGCGCGGAAACGTTATTTGTTGAAAACAACTCGCTTATTATAATCGCTGATCTTAAAATCGTCAAATATTCTTTGTAATAGCTCCTCTTCCGCTGTATAATCGCGGTTGATAAAAACCTACTGTTTAGAAAGGCAATACAAATGAAAAAACTTTTAAGTACAGTGCTCACATCCGTTCTGGCCCTCGGCCTTCTCGCCGGATGCGGCACCCCCGCTGAAGATGATGTTACGGTCCGCATCGGTTCCCTTTCAGGTCCTACCACGATCGGTATCATCAACATGATGGACGAGGAATCTGACATTGAGAACGGAGATTATGAATTCACAGTCTCCACTCAGCCTGATGAGATCGCAGCTTCACTTAACGCAGGAGATCTCGACATCGCACTGATCCCCGCCAACCTCGCAGCAACTCTTTATAACCGCACAGAAGGCGGCATTAAGGTTATCGACATCAACACATACGGTGTTCTTTACTGCATCACCACAGATCCTTCCATCACTTCCGTAGAGGATCTTTCCGGTAAGACCGTAATCACCACAGGTCAGGGCGCTACTCCTGAGTATGCGATGAACTATCTTCTCGAGCAGTACGGCGTTACAGACTGTACTTTAGACTTCAAGACTGAAGGCTCCGAGGTAATCGCTTCACTTCAGGCTGACCCCAACCAGATCGCAGTTCTTCCCCAGCCTGCAGCAACTGCTGCCATGGTTCAGATCGAAGGCATGAACATCGCCTTCTCACTTGATGAAGCTTGGAGCGAAGTCTCCGACTCACGCCTCGTAACAGGTGTTACAGTCGTAAGAACTGAGTTCCTCGAGCAGCATCCCAATGCAGTTGCATCCTTCATCGTTGATCACCACAACAGCGTAATCTCTGCTAATACAGACGTTGAGCACACAGCCCAGCTCGTTGTGGACGCAGGCATCGTAGGCGCTCTTCCCATTGCACAGAGAGCCATCCCTCTTTGCAATATCGACTGCGTTGCAGGAAGCCAGATGAAGACTGATCTGTCCGGCTATCTGCAGACACTTTTTGATGCAAACTCTCAGTCTGTCGGCGGCACTTTGCCGGGTGACGACTTCTATTACATGGGCTGATAGTTTGAAAAACGGCACTGCAAGAAAGATACTGATAATAGTATTCTGGCTGCTGTTGTGGCAGGGCGCTTCTGCGCTCGTCCACAACAGCATTTTACTTGCAGGACCTTATGAATCACTGCTCGCACTTTGCTCGCTTGCGGTAACTTCCAAGTTCTGGCTGTCTATCCTTTTTACTTTCCTTAAGATAACTCTGGGCTTCGTTCTCGGACTTATCACAGGCATTCTGTGCGCCTGTCTTTCATACAGATTTAAGCTCTTCCGCGAGTTCATCACGCCGCCTATATCGGTCATTAAATCAATCCCCGTGGCAAGCTTCGTTATCATTGTGATCATATGGGCAGGAGCCTCTTCTCTTGCCACAGTCATAAGCGCACTCGTGGTCTTCCCTATGATCTATCACAATATGCTCTCGGGACTTGAAGCAACCGGTTCTTCTCTCATCGAGATGGGAAGGCTTTTCCGTTTCAGATTCATCGACAAAGCGCGTTATATTTACTTCCCGCAGGTGCTCTCACACCTTCACAGTGCAGTCCTCATCAGCTCGGGAATGGCTTTTAAAAGCGGCATAGCAGCCGAAGTCATCGGACGCCCGCTGCAGTCCATCGGCAACGGTCTGTATCTTTCGAAGATCTCGCTTGCCACAGCCGACCTGTTCGCATGGACTTTCTGCGCAGTGATACTCGCGTACCTTTTCGAGAAGGCTGTCTCACTTATACTTAAGAGGTTGTCTGCCGCATGAAGATCATACTGAAAAACATCTGTAAGTCTTATAACGGCAGGAAAGTGATCGATAACTTAAGTTATGAGTTCACTCCTGATAAACCTGTCGTGATCGAAGGCGGCTCAGGCATCGGCAAGACCACTTTGCTGCGCATCATCATGGGACTCGAGAAGCCTGATTCCGGCGAGGTCGTTTTCGAAGGGGTCTCACATGAGGCTGTGCGTTTCGCGCCCGTGTTCCAGAACACAAGACTTATAGATAAGCTCGATGCCCCCGCTAACGTCAGACTCGCCGCACGCGAGATTTCCGGGGATGCAGTACGCGCCGCGCTCATTGCGCTGATACCGAAGGAGGAACTCGGCAAGAAAGTGCGTGACCTTTCAGGAGGAACGCAGCGCAGGGTCGAGATCGTACGTGCCGTGCTCGCGCCTTCTGACGTGATCATTATGGACGAGCCTCTCACAGGCCTCGATGAAGGGAACGCACGCAGGGCCGTGGCCTATATTAAAGAAAACATGGAAGGCCGCATCCTCATCACCTCATCGCACTCTGACCTTTTCGAGGCCTTCTGCGAAACACTTCTTCTGAAGTAATCCCTAACTTTTAAGCACAAAAAAGCCGTGCACCTAAAGTACACGGCTCTTGGCATATCTAATTGCAAAGAATTACTCTTCAGCCTTCTCCTCTGTCTCTTCAGAAGCGGCCTCTTCAGCCTTCTCCTCAGCAGCGGGAGCTTCTTCAGCAGGCTCTTCAGCCTTAGCTTCATCGAGCTTAGCCTCAGCTTCCTCGAAATCCGTCTTAGGTTCCTTAGAAGAATCCTCATCAAACTTAGTTCCGCACTTGAAGCAGAAACCGTACTCCAAGCTGTTCTCTGTACCGCAGTTCGGGCACTTCTTCAGTCCCTTCTCGAAAAGGATCTTAAGCTTGTAGTCTTCGATCTCATTACCAAGTCTGGTGATAGCCTCACAGCGTGTGTTGATATCCTTGGTGTTATCAACATTCATATCCTTGTACTGATCATAGTAAAGCTTACCGATCTCATCGTAATACTTACGGACGGAAGCTGTGCGATCATCAATAGCTCTCTGATAGCTGGAAATAACCTTTGCCTTAGGATCGAACAATGCCATATAAAAAACCTCCGAAAATCTCGTTTTTACACTCAACGACATTATACATGATTTCGCAGGAATTATTTAGAATAATTGATACTTTTACAGTAAGTTAATATTTTTAACTCTATAATTAAATCAGGATGAAAATCCTTAGAACCTCTACAGGAAGGATGTGATTTCATGAAGATCACTACACAGGGCAACGGAATTAAGATTGGTGAGAGGCTCGAGACCAAGATCACCGACAAGCTCAGAAAATTTGACAAGTACTTTGGCGATGAGGGTTCTTGCAACGTCCGCATCAGACCTGAAGGAACAAAAATGGTAGTCGAGATTACAATGAAGCTCGACAACAGGATCTACAGAGCAGAGGCGAGAGACGAAGAAATCCTTACAGCAGTAGACAGAGCAATTGATAAGCTCGAATCACAGATCAGACGTAATAAGACAAAGTTCCTCAAGAGAAAGAAGGAGTATCCTCAGATTGCAAGTTATCTCGAGGATGATAACGGTTCCGACTTTGACTACACAGCGGATGCACCGGAAGATTCCAAGATCACACGCCGTAAGACTTTCGAGTTAAGGCCTATGACTTCCGAAGATGCTATCCTCCAGATGGAGATGCTCGGACATAACTTCCTCGTATATCTTGATGCTGATACTGATTCGGTATGCGTTGTATATAAGAGAAACGACGGCGACTACGGTCTGCTCGAACCCAAGTACTGATTACATATAAATCGTTAATTACGGGGGCCGACTTCGGTCGGTCCCCTTTAATTACTAAACCGGCAATGAAAGGAAGGAAAGTGTTATGAAGTTTTCATTAAGAAAGAAGATTACAGCCATTGCGCTCACTGCTGCAATGGCCGTCGCTATGTCACCTGCCGCAGCTTTAGCTGCTCCCGGAGATGTAGTAGACGAACCCACAAGAACCTATTTCCTGGATCTTTACGATTCATCAACTGCATTTCTCTCTATCTACTACGATAAGCTCCCGGAAGACGTAAGAGTCTGCCTCGAGTGCGCAAGACAGGATGCATATGCAGTTATCAACACCACTTCGATGGACGAGACAAATGCAGCAAGTTCTGAGTTAAGAGTTGCTCTTCGTGTTGCAGAATCCACACTCGCAGGAATCCCCGTTGACACGAATGTTGCACCTGACTTCGTAATCGGAACAAACAGAGGTAATGTAACAAGACCCATGATGACCAGCTGGGACATTGCAGGTACGATCGGCGGCATCTATGCTGACAACCGCGGTCAGTCCACTACAATCGTAAGACAGCAGGTTCTCGGCTACTTCGTAGACAGAATCTATCTTGCAGCTCTCGGAAGAACCTCCGATGACGCAGGCAGAGCTTACTGGGTAAACAGCATCATGAGCGGCGAGCGTTCAGCCAATGACGTTATCATCACGATCCTGCAGAGCCAGGAATTCATGAACAGGAACTTAAGCGACGAAGCTTTTGTAACAGCTATCTATAAGGTATTCTTCGGAAGAAATCCTGACACACAGGGACTCAACACATGGGTAACAGTTCTTCGTGCAGGTACATCCAGAGCTGACCTCGTAGAGATCTTTACTACAACAGCTGAGTGGCAGAACCTCTGCTCTTACTTCGGATTGTGATCCTAAGTAACAAATAGAAAGACATAAACAAAGGGCCGTCTCCGGACGGCCCTTTGTAATTACTGTTATTCAAGATTATGCCGGAAGCGAATCCGTATAGATCATATCGACACCCATGTCGAAGAATGCATCGGCTGCTTCCTGATCATTAACGGTATGAACAGCCACATTAATACCCTGCGTATCCCACAGAGCAAGCATTTCAGGTGTAAGCAGATAATCCCATAAAGTTACATAACGGCAGCCTGATCTGAAACAGAAATCATATACAGATTCAGGTGTCCACTCAGTGGCATAAAGAGTAAAGATGATCGACTTAAACTCATAGACCTGCATTACCGTCCAGAACATATCCTCGTTATAGACCTGTGGAACGATCCTGTTTAAGATACGCGGATCCACCCTCTGAGCCTCTGAAACGATCTGGGAGAACATTATGATCACACTCTGTCTGTCAAAATGATGAGTATCGAGAACGATATAGACGTCAGGGTGCTCATCCATAATCTGAATCAGGCCTTCAAGATCAACAGGGGTAAAAAGGCCGTTTGTAGGCGTATTCATAAAGTTATCATGTGTAAAGGGGAAGTCATCGGCTACATCTGCTCTCTCTGCCCTCCAGGACTCCTCGTCATGCGTCAGAACTACGGAATAATCGTCCAGGGTGTAATCCAGATCAACCTCAAACACTCTGTGTCCTCTGGCATAATTCGCCTCAAAGGCCTCCATGCTGTTGGTGTATGTATATCCGTCCACCTCGCCGAAAGCGTGGGCTACATAGCCGTCCGTGTCTTCAATCCACGAATAGTCAAATGTATACGGAGTATGCTGCTCAGGCGGCTGAACAGCTGCAATCTGCCCTACTGCATCGATTCTGCTCGACAGTTCAAAATACATCTGCTTGATGCGCTGCTTGGCATAACGAAGAACGAACAAGCCGCCCGCAAGGAGTGCGAGCACAGCAACACATGCGATCACGATACGAATTATCTTACCTTTTGATACTTTGGACATCACAGACCTCCTCATTAACCTTCACCATTATAAATAAACAGCAGGACAATAAAAAGCCTCCCGGGAAAACCCGGGAGGCCGTATTCACTTTACTTAAGCTATTAATTAGCCGAGCTCTGCGAAGTACTTGATTGTTCTTACCATCTGAGATGTGTAAGAATTCTCGTTGTCGTACCAGGAAACAACCTGTACGAGAGAGTTGCCGTCGTCCATCTTGGAAACCATTGTCTGGTTAGCATCGAAGAGGGAACCGTATCTCATACCGATGATATCGGAAGAAACGAGCTTCTCCTCTGTGTAACCGAAGGACTCTGTAACAGCAGCCTTCATAGCAGCGTTGATGCCCTCAACTGTAGCCTCACCCTTAACAACAGCGTGGAGGATTGTTGTGGAACCTGTAGCTGTAGGAACTCTCTGAGCAGCACCGATGAGCTTACCATTGAGCTCAGGGATTACGAGGCCGATAGCCTTAGCAGCACCTGTGGAGTTAGGTACGATGTTAGCAGCACCAGCTCTTGCTCTCTGGAGGTCACCCTTTCTCTGAGGGCCGTCGAGGATCATCTGGTCACCTGTGTAAGCGTGAACAGTTGTCATGATACCGCTCTGGATAGGAGCATAGTCGTTAAGAGCCTTTGTCATAGGAGCAAGGCAGTTTGTTGTGCAGGAAGCAGCAGAGATAACCTTGTCATCAGCTGTGAGTGTTGTGTGGTTAACATTGTAAACGATTGTAGGGAGATCGTTTCCAGCAGGAGCGGAGATAACAACCTTCTTAGCACCTGCATTGATGTGTGCCATGGACTTTTCCTTAGATGTATAGAAACCTGTGCACTCGAGAACTACGTCTACACCGAGCTCACCCCAAGGGAGATTGTTAGCGTCAGCTTCCTTGTAGATCTGAAGTGTCTTGCCGTCAACTGTGATTGTGTTAGCCTCGTCGTCGGAAGTAACTGTGTGCTTGTTCTCGCCGATTACACCAGCGTAACCGCCCTGAGCTGTGTCATACTTGAGAAGGTGAGCGAGCATGGAAGGCTTTGTAAGATCGTTGATAGCTACAACCTCATAACCCTCTGCACCGAACATCTGTCTGAAAGCAAGACGACCGATACGACCGAAACCGTTAATCGCAACTTTAACTGCCATTGTGATTTTCCTCCTGAAAATAACTAGTTATTCATGTGTTTTACGCACGTTAAAATCATACAACGATGTTCGGTCCTTGACAATAAACATGATTGTAAATTAACGGTAATATTGCGGTATTTATCCCCTAAATTAATAACTTCTCTTTACATTTGGGCAAAACGATTTTTGTTTGACTCTGACTCGGTATAATGTACTTATTAATATAAATAAGGAGTGTTGTATATGGAAAATCAGACAACCACAGTATATCCCACACCTGTAAATCCCCTGGACAAATTCCTGGGTATCTACGCAGTGTTCGGCAGCATCATGGGCGTTATTATGTCTTACTTCGGCGGCGATGTTAACGGCGAGCGTTCAGAATACTTAAAATTCTACTGCAATGAGGGACTTGTACTGTTCCTGTTCGGTCTCGGCGGTGCCATCATCCCGTTCGTAGGCTGGGCCTGGGATATCTTCGTATTCGTATGCCAGATCATCGCTATCGTTAACGCTTGTAAGGGTATCGCTAAGCCCGTTCTCTTCTTCGGAACGATCAGAATCATCAAGTAATCCCTTATTTTTACAATTCGCAAAATGACCATAAAAAGCAGATGTTCTCCTCTGAACATCTGTTTTTATGTCTATCAGCAAAAAATCGCGATAGTGGTACTATGCTCTGGGACCTGAAACAGGCCCCGGACATTATTGAGAACAAGGAGATATACATTATGAAGAATTCTAAGATTGCTGCTGTAGCTCTTGTTGCTGCTATGGCTCTTTCCATGACAGCTTGCGGTGCTAAGACAGAAGAGACTGTTGCTGAGACATCCGCTGAGGAGACTGTAGTTGAGACAACTGTTGAGGAGACAGTTGCTGAGACAACAGCTGCTGAGACTGTTGCCGAGACAGAGGCTGAGGAGACAGCTGCTACAGAGCCCAGCATCGACGAGGACCTCGTTGGTACATGGTCTGCTGAGATCGAGGGTGCATCTATCGTTTACATCTTCAACGACGATGCTACAGGTTCTATGGTTATGACAGAGGAAGGCGAGGAGATCGAGATCCCCTTCACATACAACGTACCTGAGCAGGGAACAATCACTCTCACAATCGAGATGTTCGGCGAGACAAATTCCACAGACGGTTCTTACGCAGTTGACGGTGACACACTCACAATCGACGACGGTACAGATTCTGTAGATTTCACAAGAGAATAATTCTTATCTGTAACAAACTAAATGAAAGGGAGCATCGTCTTGATGCTCCCTTTTCATTTGCTTATTTCTTATTTGATGTAGCCACCAGGCGTTTAATCGGGATGCCCTCATCCGCGAACTTCTGCTCGAACTCGGTCCTTACATTCTCTTCATTCCACTCGCTGTTATGAAGGTCGCGCGTTACTTCGGAAAGCGTAAACCCGCATTCGGTAAATTCATTCACTGAGAACTCGAACAGCAAAGTATTATCCGTCTTGAAGCGTACTTCCCCGCCCGGCTTCATTATCGTCTCATAGACCTTAAGGAAATCACGGTAAGTAAGCCTTCTCTTGGGCTTCTTCTTACGAGTCCAGGGATCGGAGAAGTTTAAGTAGATACGGTCGACCTCGTTCTCCTCAAAGTAATCCATGAGGTTCTTGGCATCGGCATTAACGAAGAAAAGGTTCTTTATCTCCAGCTCCTTGGCCTTCTCGATGGCCGCGAGGATTACGGAGGACTCGCGCTCGAGCGCAATGTAGAGCGCATCGGGATTCGCGATCGCCGTCTCTGTGCAGAATTTACCCTTACCGCAGCCTATCTCAAGGAAAAGCTTACAGTCTGCCGGGAAGCCGCACACCTCTCTCCACTTACCTTTATTTGTCGCAGGCAGGGCAAACCACAGATCGGCACACCTCTCCATACGCTCCGGAATATGTCTCTTGGCACGAAGTCTCGTCATTATACTGTCTCCTCAAGGAGCTTCTCACAGATCCTTACGGACTCCATCGCATCAGCAGCATAATAGTCTCCGCCGATCTTCTTTACGACATCGTCGGTAACAACGGCACCGCCGCAGAAAGTCGGGATCGTGATCCCCTGCTCCTTCATCATTTTTATTGTTGCTTCCATAGAAACCACGGTCGTGGTCATAAGCGCAGACAGTCCCACCGCAATGGGGTTATGCTCGCGGCAGGCATCGCAGACAGCTTCAGGGGGAACGTCCTTACCGAGGTCAATAACGTCGAAGCCGTAGCTTTGCAGCACCACCTTCACGATGTTCTTGCCGATATCGTGAACGTCATTCTGCACCGTCGCTATAACAACGCAGCCCTTGGAGGGCCCGCTGTTACTTGTAAGCTTGTCCTTTATCTCGTCGAAAACGAGCTTCGCCGTCTCAGCCGAAACCATAAGCTGCGGCAGGAAGATGATACCCTTGTCGTAGTCACGGCCGACCTTGTCCAGTGCCGGCACGAGGTGATCTGAAACGATTGCGAGGGGCTCGATATCCATCGCCTTGACGGCATCGACAGCCTGGTGTTTCTGGCCCTTAACGATGGTCTTGAAAAGCGCGGACTTGCCCTCAAGCTCGGCATCTGAAGGAGCCTGTCCTTCTGCAGAAGTTCCGGGAGCGGGAGCCGCACCGGGCTTGGCAACTACGTCGTTCATGTGACGGCTTATGTAGTCCTCGGCATTAACGTCGGAATAGTTCAGTACCTCGAAGGCATCGATCGCGCCCATAAGTTCCTTATCAAGAGGATTCAGGATAGGAAGCTTAAGTCCAGCGTAAAGTGCCATTACAAGGAAGGTCCTGTTTATGAGCGGGCGGTTAGGAAGACCGAAAGAAACATTGGAAAGGCCGAGTGCTGTCGGGCAGCCGAGCTTATCCGTAACAAGGCCCACGCATTTTGCTGTCTCGATTACTTCCTTCTGCTGAGCGCTCGCCGTAAGTACGAGCGAGTCGATAACTATCCTCTTATGTGAGATGCCGTACTTGGCGGCTTCGTTAATGATGCGCTGTGCTATCTCAAATCGCTGCGGCGCCGTAGGAGGTATACCGTCCTCATCGATACAAAGGCCGATAACCGTACCGCCGTATTTCTTTACAATCGGGAATACGGCATCCATTACTTCCTTCTTGCCGTTTACCGAGTTGATAAGCGGCAGACCATTATAGATACGGCATGCCATCTCGAGTGTCTCGGGGTTCGAACTGTCGATCTGCAAAGGCAGGTCTATTACCTCCTGCAGATCCGTGATGAGCTCGACCATGACAGCCGTCTCGTCTATACCGGGAACACCGACGTTAACATCAAGAACATCTGCACCGGCCTCCACCTGCGCAATACCTTCATCGACTATGTCATAGAGTCTGCCCTCCGCAAGAGCGAGCTTCATCTTTTTCTTACCCGTCGGGTTAAGGCGCTCTCCGCACCTGATAACGCGGTTTCTGAACTCCACGAGCGTCGTAGTACCGCTGACGCGTGCGACTTCCTCTGCAGGAGTAAAGTTTACCTTCAGATCCGCAGTCTTTTCACAGCAGGCCTTGATGTGAGCCGGGGTCGTTCCGCAGCAGCCTCCGAATCCGCAGATGCCGGCCTCGGCAAACTTTCTTATGTAATCAGAGAACTCATCGGGTCCTACATCGTAATAAGTCTCACCGTCTCTGAACTTGGGAAGTCCCGCGTTAGGCTGAACAAGCATCGGGATCCTCGCGGTGTTGAGCATCCTCATTATGATCGGCTCGAGCTCGGAAGGACCGAGTGCACAGTTAACTCCTACCACATCAGCACCAAGTGTCTGAATAAGAGAAACAGCCTGCTCGGGTGAGGCACCGGTAAGCATGTTGCCGTTCTCTTGGAAAGTGACGGAAACAAAGAGCGGCTTATCAGTATTCTCCTTGACGGCAAGCATAGCGGCCTTAACCTCATACAAGTCGGTCATGGTCTCGATTATGAATCCGTCGACGAGGTCACGGGCGATAATTACCTGCTCCCTGAACGCATCGACAGCATCCTCGAAGTCGAGGTCGCCCAGAGGCTTAAGAAGCTTACCCGTAGGAGCCATGTCATAGAAGACATAGACGTCTTTATCAGCTTCGTCAGCTGACTTAAGCGCGTTATTACAGGCTGCTGTGATCTGCTCCACGCGCATCTTCTCATCAGTGATATGAAACTTATCCGCTCCGAATGTATTGGTAACAATGCAGGTGGATCCCGCATTAATGTAGTCAGTATGAATAGCACAAACGAGGTCTGAACGATCAACATTGATCTCGGCACTGTTAGTACCCGCAGGCACTCCCCTCGCCTGAAGCTGTGAACCGAATCCTCCGTCAAACACGAAGAACTCTTTACCTATTATTTCTCTTATATCCATTTTAGCCATAGCGTAAGTGTATCACATTTATCCTACAAACCCGATGATTCCGGTCATAGACTTGAACGGATGCATGAGGCAGCCGTCGTCCAATGTAAGACCCATCTTCGAAATCTCAGGAATGTTATCAAATATCTGTTTTTGCAAAGTCAAAGGCACATCGCCGTACCCTGGAGCAAAACGGAAAGTCTGAGACTTCAGACCGAGTTTTTTCTGATACTCATTGGTTACTTCTTCGATATAAGCATTAGCCGCAGCATCGAACAGTACCATCTTCGCGGGCTCGGAGTCCTTCAAACGGTCGATACGCTTATCCACGGCAGCTCCCAACGTGGAGATAAGAAAAGCTACCGAATCTGATCCGCCTTTGGCGAAGATCTCCTGCAGACTCTTAAAGCTTATATCTATAGGGCATTCGGAGATCTTATAATATTTGACCGTAAAAACAGGACGAGCGACCGACTTTACCTCGCCGATCGCTTTACGTACCATAGTAATCTGCTCTTCAGAAGCCTCGCTTTTGAAGTTCAGGTATAATAATGTCCTTTTCTCAAGCTCCGTTAATTCGGAATTCAAATCATCTTCTCCGTAAGCTTAATGCCTCCGATGACGTGGAAGTGTACATGCTTTACCGTCTGTCCGCCATCCTCACCGCAGTTATTGATAACGCGGAAACCGTTACCCAGACCGTCGATCTCGGCAACCTTTGCAACAGCCTTGGAGACCGCACCGAGATACTCCGCGCCGTCTTCAGCCTTGGAGATATCGATAATGTCATCGAAGTGCTTCTTGGGAACAACGAGAACGTGTGTCGGTGCAACAGGGTTAATGTCCCTGAAGCACAGAACCTTCTCGTCCTCATATACCTTTGTTGAAGGGATCTTGCCCTCGATGATGTCACAGAAAATGCACATGGAATTATCCTCCGATCTGATCCTTGAGAACGTCCTCGACAGCCTTCAGAGCCTCGCCGAGCTTGCTTGCGTCCTTACCGCCGGCCTGAGCCATGTCAGGTCTTCCGCCGCCACCGCCGCCGCAGATCTTGGCAGCCTCACGGATGATGTTACCGCAGTGAGCCTTCATGTCGTTGGCAGCCTTTGTTGCCATTGCTGTGAACAGGACCTTACCGCCTACGTCACTTGCAAGGAATACGACTGCAGCCTTGTCGGCGAACTTGTCTCTGATCTTATCAGCTGTGTCGCGGAGTGAAGGTGCATCCTCAGCATCGCACTTGGCGATAACTGCGCTTACGCCGTTGATCTCTACAGCCTTGGCAACAGCCTCATCAGCGAAGTTACCTGCAGCCGCCTTCTTCATGGAAGCGATCTCCTTCTGGGAAGCCTTGAGCTCTGCAAGAACAGAAGCGCTCTTCTCTGCGATCTGGTCGTGGTTGACCTTAAGTGCGGAAGCTGTCTCCTTGATGAGAGCTCTGTCAGCCTTAGCCATCTCGTAGCACTTGGCACCCGTAACAGCCTCGATTCTTCTTGTACCGGAAGCGATACCTGTCTCGGATACGATCCTGAACTGACCTGCCTGAGATGTGGACTTAAGATGTGTACCGCCGCAGAACTCGAGGTCGAAAGCGTTCTCGAAGTCGCCTACGGAAACTACTCTTACAGTCTCGCCGTACTTCTCACCGAAGATAGCGATGGCGCCGAGCTTCTTAGCCTCATCGATGCTCATCTCCTTGGTGATGACGGGCAGATCCTGAAGGATAACGTCATTGACGATAGTCTCTACCTTATCGATCTCTTCCTCAGTCATTGCCTGGAAGTGGTTGAAGTCAAATCTCAATCTGTCCAGACCTACGAAGGAACCTGCCTGCTCGACGTGTGTTCCGAGAACGGATCTCAGTGCAGCGAGCAGCATATGTGTAGCGGTGTGGTTACGTGCGATGGCAAGTCTGCTCTTGGGATCGACCTTAACCTCAGCCTCAGTGCCCTTCTTAACAGTTCCCTCAGTGATGGAGACTGTATGCAGATACTTGCCGGAAGAATCCTTATCAACGGACTTGATAACTGCCTTGAAGCCGTCACCCTCGATAGTACCTTCATCGTGGATCTGACCGCCCATTGTGGCATAAGCTGTAGTCCTGTCGAGAATGAGGATAGCCTCGTCACCCGAAAAAGCTTCATCCTCGGAGAAAAGATTACCCTCTTCGTCCTTCTTGATGATGTGCTGGATAGTACCCTCGCAGGTAAGTGCATCGTATCCTGCGTAGTAAGTTACGGAAATATCGGATGTAACATCCTCGGGAAGTGCCGTTCCGCCCCAAGCGGTATCGACCTTCTCCTTAGTAGCTGCACGGGCTGCATCCTTCTGCTTCTTCATGGCAGCCTTGAAGCCTTCCTCATCTACGGAAAGACCTGCGTCCTTAGCGATCTCCTTGGTGAGGTCCAGAGGGAAGCCGTATGTGTCGTGAAGCTTGAATGCATCCTCGCCTGCAAGCTCTGTCTTGCCTTCTTTCTTAGCAGACTCGATCATGTCATTCAGGATCTCGGTTCCGGCAGCAACTGTTCTGTGGAAAGCCTCCTCCTCGAGAGCGATGATCTTCATGATGTAGTCATGTCTTACAGCGAGGTCAGGATATGCATCCTTATTCTGATCGATAACGACTTCTGCAACCTCTGTCAGGAACAGTCTCTCGATACCGAGGAGACGGCCGAATCTTGCAGCTCTTCTCATGAGTCTTCTCAGTACGTAACCGCGGCCCTCGTTGGAAGGAAGAACTCCGTCGGAGATCATCATGGTGGAAGATCTCATGTGGTCTGTGATAACTCGGATAGCTACGTCGTCATCGTGATTAGCATGATATGTCTTGCCTGCAATGTTACATACAGTGTCAAGGATCTTTCTTACGGTATCTACCTCAAAGAGGTTATCAACACCCTGCATTACGCAGGCTACTCTCTCGAGGCCGGCACCTGTATCAATATTCTTCTGCTTGAGAGGGAGGTAAGAGCCGTCCTCCTGACGGTCGAACTGTGAGAAAACGAGGTTCCAGATTTCAACAAATCTGTCACACTCACAGCCGGGCTTACAGTCAGGCTTACCGCAGCCGTGCTCGATTCCTCTGTCGAAATAGATCTCGGAGCAGGGGCCACAGGGACCTGTACCGTGCTCCCAGAAGTTATCTTCCTTGCCGAGTCTGGTGATCCTCTCCTCGGGAATGCCGATCTTATCCCTCCAGATGGCGAAAGCCTCATCATCTTCAACGAATACCGAAGGATAGAGCTTCTCAGGCTCGATCTCGAGTGTCTGTGTAAGGAACTCCCATGCCCACGGGATAACCTCATCCTTGAAGTAATCGCCGAAGGAAAAGTTTCCGAGCATCTCGAAGTATGTGCCGTGTCTTGATGTGTGGCCTACGTTCTCGATATCGGGAGTACGGATGCACTTCTGGCATGTCGTAACTCTCTTGCGCGGGGGTGTCTCGGCTCCCGTGAAGTACGGCTTCATAGGTGTCATACCCGCATTGATAAGAAGGATCGAAGGATCGTTCTGAGGTACAAGCGAGAATGACGGAAGTCTCAAGTGTCCCTTGGACTCAAAAAATGAAAGGTATCTTTCTCTAATCTCATTTAAGCCGAGAGGTTCCATATATATAACACTCCTTTTCTTTTAAACCTATGAATTGTAGCACACTTCCAGTGCCTTTTTAAGATACTGTTCATAGCGATTTCTGACCTCTTCGTCATCAATGGCCATATTAACGCCCTCATACATGCAGACTTTGAACAGTTTATCGAAGAAAGGCGGCACGAGTCCGGCCTCTACAGTAAACTTGATAAGACCGTTGGAGATCTTGTCTGAGATGATGGTCGTCTTCATGTCTTCAGAGAATCCCGTATACGCCTTAAGAAGCTCCTTCTCGTTGTCGCTTGAGAGCGTGATGGTGACGAATCGGTCATCCTTACCCTTGTAAGAATAAGCATCTATCGAAGTCTTCATGTACCTCTTAAGCACATCTTCCCTGTCGCCTTTAAAACCGACATATTTATCGGAAGGGCTGAAGTTGACCCTCCTCATACGGTCTAATCTGTATGTCTTTATTGCCTCATTCTTGGTGCTTCCCGCTTCCACCGCAGCATTATCAACTGCGATCAGGTAGTAATGGGACTTTTTAAAGTCGAGGCCGAGCGGAGATACATGCTTCTCAGATGTTCCCCTGATGCCGGAAGCCACCAGGTATCCGTACTCGAAAGTAAGTACGAGACCGTCTTCGATGGCTGTCCTGATCGTATTAAGGAGGTACATGGACCTTTTCTGCACCTGCCTGTCATCATGAGGGACGATCGAATTGTATCCGGACGTAAAATAAGTCGGATACATCGCCTTGATCTTCTCGCACAGGCCGCTGTCGATGAAGTCAGTGGCATTGATCGCATCTACGATAAGTCTCGCCTCGTCGTAGGTCAGATCGCCCTTGATCTCGCCTCTTTTATAGGTCTTACCGTCAAGCTCTATCCAGGGAGCATTTTCATCGCAGATTCCTACCGCACGGGCAAACTCATTGATCCTGTCAATATCAGAGTAGATGGACTTCCTTTCGAATTCCGCTCCGGTCATCTCATTAAGATAAGCCATCATATCGGCCATGGTCGTTCCGTCACCCGGCGCCTCGGCCTTAACGTATTTTCTGAAGTAATGATAAAGGTAAAGAAGTTTCAGCTTGGAATACTCGGTATTAGGCATATAAAAACCTCCTCGCAGTAGTACTATTAATTGTACACCACAAGGAGGCTGATACATGTTACATCTTGTACTGCCTGTTTATCCTCACTTCAGGGCGCGTATCCGTCAGGTACAGGTACAGCAGGAACACCCACTCAAGCGGCTTCATCAGGATGTAGATCAAGTCTGCCCTGCCCGGCGTCGTTATGATGTTGGACAGCGGGTAGCCGTAAGTGTCGTATACATGTCGTATCCACCTGTGGAAGCGGGGGAACCTCTCCGCAACAGACTCCTCAAAAGCATTCGCAATGCAAAGCTGCCTGTTGACGACGATTATAGCCCCGCGGCGCTTACCGTATCTTACGGGCTTCACGAGATTCTTATGCCCTCCCGCTGCAACGGTACACAGGTAGTGTCCTTCATATTCCATAGGCGGAGGCGGTATCTGCTGAGAAAAAGTCCAGTCCGCAGTGTCGGTGAAAGCTTTTAAAGGCGCATCGAGTCCCTGCCCCGCGAGCACCGCCATTATCTCTATCAGTGCGACAAAAAAGAAAAGCGCCAGGAAGATCGGCAGAGAATACTGCGATGCGCGCTGCACTTTCATGTAAAGCCACATGAGGTTCTTGCGGTCCTCGAAATCATCTTTTCTCGAACTGAAGTACTTGGACTGCGCCTTAATACAGCTTCTTACCGCATCTACTGACAGGATAAGGATGTTGAAGTGATACAGGTAAAACAGAAAATCGAACGGAGTGCTAAATTGATTAGTAAGCTGTACCGCAAATGCAATCCCCGCCACATTCAAAAGTATTACGAGCGCTGTTGACATTACTGTTATCAGAGGCGGCAGTTTTTCCGGTACAAAATAGATTAATGTGAATAAACCTATAAAACCGAAGACAAAGCACAGCATGACAGGCCAGCCGTATTCTCCGGAAATAGGATAATGAAGCTGACCCTGATAGATCGGCTCGTACCATTCTCCGTTACAATCAAACAAAGCGAGCAGCAGCAGATACATGAAACCGCCGATAAGTACAGTTAAAGTACTTGCGGCTATCCTGCTTTTACGGGCATCCTTTATCCAGTTCTTGATATTCCATACGGTGAACGCGAGAGGAATAAGGACAGTGATGATTATAAGCAGCGCATACTCAAAGAAGGCCACAAACATAAATTCAAATTCCATAATCTTTATATCTATCCTCCTGACAGCGGTATGATACCACGCCATTCATCGAGAAGCAAGATATATTTATCGTAATTCGATATTGTTTTATTGGATTTCAAGAGTACTCGTTACTAAATAGGCATATAATAACCGGGGCATCTGCAGCCGCCCCGGCGTAGGATCAGACGCACATATTCTGCTTGGACTGTCTGGATTTGACGGTCTTTACCGAAGCCGCAAAAATCTTATGGATACCTGTAACTGATTCGACGATCGCTTCTCTAACCGTGTTATTTTTATCAAGCGTTCCGCAGAACTCCAGATATACCAGAAGTCTTCCCGAGGAATAGAATCCCTTCTCAAGATTCTCGGTAAATCTGTCTCTTCCGATAGACTCAGAGGTGAGGCTTGCCGCCGCGATCATGCACATCATCTCCTGGAAAAGAAGATTACCCATGGATGTATGACCTTCATTCTTAAGAGTTCCGATGTATCCGTAAAGAACTATGCACACTCCGTTAACAAGCTCCCTAAGATCCGAACTGTTTCGCTTTCCGCTGCCGGAATTATTCTGGGGCTCATTGCCTGAACCGGCTGTCTCGGGTGCGGGCAGTGTCTGTTCAATAGTCTCTGTCTCATTCATTGTTATCAATCTCCTTAATCATTAATCATTGCCGGCAACCCAAGCGTAGCAGGAAACGGGGGTGGGAATCACCTGCAAATTCTCGACAATTTCCGACAATTTTTGTCGAATAAGACAAAGACCCGTGATAGAATAGGCGATGTATTTAATTTTTATATAAAGGAATTTACCATGAAACTTACAGATATCCCTGCAGTAGCAATCCCCGACATCCTCCTTCCCAAGGAAGGTACGGACCTTAAGAAGTGGGCAGTAATCGCCTGCGACCAGTTCACATCAGAACCAGAGTATTGGGACGCCTGCGACAAGTTCGTAGGAAACGCACCTTCAGCACTCAGGATCGTTCTTCCCGAGGTTAAGCTCGGCCTCGAGACCGAAGAGCAGATTGAAAATGATCTTAAGGATATAGCATCCAACATCAATTCGTATATGAACGGCGGCATCTGGGCTGACGCTTGCGAAGGCTTCATCATCACTGACAGAGCAACAAGCCTCCATCCCTCAAGAAGAGGCATCATGCTCGCAGTAGACCTCGAGACTTATGACTTCACTCCCGGTAACAAGGCACTCGTTCGCGCTACAGAAGGAACGGTTTTAAGCCGCATTCCTCCCCGCGTTAAGATCAGAGCTAACGCTGAGGTGGAGCTGCCTCATATCATGCTCCTTTATGATGACCCGGAAGATAAGGTTATCGGCAATGCTCTCGCTTCCAACCCCGACGTAATCTACGACACAGATCTTATGCAGGATTCAGGACACATCACGGGAAGATTTATCCCCGCAGGTTCCGCTGCAGCCGAAGGTATCGTTAACGATTTCAAGTCACTTATAAGCGCTGACGGTCTGCTCTTCGCAGTAGGTGACGGCAACCACTCACTCGCATCCGCCAAGGCTCACTGGGAGAACGTCAAGAAGACGGTTCCCGCCGACCGGCAGAAGACACACCCTGCAAGGTTCGCACTCGCAGAGGCAGTCAACATCCACGACAAGGGCCTCGACTTCGAGCCTATCCACCGCGTTATCTTCGGCATAACCGCTGACGAGTTCATGGCAAAGGCAGAGGAGTTCTTCGGCAAGGACAACATGGGTACTGAAGGCCAGGCTTTCACTGTAGTTTCTGCAGGAAAAGACGACATCAAGGTAAGCCTTAAGAATCCTCCCCACACACTCGCAGTAGGTTCCGTGCAGATGATGATCGACAAGTTCGAGCTTAACTGCGACTATATCCACGGCGAGGACTCCGTAAGAAAACTCGCAACCGGTGACGCTGTCGGCATCCTCGTGCCTGGAATCAGCAAGGACACATTCTTCAGCACCATCGAGACCGAAGGTGTCTTCCCCCGCAAGACTTTCTCCATGGGAGAAGCTTTCGAGAAGCGCTTCTACCTTGAGGCAAGGAAGATCACATTATGAGCAGAATCTGCATTATAGGTGCAGGCCTCTCAGGCCTTCTGTGCGGAATGCGCCTGTCCAAGGCAGGACATGAAGTAGTCATTCTCGAGGAGCTCACATCCCCGGGAGGACTTATGGCGTCCACACACATTGGAAGCGAATACATCGAGCTTCTCCCCCACCACATCAGAAGAACCGACAAGGCACTTCTCTCCGTGGTGAAGGAACTCGGTATCGACAGCAAGATCAAATGGTACGACGCCTTCTGGTACGGCCGCGCTTCACGCAAGAAGATCGGTTATTTCGAGGGCGGATTCGCGACACTTATTAACCTTCTTATCCAGACCATCACGGACAACGGAGGAAAGATCCTTTACTCTTCCTCTGTCTCTGAGATAACACGTAAGGAAGACGGCACTTATGTCACCACATGCATCCTCTCCGATTCGCGCAAGTACGAGGTGGAGAGCAGCTATGTAATCTTCACAGGTTCATGCAGAACATTCGTCAATGTAAGCCACGGTCTTCCCATCTCCATGAACACCAGAGACCAGCTGATGAACCTCACATATCAGTCGAGGATATGTCTCGCGCTCAGGATGAAGAAGATACCGAGTGACGCATATATCCAGATGAAATTCCCGGCCAATGACGAGCTTCCTTTTGCGAGGATAATTAACCACACGTCATGCATAAATGACAGATCATACGGAGGCCAGATCCTCTACCTTGTAGGCAAGTGCCAGATTACCGACCCGCTGTGGGTAGAATCGGATCAGAAAGTAATGGAAGAATACTTCCGCGCCTACCGCAAGCTCTATCCACTGATCAAGAAATCTGACATCAAGTCCTGGCGTCTCACCAAGGTACGTTATGCCGTTTCGGAGCAGTTCCCCGAGACTGATCTTTCAGAGCCGCTGGACAATATCTATGTATGTTCCTCGGCACTCACGACTCATCCGGCCATGGAAGTTCCCGAGAACAGAATGGACAGAATAACAGCACTGGCAAACGACATCTGCGCCAGAATCATAAATAAGGAATCATCCGCTAATGAGCACAAAGAAGAAGCCATTATCACAGCATTATGATCCCATAAAACTTCTTCTGCTCCTGATCCCGGCGGCAGCGTATTTCGTGCCCGGCATCTTTCTTATGGGGACCGCCGATGCAGTTTATGTTGCGCGTTTTTTGTTTACGCTCCTCATCTTCACGGCGGCATGCTATCCCCTGTCTGCCATGCTCTTCCCGGTATCCCGAAGCGGAGGCTTCACTTTAGGCAAGCCCTTAGGATTTCTTACATGCGGACTTCTCATCTGGACGCTGACATATCTTAAGATCGGCAGACTGAATCTTGTATTCATCATCCTTTCCGTCATCGCTTTGGCATTCGCCTGCTGGTACCCCAAAAAGCTGCGTGATAACGCGGTCGAAATGCTATCCCGTGAAGACACTCTCATAAGCATCATCACGGAAGAAACGATCTTCGCACTCGCGTTAACGATGCTGTGCTTCTACAAGGGCATGAACCCTAACATCAACGGACAGGAAAAGTTCATGGACTACGGCTTCATGATGTCCATGATCCGTAACTCCGAGCTCCCGGCTAACGACATGTGGCTGTCGGGGTACTCTATCAACTACTACTATTTCGGACAGTATATCTACGCGTTCCTGACAAAACTTTCGCTCATCACTCCGAGCGTTGCCTATAACATCTGCATGTGCTGTTCCATCGCGCTGCCTTTCTCCATGTGCTTCTGCATCGGCCAGATGCTCATGGACACTGCAAAAGAAAACGGCGTGAACTGTCCTAAAAGCCTCGGCACCATCGCAGGCATACTCACGGCCTTTGCGGCAATGATCTTCGGCAACTCACATTCTTTCTACTACGATGAGGAAAGCATCGGCAACGGCCTGCTCGACATCTTCACAAGCATGGGTTTCGACGTCGGAAGGACAGACCACTTCTTCTATCCCGACAGCACGAGATATATCGGACACAACCCGGATTCTGCACTCATTGAAGGCATCCGTAACGGCGGTGACTACACCATCGAGGAGTTCCCTTTCTACTCCTATCTCATCGGTGACCTGCATGCTCATGTATGCTCCATAATCAATGTACTGCTCATCATTGCGCTTGCGGTCTGCCTCATCTCCAGGATTTATAAGGCAGCTGACCGCGGCGAAATACACGACTTCGCAGGACTCACTCTTTCTTTCAGGGAGAAGTTCATCACGGCTGCAAAGGAACTTCTTATGCCTGAGCTTATCGCCATCGCGGTAATGCTCGGCGTATGCCAAATGACCAACTACTGGGACTTTCTCATCTACTTTATCTTCGGATCTATGGTGCTTCTGGTACTTAACACATACACTTCAAAGCAGTTCTCCACCGTCCCCGGGACGGCCTTCTTTGCAATCATTATAGGTGCGGTACTCGGGTGCTACCTGCTGTTCGCATACATGCCGCTTGCTCACGCCTTCTTCCAGATTGCAGTGCTCGCTTTATCCATTGCGGCATGCGCTTGCGCCCCCTGCACACTGACGCGCACAGCTTCCGGCATGAGTTTCTTTTTCACGGTGGCAACAATCGTCTCACTGCCTTTTAACATGAACTTCGACATGATAAGCAACAAGCTCGGCGCGTGCGTCAACCGCTCGCCCCTGTACCAGCTTTTCATCCTGTGGGGCACGCACGTAATCATCTGCGTCGTGTTCCTGGTATTCGTCATCATCTTTAAAAAGCACATCGAACTTAAGGGAAAGAAGAACACGGGCATCACCTACAACAACCCCGTGGAAAAGTTCTTCCGCCAGCGCAATCCCGCCGACGTTCTGGTCTGCGGCAGCGTTGTGGTAGGCATACTGCTCCTTATCGCACCCGAGATCTTCTACGTGCGCGACATCTACACAGGCGGCTACTTAAGAAGCAACACAATGTTCAAGTTCGCTTATGCGGCCTTCATTATACTTTCGATCTGCATGATCTATGCAGTATTAAGACTGATGTTCATGGAGAACCGCGATGGCAAATTCAGCACGCTTACTTTCATTCTCTCGATCGTCTTCTGCTTCATGCTCCTGGTGCCTGCGCATTATACTGTCCTGTCTCTTAAGCAAAGATGCGGAACACTTACACGTGACAACTATAAATGTCTGGACGGCACGTGCTACCTTGAGACATACACGAGCCCGAATACAAACAACGTAACCCCGGGCAACCTCGCAGATTATTACGACTGCATCAACTGGATGAATGAGAACATCGAAGGTGATCCGGTCATACTTGAGGCTTACGGCTTAAGCTATACCGATTACGACATCGTCTCCGCATATACGGGCCTGCCCACAGTCTGCGGCTGGCAGACACACGAGTGGCTCTGGAGATATCACGGAATAGTAGATGAGGAGACAGATCTTCTCGTATCCGATCCCGAGCATGATGTATGGGAACTCTATCTTAACCCCCGCCATGCGGATATCGATACGATGTACACTTCCAACGACCTCGATGAAGTGTTCAGCCTGTTAAGCAAATATAACGTTCAGTATGTTATCGTGGGTGACCTTGAAAGAAGCAAATACAGCGGTGTCGATAACACGGGCGTCTTCGCTTCACTTGGCCGCGTCGTCTACATCACGGGCGACCTGATGGTTATAGAGATCTTCTATATAACATAGCATCACGGCCTTCGCCGTAATAATCCTTACGTAAGTTATAGCGCGTAAAACCTGCCTTCTCATAGAGGGCTATGGCATTGGTGTTATCCGATTCGACTTCGAGAAAAACCGTAACGATCCCGCACGTCTTAAGTGTTTCCAGAAGATCGTTAAGAAGCATCTTTCCTGCGCCCTGCCCGCGGTATTCCGGGAGTACGCAGATATTGCCGATCTCGGCCTCGTCCAGCACATAAGAAGCGCCGACATAACCGATCACTTCACCATCATCCGTAAAAGCCTTTAAAGCTATCTTATTATCGTCATTTACGAGAGCCTCGATGCTGTCACGGGTCCACGGATGCGCGATGCCCGAAGCCTCGATCCTCATGATCGAATCCACATCAGCGATTACCGCCGGTCCCGTCTTAATATCCATCAGTTCTGGTATCTTTCCGCCCTTGAGGCCGCGCAGTAAGAGGCCTTTACGGAAGCTCCGTTTACGGCCTCGATGCCCTTGGAAGCCTTAAGTATCCCCTTGGGAAGTATCACTGCACCGGGAGCATACTGCACGCGGTGTGTGAAGAATAAAGCCTTGCGCACAGTGTCGGCGCCGTCGCCTACTACAAGGATCTGCTTTTCGGCAGCACCCGGCACTGCCTTAAGAAGGTCGGTGAAGTCCTGGTTAAAGTAAGCGCCGTCAGCTATGAGAGTCTCACCTGAAGCATCGCAGTAGGCAGCCGCAAACACGCGGTCATTGCGTGCGTCAAAGCAGGGCACGATGATGGTGTCGGAAGGATCCGCAGCCACGTTGTCCACGCTCATTGCGAGCGCCTTTAAAGAAGACACCGGGATCATGTTAAGGCCGGCAGCCAGCGCCATGCCCTTGACCGCAGAAAGACCGATGCGGATACCCGTAAATGAACCGGGGCCCGTCGTGACTGCAAGTGCATCCATGTCCACGGGATTTAATCCGCACTGCCTGAAGACTCTCATCACGAGAGGCATGAAAGTCTCCGAGTGAGTCTTCTTCTCGAGGCTTATCTCGTACGCGAGCTCAGTGTCGCCGTCGTAGATGCCGGCACAGCACGTTCTGTTGGAAGTATCACTGCACAGAATCTTCATCTTCAACCTCTATCCTTCTGGTGTCGCCCACACCCGTTATCCTTATCCTGACCGTGTCCTTCGGCAGAAGGTCCGCGATCACAGAACTCCATTCGATAACGCACACGCCTCCCCTGTCGAAATACTCATCGAGCCCCGCGTCAAGGAAGTCGTCGCTGTTACCGAGCCTGTATGTATCGAAATGGAACAGCGGCACCGAAGCCTGCTGTCCGTCCTTAGTCTCATCGTATTCATTTACTATTGTGAAGGTGGGGGAACACACGTCGTCCTCATTAAGACCCATACCCCTCGCAATGCCTCTGGTGAGAACGGTCTTGCCCGCACCGAGGTCGCCGTCAAGAGCATACACGAGTCCCGCGTGCGCGTTCTTGCCGAGCATAACGCCGATCTCCTCCGTCTCCTGCGCCGTTACCGTCTTGTACTCTGCCATATTAGACTCCCACTCCGAGAAGCTTCGCCGCATTCTCATAAAGGATCTGTTCCTGCTCTTTTTCCGTAAGCTCAAGCGCATTGAAAAGTGCTATCTCGCTAGCGTGGTCCCAGGTGGGATAATCAGTCGCAAAGAGCACCCTGTCTGTACCAAACTTGCGCATAAGTCTAACAGCATCATTCTTATCCATGAACCTTAAGCTTGAACATGTATCCACATACATATCATATCTGCCTGCGATCTTCTCCTCAACTTCGCTCCACATACTCCAGCCTCCGAGATGGGCGCCGATGACGGTAAGTCCCGGAAGCTCCTTCAGGAACACCGCAAGCTGGTCGGGATTGCTTAGCTTGTATCTGAAGTCACCGCAGTGTGTGAGCACGGGAAGACCCGCATTCCTTATGACCTGACCGAGCTTTATGGCTCTTTCCTCTGCAAGTGAGAAGAACTGGAAATCCGGGTGAATCTTAACGCCCTTAAGGCCGAGATCCATCAGGTGTTTCAGGTCTCCTTCCACATCTTCCGAATCCGGATGAAGCGTGCCGAAGCCCGTGAACACACCCGGGTGCTTCTTAACCTCGGAAGCGATGAATTCATTTATGGTATGGACCTGAGTCGGCTTAGTGGCAACGGAATGAACAAGGTAGTGAACTACGCACGCCTTCTTCCCGTCCTCGATGAGGCCGTCGCTCATGCCGTTCATTTCAATATCGATATGATAGAACTCACTGATACCCGCCACAGCACGTGCGGCAATATCTGCCGGATATATGTGACAGTGTGAATTAATGATCTTACGCATAAAGAAAGATCAATTCTTGATCCTTATTCCGATCAGACGGAACATAGTCTTTATATAGCTTATGATGAATGGAATGAGTCTTCTCTTCGACTCACCCGCAATTCTCTTATTGAATGTGATCGGAATTTCACCGACCTTGAACGACTTTCCGATCTTAAGCTTCATGAGAAGCAGAACTTCCTCGAGAACATCATAGTTTGTTGATGTAAGCGTAATCTCACGCAGAACATCAGCGCGGTACATTCTGAAGTTAGTAGACAGATCCTTCGCCTTAACGCCTGTAACGATGCGGAACACACCATTCAGAATATGAGACATGATCTTTGACGTAACAGCGTCTTCAGTCTTGCCACCCTTGGTATAACGCGAGCCGATTACTACATCGTACCCCGTGATGAACTTGTTATAGATGTCGGGAATGTAGATAGGATTATGAGAGCCGTCACTGTCCAGCACTAGCATCTTATCACCCTTCATGACGGTGATACCCTTACGGTAAGCGCCTCCGAAACCGGGCTCTTCCTGGTTAACATAAACGGCACCGTACTGATCACATACACCCTTGGTGTTATCAAGGGGCTTTGCAGTATCGACGACTATAATCTCGTATTCTTCATTAAGAGAATCGAGCTCTTTTATAAGTCTCGGGAACAGAAGTTTAAGACTTTCCTCTTCTCTGTATGCCAATAAAACTACGCTTATCATGAACCCATTCTAACACACATATACTGTGATGTTCTCTACCCCTCCGTTAATAAATAATTCCACGCAGCCGACATCCTCGAACGTAAGCACATCCGGCTCGTGCGCGTAGGGTCTTTCAAGCACGGTCCTGTCACCGAACTTCACCCTGAGGTGTCCGTTCTCATAGCACACAAACTGCGACTCCTTCTTAAGAAGGTGCATGCCCTCGGTTATTGGGAGCATCGTGAGCCTGCCGGCCTTGTCGAACCCCATCTCGCGAGGGAAAGTGAACGCTCCCACCTGAAACTGCCCCTTGTCCACGCGGCGGTTCCAGTTATACATCCACGCAATGTTGATCATGCGTCCGTCAGGTGCCTCGAGTATCTGCGGTGCGTAGAAATCAGGACCCGTTTCCACCGTGAAATACGGCCAGGAATCGGGCTGCCCCTCGGGTACCTCAGGAGTGAAATTAACTCCGTCGAAATCGCCCACAGCAAAGATAACACGGTGCGGCATCGCCTTTATAGACGAGAACATAAGCACCCACTTATCCTCAAGCGGAAACAGGTTCGGGCACTCTATGACATTGCCGAAGCGGCCGTCAGTCAGAAGCTCGCCCAGGTACTCCCAGTGTATGAGATCCGACGAGCGGTAAAGAAGGATCGAACCCGTGTTGTGAACGCCTGCTCCTACCACCATGCGGTACTCGCCGTTAAAGACGAATACCTTCGGGTCACGGAAATCCCTGTTGGAGCCTAAAGGGCACTCAGGGATGATCGGGTTGCCTTCATATTTCGTAAAGGTAATTCCGTCGTCCGTGAAAGCCAAAGACTGTGTCTGCTCCCCTTCTTCGGAGACGGAAGTATAGAAAAGATACAGCCTCCCGTCCTTCTCTATGGCAGAGCCTGAGAAGCACCCGCCGTTGCTGCCGTTATCATATGGCATATCCGGGTAAAGCGCGATGGGAAACTCCTCCCAGGTGATCAGATCATCGGAGACACAGTGTCCCCAGTGCATCTGGCCCCATCTGGGAGCGTGAGGATAATGCTGGAAGAAGGCGTGAAAACGACCCCGATAGAACACAAGTCCATTGGGGTCGTTCATCCAACCTGATTTATTCTTAAAGTGATACTTCAACTTGATCAGTCGAGTTCGAGAAGAGAGACCTTAAGAACGTCGTCCGCGCTCTCAAGCTCGTCGATGATCTTCTGAGTAACAGGCTGCTCAACAGCAACGAAAGCCTGAGCGAACTGGTTGTCGGAACCGTCGTGAGCCTTTCTTCCCCAGTACATGGAGCAGATGTTGATGTTGTGCTTGCCGAGGATTGTAGCGATTCTTCCGATTACACCCGGAACATCGTTGTTCTTGATGGCAAGAACCGTATTGGAAAGAGGGCAGTTCATCTCGTAACCGAAGAAGGAAACGATAACCTCGAGACCGGACTCGAATACAGTACCGTTGATCTTGAGCTCACGGCCGTCCTCTGTGTAGAACTTAACGTTGATAAGGTTGTTGTACTTCTCAATAGTAGGATCCTTAGTCTCAACTACTTCGATGCCGCTCTCAGCAAGGGCATCCTGAGCGTTAACATAAGATACATTCTCGACACCCATACCCTTAAGAAGTCCTACGATGAGTGAGAGTGTGATAATGCCTGTGCCGGAGTTACCTGCAAGCTCGCCTCTGTATCTTACGTCCACCTTCTTGATGGGGGTAGCCTCAGCCTGGAAATACATGCGGCCGATCTTCTCAGCGAGTGAGCAGTGGGGCTTGATCTCATCGATGCTTCCGGAGAATGAAGGAAGGTTCAAAGCTGCAACAAGTTCTCCCTTAAGTGCGCCATCGATGAGCTCAACTACCTGGGAACCTACCTTGTCGGTAGCCTCAACAGTGGAAGCACCGAGGTGAGGTGTGATGTAGCAGTTAGGAGCATGGAGAAGAACATTGTCGAACTCCTGCTCGCCGGGCTTCTTGTTGTAAGAAGGCTCCTTGTCGAATACGTCGATAGCAGCAGCTGCTACCTGACCCTCAGCAAGTGCGTCAGCGAGATCCTGCTCGTTTACAAGTCCGCCTCTTGCAGCGTTTACGATACGTACGCCTCTCTTACACTTGTACAGCTGCTCCTTAGCGATCATGTTGTATGTGTCTTTTGTCTTAGGTGTGTGGAGCGTGATGAGGTCTACCTGAGGAAGGAGCTCATCAAGAGTCTGGCAGCGGCCTACGCCGAGCTTCTCGAACTTCTCAGAAGGTACGAAAGGATCGTAAGCGATAACGTTCATGCCGATTCCCTTGAGCTTTCTTGCTACGATGGAACCGATTCTTCCGAGACCGATAACACCTGCTGTCTTGCCCTCGAGCTCGTAACCTGTCCACTGTCCTCTTCTGAAGTCACCGTTATGTACGCCCTCGTTAGCAGCACAGATGTTTCTGAATACTACGAAAGCGTGTCCTACTGCGAGCTCACCTGCTGCCATGTTGTTAGCTGTAGGTGTGTTAAGAGCGATAACGCCGTGCTCTGTACAAGCGGGAACATCGATGTTATCGATACCTGTACCTGCACGTCCTACCGCCTTGAGACAGTCAGCGTTAGCGAGGAGCTCAGGTCCGACCTTTGTAGCGGATCTTACGATAAGAGCGTGAAAGCCCTTAATGTGCTCGTTGATCTCTTCCTGTGAATGACCGAGATACTCTTCTACCTCGTATCCCTGGTCCTTCAGGTACTGAACAGACTGCTCTGCAATGCTCTCAGTGATTAATACCTTCATAATATATGCTCCTTAATCTTTAATTACCGTTATCAGAGAGATGCGAGGACTTCATCGAGGTCCTTAAGAAGTGCATCCATCTCCTCATCTGTTGTATCAGCCATGTGAGCGACTCTGAATGTCTTGTCCTTGAGATCGCCGTAACCGTTGCTGATAAGCCAGCCCTTCTCGCCCATAGCCTTGTTTATATCGGAGAAAGGATGTCCTGTTGTGTTATTGATGCATGTAACCGTTACGGAGAGGTTCTCAGGATCAGAGTAAAGACCGCCGTGTGTCTTAGCCCACTCCTGAACCTTGGCTGCAAGTCTCTTATGTCTCTCGTATCTGTTCTCAAGACCCTCCTCGAGGATTCTGTCGAGCTGGTAGTCCAGAGCGAACATGTGTGAGAGTGAAGGTGTGGAAGGATACTGATAAGGCTTCTCCTTAACAAACTTAACGAGCTCAACATAGTCGAAGTACAGACCTCTGTTCTCGATTGTCTTAGCCTTCTCGATAGCTCTGTCGGATACAGCTGCGATAGCCATTCCCGGAGGAACGCCGAGGCACTTCTGTGTGGAAGTGATGCATACATCGATTCCGAGCTCATCAACGGGAACGAAGTCACCGGCCATGGAAGATACAGTATCAACGCAGACGATAACATCAGGATACTTCTTGTAAACCTCAGCAAGTCTTGCCATAGGGTTATGAACGCCTGTGGAAGTCTCGTTCTGTGTGATCGTGATGAGGTCATACTTACCTGTGGAAAGAGCCTCTTCGATCATCTCGGGAGTTGTGATCTGTCCGAGCTCGCTCTCAAAGATATCTGCAGGGATACCGTTAGCTGTACACATCTTGTACCATCTCTTACCGAAAGCTCCGATGGAGAATACTGCAGCGCGCTTAGCTGTAAAGCATCTTACTGCACCTTCCATAAGTCCGCTTCCTGAAGATGTGGAAAGAACGATAGTGTTCTTGGTCGCCATGACCTTCTGCATCTTCTCGGAGATACCCTGCTGCAAAGCAGTAGCATCCTTTGTACGGTGTCCGATAAGAGGTGTTGCCATCTTCTCGAGAACTGCAGGATTAACCTCTACAGGTCCCGGTATAAATAATTTCTTGTGCATAGCTTAGATATCCTTCCTGTATACAATAAAACAACTTAGTGATTATAGCACGGCGAAGGTATTAAGTGAGCATAATCAAGCTTGTTAATTATTACAAATAATAAAATAAGAGCCGGCATTTCTTTATACGCCGGCTCTTATGCAGATATAATTTTCAATTCAACCGATTAGGTAGGGTCCTGATCCATCTGAACGAACTCGTCAGGGTTTGCTGCAGCGGCTGTCTCGGCTGTTGCCGGGTCTGCTGCACCATCCACTGTCTGTACCTCACCGCTAACGGCTGTGGAAGAATCAGCGGAAGCAGCTCCTCCTACCTGGAATGTAACGGGGATAGTGCCGTCAAGAACACCTACAGGAGGCAGCAGGAGTGCGTCTCCGGAGCTCGGTGTGTAAGAAGCATCAAGTCCGTTATAGTTCAGGATGATCTGAATTCTCGGATCGGATGTATTGGCAATATCATCGATACCGTAAACCGTATTGAACAGATCCCACCATGTTCTGTATCCGATGTACTCGGAGAACTGGAATCTACCGATCGGGTAAGAAGGATCCTGTGACGTTGTCTGTACAGGTTCTGTCTCCACTGCGATCGTTGTCTCTACAGGTGATACATTAACATCTGTCTCGGATACTTCGGCAGTTTCCTTACCGCAAGATCTTACGATGGCGCTGATGAGGATGATCAGGCAGACAACACATACGATAACGAATGCAAGGAACATATAACCGTTGCGGTTGAGCCTCGGGATCTTTCTCTTTCCGCCGCCGTTACCGGATCCGGAAGCAGAGCTTCTCGGTCTGGCAGCAGAAGACTGAGGCCTTCTTTGCATGGGCGGAACACCCTGATTTGTAGGCTGCTGGCCGTATCCATAACCGCCGTTACCTGCCATAGTCGCACCTCCTGCTTCCATACCCATATTATCAGCGGAAGCTGCTGCCGCCTGGGCACCTGCTCCTGCCATATCGAAAGCACTGTCATCGATTCCGAGAATCGAGTTGATCCAATCGTCATCAGAAGAAGGAGGTACTTCTCCGGGTGCACCGGCAGGATTGTCATATCCTTCCTGATACTGTCCGGGAGTATAACCGTACTTGCCTTCTGTATAAGGCTGCTCGTCGTAAGGTCCGTAAGCCGTGGGACTTAAGGACTCATAAGAAGACTGATCTGCGGCCGGAGCCTCAGGAACCGGTGCCTGTGCCTGATAATCATTGAACTCAGGAACCGGTGTTTCAGCCATATTCTCGTTATTTACCATCTGACCATAGGAGTAAACACCCTGATCAGGAGTATCAACCGGCACATCTGCATTGGCAGCAGCGGTAGGGGCCTGATAAGTGTTGGCACCGAAGACCGGCATCTCAGGGATCTGCTCGGGAACAGGTGCAGGGATATCATTGACAGTCTCTGCTCCGTTCTCGAAAGGAAGGCTGAAATCGTTACCGGATTCAGGCTCGACGCTTACATTGTTCTCTTCGTTCGGCTTGTCGTAGTCTTTGCTCACGGGGAACTCCACTCCTAACTTATCAGTTTCTTCGATCTGCGGTTTATCGCTCTGAATATCGAATTCGGGAACAGGGATGCCTTCGGAAGCCTTGATAAGCTCCTCATCGGAAGGCGCTGTCATGATGCCGGTCTCACCGAATACGAGAGGCTCGGCATTCTGCATTTCTTCCGTATTTCCTACGCTGTAAGGATCGAAGTCTGCCTTGGCAGCTTCAGCAGTAACGTCGGAGATAACGGCGCTGTCTGCTTCCTGCGAGAATACGAAAGTGCCCTCAGCCGTCTGCATGGGAACAGGTGCGGGTGCAGGCGTCTCGGCAGCAGGCTGTGCTGCAGAAGTATCAGCAAAAGGATTGAAGGGTGACTCAAAAGGTGACTGTGCTGTAGTCTGCGCAGCAGGAGTCTCCACGACAGGGGTCTCTACCACAGGAGTTTCGACAACAGGTGTCTCAACTACGGGAGTCTCTACTACAGGTGTTTCAACTACAGGCGTCTCGACGACAACGGGAGCCTCAACAACAGGAGCCTCCGGTACAGGTGTCTGCTCTGCAGAGAAAACGATCTCAGGCATTACGGATGCCGAAGCCCGGGAAGCAGCAGCTTCTCTATTGGCAGCCTCTTCACTCTCCTTGGCAAGCTTAGCCATGAATGCGGCATCAAGCCTCTCTACGGGCTTGGTCTTATCTGCATCAGTATCAGCGTCAAAAGAAAGCTCTGTCTTGGATACTGTCTCCATAGCACCTGCAGCTGCAGGAGAGAAGGAAGCAAAGGGGTTTACCGCCTCGCTTACGAAGATGGAGTCAGCAGCAGAAGCTGCAGCAGTTCCTGCGGAAACTGTTGTTGCGGCTGCGGCTGCAGTTGTTGCTGCCTGCGAAGCTGCGGCTGCACCTGCGACGGCTGTACCGGCCGCTGCAGTAGCCTTAACGGAATCCTGGAACAATGTCTTCATTACATCCTCGGCACTTACCTCGGATACATCCTTATTAACGGAAGGATCAAGGAACTGAACGAAGCTGTTCTCCTTGTCCTTAGGTGCTGCGTCTATAACGAGGCCCTGGTTGCCTGTAGCCTGCTGGTTTGTAGCAGGAGGAGCCATATTGCCTGCAGTGTCTCCGAACATTACGAAGGAGTCGGATCCCTGAGGCTGATACTCTTCGATCGTCATGCTGCCGGCAAATCCGGATGTGGCGGCTGCATTGGCAGCTGCACCTACGAGACCGCCGTCCAGAGTGGACTGGATGCTCATTTCGGAAGTGTCCTCTTCCTTAGCCTTCTTTCTGAAACCGAACAGGCCTCTCTTCTCATCGGATACTACATCCTCTACGAAAGAGATGGCGAACTGCATCGGTACGTCAGGCATTCTGGCAGAGGCCTGTGTGATGATAACGCCGGCTGCATCGCACTGGTCATCAGCCTCATCGAGGATTCTTAAGATCTCGCGCTGGCCCAATGCGTCATAAACTTCCTTGTTGCAAAGGATAATGCAGTCATCCTGTGCCAATGTAAAGAAGTTGGACCACAGGGCATTAGCTGTCTTGGATGAGCAGTAATACAGGAAATCTGCAACTCTGTTACCCTTGGCGTCGATAGGCTCCATCGGGATGCCTGCGTCTGTCAAAGGATAGAGAGTGTCGTCTCTGTAAAGGAAAGCGAGACCTGTACCGATAGTTACGGCAAAAGCCTCTGAATCTCTTACGATGATACCGGAGAAATAAGGAGATCTGTCATCAGCCTCTGCGATCCTTGACTTACCCGTAACATCAACGGCAGTAGTCAGGAAGCCTTCGATCATCTCATCGATCTCTTTACGGCCGAACTTGACCTCATTACATGTTCCGCGAAGCTCCGGCTCATAAGGCGGCATCATGCCGGGCTCATAATTAGCAATCTTAGGATGTGCAAATACTGAAAGGAAATAGCCTCTCTCGTTCTTCTCTATTGTTATATCCGCCTGACGTGCTTCTCTCTTACCAAAAAGCCTTCCGTCAAGATAAAATGCATCAGTTAAAGTTTTGGAAGGAAAATATCTGGCCGTAAGTGTGCTAGCCAGATTAGTTAAAACCGCCATGATCGACCTCCGAATAATAGTTCAGAATAATTATAACACAATGTTCTTAATGACAAATGTTTTTTAGTATATTTATAAAATAATAATATACCGGCATGAAAACGGCCGTCCGATTACCGGACGGCTGTGTGTTATCAGTAAAATCAAACCTGCGTCAGTGACCCAGCAGGGATCCTCCGGAAGATGTCTCTTCGTCCCCCTGTCCGCCGTCTGCAGAAGAGCCTATCTCATCACCCCAATTGCTTACAGGATAAGAAAGATCTCCCTCCTCCAGGAACTGCTCGGCGTTGGCGAGTATCTGCTCATAAGTGCCGGACTGTGAATTAAGATAAGCCGTATGTATCTCAAGATCTGTCGCATCGGGGAAATCATTATGCAGCTGTGCGATGACCATACCCGTATTAATAAACGAGATACCATACTTTACTCCGTAGCAGGGATTGGACAGGATGATGTTATAAGAATCCAGTAATGCATCAGATGACAACGGCATTCCCATCAGATCCGAGCACCACTCGGTGCAATCATCAAGATCCCATCCCTCGTAATTAACTCCGAGGTCCAGTCTTGCAAAGAGGATTGTATTAATCTGATCCTCTATATCCACGAGTGTGCTCGCAGGAGACGTGCTGAAGAATCTGTAAGAATAATCCTGAACATAAGTCGCCCAGCCCTCGGCATAACCGATCGAATCAGCAAGGTACATGTACGGATGAGACGTTATGGCTCTGTGGTAAACAGACTCGTACATATGTCCCGGATATCCTTCATGCGCACAGTTGATACCCATAGGCCTTCCAGTGGCAGATTCATTCGTAATGATGATATTGGAATCATATCGGTCGACATGATATCCGAGGTATGCAGCAGGAGAGAAATCATCCGCGAAAACTTCAGGTACAGTCAAAAGTCTGTATGCATGATCCGGTATAGGCGGGAAATACTCCTGAACGGCCTCATAAAGATAATCGAGATTGTCCTGTGTATCGCCCATGGAATAGTCATGATTAAGATACTCGTCCATCCAGGAGTTATCTGAACCGTAAGCAATCGCCATCATATTGGATACGATGGCATCCGAATATGCCTCAAGCTGCTGGATTGACTCATCAATAGACCTTCCGGAATTCGTCTGAAGATAAAACTGGTATGCATAGTATGCATCTCCGCCGGGATATGCACTAACTCCGACAGCAGGTGCACCGCACTTAAGAGCTCTCATACGCTCGGCACACTCCTCAAACTCAGGGAATACGATGTCATGCATAACCTGATCGTGCTCTTCAATCAAAGCTTCACGCTCCTGATCAGTAAGGCCGTCGATATTATCCAGCCTGTCAACGAAAGAGTCATAAAGGAAGCAGTCCTCAGACTGTGCCACGAGATTATCAAATGATTCGGCAATCTCTTCATATACATCATCGGAGTTGATGTATCCGTATTCTACGCGCTGTTCCTCAAAGGTGCACATATCATCGTAGTATCTGTCGATATCGCGCAGTACCAGAATGTAATTCTCGGCATCCTCCACTGTATCGAACTCCAGTACCTCCAGGATAAAGAGCACCTCACACTGAGGTCCGACCAGGGCCTTAAGAACACCCTCGTAATAATCAAAAGCCGTATACTGTGATCCGTAAGCCGCCAGCTCCATATCATACAGCAGCTTGTCATAGAAGATCCTGTCATCAGTTTCAAGGCTGTCCCTATCGATGGAATACAGCTGTTCCAGAACCTCATCTATTTCACCGTCTTCCGAATGATCCGGGAGCACTTCACCCCAGCCGATCTCATCCTCATCAAACGAGATGCCCATACTCTCATAATCTGCAAAGAAAATCTCTGACATTACATAGCTGCCGCCTATGCTATCAGCGATTATCTGAGACTCAATGTCATTCAGGATATCGACAGCCTCCTGTCCTGAGACAGTACCGTTCGGATGAGAAGGATGGATCTCATCATATGTCGGAATATGATCCGGATATGTAAGTCCGTTCCCTTCGACATCAACTGTCGGTACAAGCTCAGACGGATCCGTCTGCTCCGTTTCCTCAGTTTCCGTTTCTTCAGACTCATCATCGTCATTTCTTTCATGTCCGTGACTGTTGCTAAGATCGAAGAATTCTTCTATCTTGGAGCAGCCTGCAAAGCTTATGACAAATGAACATACAAGCAGTATTGCAATTAATTTAGTTATCTTTCCCTTCATTCTCTTCTTCCTCAAACATCCTGATCAATTTCTCGTAATCTACCCTTCCGTATTTCTCTGTCGGCAGATATGCCATGAAAGCATACTCATCAGGCTGCATAGGCTCCGGCATCTCCATCTGGCATGTCCTGTCTATCTCATCCTTAAGAGCATTGAGCTTGTCGTTGCTGAACATATAATCCGGCTCAGGTTTTACCGCCAGTTTAAGAACAGTCTCTCCGTTTCTTTCGAGCGGAACCGCACAACAGTCAGCAACGCCGATAAGCACCCTTACCGAGTCTTCGATAAACTGGGGATAAACGTGCATGCCTCCCCTGTCGAAGATCCTTCTTCTTGTACCGCCGTAATAGAACAGGCCCTCATCATCCTGGGTTCCTATGTCACCTGTTATGACCCACCTGCTGTTATCGTTAAGTTTCCTTAAAACAGTTACGGTATCATCGTCAGAATCGGCATAGCAGGTCATGTGCGCAGGTGTATTGATCGCGATAACGCCTGCCGTGCCGTTAAACTGATCGGAATTGTTCTCGGGGTTTATGATCTTCACTCTCACACCCGGAAGCGGAATGCCGAGCAGCGAAGGCCTCAGAGTTTCAGGCGGGATGAACATGCACACCGAGCACGTCTCGGTGATTCCGTAAAGACGAAGTATATTAGGCGTTAAGCGCCTCTTTTCGAAGAAGCTGCTTATCTTATGGTAAACCGCGCCTGACATGGTGTTGCCGCACGAGCAGATGGTCTTGATGTTTGCGAGCGCCTTGGCACTGACGTTCTTACTGTCAACAAATGCCGTAAGCATCTGCGGGTACCCGACAATAACATCGGGACGGTAGCGGTCGATGTCGTAGCCTGTAAACTCAAAGTCCTTCTGCAGGTTTATAAGGTACGTATTGCCCGCAAGAAGCGTGGTGTGAAGCGCAAAGCAGAAGCCGTAGGAGAAGTCGAGCCTTATGAAGGAGAACACCCTCACGGGAGACTGTCCCAGGAGGAACGCGCTTATGCTTGCCTCCGCGTTTATGGCGCGGGAATCGAACTTAACGATGTGCACGGGACCCGAAGCCGTACCGCTCATGAGAATAACTGCGATGTCGTCGGCTTTAACGGGATTATGCACCTCGGGAAGCTCGCCCTGACCGAGTTCAGACCAGTAGCACACCTTGGTACCGAAATCACTCTGCGGGATCTTCAGGTCGAAGGTCTCATTGCGCTTTATCTCACGCAGGTTTCTGTTAAAGATCTCACCCGGGCCCGCGAAGTCCGTGCTCTTGGCAAGGATGATCTTCTTGATGGGAGCGTGCGCGAGTACCTCCTTAAACTTGTCGTAGATCTCAACAGCGAAGATCATGACGCTGGCCCTTAATATAGGGCCTGTCTTATTGAAATCGTTGGGACCTGTGGACCTCATGATAAAAGTTACTGCAGAACCGATCTTGTTCAGCGCATAGAACGCGATGATCTGGTGAGGCATCCTTCTGCAGGAAAGGATTACATTGTCCCTATATGTAACGCCTTCGAAAGCAAGTACCGAAGCGTAGTGATCGACAAGACCGAGAAGCTCCTCATAAGTGAACTTTCTCTTGCCGTACTCGAGTGCGATCCTGTCGGGGTATTTCTGCGCAGTATCCCTGAAAGCTTCATAAGCAGTCTTGTCCGGACTGATATCAAGCGCGGGGGGGCAGTCAGTGTAGTATTTATCCCAGATTGTTTCCAATTTTTCTAGCCCTTTCAGGTCATAACGACCGTAAAGATTATATCACGATTACTCACTGCAAGAATTTTCCCACCTGTAAGAACCATTAATCGGTCAGCTGTCTTAGGGGCCGCGTGATATACTTTTTGTATGGCTAAGAAGAACGTTACATTTTTCTGCAAGGAATGCGGTTATGAATCCACCGGCTGGATGGGAAAGTGCCCCGGCTGCGGAAGCTTTAATACTTTCACTGAATCCACCTCAGTAACGGGTTCGGGCAAGCCCTCTAATACGAAGAGCGATTCCCCCGCTTTCAAGGCATCATCATATTCATGGACAGACAGGCGCGAGACCGTAAGACTGAATGAAGCCGGCAAGGAAGATTATGTCCGCCTGTCCACAGGCATCGACCAGCTGGATGTATTATTCGGCGGCGGAATCACCGACGGCTCCGTTACGCTTCTCGGAGGCGAACCCGGCATCGGCAAATCCACCATTCTCCTGCAGCTTGCGAATTCATTTGAAGGAGGGGACATACTTTATGTCTCCGGCGAGGAGTCCCCTGCGCAGATTAAGATGAGGGCCGACAGACTTAATGTCAGCGGCGAGCGCATCATCATCTGCGCGCAGACCTGCTTCGAGGTTATCGCCGAAGAACTGTCTAAGACAAAGCCTTCTCTTTGCATAATAGATTCCATCCAGACTCTGTACTCTGAGTCTGTTAACGGCACCCCCGGCAGCGTCTCTCAGGCAAGAGAAGTTACCGCCGGACTCATCAGGATCGCGAAGACTAACGGACTGCCCATCATCCTCGTGGGACATGTCACGAAGGACGGAGCCATTGCAGGTCCGAAGACTCTCGAGCACATGGTTGATACCGTTCTGTATTTTGAAGGAGACAACACGGACGCATACAGGATATTAAGATCAGTTAAGAACAGATTCGGAAGATCCGGCGAGCTCGCATTCTTCGAGATGACGCAGCAGGGATTAAGATCAGTCGACAGCTCGAGCGCACTGCTTATCAGCGGACGCCCTCTGGAGGCACCGGGATCCGCCATCACATCCGCGATGGAGGGTGCACGCGCACTCACCATCGAGATTCAGGCACTCGCTGCGGATACATGCTACGGCACTCCCCAGAGAATGACTTCGGGTCCGGACAGATCCAGGACTTCCATGCTCCTTGCAGTAGCCGAGCAGCAGTTCAAGCTGAATCTTAATACCAAGGATGTGTTTATTAATGTCATAGGCGGACTGCGCATAACAGACCCGGCATGTGATCTGGCTCTCATAGTCGCAGTGGTATCTTCTGCCAGAGGCCTGCCTATTAACCCTGACACCATGATACTCGGTGAGGTCGGTCTCACAGGAGAGCTTCGTCCCGTATCATCACTTAATCTGCGTATAGAAGAAGCAGGAAGACTCGGAATCAGAAATATCGTTCTGCCCTCCAGCTGCAAGAATGCTGTGAAGAAGACGGGTGATATGGAATTTTTCTTCCTGGATAATGTATCGGAGGCTGCAGATGTCCTGTTCTCGTAAACTCTATGTTATTTTCCCCGCAGCAGGATCCGGAAGCAGAATGCATTCGGATAAGAATAAGCTTCTCATGGAAGTTGACGGTATTGCGGTAATAGACCGCACTTTATCAGCATTCAAGAAGTTCGCTGATGAAAAGGATATCGATCTTTACTGTGTGCTCGTAGTATCCCCCGGGAAGATAGCAGAATGGGAAGAGTATTTAGACGGTAAGGATTATTCCTCCATCATCTGCGCGATAACAGAAGGCGGAGATACACGTACGAAGTCCGTCGGGAACGGAGTTGCAGTCCTCGAGGATTATTCACCCGATGATAATGATGCAGTCTTCATCCACGATGCGGCAAGATGTCTCATCGATACAGATTCCATTTCACGCTGCTTCGATGCGATATGTAATGATGATATCTGCGTCTGCGTATCCGGTGTTAAGACCAAGAATACGATCAAGATGGTCAAGGCTGATACGGATGAATCACCGCTCGTTGAATCCACTCCTGACAGAAATCTACTTTATGAAGTTCAGACTCCCCAGTGCTTTAAGTACGGTGTGCTGACCGAATGCTATTTTGAAGCTTCGGCAGAAGGATATGAGGCAACGGATGATACAGCACTTGCCGAACATTACGGATATGATGTCAGGATCGTCGAAGGTTCTTATGCAAACATAAAGATCACGACGCCCGAAGACATCGCGATCGCTGAAGCTCTTTTGAAAAACATGCATTAAGACTTTTTCTTAAATACGATCAGCTTACTGAAAACGTAATTCAGGATGATTACGATGATGTTCGATGCAGCCTTAAGAATGACATCCGGTCCGTGCATCACATCAACTCCGATATACATGATGAGCAGATCCAGTCCGCCGGTCGCCAGACGCGCACACATGAACTTGATGAGCTCGGCGATTACCGTTTTCTTATCCATGCTCTTGCTTTCGAACACCCACAGTTTATTCGTGACAAAGGCGAATATTACAGCGACGGTCCATGCAATGATAACACTCGGAACATTCGCAATACTGAGCATCTTATAACACAGCGCATAAGCAGCGATATTGATCACGGTGGTAATAACACCGAATATTCCGTAGAAGATAATTCCTTTATATTTGATGATCAGTTCTTTTATCTTCTCAATCATTATGCAGGCACCTTAAATGTCATTATTACGAAGACCTGAATTCCTTCGCCTCTTCCAAATCCTGTAAGTCCCTCACCTGTCGTGGCCGTTAGTCCCACATGTGAAGGATCGATGCTGAGCAACTGCGCGATCGAAGCTTTGATAGAAGGGATATGTTCCTTAAGTTTCGGACGCAGGCACTCCACCGTAAGCGAGACATGGGCAATAGAAGCGTCCCCCATATACTTAAGGGCTTCCTCAAGATAAACACGCGAATCCTTTATTCCCTGCTCAAGACAGATCTTATCGGCTGCACCGCCGAGGATATTTACGCCGGTGTATCCGGACACCGCATTTGTTATCGCATGAAGGATAACATCTCCGTCAGAATTGGCATCAAACTGTCTGTCAAAAGGCACATCATGTCCTCCGAGCTTGATCGAATTAACCGAAGGGTCGAATGTTCCTTCTAAAAATCTGTGACTGTCCTGTCCTATCGATGTCAGATATGCATATTCCATCCGTATCACCTCATAAGCATTGTAAGATCAGGTTCATAACCAAGATCCGTGATCCACGCCGTAACGTCATCTATGTTCCACTCGCCGTAATCGAACCCAGAGAATGTCGATATTCGCGCATTATCATTAAGCATTATGAACTCAGGATATCCGCCGACCTGATAAGCCGTACTTACGGCATCAGCCTCAACTCCGTCAACCGCGATAAACAGCACTCGTCCAACAAGCGTCTGTGCCAGATCTTCGACACCCGCTGACAGGTTCTGTGAGCCTCTTGCTGACGATGAATAAAAGTACAGACACACGGGTATTTCGGACTGGGAAGTGATGGAATTAAAGTCCGTGACTTCCCTGTACTGTATCCCGTAGACCCCCTCATTCTCGCCGTCAACCTGTTCCCAGACAAGAGCTGCCGTCGGCGTGGAATAATCTATATCACCCAGATATTCATAATACGCGGGAGATCCTTCAGGCATGCTGACAGAAGGCACGGCTCCTGAAGCGTCAGGCGTCTTTGAAGAACACCCTGAACACATCAGAACGCATGCACATAAAACAGCTGTCAGCGTCTTCAATTTCATAACAGAGCTTCAACAGCCTCAACTGTATTGTTAAGAAGATCTGCAGTATCGACCTTCTCAGTGTTGCCTGAGTCAACGAGCGCCGTGACTGCAGGGTCAAGCGGGAGCTTATCAAGAAGCTTGATTCCGGCCTTGGAAGTCTCCTCAAGAAGCACCTCGTCAGAACCGAACAGGGAGATCTTCTCACTGCAGTGAGGGCAGTTAACATAAGCCATGTTCTCTACAAGTCCCAGGATATTTACGTTCATCATGGAAGCCATGTTGCCCGCCTTGGCAACTATCATGGAGACGAGCTCCTGGGGAGTAGAAACAAGCACGAGCCCGTTCAGAGGCAGAGACTGGAAAAGCGTAAGCGGGATGTCACCCGTGCCCGGAGGCATGTCGATGAGAAGAACATCGAGCATTCCCCATTCCACGTCACTCCAGAACTGTCTTACAAGACCGGAAAGTACGGGGCCTCTCCAGATTACCGGTGAGTTCTCGTCCTCGAGAAGGAGGTTAAGGCTGACTGCCTTAATGCCTCCCTCGGTTACTGCGGGAAGGATCCTCTCGCTCTCGTTTACTTCAAGCATACCCTTAAGACCGAAGGCTCTCGGGATGGAAGGTCCGGTTACATCGGCATCGAGGATACCGACCTTGAGGCCCTTACCTGCAAGCTTATGTGCAAGGGTCGAGGTTACGAAGGACTTACCTACTCCGCCCTTTCCGCTCGCAATGCCGATAACGCACTTTATCTGTGACGCATCGTTACAGGGAAGCTTCTCTATTCCGTTTCTTTTCTCACATGTGGACTGACTTGTGCAGCCCTCTCTGCTTGCGCAGCTGTCGCATGCTGATGACATTTCTGTTCTCCTTCTCTCTTATTGCATTTCTATCAGATCGTCGAATACCTCCTCGTCAGAATCTGCACCCAACACATCTACATAGTGCTGCTGCAGTACTCTGATCGTTTCGGCATTTTCATCGTTTCTGTTCATTCTGATTCTTAAGGCGAGCTTCGCCTCAGGGATGATGTTCTTCACCTTCTTAACGGCAGCCTTGGACTTGTCTACTGCCGCCTTGGAAGCAGCCTTGGACGTGTTAACGATGCCCTGCCTGCCCTCGGAAGCGTAGCGGGCCAGAAGCTGACGCTCCTCGGCACGGTTCTTGCGCGCAAGCTCACGCTCAGCTTTGCGATGCGCCGCGAATGTCTCACGGAACTCGGTGTAGTCATTTTGCGTAAGCTGGACTGCAGGTGCCGTCTTGGTCACGATAGTATCAACCGTACCGTAGATAGAAGAGCCTATCTTGTCTGACGGCATGCGGAAGACGCCGGATACGCTGTTAAGGAACCTTACCTTCTTATTGAATCCGACGATAGCCGTAATCGTGACGATGATGTCTATTACCGTGACAACACAGGCAACAAACAGGATGACGAGACGTGCCATGGGAGGTATCGAGTTAATAAGTTTCAACACCGCAGGATGCAGCATGTACATGCCGAGTGAACATGCAATACCCCAGTAGATCGCGAATCTTAAACAGATAAAGCCCTTGAAGTTAAGACGGTAATCGGAATAGTCCCACCACCTTAAGTGGAAGATGGCATAGAGGACGGCACCGGCGATAAGCTCGACTGTCGTACACACGATAGCAGATCCGAAGAACAGCATCGGAAATGAATCCATGATAGGACGGAAGAACCAGATAACGCAGTAGAAACCTATACCGTAAACGGGGCACAGTGCTCCGTTAAGAAATCCTCTGTTGATGAATTTGCCTTCGGTAATGCCGTAGTAGATAACTTCCACTACCCAGCCGATGAAGCCATAGATAAAGAACATCATAAGGCTGACATCTAAAGGGAAAGGCAGCATCAGACTCCTCCCTTTACCGACTTCATGACGTGGTAGCCGCCCTTGATGTCTATGGTCTCGCAGTTGCCGAAAAGCTCCGTGAGCTTCTTCTTGGAAGAATCTGCGCCCTGCTTTCTTTGCAGCACAACGTAGATCGCACCGCCTTCCTTCATATGGGCATAAGACTGCTCATAGAAAGCAAAAACGGTCTTCTTTCCCGCTCTTACCGGAGGATTAGTTATAACCGTATCGAACATCCTGTCTGTAGGAACAGCCTCAAGGATATCGCTCACCATGATGGTATCCGGTGCACGCAGGTTAAGCTTGGCATTTTCCTTTGCAAGTGCCACCGCTCTGGTATTAACATCAACGCATGTAACATCAAACAGCGTAAATACAGTCTTCATTACGATTCCGACCACACCCCAGCCGCAGCCCAGGTCTAGAAGACTCTCGTCTCTTCCGGCACCTCTTTTCTTGATGTCGGCAATAGCTGACTCGAGCAGAAGATCCGTGCCCTTATCGACAGACGCCTTGGAGAAGACGGCCGTGTCAGTCACGAATCTGAAGTTGATACCGTTGATACGGTAATCGACGAATTTTCTGTTCGAGGGTGTCTCGGGATTGGCGTCAAAATACTGAGGCATATATCACAATCTCTCCACTAATGACTTAAGTCTTAAATTCTTCTCGATAAGAAGGATGAACGGGATGCCGATAATAATGAGAAGCACAGCCTCGGAAGCTGCAACCTCTACCATCGAGATTATTACAGCCTGAGCCGTAACAGAGCTTCCCTCATCCACGAGAAGGAACGGCAGATAACCGCCTACTATAAGTCCGTTGCTGATAATTGGCGGGATGATACCGAGGATCTTGTTCTTCTTGCCGATGATCATTGTGAAGATACCGGCTATTACGGTAGCAAGAGTTCCGAATATGATATCCACGGGACCCAGGTTGTTCGGATTAAGCAAGTTGGCAATAAAACAGCCGAGAGATACGCCGGGAATGTATCCGGCAGCGAATGCCGGCAGCACTGTCAGCACCTCTGCCAAACGGAACTGAATGGGACCGAATGCAAACTGTGCCATAGGAAGCGTAAGCACTACATACAGCGCTGCGATTACTCCTGAGTAGACTATCAGACGGATTTTTTCCTTGTTATCGTTCAAGCTCAGATCATTCTCCTAATCTTGTCATTCAAAGTCGCGATGGTAGCTGTCTTATGCCAGGGCATCTCAGGGCACTGAATGAGTCCCTTCTTAATGGCGTCTACGCATGCGAGGATCTCAACCGCATAGGAATTGATACCTTCGCGCTCGGCACTGTCGATGAGCTTACCCTGTGTATCATAAAGCTCGATCTTCTCATAGTCGTTGATATTCTTGATCTTGATATATCCGTTCTCGCCGATAACGGAACCGTCCTTATCAGTAAAGGATGCTACAGTAACGAAAGACACGGCCAGAGCTCCGTCATGAGGAATCTCGAGAACGGTGCTTACATCCTTCTCCACACCTGTCGAATACTTATGAGCAAATACCGACACGGGCTCAAGGTTCTCGCCGTAGATACTTACGGCAAGATTAGTAGGATATACACCGAGGTCGAGGTGAGCACCGCCTCCGAGTGTGGGATCCGTGATCCTCTGAACATTCTCGACGTTGTAACCGAGGTTGGACTGGATATATCTTACGGCACCGATCTTGCCGGACTCGATCCAATTGATCATCTTCTTATGTAGAGGAGTGAATGATGTCCACATAGCTTCACAGACAAACACGCCTCTGTTCTTAGCCTCCGTGAAGATGCTGTCTGCTTCCTCGCGGCTCATTACGAAAGGCTTTTCGACAAGTACGTTCATGTGGTTCTTAACACACATGACCGCATTCTCGTAGTGGAATGTATTCGGAGTTGCTATATATACAAGATCGATATCCTTCTGGCGCGTCATCTGCTCATAAGAACCCAAAGGCTTGGCATCGGGGCAATTTTGCTTAACGAACTTATTGGCACGCGCCTTTTCACGCGAAGCTACGGCTACTACCTCAATATCATCGAGATCCTTTATACTCTCGATCATTCTTGCTGCCATTGTTCCGCATCCGATAATACCGATCTTGAACATTTCTTTTCACCTCTATTTTTATTAATCTAATTCGATCATACCGAGAACCTTGGATATGCTCTCGTGGAAAACAAGCTTTGCCATTCTGTCCGCAGACGTTACATCACGGTTAATGATGATCAGGTTCTCACCTCTGAAAGACCACGCCAGCGATGCCGCGGGATTTACTACCAGGGATGTGCCTCCGATGATAAGGCAGTCCGCATTCGCGACAAGCTTTACGGAATTCTGCCAGGCATCCTGAGGAAGGCCTTCACCGTACAGTGTTACTTCAGGTCTTATGAGGCCTCCGCAGATCTTGCACTTCGGCACAGCCTCATCACTCTTGAAGATATAATCTGCAGGATACTTCTTCTTGCATCTGCTGCAGTAGTTACGGAGTGTCGAACCGTGAACCTCCTGAACATTGACGCTTCCCGCCTTCTGGTGAAGTCCGTCGATGTTCTGGGTAATGACGCCGTCGAGCTTTCCGGCCTTCTCCATCTGCGCAAGCTTGATGTGCGCCGCATTAGGCTCTATTCCCTCGCCGTTAAGCTTCTGACGGTAGAATTCGTAAAACACCTTAGGCTCGTCCTCAAGGCAGTTGATGGACAGAAGATACTCCGGCGTATATGCGTCGAACCTTACATCATGCTGGTTATAAAGTCCGTCCTTCGATCTGAAGTCAGGGATGCCGCTCTCTGTGGAGACGCCTGCACCTCCGAAGAACACGATGTGTTCCGATTCCTTAATGATCTTGTTAAGTTCCGCGTACTGTGCCGTGTAATCCATCTTTGCCTCCCCTCTGCCAAATGGATCTCCTTTAGCAATTAACCGTTAAACTTCTCCTGCCAGGACTTGATCAAAGCCTCGTCCTCGAAGTAATTGATTCTCATCGCGTCCTTAAGCTCAGACAGTGTCTTAGCCGCTTCTGCGCGTGCTGCATCGGTGCCCTTCTTGAGCACATCCACAACATACGGGATATCCTTCTGAAGCTCTTCTCTTCTTGCTCTGATGGGAGCAAGCTCATCCTCGAGAACATTGATGAGGAACTTCTTTACCTTAACGTCACCGAGGCCGCCCCTCTGGTAATGCTCCTTCATCTCGTCGAGGCTCTTGTGCTCGTCACCGAACATCTCGAAATGCTCAGGCTTGCAGAAAGCGTCGAGGTAAGTAAACACAGTATTACCCTCCAGGGAACCCGGATCTTCAACTCTTAAGTGGTTGGGATCCGTGAACATGCCCATGACCTTCTTCTTAATCACATCCGCGGAATCAGAAATGTAGATGCAGTTTCCGAGAGACTTACTCATCTTGGCCTTGCCGTCTGTACCGGGAAGTCTGGAGCAGACCTCATTAGTAGGCAGAAGCGCCTCAGGCCTTACGAGGCAGTCTGTCTTGTAAACCGTATTAAACCTGTGAACGATCTCCTGTGCCTGCTCGATCATAGGGAGCTGGTCCTCACCTACGGGAACCGTTGTAGCCTTAAACGCAGTGATATCTGCAGTCTGGCTGATCGGATAGCAGAAGAAGCCTACGGGGATCGAAGCTTCGAAGTTTCGAAGCTGAATCTCGGACTTAACCGTAGGATTACGCTGCAGTCTGGAGACCGTAACCATATTCATGTAATAGAATGTGAGCTCGGTAAGCTCTGAGATCTCTGACTGAATAAGAATATTGGACTTCTCGGGATCAATACCGCATGACAGATAGTCCAGTGCTACTTCAATGATGTTCTCTCTGATCTTCTCAGGATTATCAACGTTATCTGTGAGCGCCTGTGCATCGGCGATCATGATGAATATCTTTTCGTACTCTCAGGAATTCTGAAGTTCTACTCTTCTTCTCAGTGAACCTACATAATGTCCGATATGAAGCCTTCCGGTCGGTCTGTCGCCGGTCAGGATGATTTTGCCCATAACTTCCTCCGCAAAATAAAAGTCCCCTTATTTTATATTAATAAGGGGACGTTTTCAATTAATCAGTTGGTGTTCGGGCTTCGTCCGCCTACGCGCCTCGCCCGTTTATACTTTTTCCCGTATTTCAGAAAAAAGTATACAGTTTTGGCCTGATTTTCCTATTTTCCACCCGTTTTCCCCAATCAAACGCACGATTTACCCGGATATCCTATACTTTTTCATATGTTTTGAAATAAAGTATAAAAAATCCCTCAAATCGTATACTTTTTCTCAAAATCTCCAAAAAAGTATAACCGAGGGGGCCACTGTCCAACCGGGGACGGTTCTCAACTGGTCAACCGGTCACTCCAGTATCTCGTACATCGAGTCGGCATCTTCTTTACGTATCGACTGCGCTATCGACAGGACTCTGAACCCGACCGTGCCGTTACCGAACTCGATCGTGACCTCATCGCCTACCTTCAGTCTAACGGAAGGCTTGGCGGGGCGTCCGTTCACCGTAACTCTTCCCGCGTCACACACGTCGTTTGCCACCTGGCGGCGCTTAATTATGCGCGACACCTTAAGGAACTTATCAAGTCTCATGCCTTCGTCTGCCATTATGAACCCACCGTCTTTCTTCCCTTAAGAGCGCTTGCCAGGGTAAGGTCGTCTGCAAACTCGATGTCAGATCCCATGGGAAGGCCCGAGGCGAGCCTTGTTACCTTTATCCCCGTCGCAGACAGCAGACGCGAGATATAGAGTGCAGTCGCGTTTCCTTCCGCGGTCTGGTTGGTGGCCACGATAACTTCCTTTATCTCGGGGTGATCCGTAAGCCTCGCAAAGAGTTCTGTCAGCGTAATGTCTTTCATGTTCATGTTGCCCACGGGATTGTAGACACCGTGAAGCACATGGTAAAGGCCGTTGTACTCGTGCATCCTCTCAAAAGCGGACACATCGCGGGGAGACTCCACAACGCAAACGGTGCCGGTATCGCGCTTGGGATCCGTGCAGATAGGGCACGGGTCACTGTCAGTGAAGTTCTGGCAGATACTGCAGCGCTTGGTAAGCTTTCTTGCCTCTACAATGGCACCAGTCAGGGCATCCGCCTCTTCCTGAGACATGGACAAAATGGAAAAAGCCAGCCTCTGAGCCGACTTTCCTCCGATGCCCGGAAGCGATCCGAGCTTTGATATCAGATTCTGTACCGAAGGTGAATATCTTGCCATATCAGAACGGCATCTTAACTCCGCCGGTAACCTTATTCATCATCTCTGTGGACTTAGCCTCAAGCTCGTCATTTGCCTGATTGTAAGCAGCAGTGATGAGATCTGCGAGCATCTCTGCATCATCGGGATCGATAACCTCAGGGGCGATCTCGAGGTTGTAGATCTTGTGGTCGCCGCCGAGCACGAGCTTTACCTTATCTCCGCCTGCGGAACCTGCGATACGAAGCTGCTTGATCTCGATCTGAACATTCTCGAGCTCCTTCTGCATCTTCTGTGCCTGAGCCATAAGGTTACCCATATTTCCCATGCCGCCCATTCCGCCGGGCATTCCTCTGAATCCTTTAGCCATTCTTTTTATCCTCCGAAATAGTTTTTCAGTTTAACTCAAGTATTGTACCACACCGTCAGGCTTCTTCCTTCTGCTCGTGGTATTCTTTCTCAGTATTAACACTCCAGATAGCAGACTTGTCAGTGCTGCCTGTGATTATACACTTAACGGCTTCAAACGAAGTCATCATTGAATGATCGAGATTGTTGTATCTGTGCTGGCCGTTTCTTCCGACGCAGTAAAGGTTATCGATCGTATTCAGATAATCGATAAGAGTATCGATCTGATCGTATGTATCGAAATAAGCGGGATATGCCTTCTTAACCTTCTCCATGTGAGAATCCAGGACATCATCAAGGCTTGAAATCAGCCCTATCCTTACCATCTCTTCAGTTCCGAGCTTGGAGAACTGCTCCTCTGTCATATTCCAGAACTCGTCGCCTTCGTTACAGAAATACTCGAGTCCTATCCACACGGTATTCTCGAGGTCTTTTACCATATAAGGAGACCAGTTGTTATAAATCTGAAATCTTCCCATCTTTACACTTCTGTCCTGAACATAGACCCAGCAGTCAGGTACGATATTACCGACAGTCTTTATATCAGTCTTGTTCTCCAGATTCAGCTTCTTAACGAGAACGCCGAGCGTCATATAATCACGGTAAGGAAGCCCGGAAGCGATCTTTGAAGGCTCTTCGGGCACATCATTCATTCCGCCTACAAGGTCTTTCAAAGGCATGGATGAGATAAAGCAGTCACCTTCCATAACGCACTCTTCTCCGTCTTTAACATAAGTAAGGGATATGATGCGGCTGCCTTCCTTGTGAAGCTTTGTTACCTCCGCTTCCTTTATTATTGTTCCGCCGAGTTCTTCTACTCTTTGTGCCGTAACCTCCCACAGTTCACCCGGTCCTAACTTAGGGTACTTGAACTGCTCGATCAGGGAAGTATTCACCTTCCTGTTCTTCACATGAAAGATCTTGCCGAAAACATCCTTCAGAATGCCTCCGATCGAAAGGCCCTTAGTGCGCTGCGCGCCCCATGAAGCATCGATCTCACTCGGATGTCTTCCCCACAGATTCTCTGTATAGTATTCGAAGAACATCGAGTACAGTTTTCTTCCGAATGAATTGATATAGAAGTTCTCCAGATTGTCTTCCGGAAGCTTATGGAACAGCGTCTTCAGATAACTGAAACCGCACTTCATCGTATTTGCAAATCCCATATTTTTGAAAGTCGCAAGCTTCAAGGAAATCGGGTAATCGTAAAACTTACCGTCGAAGAAGATTCTGGAAACTCTGTGTCTAGTGAGCATTACCACATCTTCTTTTGAAGGGTCGGGACCTTCTGCATTAAGAGGAACACTGCGCGAGAGCATGATGTCATCCTTAGAAGGAGCTCCCTGCATGGGCATCATCTTATCCCACCACTCATTTACTTCGGGAGCCTTCGAGAAGAATCTGTGTCCACCCATATCCATACGGTTACCTTTATAGTTAACCGTCTTGGAAATACCGCCAAACATATCAGAACCTTCGAATACGACTACCTCATATCCGTCCGAGCGCGATAACAGTTCATATGCGGCAGTGAGGCCCGCAGGTCCCGCGCCTATGATCAGTACTTTTTTCCTTTTGTTACCGGTCTCGTTATTCATCGCCAAAATGGATCTCGGTATTAAGTCCTGCCGCACCTAAGCTGTTTATGAAGTCAGCCGCGGCACTGTTTTCAGAATCATCGAACACCACAGAACCCGCATTACTGCCCGGGTTTTCTGCGGCATATTTCTTCTCTACATTCTCATACTGCTTCTGCGTACATGAGAAAACATGATTGATGCCTTCTATCTTGAACTTGATCTCCTGGGACACCTGCTTGAACTCACGGCTTGTACCGAGCTCACGTGCCTCATAAGGATCCTCGCTGTTAAGAATGATATACGCGCCGCCTCCGAGAAGTGCCAGCCTTGAGCTTGCGAGCACCTGACCTAAGTGTCTGTCCTGCTCATAAACGCGGGACTTGATCTCTATCCAGACCTTCCTGGGATCCGTCTCAGGCTCGGGCTGCTTGGATCTTACGATCGGAGACTTATCTACAGCAGTGGAAAGAGCCGTCTTCTTTGTCTCTCCTATGCGTCCGGTCGGAGCCTGAAGATCGTCGTCAACATCGCCGAAAGCTATGTTTTCTGAAGGAGCTTCCTCCTCCTCGCCGCCTTCATCTAAATCATCCATGGTGTAGTCATCAAGAACAGAATCGGAAAGGTTAGCGAATATGCCTACCTGGGGAGCGTCGTTATCTGCATCCTCATTAAAAAGCAGGCCGATCTGATTCTCCATGGGCTTGTCTTCCTCGTCGATCTCTTCCTCGGCAGGAGCCGATGCGAGCGGCGGGAACGGAATATCCGAAACGGGTTCTTCCGGAATCGTCTGGGGAGCATCAAGCTCTTCATCATCAAGCTCAGGCTCTTCCGGCGCAGGTGCCGGAGCGGGCTCCGGTTCAGGTGCGGGAGCAGGTGCCGGTTCCACGGGCTTTGCAATAGCAGGTATCGGCTTCTCCTCCTTAACTTCAGGCGCTTTCGCGATTGGCGCCGTAAAGGGCGAAGGCTTCGCAATGGCGGGGATGTCATCTTCCTTCTTCTGCTCCTCCGCAGGGGCAGGTGCAGGTTCTTCTGCTTTAGGAGCCTCAGGTGCCGGAGCCGTAGCTGGTTTCTCCTCGCTTACAGCAGCAAAAGGCGACGGCTTCTTAACTGCCGTACCTTCGGAAATCTCCTTGGCAGCCTGTGCCTGAAGCTTACTGAAATCGGGGATAACGAGAGGGGCTTCCTCCATCCTTATCTTACGTCCGCAAAGCCTCAGCATGGCGATCTCAAAGCTAGTCCTTACTGACGGGGACCACTTAAGATCAGAAACAGTCTTCGAGAACGATGAGATGAATCCCGTGAGCGTCTGTGAATTGGTTAGATTGGCGATCTCATACATGCGCTGCTTGGTCTTGGCAGAAGCTGATATCAGCTGAACAGGATTCGGAACAACCCTTATGATCAGCAGGTTTCTGAAGAATTCTGCAAGATCCAGCGTGAACTGTATGAAATCTCTTCCGCTGTCTGCGAGCTCCTTGCACTTCACGGGCAGCTTGTCAAAGCTTCCCTCTATAAGGATAGTCGCAAAATCAGCGATAAAGTCGATGTTTACGGTACCGGTCATCTCTTCGATGGACTCAGGCGTGATGAGTGCTCCGGAAGCCATGGCTGCCGCCTGATCAAGGAATGAGATGGCGTCTCTCATGGCGCCGTCGCTCATGGACGCGATCAGATCAAGCGCGTCCTCGCTGCAGTTGATCTTCTCTTTCTCGCATATGTAAGAAAGTCTGCCCTTAATGGCATCCACGGAGATCCTTCTGAAATCGAATCTCTGGCAGCGGCTTAAGATAGTGGGAGGTATCTGGTGAGGTTCAGTGGTAGCAAAGAGGAAAACGGCATGTGCCGGCGGCTCCTCGAGGGTCTTAAGGAGGGCGTTAAAAGCCTCCGTGGTGATCATATGAACCTCGTCTATGATATATACCTTATGTCTGGCTCTGGAAGGCGCGTAGCTAACCTCCTCACAGATACTTCTTATATTATCTATACTTCTGTTGGAAGCGGCATCGATCTCTATGACGTCCATGAGGGAACCGTCCATTATTCCCTTACAGATAGCGCACTCATTACAGGGATTGCCGTTTACGGGATTCTCACAGTTGATAGCTCTGGCGAATACACGGGCGATTGATGTCTTACCCGTACCTCTCTGACCGCAAAACAGATATGCATGTCCTATCTTCCCTGTCTGCACGGTCTTACGGAGTGTAGCCACCGCCGCTTTCTGTTCTACAATCTCATCGAAGTTTGCCGGTCTGAACTGTCTGTATAGAGCCTGATATTCCATGTTCATCTCCCGTATATCAAAAAAGTTCACACTATCTGAACTGCAGCCGGACAGGCACCCTCGCGGCACAAACGAAAAACCGCTTACTGCTGCTTCCTTCCGGACCTGACAGGGTTCACGGGATCGAATTGCACGAGACCCGACCCCGGCCACAGCTCACATAGTGCGAACTTCATGTATTGTACCATACTTCACAAGATCATGCGTAAGCTTATTCGTCATCCTCCAGATCATCAAGATCCATGGGCCCTGAGGCCTCAATTCCGAGGATCCTGTCGGATTCTTCATCGCTTAATGCGGTGATAGTCCTCATCTTCCCCCGCATGATTCCGGTGCGGTGCTTTATCTCCCTGGCAGCTTCTGAAGCCTTGTCGATACGCTTCTCGGCGATCGTAGCAGCTTCCTCGAGTTTTTCAAGCTGGCCCTTTGTCGCTTCAAGAATCTTGCGGACTTCCTCGCTCTTTTTATTAAGAGCCATGTGACGGAATCCGATGGAGATAGTGTTAAGAAGAGCCATTATGGTAGTCGGCCCCGCTATCATGATGCGCTTGGACTGGCAGTAATCAGACAGACCGTCTATACGCAGAACCTCTGCATAGAGTCCTTCGGTAGGAAGATACATGATCGCATAATCAGCCGTATTCGGCGGATCAAGATACTTGTCACTTATGGTTGAAGCTTCCTGCTTGATCCTGTTCATAAGCTCCCCGCGAGCAGCCTTCACGGCTTCCTCGTCACAATTCTCTGAAGCTTCGGCGATCCTGTTATAGATATCGACCGGGAACTTCGCATCTATGGGAAGATAGGCCGCACCTTCCTCATTGGGAAGCTTGATCGCATACTCGACACGGTCGGAAGAACCGCTCTTCGTCGCGATATTCTCCTCGTACTGCTCACGCGCCAGCGTCTGCTCCAGAATGCGTCCGAGCTGAACCTCACCCCAGTTGCCTCTGGCCTTAACATTACTTAATGTCTTATTAAGGTTAGTGACACCGGAAGAAAGCTGCTGCAATTCACCCAGGCTTTTATACAGATTAGCCATCTGCTCACCTACCTGCTTAAAGTTCGAATCAAGCCTCTCGTTAAGAGTCTTATCGAGCTTCTCGGTAACAACTCCGCGGATCTCATCAAGCTTTTTCTCATTAGACTTCGTCATGCTTTCGATCGAAGCCTGCAAAGTCTTATTCATCTGCTCCTGCATCTTAAGCAGGGATTCTCCCTGAGACTTCTGCATCTCCATAAGAGAGTCATTGGTGGTCTTCTGAAGCTGCACGATGGTACGGTTCTGACGGTCGGCACTCTCATTCATCTCCTTACGGAATTCGGCGAAGGAATTATTCTGCGAGCGCGTCATGGCATCCAGACGCTGTGCCTGGTCTTCACGGGTTTCCTTAAGGGAACCTGAAAGCGTATCCTGCAGGGACTTGTTCTGCACATACTGGTTCTTACTCATCATGTCGAACTGACCCGACACATGCAAAACTGCATCCTTATTCTCATCAAGCTTATCAAGGAGCCTTTCCACCATCTCCTCCTCATGCCCGTCATCCTCTGTCTCATCAGTTCCCGCCCTGCGCAGGATAACGATGATCATGATACCTATTACGATAAGCACTGAAAGCAGTGCCAGGATAATATAGTCAGTCATTATAAATACCTCCAATACCGTATGATCTCATTCTACGCGCGCACATGTCCCTTTATTGGGATATAACACCGGCCGTGCCGTTCCTTGAATGTAATTGTTATTTGAAGTTTTTCTCTACTTTTACTCTTACAAATTCAATAATTAGTTTTACAAACCAATCGATTCCAGAAAATAATAAGACACTGTCCGGCCTGAAAGGAGCCTAGACATGTCAAAACATTTATCTCTTTCAGACAGAGCTCTGATAGAAAAATTCGTTGCCGAAGATTTTACCTTTGCCTATATAGCAAAAAGATTGCATAGATCGCCGGCCACAATCTCGAGAGAAATCAAGCTACATCGTTGCTTCACGGATGAAATACATCCCGATTCAAACGATTGCATCAGTTATTCCAAGTGCCTCAAGCAAAACCTGTGTCCTTTTGAAACCCCAAGCACTTGTACGACCAAATGCAAATTCTGTACAGCTTTCGATTGTCGGCCTCTATGTGAAAGCTATGTATCCAAAATCTGTCCCAAGCTCGACAAGCCTCCATATGTATGCAATGGATGTGACAAAGAACACAGTTGCAAAGCCATTCACGCTTACTATTCAGCAAATAGAGCTCACAGCTGTTATACAAGAGAACTTAGGGAGTCCAGGAGCGGTATAAGGACGTCCATTGAGGATTTAGAAAGGATCGACAACCTGATTTCTCCGTTGATAAAGAAAGGGCAATCTATCAACCATATTTTCGCTACTCACGCTGATGAAATTGGAATATCTGAAAAGACACTATATACATACATCAACGAGAACATTTTCCTTATCAACAACTTCGATCTTCCTAAAAAGGTCCGTTACAAGGCAAGAAGAAAGAAAAAGACTGTTCTTACAAGGTTTGAATACAAATATCGTCGTGGCCGGTCTATCGAAGACTTTCAAGCTTTCACTGCAGCCAATCCGGATCTTCCTATAGTGGAGATGGATACGGTAAAGAGTTCCAGAGGGTCTTTAAAAACACTGCTTACATTCATCTTTAGAGACAGCAATTTCATGTTGATATTCCTTCTTGACGATGCGACACAAAACAGCGTTGAAGGGGTATTCGACTGGTTAACTAATCAACTCGGGACAGAAACCTTTCGTCGTATCTTTCCGATTATCCTGACTGACAATGGCGTAGAGTTTAAAAGGCCTCATGCGTTGGAGTTTAGCGAGATTGGCATAAGGCGCACCCGCATCTTCTACTGCGATCCTCAAGCCTCTTGGCAGAAAGGACACATAGAGAAGAACCACGTCCTTATACGAAGAATCTTGCCCAAAGGAACATCCTTCCAGAAACTTACGCAAGAGGACATCAATCTCATCACTTGTCACATAAACAGTTTTGCACGCGAAATCTTTGACAACAAAACGCCATTTGAACTGATGAACAGACCTGAACACAAAAAACTGTTGGACGTTCTCTCACTTCATCAAATTCCCCACGATGAAGTGTGCTTAAGACCCAGACTACTTAAAAGGTAATTAGCAAATGGCCGGACAGTAGAACACATATTCTGTTTTCAGACAGTCGTTGCATTATGTTTTTCAAATCCAATGCCTTCTGTCAGGCTTGCCATGCCATTATTACGAGAATATCCAACAGATTACTTGGATTCTACATCAGAATTCCGCTCAGAAACACCCTTTTTAGAATGTATCTTGAGCGGAATATATCCAGAATCTAATTTAGTTTTTCATTCAACCGGCCGTGCCGTTCGTGTTATATTGTCTTTAACGGAGGGATAAATCATGATAGATGAAGCAGACAGAAGAATAGTAGAGAAGCTCGCGTCCAAGGTCCGTACCGAAAGCATCATTTGGATCGTCATTGCCGTTTTTCAGATACTCAGCATCGTGGGCATTGCCGTGGGTATTTATAATCTGGTGATAAGCATCATGAACCTCGACACATCAAAGAAGATCCTTCAGTATCCTGTGGGCATCGTCCGCTCATTCGAGCCGCTTACAGGAAGCATCGTGATACTGTGCATCAACCTTTTCTTCGGCGCATTTATAGGAATCATCGGTTCTCTTTACCACATTTTCGGCGTCAGAGGCTATGTTATGGAGCACAAAGACGCATTCTTAAGGGTGGAGGCAGCCCTCACAGGACATTCTCCGGCAAATTAAGAGGCACGAATTAATATTCGTGCCTTGAAAGGAGGGTGTTATGAAGTAAGGAACATTATTGTTTGCACCCTTATCTTAACACTGCCCATGTTTACTTTCAGGGATAAAAAAGGCAAAATGTAGGCAAACTCGAGGTGAAAATGAGTAATGGTACTTGAAGGCCGCACAACTAAAGGTAACAGACTTCTTAAAATAAAAGAAATAAAATATGAGAACCCGGATGTTAACTTCTCTCAGGAGCTGTCCGAGGCTATCGTTATCCTGTGCCGTGAAATGGATATACCCGTTCCTATGTGGATGAAAAAGAACACTCACGAGTTCGCGGCATTCCATCAGACCATCTTCTTCGACACGCAGTACCCCGAGAAGGTCAGATTCGACAGTTTTCAGATTAAAATGATAAGGTGATCAGCCGCCGGTAGTCCTGAAGATGATCTCTCCGGGATAGACCATGTCCAGCTGGGATCTGGCGACGTCCTCAATATATGCGGAATCCTGTCCCGCCACGCCCCTTGCAAGGATATTGTTGTTACGGTCTTCCAAAGCCGCCTTCTGCGCCTCGAGAGCCGCTTTCTCTTCCTCGAGTCTTATCCTCGCCATCCTGACGTCATAATACTTGGTCGCACATAAAACAACGACCACTACGAAAGCAATACACACCAGAGTCATCGGCAGAGAGAAACCGCCGGACCTGCGCCTTACCTTCTTTATCTTCTTAACGTCAGAAAACTCTTCCATACTGCTATTGTATATGAGCGGGCCTCTACTTCGAATAGGTCTGAAGCGTTTTTAATCATAATGTAATCTTATGCTACAATCTGCGTATGGAGACCAAGCAGACCAACCCCAAACGCCGTTATCCCGTAACACTCGAAGGTGACACCATCACCTGCTATGCGCTTTTCGCAGAGCCTTTGCTGGAGAAGAATCCCGAGTGGGACATCACTTACGCAGACGCGTGCACGGAAGGCATCACGAAATACTGGGGAGACGCAGGCTTCACGGTAAACATAATCCGAGTTAACAAGGAAGACCGAGGACCTCACATATGCGTACTCCCTGCCAAGGTGACGGGCACATCCTATGTAATGAGCCGATGGTGGCGCTGGGGCTGGGGCCTTTTCAGATCCTCTTTCCACCCCGAGTCGTTCATGATCAACTGGTCCAGAAGGCACCCGGGAAACATACACCTTAACCTGCGCGTAAGGTACGGCAAGAACTGGTTCATGCGCGTGTCAGCCCACGAGTTCGGCCACATATTGGGACTCGGTGACGCTTATGCCGCACACTACAGATTCTTTTACGAAGCACCCGGAACACGCGATTACATGATGAATCACAACACCGCCGTAAGCCCCGAAGAAGCCGCCATGGTAAGGCGTGCGCAGGAGACCGGAAAGATGCAGTACTTCCCTATAAAATTCTCTGCCAAGAGGTTTATAAAAGGCGTTTTTAAGCGCTGATTATATTTGACTCAATCATTTTTTAACTCTTTGTAAACTGTTGTCAGACTGCACTAATTAAATTGAAAATCATCTTCGCAAGTTGTAATATATACACATCGTAAATAAAGATAAATGGAGGCCCTATTTTATGAAAAAGTGTCCCGATTGCGGTATGGTAATTGCCAATCAGGCTATCAGATGCCCTAAGTGTAAATTCAACTTTGCAGAGTCCAACGATACAAGCGGCGTAGCAGTTCCCGCTGAGGCAGCAGCAGTATCCGCTGCAGCTACAGGCGTAGCATCAGCTCCTAAGGGTGCCACAGGTATCCTTCCCATGGTTGATGTAAATGCAGGCAACGTTGATGAGCTTTACAACCAGCTTAAGGCAGCTGTAGTTAAGAGAAAGACAGAGTTCGATCACTTCATCGACTTCCTCGAGAACAGAACTAACTGGCTTACCGCTCCCGCAGAGCTCGAGGGCCCTCTTGCATGTGACAAGGGACTCCTTATCAGAAGCGTTGCTGTTACTAAGCAGCTTCTCAGAATAAAGGATACTATCATGCCTCAGCTTGATGAAGAGTCCGCTATCATCATCGGTCTCTTCCACGATGTAGGTAAGGTAGGTATCGAGGGCAAGCCTTATTTCCTCGTTAAGGAATCAGCAGCACCCACTACCACATCAACATTGGGCCTTTCCTTCTCCACAAGAATCTCTACAACAGATTCCACACCTAAGAATACATACTCCATTAACCCCAAGCTGGTACACATGGACATCGGCGTAAGAAGCCTCTATCTGGTTTCCCAGTATATGCTCCTCTCCGACGATGAGGCTCAGGCTATCAGCTATGCTACTAACGTAGCTTCTTTGGGCGGAAACCTCTCACCTTATACACTTATCCTCAAGACTGCAGTAGATCTTCAGGCTAATGTATATGAGAATCCTGACACTGTTGCAAGCTACAGCTTTACAGTTATTGAACCTAAGTAAAATCATTCTTTATACTCCATTTCTTTTCCCCGCCGCTTATTTATAACGGCGGGGTTTCTATGTAAAGGACTTTATGAGCAATCTGGAAGACAGACTTCGTGAATATTCGCAAAGTGGCGTGACCCCGATGCATATGCCGGGCCACAAGCGAAATACTGACCTCGTTCCCTCCTATCTTAGTGAGGACATCACCGAGATATCAGGCTTCGATAACCTGCATGATCCCCGGGGCCTCATTAAAGACATCGGGACGGACGCAGCCGGAATCTGGAATGCGGACGCTGCCCTACTGTCAGTTAACGGTGCGACGGCACTAATCCTCTCGGCAATTATGGCTGCAGATGCGCGTGGTAAGATACTCATCGCCTCTAACTGCCACATATCCGTCTGGCACGCGCTTGAACTTACGGATAACGAATTCGCGGTAATCAACCCACAGACAGACCCGAAGTATCCCTTCTGTCTTCAGATCGACCCTTCCAAGGTCGATGAGATGCTTGCGGCCGACACCGATATCAAAACGGTCGTTATCACATCACCCACTTATGAAGGCGTCGCAAGTGATATAGAAGCCATCACTTCTGTGGCACACACCCACGGAACCGCTGTCATCGTAGACGAGGCTCACGGCGCACATCTTGGACTGGATCCTTACTTCCCGTCCTCTTCACACGCCGACGTCGTTATCAAGAGCATTCACAAGACTCTCCATGCACCCACACAGACCGCGCTGCTGCTGACCTACGGCAGCATGATCGAGCCTGAGCTCATACGCCACTACATGGACATCTTTGAGACTTCGAGCCCGTCCTACATTCTCATGGAGGGCATCGCGCGCGTGGTGCATGACCTTAAGACCACCCCCGGTATCACCTCCGCCTGGGTCACCGCCCTCAAGGAATGCCGCGGAGAGCTTAATAACATGCAGCACCTAAAGTTGTTCTCCTTCCCCGGAGCCGACCCCTCGAAGATAACCGTCCTCACAGAAGGCGTCATAAACGGGAACACTCTCGCGGAAATGCTCAGGAACCGCAAGATTGAAGTAGAGGCTTCTTTTGACACGCACCTCATCGCCATGACCGGCATCGGCGACACCGGTGAGAGTCTCACGCATTTTGCGAAGGTACTGAAGGAGATCGATGCAGAGCTTACGGGAACCGTTACGGAATATAATGCCGGTTCTCTGCCCTCAAGCCCGCTTGAACTTGCCATGCCAATTAAGGACGCCGTGCGCGCGGCAAGCACGCTCACAAAAGCTGAGGAAGCTGAAGGCAAGATATCCGCTTCCTACTGCTTCAAGTACCCGCCAGGGATACCGGTACTCATTCCGGGTCAGAGGATCACGGCAGACAGACTCAGACTGCTCGGAATAAGCGAAGTAAAGACAGTGTGCTGTTGACACAGCTTAGCTTTCTAAAGTAAAATAGCGGAAGTAAATTAAAGGGGGAGTTTGATATGTCAAGAATCATTACTGTCAACACCCGCGATCTTGGTAAGTCCGTTAAGGAAGGCGGCTGCGGCGAGTGCCAGACATCCTGCCAGTCAGCATGCAAGACATCCTGCGGTGTTGCTAACCAGGCTTGCGAGAAGAAGTCCTGATCTTAGGATTTCCGTTAACTAATCAGAACAAAGGGGTCTCGTAATGTAGATTATGAGACCTTTTTAATTCCCTTCTATAGGAGCATCAATTGATTCACTGTTATAAATTTGACGACAAGAACATAGTATTAGACGTATTCTCAGGCTCGATCCACATGGTGGATGAAGTGGCCTACGAGATAATTCAGATGTATGAGGACCACACGCGTGACGAGATCGCGGCTGCGGTCACCTCCAAGTTTCCTGTTACCGAGGCCGATGTAGACGAGTGCATCGCAGACATCGAAGCGCTTAAGGCTGACGGCAAGCTCTTTGCCCCTGACAAGTACGGCGACATCGCATATGACCTCAAGAAGAGAAAGTGGACTCTCAAGGCGCTGTGCCTTCACGTGGCACACACATGCAACCTGAATTGTTCCTACTGCTTTGCGGCGCAGGGCAACTTCCATGGCGAGCGCGGACTTATGAGCTTTGAGACAGGCAAGCGCGCCATCGACTTTCTCATTGAGAACTCGGGTTACCATAAGAACCTCGACATCGACTTCTTCGGCGGCGAGCCTCTCATGAACTGGGAGGTAGTTAAGCAGCTGGTGGAGTACGGCCGCTCAGTGGAAAAGGATGCGGGAAAGAATATCAGATTCACGCTCACTACCAACGGCGTCAACATCACCGACGACGTGATCGACTTCTGCAACAAGGAAATGCATAACGTGGTCTTGAGTCTCGACGGACGCAAAGAGACCAACGACAGATTCCGCGTCGACTACAAGGGCAACGGATCTTATGATGTGATCGTGCCTAAGTTTAAGAAGTTCGTAGAAGCAAGAGGCGACAAGAGCTACTACATGAGGGGCACTTACACCCACTTCAACACAGACTTCGTGGAAGACATCAAGCACATGGCGGACTTGGGTTTCAAGGAGCTTTCTATGGAGCCGGTAGTTACATCTCCCGACTCACCCTCCTGCCTCACCGAGGAGGATCTGCCCGTCCTCATGCAGCAGTACGAGGAGCTCGCTCACGAGATGATCAAGCGCAATGCCGAAGGCAATGGCTTCACGTTCTACCACTACATGCTCGACCTCACATGCGGTCCCTGTATCTACAAGAGGATCTCCGGCTGCGGTGCGGGAACAGAGTATGTTGCCGTTACACCCTGGGGTGATCTTTACCCCTGCCATCAGTTCGTAGGTGACGAGAAGATGAAGCTCGGCGACATCTACAATGGTTTCGACGAACACGGTAAGGACTTAAGCTACGAGTTCGCCCAGGTCAACTGCTACACAAGAGAAGGCTGCAAGGACTGCTGGGCAAAGCTTTACTGCTCCGGCGGCTGCGCTGCCAATGCTTACCACGCAGGCGGCTCCATAACGGATATCTACGACTACGGCTGCAAGCTCTTCCGCAAGAGGATAGAGTGCGCGCTGGCAGTCAGACTTTCCAACTTAAGCGAAGAAGATATTTATGTACCTGACTCTGACGATTAATCCTTCTATAGATTATTTCGTTGATCTTCCCTCGGGCGTTACGCTTGTCACGGGAAGTGAAGATGCGCCTGCCGTTAACCGCAGCAAAAGCGAAAGTTTCGAGGCGGGCGGCAAGGGCATAAACGTCGCAAAAGTTCTTAACCGCTTAGGAGGAAAAGGCTCCGTCACAGCCACGGGATTCACTGCAGGCTTCACAGGCGCCGAGATAAGCCGCAATGTCGAAAGCGAGGGCATCGTCTCGCGTTTCATCGAGGTCGCGGGCCACTCCAGGATCAACACGAAGGTCAAGGACGGCCAAGGCATCGAGACGGAGATCAACGGAGCCGGCCCCGAGATTGCTCCCGGCGACATCACACGTCTTATCAACACCATCTGTCAGACAGAATTCGATACGCTTTTTATCTCAGGCTCTCTTCCCGCTTCGTGCCAGACCGACACGTACGCGCTCATAATAAAAGCAGTCCTCGAGCAGGACCCTTCCGTCAGGATAATCACGGACTGCGAGGGAGAAGCCATGCTTAAGTGTCTCCCCCTGAAGCCTTACCTGATCAAGCCCAATGCTCATGAACTTGCCAGGCTTACGGGAATGGATATTACGACATCTTCTTCCCTGCCGGAGCTGCGTGCTGCCGCAGACAGGCTCATCTCATGGGGCGCACAGAATGTACTAGTGTCTTTAGGCGGAAACGGTGCGTGCCTGCTCACAGGAGACGGTGTTTTCCTGCAATCTTCAGGCATCAGCGGAAATGTGGTGAGCACGATCGGCGCCGGTGACACCATGATCGCATCCTTTATCTATATGCTTGACCGAAGCCATGATTACAGAAAGGCACTCGACTTCTCGAATGCCTGTGCAGCCTGCGCCGCTTTTGGCCAGGGACTTCCTTCTGCTTCGGTCTTATCTGAGATAATTAAAGAATTCTCATGATCCAGCAGCCGTTCATTTGCGGTGCCAAAGTATCATACTGCCAGGTCTGAGCTGTCCTTGCACGGCTTCCCGGGTCTCTTATCTCATAGCCCGCATCGGAATAGCCTACGATAACAATATACTGAGCCGAGTCAGTGAAATCACCCGGACCCATGAGGCAGACGACGATATTGCCTACATCGAGGTTACGTTCTATTCTGTCCTGATCCGCGCTTATAGGCGTGACGTCGATACCCAGGCCTAATGCACCGTCACTCATGAGAGTCCAGTTGGTGCCGCCGTCCATGGTGTAGTTGTTGTTTTCGGCAAACGCAGCCATCCACGCAGGATTCATATCGGCGTTGCCTGTGAGGTAGGAAGCTGCCATGGCAAGTGCTGTAGGACCGCTTCCGGTTACAGCCAGAACATCGCCGGAATAAGTCTTATACCCCCATCTCATATCGTACTGATAGTACTCGGGAACTCTTAAGGGAGTGAAGTCAGACATATCGATGCTTCCGGGATAATCAGCGCCGTCCTGTGTGCCTGCGTATTCGGGATAATGAAGGACAAAGTCCAAGGTCTCGTGATTAGTCATGAGAAGATTGGTGATATCAACCGGATAAGAAAACGGATCGATCCCGTGGTCAGCAGCATAAGCGTCAATGACCGCCTGACAGTCAGCCGCATTATTAAGAGGATACGATGAATAATCATCACTATTGGCTTCAGGCGCAGTCGCGGCGGAGGTCTCCATAGCAGTCAGAGTAACAGTGCCTGACGGGACAGCATACTCGAGAACCGGGGTTTCACCTGAACCTTCACGACCGCGGAATATCAGCAGAACTGATACAGTCGCAATGATAAGGAGCACCGCAGTAAGTCCCGCTATATATAATTTTATTCTGCCGTTCGTACCCATAGGATAATTATACACAAAGAGCAATTACCTAAACTATCACTTAGTAATAATCACATGCTGTAGTACAATATTTTTCAGTAATAAGATTTAGGGAAAGGTATTATGGAGGAGAAAAAGAAAGTATCCAAGAATTTCATCTGGGCGATCATATCTCTTGTTCTTGCCATACTTACCGTCAGACTGGTCTTAAAGCAGAGCAAAGACCTTTCCATTACGGATCTTTGCATGATCTTGAAAGAATCTGACAAGCTGTACCTTATCGGGGCTGTTGTCGCCTCCCTGCTCTTCATCTGGTTTGAAGGAGTAGCCATAAGGTCTATCCTTCGACGCGCAGGATACAAGCGCGGGCCGCTGAGCGGACTTCTGTACAGTACTTCCGACATTTACTTCAGCGCCATCACCCCGTCAGCTACGGGAGGTCAGCCCGCCAGTGCCTTCTTTATGATGAGAAGCGGTATATCTGCAGGCATAACTACTGCAACTTTAGTTCTTAATCTTATGATGTACACGCTGTCGATAATTGCACTCGGTATTATCGCCGTCGTAATAAGCCCGCAGTCGTTCACGCAGTTCAGGACATCTTCGCGCGTGTTTATCATCATAGGTTTCTCAGTGATGGTCATTCTGGCTGCAGGGTTCTTCCTGCTTCTTAAGAAAGAAAACATATTATTCAAACCAGCATGCAAGATAATATCCTTTCTCAACAGGATCCATCTCGTAAGGAATAAAGAACACCTGCTGGCGAAGATTGAAAAGACCCGTTCTGATTACAAGGTCTGTTCCGATCTTATTTCAGGACACAGAGGGGTACTGATCAGCTCGTTCATCTGGAATTTCCTTCAAAGAACATCACAGATAATGGTACCTATGCTGGTTTATGCGGCATTAGGAGGCGATAAATCTCTTATGCCTGCTGTTTTTTCCAAACAATGTCTGATAACAATAGGTTATAATTTTGTTCCGATACCCGGCGGAATGGGTATATCCGATTATCTTATGATAGACGGATTCAATGATATTATGGAGTCATCCATGGCCTACAGCGTTGAGCTGATAAGCCGAGGTCTGACTTTCTATATCTGTGTACTGATCAGCGGTATCATAACCCTTACCGGTTATCTGATCAGCAAAAGAAAGGGATCATAAATGATAGGCGTATACGACTATACAGTAATACTTACATATCTTTCACTTATTTCCGGAACTCTCGGTATCATATTTACCGTGACAGGAGCCGGACACCCGCAGCTCGGCGTATTCTTTCTGATGTTATCCGGAATACTTGACGCTTTTGACGGTAAAGTTGCAAGGACCAAAAAGGACCGCACGGAATTCGACAAGAAATTCGGTATTCAAATTGATTCACTGACGGATCTGGTCTGCTTCGGCATTCTCCCCGTCACTATCGGCCTTGCCCAGCTTCGCATCAGAGGTATCTTTACAGAACTCGTTAAGCGTAAGGAATATGAAGGTTCATACCCTGTATTGATACTTCTCATCGTGATAGCGCTCTTCTACGTCCTCGCTGCGATGATAAGACTCGCTTACTTTAATTCCACAAGCGATGAGCGCGAGGAACAGATGATGAAGACGGGTAAAGCTTATTTTGTAGGCGTACCCGTAACATCTGCCGCACTGGTATTCCCGCTTGTAATGATCGTCCACTTCTTCACAAGATTCGATCTTACTATCTTCTATTTCATAATTATGCTCATAGAAGCTATAGCCTTCGTAACCAACATTAAGGTGCGTAAGCCCGGAAAAGTCGGTCTCATCGTCATCATAATCATTGGCTTAGCGGAATTTAGTGCCTTCATAATCGCATATCTAAACGGATCAAAGTGATGAACGGTCTTGAATTTCTGTATAAGACTGCAGCCGGAAGGATCATACTCCGGCCTCTTGTCAGCAGACCTGTATCTGTTCTGTCAGGGAAGCTGATGGACTCCAAAGCGTCAAAAGTCCTGATCAGATCATTTGCAAAAAAGAACGATATCCGTGTTGAGGATTACGAACTGGATAATATAAACTGCTTTAACGATTTTTTCTGCAGAAAGATCAAGGACGGTCTGCGTCCCGTTAGTGATGATCCTTTGCATCTGATATCGCCTTGTGACGGTCTTCTGAGTGTATATAAAATATCTTCGGACACCGTGCTTAATGTAAAGCAGAGCGAATTCACCGTCAGCGGTCTTCTGAAGGACGAGGCATTAGCGCGCGAATTCTACGGAGGCTATGCGCTGGTATTCAGACTGTGCGTAAATCACTATCACAGATATATCTATTTCGATTCCGGCAGGCAGCAGGAAAATGTAAAGATCCGCGGCATTTACCACACGGTAAGACCCGTTGCACTCGAGCAGTATCCTGTTTTTATTCAGAACACTCGTGAATATGCAGTAATCAATTCGGATAACTTCGGCAAAGCAGTCCAGATGGAAGTCGGAGCTATGCTCGTAGGACGCATCGTAAACGATAACCCTTCATCCTGTGATGTAACAAGAGGAGAAGAAAAGGGCCACTTCGAGTATGGCGGATCCACGATCATTCTCCTTATTCAGAAAGACAAAGCCAATATAGACGACCGATTTATTAATTCATCTGAAGTCCCCGTGGTCATGGGACAGACAATAGGTTTATCGGCATAATAAAAGGTCCCGGCGTTAACCGGGACCTTATTCATTTCCGAATCAATCAGATCAGGATACTTCAGCCTCAACGTTGAAGAAGATGTTTGTGCCTGCTGCATCGGAAGCACCGATGAAGTAGTAAGTACCTGCATCAAGACCTGCATTGTCTACATACTGGAACTCATAGAAGTATCCGTTTGTATACTCAGAAGGTGTGATTGTTGCTGTGTATACGCACTCAGCATCGGCCATGTCACCGGAAGCAGAATAGTATACTTCGTAGTAAACAGGATAATAAGCGAGGTTAGCCTCGTCAGAAACCTGAACAGTGTACTCCATTACTGTCTCACTTGTGCTGTAATCACCTGTACCCATTGCGGAACCGTTACCATCAGCGTATGTGTACCAGTAATCGTCAGTACCGTTAGCCCAGATCTCTTCCATGTCACCGCCGCCTGTAACAACAGTTGTGCTGCCACCTTCCTGAACTGTACAAGTGGAATCAGCGAGAACGTTGCCTGCCAGATCGTAGATGATACATCTGTACTCACCAGCTACGAGGTTGCCGGAAGCATTAACTGCAGCAGCGGAATCGTAGTTAGGACCATAGTAAGCCTCGATGTAAACGCCCTGGTCTGTGCACTCGTCACTTGTGTAAACGAGCTGGCCGTCACGGTAGTACTCATAGTAGAAGTTCCACTCGATCTCCTGGCCCTCAGAAGTAGGCATGATGTCGAGCTCGATCTGTGTGTAGTCTGTGTAAACACTGTTATCGGAGTAGTACCAAACTGTAGAATCTACGAGATCAGCAGAGATAGCAGGTGCGAAAGAATAATCGAAAGCATCAAGATAGAACTGATAGATATCCTGAACATTCTTTGCCTTGCTGTCATCTACGAGCCATGCATCGTCTTCAAGAACGAAATCGATTGTCTGCTCGAACTCAGTCTTGTCAGCGTCAGCGATAGCATCAAGGAATGCATCGAGATCGCCGCCGTCTTCAATTACAGAATCGTAAGCAGCAGCATAATCAGCTACAGAGAAAGTGATATCAACACTTGCCTTACCGGACTTCTTGGAAGACTCAACGGACTCCTCATCAATCTCGTAAGCGAGTGTACCTGCGATAGCGTTGCAAATAGCAGCGTAATCTTCATCGTAACCTTCAGTCTCAACGAAAGCTTCGATGCTCTCCTGAAGATCATCATCAGGATCAGCCAAGAGCTCAACGATATCGCCTGCCTTAACCTTAACAACAGCCTCAGCATAGTCTTCAGCTACTTTGAGAACAGCCTCATCATCCTTGTCGAACATCGCACATCCGGAAAGGGAAGCGAGAACTGCGACAGAAAGAGCTGATGCTGTCAACTTCTTAAAATCGACTTTCATAAAATATCCTCCATTCGATTTTGCGCTTATTAAACGCTAGTTTCTATTATAAAACAAAGTTTACTTAATGTCTAATTTACGGTAACAATTTGTTCACAAAACAAACGGGTTCCGAATGAACCGGAACCCGTTCGTTTTAACAAGATATAACCTGCGGTCAGTTTACTTCAACAGTACATGTATCCTGGGCAAGGATATTGCCGGAAAGATCATAAATGATACATGTGTACTCACCGGGGATAAGGTAACCTTCAGGTGTCGTCTGAGCTTCAGAATCATAGTTATGACCATAGTAAGCTTCTATCCAGTAACCCTGGTCTGAACACGAGTCACTAACGTATACGAGCTCACCGTCAATGTAGTACTCATAGTAGAAAGTCCATACTACGCTCTGTCCTTCTGATGTAGGGATAATATCGAGCTCGATCTGACTGTAGTTCTCATATACGCCGTCATCGGAGTAATACCACTCGATGTAGTCGACCATGCTTACATCAGCCGTTGCTACCTCAGACACTTCTACAGTACATGTGGAATCAGCAAGGACATGTCCTGCGAGGTCATACATTACGCATCTGTACTGACCGGGAACGAGATAACCCATCTCGTTTACCTGTGCAGCAGAATCGTAATTAGGACCGTAGTAAGCCTCGATCCAGTGACACTGGTCTTCGCATACATCACTTGTGAAAATCAGCTCACCGTCACGGTAATACTCGTATGTGAACTCGAACGGAACATCTTCGCCCGCTTGAAAAGTTACGATATCGAGCTCGATCTGACTGTAGTTCTCATATACGCTGTCATCGGAATAGTACCAAATGGTGTAGTCGATATAATCCGTAAGCGGGGGGATGAATACGAAGCTGAGCGCCGCTGTATAGAAGTCATAAACCTCATACAGATCCTTAAGTTTGCTGTCGTCGATCAGCCATGTGTCATTCTCATAAACGAGATCAAGAGTCTGGGAAATCTCCATCGTATCTGCACCGTTATCGGAGAGCGCGTCGATGAAGGCCTCGAGGTTGCCGTCGTCTTCGATTACAGTCTCGTAGATCGAATCATAGTCAACTATCGTCCATGTAATAGCAACGCTTCCCTCTTTATTCTTCTTGGAAGACTCAACAGACTCCTCGTCAATCTCATAAGAGATCGTATCAGCGATAGCAGAAACGACATCGGCATATCCGTCGGGAGTCTCTACCGTGGAACCGGCAATGTAAGCTTCTATATCGTCCTCGAGATCATTGCCTTCGTATAAAAGATCAGCTATCTTACTTACTTTGCCCTTCTTTACGGCTTCAGCATAATCTGTGACTGCTGCCAGTACGCCTTCATCATCCTTATCGAACAAAGCACATCCGCCGAGTGAAAGGAGCATGGAAGCACAAAGGACCGAAGCCATCAACTTCTTTGCTTTCATACAGATTCCTCCAATAGAATAATTGCTTAAAGCATAATTAATATAAACATTCTCTGAGATTATTACAATCAGCCGGGCACTTACAAACCCGTATCAATGCAGTGTGCAGATGAATGATATCTCACCGTTTTTCCAGGCTGCGCGTATGTCGCCGCTATACTGACGGCATATGTTCTCGGCGATGGAAAGGCCTATGCCGTAACCGCCCTTGTCGATGTTATGAGACTTATCCTCACGGTAGAATCTTTCGAAGAACTTGTTGAAGTCAACGTTAGCCCCGTCCTTATAGCTGTTGCTCACAGTGAGGCGCAGTCCGCGGCGCTGTGAAACGAGCTCCACCCTTACCGTGCCTTCGCTGTCACAGTACTTGATGGCGTTGTCGAGAAGTATCGTGGTAAGCTGCATGATCTTGCTTGCATCGGCTGTGATAGTCACGCCTGAAGTGACCTTGTTCTCAAGAGTGATGCCGGACTGTATCGCGACAGGTTCGAATGTCGTTACTGTGTTGTTCACAATCTCGGACGCGTCTATCTCAGACATCTCTGTCGTGTCCTCAAGTTCCTGCGCCTTCGAGATCATGACGAGGTTCGCGATGAGGCCGTTCATGTGATCGATCTGCTTCATAGTCGAGGCGGACCACTCGTCTTCACCGTTGATCATCTGGCTCATCTCTGTGTTGGCCCGTATAACCGCAAGAGGGGTTTTGAGCTCGTGGCTCGCGTTGGTAATGAAATCCTTCTGCTTTGCCATGTTCTCGGCCTCGGATGCGACAGCGTAGTCCGCAAAGTGCGTAACCAGAATGAAGGTTACAGCGAGGCCAGCGACGCACACGATCAGCGTAATGAATATGAGCCTGTTTATGGAATAGATCTCGGAAGTCGTATCGATAAATGCGATGACGCTGCCGTCAGGTGTGTCGGCGTATTCATACCATATCCTTCCCTGCCTGCCATAGCCGAAAGGCCCGTCCTTGATATCATTACTCATATCGATAAAGAAGTTGTAGCTGTTGCCGGGATAACGTCCGTCGATAGAAAGGAACTCACCCTGATCATCGTAACGTACCAGCCAGAAGTCAAACTGAGCGCCGACCCGAGAATTAAAGATATCCGTGAAATCCGGAGAGTCGACATAGTACTCCGACATCTCGCTGTCCTTAAGATAAGCTTCGTTGATTACCAGCTGATCCAGGTCCCTTCTGATCGCACTTCTGGAGACGAAGAAGCTCGCCAGTATGATCGCGCCGCCGATGAAGATCATGGCAAGAAAGATCGCGAGCATCGCGATACCTATAAACCTTTTCTTGATCCTCTCGATGGTCCTGTTATTCATTCCGTTAATGTGAACGCTCCGCCCTTGTCACCGTTTATGGTTACTGCTGTAACGATCGAACGCAGCTTGTTCTTAAGATAAGACACATAAAGCCAAACCGTATCCTCATCTGCATTCTGCTCGTTGTTCCATATCTTCCAAAGAAGATAATCAGTGGCAAGTTCGCGTCCGGGGTTCTTCATGAACTCTCTCATCAGTTCGTATTCCTTAAGAGAGAGCCTTACAGTATTCTCCGAACTTAATGACAGATCCTCGCCGTTAAGTACGAGTCCCGCATACATTATCTTATCCTGAGAATCATCATTGCCGCCTCTTCTGACAAGAGCCCTCACCCTGGCAAGGAATTCCTTCATGGCAAAAGGCTTCGGCAGATAATCATCAGCGCCTGCATCGAGACCCGCAACACGGTCATCGATATCTGCTTTGGCCGTAAGGAGCATGACCGGGGTCATATTATGTCTCTGCCTCATGTTTGTAAGAACCGTAATTCCGTCTACCTTCGGCATCATGATATCGAGTATGACCGCGTCATATCCGTTCGCCGAAATCAGATCCAGGGCCTGCTGCCCGTCAAATGCTGTATCCACATCGTATCCTTCATGCTGAAGAAGGACCGTCACTGCGTGACTTAGATCTTTAGTATCCTCTGCTAATAATATCTTCATTTACATCTGTCCGTATATCATATTTCTTATCGTCTGCATGGATATATCAGTTGATGCGAGCTCATCAGCGCATCTTTTAAGTTCAGCCGTGATGAGTTCCTTGTTTACGTTTATATCCTTCTTGTATTTTATGTCATGCTCAAGTGCCGCCCAGGTATCCATGGAAATGGTCCTGATCTGAATCTCGGCATAATACCCCTCTTTATTCTGAACTATCATGTGATAGCTTCTGTAGCCGTTGGGTTTTGCATTGGAGATGTAATCTTTCTCCTCTATGACCTTAATGCCGCTGAAGTCTCTTATGGCATCCCTGACCTTATAGGTATCATCTACAAAAGTACATATTATCCTGATACCGACTACATCGTGAATCGCGGCAACTATATTATCGGGAGTGGGATCGATACTCTTTTTACTGCACTTCTCCAGGACACTCTCATCACTCTTAAGCCTGCCCATAACATGGTCGATTATGTTGGTATCATAGAACGCCTCAAGCGTCTGCTCCATGCGGCTGATCTGATTCTCGAGTTCCTCTTTAAAAGTAAGAAGCCTGTAGTAATGGTTTCCGTACACGTTTTCCATGCGAATATAATAACACCTCTTCCCGAAGAAAGAGGTGTAAAAGTAAGGTATCAGTTTTAAGTCCTGTCTTATTAGAGGTAAGTAAGGAACTGAGATGCAAGTACAACCGATACAAGAGCGATCGGGTATGTAGCTGCATAAGCGGAAGCAACGTTTGAAGTTCCGGAAGACTGGATGAGAGCACCCAGGGCAGGTGTACTTGTCATACCGCCTGTGATGGAACCCAAGTTGTTAAGAAGGCTGAGCTTGAGCACGTACTTCGCGAATAAGAATCCGACGATCAAAGGTACGATCGTCATGAGTGCACCCCACAGGAAGAGGAGTCCGCCGTAAACCTTAAGTGTATCTACGAATGCAGCACCACCCTCGATACCTGCACCGATGAGGAAGAGTACGAGACCGAACTCCTGGAAAATGGAGAGCAGGTGCTCCTTAACCTTGAGGGAAAGTCTGCCGATATGGCCGAAGTGACCGAATACGAGACCCATGATGAGAGGTCCGCCTGTAGCACCGAGGCTGAAAGAAGAACCGCCCGGGAGAGGGATCGTGATGCTTCCGATAAGAAGGCCGACCATAACTGTAAGAGCGAAAGCTCCGCAGCCGAACTTATCAAGTGTGAACAGCTTTGTAGAGATAGACTTCTCACCGTCAAAATCACCGACAGGTGCAAGAAGTGACTTTTCATGTTCCATATCGACCTTAAGAAGTCTGGGAATGATCTGAACGAACAGAACTACTCCGATAACTCCGAACGGGTAAGCAACTGCATGTCCTACTGCGATCTCACTGTAGAACTCGGATCCTTCAAGAGCACCCTGTGCTGCAGCGAAAGCAGGTGTACTTGTAAGAGCGCCTGACATAAGACCAACTGACATAGCAGAAGTCATGTTTGGAACAAGTATAGTAATGAGGGCTGTTACAAGGCTTCCCGATGCAATGATGAGAAGTCCGAGAAGAATATAGGACTTGGCATTCTTCTTAAGGTTCTTGAAGAATGTAGGACCGGCAATAAGGCCTACGGAAGTAACGAACAGGATAAGACCGATGTTCTGAATGATCTTAAACCATGTATCGATAGTACCGAGCTTCTCAGCCCAGCCTGCAATGCATCCTTCATGTCCTTCATAACCGACTGTTACACCCTTAAAGTGACCGAAGAACAAAGCAACGATGAAGATAGCTGCAGTTCCCAGGGATACACCCTTTACATTGATCTTTCCGAGGAGATAACCGATAAAGATTATCGCGAACATAAAGAACAGCGCCAAAGACGTTCCCTTTATGCTGAAAAGATACTGTCCGATTACTTCAAGAAATTTTACGGAGAAACCGCCAAAATCCATAAATCAAACTCACCCTTCTTTTTAAAATAAAGCCGCAACATTTATAAAACTTTTGAATGTACTTGTCAATAAAAAAAAGGCTTCCCGCGAAATATCGGGAAGCCGTAGTGTTTAAAGATAAAGATCTGCTTACTTCTTATGAGCGATAGCAGCCTGTGCAGCAGCAAGTCTTGCGATCGGCACACGGAAAGGTGAGCATGATACATAATCAAGACCGATTGCATCACAGAACTCAACAGATGAAGGATCACCGCCGTGCTCGCCGCAGATACCGATATGGAGATTCGGGTTAACGGGCTTGCCCAAGTCAATAGCCATCTTCATGAGCTTGCCGACACCTGTCTGATCGAGCTTAGCGAAAGGATCAGCCTCGAAGATCTTCTTATCGTAATAAGCATCGAGGAACTTACCTGCATCGTCTCTTGAGAAACCGAATGTCATCTGTGTAAGGTCGTTAGTGCCGAAGCAGAAGAAGTCAGCGTTAGCAGCGATCTCATCAGCTGTGAGTGCAGCTCTCGGGATCTCAATCATAGTACCTACTTCGTACTTAATATCGGAACCTGCATTCTTGATTTCTTCGTCAGCTGTAGCAACAACGATATCCTTAACGAACTTGAGCTCCTTAACATCACCTACGAGAGGGATCATGATCTCAGGCTCGATATCCCAGTCGGGATGCTTAGCCTTTACATTAATAGCAGCACGGATAACAGCCTTTGTCTGCATCTTAGCAATCTCAGGATATGTAACTGAGAGACGGCATCCTCTGTGACCCATCATGGGGTTGAACTCATGGAGTGAAGAGATGATGTTCTTAATGTCAGCTACTGTCTTGTGCTTCTTGTTAGCAAGCTTCTCAATCTCGATCTCAGTTGTGGGAACGAACTCGTGGAGCGGGGGATCCAGGAAACGGATAGTAACGGGATAACCCTCGAGAGCCTCATAGAGAGCCTCGAAGTCGCTCTGCTGCATAGGCAGGATGATATCGAGAGCTTCCTCACGCTCCTCAACTGTCTCGGAGCAGATCATCTCACGGAATGCATCGATTCTGCCCTCACCGAAGAACATGTGCTCTGTACGGCAAAGACCGATACCCTGTGCACCGAGCTCACGAGCCTTCTTAGCATCTGCAGGTGTATCAGCGTTAGTACGAACGCCCATTCTCTTGAACTCATCAGCCCAAGCCATGATTCGGCCGAAGTAACCGTTGTTGGGATCAGCGTCAACCTGAGGGATTGCACCGTCGTAGATATTACCTGTGGAACCATCGAGAGAGATGATGTCACCCTCGTGGAACTCCTTGCCTGCGAGTGTGAATCTCTTGTGCTCCTCATCCATTGCGATCTCGCCGCATCCGGATACGCAGCACTCACCCATACCTCTTGCAACTACCGCAGCGTGGGATGTCATACCGCCTCTTACTGTGAGGATACCCTCAGCGGACTTCATTCCGGAGATGTCCTCAGGAGATGTCTCGAGTCTAACGAGGATTACCTTCTCACCTCTGCTGTGCCACTCAACTGCATCTTCAGCTGTGAATACGATCTTACCGCAGGCAGCTCCCGGAGAAGCACCGAGGCCCTTACCGATTGCCTGAGCAGCCTTAAGAGCAGCGGGATCGAACTGGGGGTGAAGCAGTGTGTCGAGGTTACGGGGATCGATCATTGCGACTGCTTCCTCAGGTGTTCTCATACCTTCGTCAACGAGGTCACAAGCGATCTTCATAGCAGCCTGAGCTGTTCTCTTACCGTTTCTTGTCTGGAGCATGTAGAGCTTACCTGCTTCTACTGTGAACTCCATGTCCTGCATATCTCTGTAGTGTGTCTCAAGAATATTGCATACATCTGTGAACTGCTTGAATGCTCCGGGGAACTTCTGCTCCATCTCGGAGATGTGCATAGGTGTTCTTACACCGGCAACAACGTCCTCGCCCTGAGCGTTTGTAAGGAACTCACCGAAAAGTCCCTTGTTACCTGTAGCAGGGTCTCTTGTGAAAGCAACACCTGTACCGCAGTCGTCACCCATGTTACCGAAAGCCATGGACTGAACGTTAACAGCTGTACCCCAGGAATAAGGGATGTCGTTGTCTCTTCTGTAGATGTTTGCACGGGGATTGTCCCATGAACGGAAAACAGCCTTGATAGCACCCATGAGCTGTTCCTTAGGATCTGTAGGGAAGTCAGAACCGATCTTAGCCTTGTACTCAGCCTTGAACTGGTTAGCGAGTTCCTGGAGATCGCCTGCTGTGAGGTCAACGTCCTGTGTAACCTTGCGGGAAGCCTTCATCTTGTCGATGAGCTCCTCGAAATACTTCTTACCAACTTCCATAACTACATCGGAATACATCTGGATGAATCTTCTGTAGCAGTCCCAAGCCCATCTGGGGTTACCGGACTTCTTGGCAATAACGCCGACAACGTCTTCGTTAAGGCCGAGGTTAAGAATTGTATCCATCATTCCGGGCATCGATGCTCTTGCACCTGATCTTACGGAAACGAGGAGAGGGTTCTCGAGGTCGCCGAACTTCTTACCGGTGATCTCCTCGAGCTTCGTAATATACTCCATGATCTGAGCCTGAATCTCGTCATTGATCTGACGGCCGTCCTCGTAATACTGAGTACAAGCCTCTGTAGAGATCGTGAAGCCCTGAGGAACAGGAAGTCCCAGGTTTGTCATCTCGGCGAGGTTTGCACCCTTACCACCGAGCAGTTCGCGCATGTTTCCGTTGCCCTCGGAAAACAGATAAATGTACTTCTTAGCCATTTAATTGCCCGCCTTTCTAAATTATGTTGTTATTTTCCAAAGCCTTAGCTTAATGAAACTATATTAATATTGCTTCTTAAATCAGAAGTCGAACTTGCCCTCGAAGAATTCTGCTACCTTATCGATAGGGAATCTGATGTTGCCGGGCTCATACTCGACATTCTTCATCGAATCTCTTTCTCTAATGGTAACACAATTGTCGTTCTCGGAATCGAAGTCATAGACTACGCAGTAAGGTGTACCGATCTCGTCCTGTCTTCTGTAACGCTTACCGATGCTCTGACGGTCATCGAGCTCGCACATATACTTCTTGGACAAGGACTCGAACAGAGGCATTACCTTATCCGTAAGCTTTGCCGACAGAGGCAGGATACCTACCTTGATAGGTGCAAGGAACGGATGGAAATGCATTACGTTTCTTACATCTCCGCCCTCAAGCTGCTCCTCTTCGAAAGCGGAACACAGGAATGCGAGAGTAACACGGTCTGCTCCGAGCGAAGGCTCGATAACATAAGGGATGTACTTCTCGTTCTTGGCGGGATCGAAATAAGAAAGATCCTGCTTAGAGAATTCCATATGCTGCTTAAGGTCGTAGTCAGTTCTGTCAGCGATACCCCAAAGCTCGCCCCAGTCTGTGAAAGGGAAAGCGAACTCGAAGTCTGTTGTTGCTCTTGAATAGAAAGCAAGCTCTTCCTTGGAGTGATCCCTTGTACGCAGCTCCTCTTCCTTGATACCGAGAGATGTGAGCCAGTTCTTACAGAAATCCTTCCAGTACTGGAACCACTCAAGGTCTGTACCGGGCTCGCAGAAGAACTCAAGTTCCATCTGCTCGAACTCACGTGTACGGAAAATGAAGTTACCGGGTGTGATCTCGTTACGGAAAGACTTACCGATCTGGCAGATACCGAACGGGATCTTCTTTCTGGATGATCTCTGAACATTGCCGAAGTTAACAAAGATGCCCTGAGCTGTCTCAGGTCTCAGATAAACTTCGCTTGAAGAATCCTCTGTTACACCGACGAATGTCTTGAACATGAGGTTGAACTTTCTGATGTCCGTGAAGTTATGACCTCCGCATACAGGACAGGGAATGTTCTTCTCTCTGATATATGCTACGAGATCTTCGGGCTCCATGCCCTCTACGGATACATCCGTTACATTATTCTCCTTATTCCAATCTTCTACGAGATTGTCTGCTCTCTGTCTTGCCTTGCACTGCTTACAGTCGATCAACGGATCGGAGAAGCCTCCGACGTGACCTGAAGCGACCCAAGTTCTGGGGTTCATGATGATAGCTGCATCAAGACCTACGTTATAGGGGCTCTCCTGAACGAACTTCTTCCACCAGGCAGCCTTTACATTGTTCTTAAGCTGGACTCCGAGCGGGCCGTAATCCCATGAGTTCGCGAGACCACCGTAGATATCGGAACCCGGATATACAAAACCTCTTGTCTTGGCAAGGGATACGATCTTGTCCATCTTTTCTGAATTAGACATCTGCGTTACTCCTTACTCCTCAACAGTCTGCGCTTCGTCGTTTGTCTCGGGAAGCACTTCGGAAACGATATCCTCAGCAGGATTCTCACTCTGGAGCTGCTCTGCATAAACCATATCAGCAGCCTGAGCATCTCTTCTGAACATCTCCTTCTGCTCCTTTGCCTTACGCTCAGCCTCGATAGCAAGTCTTGCTTCTCTTGTGAGAGGTACTGTATAAGAGTCCTTGGGAAGTGTACCCTTTACGCCGATAACCTTGTCCTCGAGAATCTCCTTGCATGCAAGTGATACTGCGTTGTCAGCCTGATCGGGGATCATGGGCTGTGCGCCGTCTACAATCTGGCTTGCTCTCTTACTTACAAGTACTGCGAGCTCATAAGCGCAGCTTGCCTTAGGCAGCAACTGTTCAAGTGTGGGATCTGTCAACATTCTCAATTACCTTCCATTTCTTTATTTATTCTTAATACATCTTCAAGCAACTCTATATTGCGTGCGCATCTGCACTTCTCTGCCTCGATGATCGCCAGTATCTTCTTGGCAGCCGTCTCGATATCGTCATTAACAACTACATAATCGAAATGACCTACATAATTAGTTTCCTGTCTTGCCATCTCGAGTCTTGCAGCGATCGCTTCATCGGAATCAGTTCCTCTTCCGCGCAGTCTGTTCTCAAGCTCTTCATATGAAGGGGCAAGGAGGAAGATCGTAACCGACTGTTCGAAATTCTCCTTGAGCGCCATGCTTCCTGCGATGGTAAGGTCAAGCAGTACATCCGTGCCGGCCTCGCTCATATCCTGGAGTGCAACAGTGGGAGTTCCGTAGTAGTTGCCGACAAACTCATCGTACTCGAGGATCTCTCCTTCTTCGTACATCTTCATGAACTCTTCCTTGGTCTTAAAGAAGTAGTGCACTCCGTCCTGCTCGCCTTCTCTGGGCTCTCTGGTCGTAACCGATATGGATGTTCCGAAGGAAGGATTGATCTCCTTGACCTTGGAAAGGACCGAGCCTTTACCTGTTCCGGAAGGTCCCGATACTGATATCAATAATCCTTTTGCCATAGTTATTCCTCCAGGCTTTTCCTGACGACTGCCACCTCAAGGGCGCTGGTCACAATATGATCGCTGTCCATGATCAGGACGCTTCTGCACTTCTTGCCTGCACAGCAGTCGACGAGCATTGCCCTGTCTCTTGCTTCCTGCATCATGCGCCTGATAGGCGCCGAGTCGGCCGATGCCACTGCGAGCACTCTTGATGCCGCTGCCACATTGCCTCCTCCGATATCCGCGAATCTCATAGTCTTTCCTTCCCGGTCAGACCAGATTCTGGATCTGCTCTCTCATCATCTCGACTATGTTCTTCATGAACATAACGCGGTTCGTGATCTCTATGTCATTCGCCTTCGAGCCGATGGTATTAGTCTCACGGTTGATCTCCTGAATCAGGAAATCCATCTTCTTTCCTACGGCGCCGTCGACAGCAAGTATCCTCTTGCCCTGGGAGAAGTGGCTGGACAGCCTCTTAAGCTCCTCATCGATCGCGCACTTATCTGCAAAGACTGCAACTTCGGCTGTGATCCTGGCCTCATCGTAAAAGGCCTTGCTGTTATCTGCCAGAAGTTCATCGATCCTGTCGGAAAGTCTTGCTCTGTATTCTTCAACTACACGCGGAGCTCTGGCATCGATCTCGTTCCTTACCTTCTCAAGCTCATTGATCTTGTCGATAAGGTCTGATACGAGGTTCGCGCCCTCAGTGCTTCTCATCTCCTGCATTCCGTCCAAAGCTTCCTTAACGGTCTGCTCGAGCTCGGAATAGATCTGCTCCTCGTCCACTTCACCCTGTCTGGTGGAAAGGACATCAGGGAAAGCCGCAAGTCTTGACGCATTCACATCATCCACTCTGCCCGTAAGGGAAGCGATCTGTGATACTGCTTCGGAATAAGCTTTAACGAGACTTGTGTTGACTATTACCTCGGAGGATCCCTCTGCATCGTCTTCAAAGCTGATATAGACATCGACCTTGCCTCTGACGAGAGTATCGGAGATAAGCTTTCTGATGGCGGCATCTGCAAAATTGAACAGCTTGGGCATCCTGATATTGATATCACAGAAGCGGCTGTTTACTGACTTAAGCTCAACAGAGTAGTGTCTTGTATCAAAAACTTTCTCGCCTCTGCCGAAGCCTGTCATACTGTGCGCCATGTAAGCCTCCAGGTATACGTAAAGATGAAAACAGCCTGTGTCGAAGCTATGCTCCGATAAACAGGCTTTTCCCGTTTGTATATTATATATTATAGGGCCGATTTTGGCAACAAAAATATGTTCACAAAACCCGCAAAGGCCTGTAATTTAAGTAGTCCGCGGACACACAAAAATATTTAACGCCGTTTTTCTCACCCTCAAAAACCTGTGCATGCGCACGCCCGTGGAGGTGCCCGTACAGACATATATCCACTATCCCGCTCTCCTCTATCACGGAAGCGTAGTCACAGGGGGCTCCTTTTCTGCCGCAGGGAGGGTAATGAGTCATCATGATGTGGGTCAGCTTGTGCTCAGGATCTGACTTTGCCAAGCTTTCCAGGCACAGCTTCATCCTCTCGAGCTCCCTGTCATGAATCTTGATGTCCTCGGCTTTGACATTGTCATCCTCAAGTCTCTTCCATCCGCGGGTGCCTGTCACCGCCACCCCCTGCTTCTCATCCACGTAGGTAACGTTCTTAAGTATTCTGATCGAATTAAGCCCGCGCTCATCAAGCTGCCTTTGCATCTTGGCGGCAGTACCCCACCAGTAGTCGTGGTTGCCTCTGATTATGAGCTTTGTTCCGGGAAGGTCGTTAATATACTGGAAGTCCTTCTGCGCATTATCAAAGTACATGGCCCAGGAAAGGTCTCCCGGAAGGAGGAAAAGATCGTCGTCGGATATCACGGACACATTCTCTTTGATTCGCTCCATGTAACCCTTCCAAGCGGGACCGAAGTCCTCCATAGATTTCTCGGGGTTATCGAGCGCCAGATGCAGATCCGCCATCGCGTATACAGCCATCAGTCCTCCTCCTCATCTTGATGGAAATAATCGTAGATCATCTTCGCATCTTTGTCACTTATTCCTTTGATGCCGGACAAAGTCTCGAGGTCAGCATCCTCGACAGCCTTTACCGTGCCGAGCGCCTGCAGAAGCACCTTGCGTTTCGCGGGGCCTATGCCCGTGATGTTCTCAAGCTTATAGCGTATGTTTCTTTTCTTGGAAAGCTTCTTCTGGTATGTGATCGCAAAGCGGTGCACCTCATTCTGCACCGCCGAAAGGAAGCGCAGGAGCACGACGTCATCATCCGAGGGCTCATTCTTCTCGAGCATGATCTCGGTACCGTCCTCGAGCACCACGCCCGCCGTCCTGTGGCGCGAGTTCTTCACCATGCCCACAAGCCTGATATCGCGGTCAGTCTCAAGCGAACGCACCACGGAAGCTACCGCAGAAAGCTGCCCCTTGCCGCCGTCAACCAGAATGATATCGGGGTACTCGAACCCGTCGCTGCCGTCATGCGCGAAGCGCCTGGTAAGAGTCTCCCTCATGGAAGCGAAATCATCCTGCGTCTGTACTGTCTTCATCTTAAACAGCCTGTAGGATTTCTTGTCCGCCCTGCCGTCCTTGAAGACTACCATGCCGGAACAGATGTCGTCATTGCCGAGGTTGCTTATGTCGTAAGACTCTGCCCTGTGAAGGCTGTTCTCGGGGACATTCAGTATGCGCTCGAGGATCCTCATGCCGGCAGCAGGATCCGCCTGAGCACCGCCGCCGCGCAATATGCGTCTCACCATCATCTCCTGTGCATTTACGGAAGCCATCTTAAGAAGGTCATGCATCTCTCCCCTCTCGGGAGTATAGACGCGCACTTTGCGCCCCGCCTCGCCTGAAAGGAATTCGGACAGGAGCCCGACATCCTCCTCTTCATCTAACTTCGGCACAAGCACAATGGGGGGAATGTTACCGCACCCGGGGTAGTACTGCGTAATGAAACTTGTTACCAATTCCGACACCGAGGGCAGGTCGCCCTTCATGAAGTATGTGGAAGAGCCGACAATCCTTCCCGATCTCAGCTCAAGCTTCCGCACGCAGGTCTCGCCCGCTTGTGCGTAGATACCGATGGCATCCACATCGCGCTCTATCTTCTGGAACACGCGCTGATTTTTGGTGATCGCATCCAGAGCCGCGAGCCTGTCTCTTATCACCGCCGCCCTCTCAAAATCGAGTTCCTCCGAAGCCTGCTCCATCTGCTTTTGAAGCTCCAGCTTAATGCCGTCGTAGCGGCCCTCGAAGAAAGCGACTATATCGAAGATCATCTTACGGTACTCTTCGCCTGAAACATTTCCGGAACACGGTGCCATGCACTTGCCGATGTGATAGTTCAGGCACGGCCTGTCCTTGCCTATGTCGCGCGGGAAAACTTTACTGCAGCGCTTGAGCGGGAAGATCTGCTCTATAGCCTTCATGGTGTTATACAGGTCGCCTCCCATGTACGGGCCGTAGTATCTTGCACCCGCGGCCCTCGCCTTCTCGTCAGGACGGAAAGCCTTAAACACTCTCGGGTACTCCTCGTTAAGGGTGACGCACACGTAAGGGTATGCCTTGTCGTCACGCAGGAGGATGTTGTACTGGGGCATGTAACGCTTGATCAGATTGGATTCAAGAAGCAGCGCTTCCGTCTCGGAGCCGACCACAACATACTCAAAGTCGGCCACGTGAGAAACCATCGCCGCCACCTTGGGATGAGTGATCTGTCCGCCTCCGAAATAGGACCTTAATCTGTTTCTTAGCTTCTTCGCTTTGCCGACATAAATAACAGATCCCGAAGCATCCTTCATCAGGTATACTCCGGGACTTAAAGGCACTGTATCAAGTCTTGCGTCAAACTTAGCTGAGCTCATTACTCCTTAAGAACATCATACCTTCGGGTCCTTAAGATATTCTATCAAAGATTTAACGGCTTCGCCCGAGTCTGTTCCGTCAGCTGTAACGGTAATCTCGGAACCGTTGTCGATTCCCAGAGACATAACGCCCAGAAGGCTCTTGGCATTGGCTCTGTGTCCATTCTTGACAATGTAGACGGTGCTTCTGAAATCTGATGCTTTCTGTACGAGCATTGCGACGGCCTTCATCTGAAGGTCTGCAGCACCGCAGTTAAAAATGACTCTGTCTTCTGTCATGAAAACCCTCCGGGGAAATCAATTCTTTATACTCCTCGCGTAGTATATTTTTAAGCAGAATGATAGTCAACAAAGATTTGCCATGTCAGAAAGCATTTCGGCTATTTATCTTAAAACTCCTATCGACGGGCTTTGTATTTGTTTATTTTCACAACCCGTCAGTCTATATCCGGAACCCACTCTTTCTCATGCGCCGCTTTAAGACACAGCCTTATCTGGGCTGCACTGCTCTTGTGATCGTTAAGGTCAGAAGGCAGTTCATCGACACCGAAATAACGCGCCTCGGAAGTCTCCTCGTTAGACGCATATTCACCGCTTATGTAACGGCACAGGACAAAGAATCTGGTGATATAAAAATACGACTTGGGGTTATTGTGTTTGCGGTTGCTGTGAGCTGCCACAAGGCGCCAGGGCTCGACCTTTATACCCGCCTCTTCACGCGCCTCCTTAACGGTATTCTCCATGATGGACATGTTGTACTCGCACCACCCTCCGGGCAATGCCCACTTGCCGTCATAATCCTTCACCAGCAGAACTTCATCCTTCTCGTTAAATACTGCAGCACGCGTGTCTATCCTGGGTGTCTGATACCCCTCACAATCCTCGAAAAGTTTCTTGGCATCCTGCGCGGTAATGCCCTCCGCTGACAGCGAGAGCAGCTCTGCCGCCAGGTCTCTAACCTGCCTGAATCTTTCGATATCAAATCTGTCCTTGCAGTAAAGCAGAGCATCGTTTGAGATAGCCATCAGTTCCTGTGAGATCTCGGTAAGTCTCCAGGAGATATCGTTGTTTTCCATATTAAGATCCTTCTTTGATAATATCAAAGCGGCGAAGTCTCCTTCGCCGCCTGTTAATTCTCTATATATTTTCAGACCTGTATCCGGTCAGCAGTCTTATACTACTGCTGCGGTATCAGCCGCTTCTGCAGGGATAGCGATTCTGACAGCTCTTGTCAGAACATCGATATAGCTGTAGGAAACGATCTCAAATTCACCGTCGGATTCACGCTGGCATCTTACCGTGAATACATTAGGATAGCAGTTATCAACTACACCCTCGTGTACGATGATCCTCTTACGACCGCCATTGGAAGAAAGTCTTACGGGGCTTCCTATCATGGACTGAAGTCTGGAACGACATGACTCCAAATCTGACTTGATGATCATTTGGTCTACCTCCGAGTAATAATTCCAAAGCGATGATAACAGAATCAAGACTTTTTGTCAATTAACAACCCCTATATATTGTGGTCGTTTGTTAAAAATCAACAAAATCTCGTGGAAATCGCCCTGTAACAGCCCTTTCGCGGTATTACAGACCGTGGCAGGAATTAAGATATGCCGCGACCATTCCGGAGATATCAGCCTGTATGGTCTGAGCGCGGTCAAGGGATGAGCACTCGCTGTAGACTATCAGCACGATCGGCTCTGACGAATCTATGATCGCAATGTCGGTATAAGCATGGAAGGTCTCGTTTCTGCCCGAGACGTGAAGGACAGGCGTGTCCTCACCGAACGAAGTCGTAAAAGGCGACCTGATGGAAGTGTAGTAAAGGTCATTCATGAGAGGCTGGTAAGTGGCGGGCTCCCTGATGTAGCCGAAGTAAAGAGCCTGCGCGTAAGCCGTCATGTCGTAGCAGGAAGTCCTGTTGGGACCGCTCATGAGCGTGCCGGCATAGTCCGTATAAGTCGAGTTTTCCGTGTAATTGGTGTAGCCGCTTATGCCTGAGATATAGCTCCACACCGTGGAGATGCCGCTGCACCTGTCGAGCACCACAGACAGCGCGTAATCGTCGTTGGTTGTTACCGCAAGGTTCGCAAGCGTCCTTAAGTAGAACATCTTCCCTGCAGGATATGTGGATGCTATTGCGGAGGAATTGCCGGGCACCGCCGAGCCGTCGTAAGTGATGATGTAATTAGGTGAGCTGTAGCCCATTGCGACGCGGTGCCAGAAGGTAAACTCTATCGGCAACGCAAAAGCACCCGCGGGCACGATCGGTTCAAGGTCATTGATGCCCATCGTCTCCCCGTTGTCGAGATTGACATATCTGAAGCAGATCCTCTCTGACGGGTTGTTACCGATATAGTTCTGGATATCCTGCTTAAGGTAGTCGAGCAAAACATCACGCTGCTCATGCGATACAGTTTGAAGAGGGTATGAATTTCTGAAATAGAAAGGCTCCTGCTCGACGAACTCCTGAGCAGACAGATCAGTAATATCGATCGTTTCCACCGTCGTCTCTGTCGCGATAACGGGAGCAAGGACAGGATCGGTAGCCTCCGTCACTTCGACAGGTTCCGTCTCATAGATGAAAGGTGATGCTTCAGATGTCTCAGGTGAAGTCTCCGCAGTGGTGGCCGTAGCAGCGCCGACAAGATCAGGGTACTCCTGTTCATACAGCTCCTGCATATTTGCGCCGATACGGATAAGCAAAGCCGCAAGACAAATCAGAACGATGATCGAGATGATGACGATCATCTTGGTATGGCGATTCTTCCTTATACCCTCAGCTTTGTTGAGGAAAGTGGGATTAGGATACTGACCTCTGCGCATCAGAACAGGCCGTGTACAGTACCGTCGGAATCAATATCAATCTTGAGTGCAGCGGGAGCCTTGGGAAGGCCGGGCATCGTCATGATCTTGCCTGTCAGTATAACGATGTAGCCTGCGCCTGCTGCAAGTCTTGCCTCTCTTACGGTCAGTGTAAAGCCTTCGGGACGGCCGAGGAGCTTCGGATCGTCAGACAGCGAATACTGAGTCTTCGCCACGCAGATGGGAAGATTTCCGTAACCGGCCTTCTCGAATCCTGAGATAAGTTCCTTGGCCTCAGGAAGGATATCGACATCCTTCGCGCCGTAGATCTTGGTAGCAACTGCCTTTATCTTATCTTCGATTGAATCGTTAAGATCATAGATAAATGTCGGCTCGGGCTTATTACCTTCATCGAGGATATTAAGAACAGCCTCTGCGAGTTCGATTCCGCCGTCTCCGCCCTTGGCATAGATATCAGCGGGAGCATAGGATGCGCCGTTCTCATCGCACAGTCTCTTGAGCTGTGCTATCTCCTCATCAGTGTCTGACGGGAATCTGTTGGATGCCACGATAACCGGAAGACCCAGAGCCTTCATGTTCTCGATGTGCTTGCTTACATTCGCAAAACCCTCAGTTACCTTGGCAACATCGGGAGTTGTCAGCTCTTCCTTCGGGATGCCCGCGTTGTACTTGAGGGATCTGATAGTCGTTACGATAACGCATGCATCGGGCCAGATTCCGGCCTTTCTGCACTTGATGTCGAGGAACTTAAACGCACCGAGATCAGCACCGAAGCCGGCCTCAGTGATCGTAATGTCAGACAGCTTCATGGCTGCCTTAGTAGCGATAACGGAATTGCAGCCGTGTGAAATGTTGGCGAACGGTCCGCCGTGAATGAGGGCGGGTACATGCTCGATGGACTGTACGAGGTTAGGGTTGATGGCATCCTTAAGAAGAACTGCCATGGCGCCTTCAGCCTTGAGGTCACGGGCCTTAAGGATATTGCCGTCAAGGTCATAGGCGATAACGATGTCACCGAGGCGCTTCTTAAGGTCAGTCTCGTCGCTTGCGAGGCAGAGCACTGCCATAACTTCAGAAGCAGCCGTGATGGAGAAGGACTCGTCTCTCGTAACGCCGTTGGTGCCGCCTCCGACACCTACCGTAATGGAGCGCAGGGCACGGTCGTTCATGTCCATGCAGCGCTTCCACAAAACTCTTTCCTTATCAATACGCAGCTCATTGCCCTGATAGATGTGGTTATCGATCATGGCAGCGAGAAGGTTGTTAGCAGATGTGATGGCATGAAGGTCACCCGTGAAGTGCAGGTTAATGTCCTCCATCGGGAGCACCTGGGAGTATCCGCCTCCTGCAGCGCCGCCCTTTATACCGAAGACGGGGCCTAAGGAAGGCTCTCTTAAAGCGAGCATAACATTGCGGCCGAGCTTGCTCATAGCCTGTGCAAGGCCGATGCTTACGGTAGTCTTACCCTCTCCTGCGGGAGTGGGGTTCATGGCAGTAACCAGAACAAGCTTGCCGTCCTTCTTATCCGCTCTGCTCTTGATAGCACTAAGAGGTATCTTGGCCTTATACTTGCCGTAGAACTCGAGCTCGTCAGAAGACAGCCCTGCCTTGGCGCCGATTTCGCCGATGGGATTAAGTGTTGCCTGCTCCGCTATCTCAATGTCGCTTAACATAGTGATCCATTCCTTTATTTCTAATACGATACGTAATTATAGCACAATCAGATTTCCATTCTTCCCTCGAAGACCTTGGTACATGTGCCGGTCATAAAGACTGTCTCATCAGTATATCTGATGGTGAGATCGCCGCCGCGCAGCTTAACCGTGATGTCCTCGTTCTTGGGGCAGTATCCGTTAAGTACGGAAGCAACGGCAGATGCACACGCACCGGTACCGCAGGCCATCGTCTCGCCGGAACCTCTCTCCCACACCCTCATCTGTATGGTGTGATCATCGATTACCTTAACGAACTCGGTATTAACTCTCTCGGGGAAAATGGGGTCGAACTCGAACTTAGGGCCTATCTTTTCAAGATCCAGGTCATCCACAGACTCAACGAAAGTAACCGCGTGAGGGTTACCCATGGACACGCATGTCAGCCCGTAATCTTTGCCGTCAATGCTCACGGTCCTGTTTACGACCATACCGTTCTCATCGGGTTCGAGTGTTACGGGGATCTTAGCTGGCTCGAGAATGGCCGCACCCATGTCGACCTTCGCACTTACGACCTGCCCGTTCTCCTCATGAAGCTCGAGCGTCTTGATACCGCTCTTGGTCTCGATAGTAATGGGATTCTTCTTAATACCTCTTACGTCGTAAACATACTTACCTACGCAGCGGATCGCGTTGCCGCACATGTTGCCTTCAGATCCGTCCAAATTGAACATGATCATCCTGGCGTCAGCGACTTTTGAAGGGGCAATGAGGACCACTCCGTCTCCGCCCACTCCGAAATGGCGGTCTGACATTACTACCGCAAGTCTTTCAGGGTCGGCCACCATCTTGTCAAAGCAGTCTATGTAGATGTAGTCGTTGCCGATGCCGTGCATCTTGGTGAACTCGACAACCGTTTTGTTTTCACTCATACCGTTGTTACCACCGCGAAGAAAATAAGATCCTTGTCACCCTTGTTTACGAGGCTGTGGCTCTCGTCCTTGGCGCAGTAATGAGCCTGTCCCGGCTCGAGCATCTCTACTGTATTTCCGGCCTCATCGACAACAGTGCCTTCACCCTCGAGAGCATAGATGATCTCCTGATTCTCTGTATGTGTATGAAAACCGATAGAAGCACCGGGGATGAGGCGGCCTCTCATGAACTTATTGGGACCGACATCGGTCATCTTAACGTTATATTCCTTCTCGCCGCCCTTGAAATTAGGCTTGGCTTCTTCCTGCATGCTTAAAAAATCTATGATCATACTTATAACTCCTTATTTTTACTCACCTAATAATACCATTACCCGAGAGTTATCTCGATACTTCTGACGAGGCCGCTTCTTATGGCTTCGACATCGTCACCGCTTATGTAGCTTCCCACATAAAGCTTGCCGTCAAGCGTGATGCCCGTGACGGAATACTGACCCGGGATGTAGTCTTTACGGGAAGGAAGCCTGTAGGTAACAGACACAGTCCCCAGAAGCTTTGCCTTTACCGTAAGGCTGTCGCCAACCAGATACGAAGGGATGAGAGGCTTTGGCGCGAACACAAGGCCTTCGCTGTCTGAATAAGTGAATATCTCCTTTCCGAACATCATGGTCTGGTACATATCGATGAGCTCGGCGGTGGAACCGGACAGCCTCGCCACGAAACCGCGGCCGTGTATTTCCGGATCGGGGTTCGCCGAAGACGCAATGAATGAGGAATTCTCCAGAGTAGATCTGCCGTAGACCTGAGGATCCAGGAAACATACCGCACAGGTCCTGAAGTCTTCGATAAACTCCTTATACATTCCGTTTTTGATAAGCTCGAGAAGATACTTGTATTCCATATGAAGCCAGATCGACTCGTTCTCGAGCCAGCCCGGCGTAAACGCCCTGCAGCGCCCGATCTCGAATGAAGCACCTTCAAGAGACTCATTGACCTTATACATCTTAAGCTTCTCATCATAAAGTCCGTCACGCACTTCGTTATACAGCATCTGTCTTCTTTCGTCGGAATGCTTGAGTCTGAAGTTATGCACATAGGATTCGAGAAATCTCGGGATGACAACAGCCTTAAAAGCATTGACCGTAATGCCGTCGTTCTCCTCTTCATAATCGACTGCTTCGAAGGCAAAATATGAAGGCATTCTTCCGCCGCCGAGAGCCCTCGCCCTGGCGATACCGCGCTTCACAATCTGTCTCATGTTCATGAGCATTCCCTTGATAAAGGCCGCATCCAGATCCTCGCAGTCACCGGAGAAACCGTCCATGGTATCCGCACGGTAATCCTCCTTGATATCGTTAAGGTCATTCCACGTCTGCATATCCTGCCAGCCGTTCAGATTCAGCCCGTGCACGGCCTTATACAGGTCAGCAACCTCGGAAGACAGTGTAACCTTGCCGCTTACAGGCATGGAATCGATCATGAATTCTATATAGCGCACGAGTTCCATAGACTCGTTTACAGAAGAGCCAAACAGGCCGGGAAGGCCGTTAAGCGCGTCGTACCAGCCGGGTCTTCCGCCTTCCATCTCAACGCCCATTCCATACGAATCGAGAGTCATAAACTTTATGATACAAAGAAGCAGAAGCTTCTCACCTGCAGTTGCCCTGACGACCTCACCCATGGGATCGACCATGAGCTTGCCATTCTTCTTTTTGGCAGGAAGATCCTTGATCGGATGGTACTGCCTAAGGCCCTTGGGAGTCTTCTCATACCTTAAGCGGCGCGGGTTGACGAAGCACTTGGTGTCAAAATAAGTGCAGTCCTTCTTCCCCCAAAGCAGGTCATTCTTCCTGTCAGGGTACACGCGCAGATATGCCTCCACCAGATCCAGCGTATAGATCCAGTGATCAGTCCAGTAGCCTTCGCCGAACTCGGCGTTGATCTCAGGCACAGAATCAGACAGCGCGCTTTGAACGATGTCATCAATCTCATCCTCGCGTCCTAAGTCAATGAGCTTATCTGCAAGAGAACCGGGAGTAAAGGGCTTAACAAGAACCTCTTTTAAGGCAGGATCATAAAGCTCCGCCTTGTCCTCAGGCATAACAAAGCATGCCTCCGATATCTTAAGAGGATTGAAGCCGTCACTTTGGATGAGGCTTAAGAACATCTTGACGTTCATCTGCCCCGTGTAAGGCGTGAACAATACGTCGCATCTTCTGTTCTGACTGATATCTCTGAAGCTGGCATTGCCCTGCGTGAAGAACTCAGGGGCTATCGTGAAGTAATTGTAGTCACGCTCCATATCGCCGTGCTTGCGCGAATACATGTAAAAGACCTTGTTACCGAGCTTTATCGGGAAGCCACCGCGCAGGCAGTTATCGAGGTAAGACATGGCACAGTACGCGTCGAAAACAGGGTCTCCCGTCTTGGTTTCGATCGCGCTTATGATCTCGTCTGCCATGCCGGAAGCCTCGTCCCACTTTCTGTAAAAATAGGACACGGCACCCTCGGCTGCGATCCTCTTTGCGAGCTCATCCGGCCTGCCCCTGCCGTCGGAACTGCCGTAAACCTCGAAGAAAGTCATGGTCTTTCCGGGAGCAAGCTCACCTTCCTGCAGGAAGAATGCGCACGGAACGGTATTGCTCGTGCTCTGCCTTCGGGAGCTGAAGCTGCCGTCAATGAAGCAGACGGGCTTAAGGTAAGATAGGTCGTAACCGAAAATGACCGCTGGGTCTGCGAAAACATCGAGAAGTGCGCTGTCTTCCGTGTAAGCCAGGGCGAAGTTACCGCGCGTTATCTCCTGCACATCAATGGAATCCACTATGCTCGCCCTCACCTTGTAAAAAGGGATCCGCGTGCTAAGGTCCTCCACCTGCATCCAGGCCTTAACGGTCTGGCCGAGCTCCTTCTGGTCCGCCATGGAGACGCCGTAAGGATTAAGCGCAGGCATACCGTCCAGGACGCTCAGGTTCACAGGTTCCGTTCCCGTGTTAGTTATGCGGGCGATCCTCACGAGTGCCCCGAGCTTCTCTGAAGGAAGCGTCATGTAGAGGGCCTCCGTCATGATGCCGTCTTTCTCGTCCTCTACCGTGAATGTGTTGAACCCGATATACATGCGTGTTCTCGCGCCGTCATCGGAGAATGCCTCGCGGACTTTGCCGTCCTTCTTGATAAATGTGCGGAAGCCGTGTGTTCTTACGAGCTGATAAGCAGTATGTGCTGGATAAAACTCCATGATGGAGTTGTCTTTGTTCTGAGTTCCGAATGAGGTTATCCCCTGCCCGCGGTTACAGTAAAAAGACCAGATAGGAATTCCTTTGCGCCCCGAAAGTCCGGGAAGGAAGCTGGCAAATACCGGCTTTTTTCCATAGTCGTCGATAATGTATCTTCTGTATTCATCAAGCATAGGAGCACCTCCTGTCTATACTTCTATGTTAGATGTGACAGGGGCTCTTTGTTATAAAATTAGTGTGAATTTTGTCAGATTGCGGGCAATTCTTTTTTCTTACCCTGCTTCAGCTTCCCGACGCCCTTGACGATCAGTCCGTTAAGAGCCTTAATGATCATCGCCGAGGCAAATGTAACCGCTAGTTCGATCGCGAAAAGAAGAAGGACGCCGAACTTATTGCTTATGTAAGGCTTCATTATAGGAGTAAAGCTATAGATAACCACATGGTGTGTAAGGAACACATAATATGAGATGCCGGACAGGAACGACAGCACCTTACACTTGCACTTATTAAGATAAGGCTCGAGGTAAGAAACTGACACTACAAAGAAGAATGCACACGCCGTGATCATAAGCGAATTATTCAATCCTAAAGGCCACTTATTCGCCGCAAAGAAGGTACAAACCGGAATCGATATGAGCATCATCTTTTTCGGGAACTTGATATAGAACTTCGCAAGATACATGCCGACAATAAACTCGTATGCCTTGGCAGGAAGAGTCATATAGACTGGCGGCATTGCCTCAGTGTAGTTGAATATATAAGCTACATAGATACTTGTTGCAACAGCGAAGAACAGATACGGAAACCTGTTCACAAGATATCTGAATACGGGATAGAGAATATAAATGATAACCAGAACGCCGAGGAACCATTCACCGATACCGCTTGTGATGAGCTGTGCGCCGTTCTGACGCATATATTCATCCAGGCCTAACAAAGTATAGACCGTCTGCCAGTTCATAAGAACCTTCAGCCAGTTCTCCCCGTAGAATGCATATTTAAATATATAGAAGAATATATTAGTTATATAAACAGGAACGAGAACCGTCAGGAACCTTTTTAGATAAAACTCCCTCAGATTGAACTCCTTGCTGTTGCTTAATGTAAGCCCTGCACCGGAAAGCATAAAGAATACTGCCACACCTAGTGTCGCGAAACTTATATTAGGTGTGGAAAACAAAGGAAAGATATCTTCTGAAGGATATATATCCTCTATTACCAGTTCCACCATCATGTGATAGTAGATGATAAATGCCGTGCATAGAACACGTAAAAGATCGTAGTACCTAATTCTCTGACCGGGCACGCTTCCCTGTCCTCCATTCCTTAATTACCGGAAGACATTATAACAGCTTCTGAATACAGTGCCACGCCCTGTCTTACATTCGGGTGTATCCAGTCCAGAAGATAATCTGTCTGAGGAGCATGCATAACCGCATCCTCGATATACGGATTAGGATCGATATAGTGATCGCCGTGCGCGTCACAGAACTGCTCCAACGCCTCGGAATACTGTAAACGCCTTGAATTAACCTCCTCTAACGGAAGCGGGCTTACCTGATCTCCGTCAAATGAGATCCACGGTGCAATAAACCATATTGTACTGTCCGGAGCAATCTGCCTTATCTCTTCTTCGATAACCGCTATATTGGAAACATAGTCTTCAGCTGTTACTGCACCGACATCAGCATTATCGTAACGGACATCATTAGTTCCGATGGCGAGAACATAAACTTCCGCCGGCTGCAGATTATGAAGGTTATTTATCACATCCTGCGTAGTCCAGCCGCCGTAAGAAATATTCGCTATCGTTCCTATAATCTCATCCTCCAGAGGCTCATACCACGGCACTCCGCCGTTCTTGGTTCCATATGTAATGCTATCTCCGATAAAGCAGACAGAATCTGCCTGTGTAACTGACTCAAAGAAAGCCGACTCTTCCATCTGCGGAGTGATATCCAGCGGATCACAGCTTCTTCTCATGAAGCCGTTCTCATCGAACAGATAATCAGGCTCGATCATATCAAGTCTCATAGGCTCTCCGAGAACCACTCCGGTGATATGCTCATGAACCTCGGCCACTCTTGCCAGATCATCTACTGTCAGCAGACTTCTAAGACTCTCGTCAGTCATAATATCCCAGACTGGCAGAGGTCTGTAATTGCCATCAGCCTGAGCCGTCGTCCACATAGGGATGAGGCCTCCTCCGGTTATTTCATGTGTATCCGGATCGATGAACACCTCGATCAAGGCTGAAGCGTCACCGTTATACTCTCTGTAGATATTGGCATAGTTCCCGGGGCAGTATGCTGTAAATGTCATTCTTCCGTCAACTTCTTCCATGAATGCGGGCTGAACGGAATGTGAATGGTCACCAAGAATAATGTCCGCACCAAGATCAATGAAAGTCTGTCTCCACATTGTCTGCAACTCATCTGCGTCATCAGTGAACTGCGTCCCCATATGAGGAAGCACAAGGATAAGGTCCGGATCAAGACTCCCACAGTACTCGAAATCATCCTCTACAATCTGCAAAGAGTGCTCGTAATACGGACTGTCAGTTCCGACTATCACGCCCGTCAGGGAGTCATACGCTCCCCCTTCAAAAAACTCGTCTTCTGTGTGGTAATTGATGCAGAAGGTGTAAGCCAGCACTGCAATCCTCATGCCGGAAACTTCCACAATCTGCACGCGGTTCTGCTGTCTGTCAACTTCACCTGTATACGTTCCAATGTGCATGAGGCCGGCCTCATCAAGCACTTCATTGGTTCTGTAAGCAGCATCAAGTCCGCTGTCGAGAAGATGATTGTTAGCGGTGGTAACTAAGTCAAATCCAGCCTGTGCAACTGCAGAAGCGAACTCATCAGGAAAATTAAGTCTTAAGTACTTTCCGTCACCGTAATTACTCGTGGTGTACCCGAGTTCTTCACCGCCCGACGGGCCTTCATACACTCCGATAGCGAGATCAGCTGAACTTATCTCGTCCGCTGTATACTCGAAAAGATCCGAAAAATCGTAACTGTCAGTTTCTTCATCGTAAGCTAGTCTTACCTGGTCCTCGAGAAGGATAAGGTCACCCGCAAAAACGATCCTTACACTGTTCTCAAGTCTTTCCGCCTGAATGTCAGAACAGATTCGGTATATCGGGTCGGTCGCTGATGAGTTCTGCAGATTATTCCCGCTCAAATCACCGGCAGGCATGTAATCCATAATGGAAACCGCAATAAATACAGCTGCCGCGAAGCCTGCGAAAACTCCTTCCGCAAGATGCCTGTACTCCCTATACTTTTTATCAGGGGATGAAAGAAACCTGTCGAATACTGATGCAAATGCATCATTTCCGAATACCGCCAGAACAATAGCCGTAGCAACTGCTGAAGTCGCGATTATTATCCTGTAATCTGTAATTCCGAGTTTGTTAATACCCCATGTATATACAAATGTCAGAACCCTGTGAATTAGGAATACCGGAAGTGAATTTCTTCCGAGTACAGTAATAAAATTCTTATTTCCTGGTATCAAAGCGATAAGGCCTATGATAAATACGAAAGCAAGGATTATAAGTACCAGCCTGCCCGAGACCATGTCCAACGATGAATATTGCATCATAGTAACGTCATTCTTGGAATAACCGAAGAATAAGTTAGCTGCCAGTGAACCTGCAATACCAATGAATAATAAAAATATACCTAAGAATGGGGAGAAGAAATTACGTATCTTCCCAGCCTTCTCTTCAGTAAAGAATAATCCTGCTGCAAAGAATACCATGAATGTAAGAATCCTCATAACCGCAAAGCGGTTGCCAATATCGGGAAGGAACCCCGCAAGCAGAGAAATCAGAAGAAGCAATGGTAACGTATATAACTTACGCGGAATATAACGCGCTGTCAGTCTCCATACTATAAGGGCCACAAGGTACCAGCATATATACGCAGGTGCCAGCAGATCGATATATCCGAGCTGAACAAACTCACACAGGAGATAGAAGCTCTGGAAAATAATAAACGCCGTAACCAGTTTGCGTATCTTCGGCGGATCGTGTGTAAAATGACCTGAAACAAATACAAAAGCAGGCATATGGAATACATAGATAAGATACACGATCATATCTATAACTAATGCATCTGTAAAATCATAAAGGAAATGGGCAAATACCACGAGGATGATAAGAACACCCTTCAGGTTATCCCAATAGCTGCTTCTCGTATTACTCATGGATTTTATTATACAACAAAAAAGCACCGATAAATCGGTGCTTAATTGGCTCCTCAAACAGGACTCGAACCTGTGACATTTCGGTTAACAGCCGAACGCTCTACCGACTGAGCTATTGAGGAATATAAAACCGGCAGCAACCTATCTTCCCGGGCCGTCGCCAGCCAAGTATTGTCGGCACACGCGAGCTTAACTTCTGTGTTCGGAATGGGAACAGGTGTGGCCTCGCGGTAATAACCACCGGTATGGTAGAAGGTTTTGTACCCTC
>JAFSPU010000009.1 GCA_017451265.1 Clostridiales bacterium
GAGGGTACAAAACCTTCTACCATACCGGTGGTTATTACCGCGAGGCCACACCTGTTCCCATTCCGAACACAGAAGTTAAGCTCGCGTGTGCCGACAATACTTGGCTGGCGACGGCCCGGGAAGATAGGTTGCTGCCGGTTTATATGAAGCCTCAAGCGCTAAACGCTTGAGGCTTCTTTATTTGTTTTTATTTCTTAGAAATTAGACTGAAATTTGTTTGCCACAAAAAAACATTATTGTTATCATAAATTGTAATGTTACATTTTTCGGGAGAGAAGAATTAATATGGAAAAAATCTTGATAGTTGATGATGAGCCGCAGATTGTTTCTTCAGTATCAGACGTATTGGGAAGCTTCGGATTCGAAACCATATCTTCTACTGATGCCACAGAAGGCTATAAGATGGCACAGGAGAAGTCTCCCGACCTTATCATCCTTGATTGGATGATGCCCCAGCTTAATGGCCTTCAGTTTACAGAGAACTTAAGAAAAGAGGGATATGATATCCCGATCCTTTTCCTTACCGCTAAGGGTATGCTCACAGTTTATGAGATCGAGGCCTTGAGAAGAGGTGCTGATGATTATATGCCCAAACCTTTTGACCCTACTCTTCTTGTAGAGCGTGTTAAGGCTCTTCTTAAGAGATCCACTAGAAGCACCGGTGACAGCAAGCCTGATAATTCCAAGCATGTTTACTGTGACGGCGAGCTCGTTATCGATTACGATGCCATGCAGGTCCTCGTTAACGGCGAGAGCTGCGACTTAACTTCCAATGAGTTTAAGCTTGTTCAGTATCTTGAGCAGAACGCAGGACGTGTCTGCACCAGAGATGAGCTTCTTACCAAGGTTTGGAATTACGCTTTCTCTGGTGACGTAAGAACAGTTGATGTTACCGTAAGAAGAACAAGAAAGAAGATTGAACCCAATCAGCCTAACTATAAGTACATTCTTACCAGGCGTGGTTCGGGTTATTATTTCCCGAAGGAATTTGACTGAGAGTAACCGGCGATGATCGCGTTTATCACATCGCATTTCGCGCTGTGTGTGGTCGGTGTATGTATCCTGATCTTTGCAGGACTCGCCGTCGGCTACATTGTCGGCAATAATGTTTATAACCATAACGCTGATGAGCAGGTCAAGAAGATCATCGACAAGCTTGAGTATCAGGGTCAGGTCAGGTCGTCCATCATCGATAATGTAAGTCTCGGTGTCATCACTTACGATGCCGACGGTATCGTATATAACAACCGAGACATCGAGGCCATGGAAGGTTTCCTGGAAGGAAGTCCCATCCCTGCGACTATGGACGAGTTCCTCGATAAGTTTGAGCAGGGCAATCATCTTAAATCAGATTATTTATTAAATATAGACAATACGGATTCCGCTATCCGAGTTAACTACAACAGCGGCAATAAGATCTTCGAGATCAAGATCCTGCACAAGATCTATGAGAACACCAGACTGGATATCGTTATCGTCGATGACATCACTCAGATCAAGGACGATGAGCGCCGTCAGAAGGATCTTGCTGCGAATGTTTCACATGAGCTTAAGACTCCTCTCACGGTTATCCGTGCATCCGAGCTCTTTATTAATAATATAACTCCTGATAATATGCCGTCCTACGAGCAGATCAAGACCTGGGGTACCAGAGTCGTTACCAATGCCGTCAGGATGCAGGATATCGTTCAGGACTTCCTTACTCTGTCCATGTGCCAGGATAAGGTTCCCATGACTATCGTAGATATCGGTCAGATTATCGGCCGCGCAGTTTCTTCCGTGGCAGAGTATCCCGGCAGGGACAAGGTCGACATCAAGATCCCTGAGGACATGTATTATCCGCTCGTTTACGGTAATGAGAACCTCCTCATGAGAGTCGTGATCAACCTGCTTACGAATGCCATTAAGTATATCTCGTACGAGGGCAAGACTGCGGCTGACAAGGTCGAGCTCAGTGTCTCGGCTGTAGGCGACAGGATCGGTATCGAGGTTTCCGATAACGGAATGGGTGTCCCCGAGAAGGACGTGGAGTACCTTTTCGAGCGCTTCTTCCGCGTGGAGAACTCCGGCTCGCGTGAGACCGGCGGCTCCGGTATCGGCCTTGCCATCGTCAAGGACATCGTGGACATGCACGAGGGTACCATCAGCGTAAACACAGAACTTTACAACGGCTCCTCCTTTACTGTGCTGCTCCCCATTGCGGGATCCGTCTTCGAGAACGTGTACGAGGATGCCAAGACCGGCATCATAAGCGAGAAGCCTTACTTCAGCTCCGCGGCCGAGTTCATGGCCCTGCAGGCAGTGGAGGCTGCACGCTCCATGGGTTACGACGATATCGAAGGCATCGCGGACGAGTTCGAGCAGATTCCTGTGGGAGAGACGTCTTTAAGAGAGCAGAAGATGGTCGAGCTGCTTAAGGCTTTCGGTGACGAAAGATACACGGACCTTGTTGACGAGCTGACATTCATCGAGCCCGACATGATCGACGAGCCGCTCGTGCTTCCCACGGAGGGTAATGTGCCCGAGGATGAGCCCGAGACGCAGGCGGATGAGTTTATAGAGCAGATACTGGAGGTTCCCGAGGAGGAGCCCGTTAACGAGCCTGAGGTCATCGAGCCTGCGGAGCCCGTAGAGACAGAAGAAGAGAGGGCGGCCAGAGAAGACCGCGCCAGAAGAGAAGAAGCCAAGGCTATCCTCACGCAGCAGATCCTGCCCAGAGCCGTTCCTGTAAAGACTCAGGAGAAGCCCGTTGAGGATGTCAGAAGACAGGCAGTAACGGTCCATCCCGCAGAGACGGAGCCCGTCAGGACTGCACCCAGGAAGAAGAGAAAGGGCAGCCTGTTCCTTGACTTAACAGCCTCTACCGAAGATAATAGTGAGGCGCAAATCCAGTCTGCCGTAAGGCAAGTCCTGGACGAGACGGAAGGAAAGTAATTTGGATTCATATTCTTTTAAGATAACAGGGGGAAAACCCCTTAATGGTCACGTTAACGTAAGCGGAAGTAAGAATGCTGTATTAGGCATCCTTGCCGCTTCCATGATGATCGATGGAACATGTACACTCGAGAATGTTCCGGACATCTCTGACGTGCACGTAATGGTTAAGATATGCGAGTCTTTGGGTGCAAAGATCGATACCAGCTTAAGTCCGGACGGATCCGTTACTTTGCAGATCGACCCCAGAGGTATCAATACATATGAGGCTACGAGCCCCGGCGTATCGAAGATAAGAGCGTCCTACTATCTTCTCGGAGCTTTGCTCGGAAGATGCGGTAAGGCATCCTTACGTATGCCCGGAGGCTGCGACTTCGGTCAGCGTCCGATCGACCTTCACCTTAAGGCATTCAGACAGATGGGTGCCAGAGGCGCAGACTACAGAAACCTTAACGGTGGCATCATATCGCTTCATGCGGAGCCTTTAAGAGGCGCCAAGATCTTCCTTGATATCGTAAGCGTGGGTGCAACCATCAATGTCATGCTCGCTGCCGCCAAGGCTCAGGGCAAGACCACCATCGTAAATGCGGCCAAGGAGCCTCATATCGTTGACGTAGCTAACTTCCTTAACGCGATGGGCGCCAGGATCAAGGGCGCAGGTACAGACACGATCAACATCGTCGGCGTGCCTTCACTGCCCGGTAACTTCACATATTCCATTATTCCCGATCAGATCGAGACGGGAACATATATGATCGCTGCAGCCGTAACAGGCGGTGACGTAACGATCCATAACATCATTCCTACCCATATGGATCCTCTCTCATCCAAGATGCGTGAGATGGGATACATCATCGAGGAGGGTGACGATTTTCTGAGAGTATACAGGGATCCCGAAGAGGAGATCTGGGGCACCAACGTAAAGACGGCGCCTTATCCCGGATTCCCTACGGACCTTCAGCCGCAGACTGTTGTTCTTCTTTGCCTGTCTAAGGGACAGAGCAAGATGGATGAGGATGTCTGGGAGAACAGATATCAGTATATCCCCGAGCTTGCCCGTATGGGTGCCAATGTCAACATTTTCGGACACTTCGCACTTATAAACGGAATCGACAAATTCAATGCGGCTCAGGTAAGGGCTACCGATCTTCGTGCCGGTGCGGCTCTCGTCTGTGCAGCTCTTTCTGCCGAGGGTACATCTTATATCGATGAGGCAAGAAGGATCGACAGAGGATACGAGAAGATCGTTGAGAAGTTAAAGTCCCTCGGAGCTGATATCGAAGTTACTGAAAGTACCGGTTATTTCGTGGACAAAGAGGCTTAATATGGAGCTTGTCCCCTTATTCTCCGGAAGCAGCGGCAATGCAACGCTGATCCGTACAGACAACGCCAATATCCTTATAGACGCAGGCTGGAACTGCAAGGCCATCGTTAATGCGCTTAATGAAGTAGGAACTTCTCCGGAAGATATCGACGCGGTCTTTATTACCCACTCTCATGTGGATCACGTAAGCGGACTGGATGTCTTCATAAGAAAGTACCCGAGCAGACTGTATGCCACGGAGCAGACTTTCAGGGGGATTCAGAAGAGGTTTACCAAGCCTCACACGCTAACACCCGACATCGTTATCATACCCGGCCGCGAGACTGAGATCGTACCCGGCCTTAAGGTTAAGGCCATAAGCACGCCTCACGATGCGGCTGGCTCATGCTGCTACAAGATCATCACTGACGACAAAACATGCATGGTCATGACTGACATGGGATACGTTACCGAGGACATAATGTCTGCTGCCAAGGGCATAGATGCCATCCTAATAGAATCCAATTACGACAGAAGGATGCTCGTGTACGGGGATTATCCCGAGGAACTTAAGGTGAGGATCGCAGGTGACGGCGGACACTTAAGCAACGACGACTGTGCCGAGGCGGTGAAGCTTCTCATCGACAGCGGCACGAGAAGATTTATCCTGGGTCACCTTTCGGAGAATAACAACACGCACGAGAAGGCGGAGCAGACCGTCTGCGAGTATCTGTCATCATTCAAGTTTAAGAAGGGCAAGGACTACGAGCTTACGGTGGCGAACCGTTACGAGCCTACGCCCGCACTCATTTTCTGATATGAAGATCACTGTAATAAGTCCCGGTAAGATACGCGAGAAGTGGCTCATCGAAGGCGTGGAAGAGTATGTTAAGCGCTTAAGTAAGTACTGCAAGACTGAGCTCATCGATGTTGAGGCTTCACCTGACTACATCCCCGTGGACCGTGCGCTCGCACAGGAAGGCGAGAGGATGCTTTCCAAGATCAAGCCCGGCGATCAGGTCTGGGCCATCGACCTTCACGGTAAGGAAATGACTTCAGAGGCTATCTCGGAGGCACTCGTCTCCTCGCTTGAGAAGGGCGGCGGCAAGCTCACTGTAGTCATCGGCGGAAGCAATGGCATCGACAAGGCCGTTACGAACCGTGCCAATCTGCGCCTGTGCTTAGGCAAGCACACGATTACTCATACCATGACAAGGCTTATAATATTGGAGCAGATATATCGCGGGTTTAAGATCAATTCCGGCGAGAATTATCATAAGTAATATAAAAGGATCAATTTGACAAATAGTACGAGCGTTTGTATAATGCTCGGGTACTTTAGTACTTTAGTGCGCTAAAGTGAATAGAAAGGAAGAGACTTATGATCGACGCTAAGTTCTATACAGCAGACGGATTTACGGACACACTGCCCGGTATCTGTGCCTTTAAGAAGAAGACTGAAAAAGAGCTCGAGAAGCTCTACAGGCTCCACGGCTACAGACAGATCGAGACCCCGGGCATTGAGTATCTGGATATATACAGCCGCCCGGGCTTTGTACCGGAGCAGAATCTTTATAAGATGACTGATCAGAAGGGAAGGCTTCTGGCTTTGCGCTATGACGGCACTATCCCCGCTGCAAGATATGCGGCAGGCATCAAGGACTTCGATCCCGCTTCGCTGCCGTTAAGACTGTGCTACATCGAGAACATGTTCAGATTCGCTGATTCAGGCGGAGGAAAGCAGAACGAGTTCACACAGGCAGGCGTCGAGCTCATGGGAGCAGACGGAGCCGATGCAGATGCAGAGGTAATAGCACTTGCGATCAAGTCCGCGCTGTCCGCAGGCATCAAAGATCTTCAGATCTCCGTAGGTCAGGTAAGGCTTTACGACGGAATTGCAAAGCAGCTGGGTCTAAGCGATGCCGACAAGGATGCAATCAGAAATGCCATCAGCAGCCGTGATACGGTTACGATCGAGAAGACATGCGATCAGTTAGGCCTTGAAAGGGAACAGAAGGAGCTTCTGCTCATGCTCCCCGATGCACAGGGAACTTACGACATCATCGATGCTTTCAGATCCAAGGTTACCGAGAAGGAAGCTCTCGATGCGCTCGACAACTTAAAGGATATACTCGATGCTTTGGATGAGCAGGGCTTCCTCAAGTATGTTTCCGTAGACTCGGGCCTGCTCGGCGGATCCGTGGATTACTACACAGGCGTTATCTTTAAAGGATATACATATGAAGTCGGCTTCCCGATCATCTCCGGTGGCCGCTACGACAACACTGTTGCCGTTTTCGGAAGACAGATGGGCTGCGTAGGTTTCTCCTTAAGCCTTACACTCACACTGACGGCACTTCTGCGTCAGGGAGTATCCATGGAGGAGACACCCTGCGATGTCGTTATCGGCTTCAGGCAGGGCTTCAGAGGCAAGGCTTACGAAGAAGCACAGAAGCTTCGCGATGAGGGCCTCGCGGTCATACTCGACACCACAGGCAAGAGTAAGGACGAGCTTAATGAGTATGCAGGAAAACAGGGCATCGGAAGAGCCCTTTACGTGGAGGGGGAGTAAGATGCTGACGATTGCTTTATCTAAAGGAAGACTCGCCGAAAAGGCGATAATGCTTCTCGAGAACGCAGGCTACGACTGCACTGCAGCCAAGGACGAGTCCAGAAAGCTCATCCTCGAGGACGAGAAGGCAGGCCTGAGATTCATCATGGCCAAGCCCGCTGACGTGCCGACTTATGTTGAGTACGGCGCAGCTGACATCGGCTTTGTAGGAAAGGATACGCTCCTTGAAGAGGGAAGAGACCTGTATGAGGTAGCAGACTTGGGCTTCGGTAAGTGCAGGATGTGTGTTGCAGGCCCCGTAAGCCTCAAGGACGGCAAGCTCGACCTTATCCCCAACAAGAGGATCGCGACCAAGTACCCCAATATCACGAGAGCTTATTTCGAGGGCGTGAAGAAGGAGAGCGTGGAGATCATAAAGCTTAACGGCTCCATCGAGCTCGCACCGCTTATCGGCCTTGCCGACTGCATCGTGGATATAGTGGAGTCCGGAAGGACACTGAAGGAAAACGGTCTTGATGTTATCGAGACGGTGGCTGACATCTCCGCGCGCGTCGTAGTTAACCGCGTGTCCATGAAGATGAAGTCCTCGGAGATCAAGCCGATGGTAGAAAAGATCAAGGAACAGGTGGCACTGTTATGAAATGTAAGCTTGTAAACGGAACAAAAGATAACCTCAAGGAATTATGTGAGGAACTCGGCGCCAGAGGCAAGATGGACTTAGGTCCCGTTATCACCACGGTGCAGGGAGTTATCGATGATATAAGAGCAAGGGGAGACGAGGCGGTACTCGAGTACACCTTGAAGTTCGATAAGGCTTCACTCACCCCCGGGACTATGCGCGTAACAGCAGATGAGATCAAAAGCGCGTACGCTTCCCTTGAGAAGGAAGATCCCGAGCTTCTTCGCATCATGAAGACAGCAGCTGAGAACATCAGAGTCTTCCACGAGCAGCAGAAGGAAGAGGGCTTCATGATGGATACGGCCAAGGGCTCCAAGATTGGTGTGCGTGTGCGTCCCATCACAGTGGCAGGCGTATATGTTCCCGGAGGCACGGCGCCTCTGCCGTCCACGGTCCTCATGGATGTCATTCCCGCGTCCGTTGCAGGAGTACCGCGTATCGTATTCTGTACGCCGCCGAGAGCTGACGGAACCATCGCACCCGTTATCCTCGCCGCAGCCGACATTGCGGGCGCCACCGAGATCTACAAGGTCGGAGGCTCACAGGCAGTAGCTGCTATGGCTTATGGTACCGAGACTATCCCGAGGGTAGACAAGATCTGCGGCCCCGGCAACATCTTCGTAAACACAGCGAAGAGACTCGTATTCGGCCAGGTTGATATCGACATGTTCGCGGGCCCTTCCGAGGTCATCATCATCGCAGACGAGTCGAGCAACCCTGAGTTCGTAGCAGCTGACATGCTCGCACAGGCCGAGCACGACAAGCTCGCTTCCGCGATCGTTCTTGCAGTAGGCGACGACCTCGCACGCAAGATCTGGGAGGCGGCAGACAGAAGATCAGACGCAGCTAACCGTCAGGCACAGCTTGAAGGCTCCATGCAGAATTACTGCTCCGTCATAAGCGTCGACTCACTCGACACGGCGATAGCTTTTTCCGAGGAGCTTGCACCTGAGCACCTCGAGCTGTGTGTAGCCGACCCTGATGCGGCTTTAGAGAAGATCAACAATGCCGGCGCGGTATTTATGGGTAACTACTCACCGGAGCCTCTCGGAGATTATTTCGCAGGCCCTAACCATACGCTGCCTACGAGCGGTACGGCAAGATTCTTCTCTCCTCTTAACACAGGGGACTTCTATAAGAAGATGAGTGTCATCAACTATAATGAAGAATCTTTAAAAGATGTATATAAGGATGTAGCAAGATTCGCAAGAAGCGAGGGGCTCGACTGCCACGCAGCTTCCATCGAATCAAGATTCGAGGATTAAATGAGTAAGTTTTGGAACAAGAAGATAAATGAGGCTGAGCCTTACGTCGCAGGCGAGCAGCCTAAGAAGGGACAGAAGGTCATCAAGCTTAACACCAACGAGAACCCGTACCCGCCGTCACCTATGGCAAGGGCGGTTCTGCGCAGCTTTGATGTAGCTGACTTAAGGCTGTACCCGGACACGAACGGCACCGAGTTTATCGATGCTGTCGCACAGGCCGAGGGCGTGAAGCCTTCGCAGGTCTTTGCGGGTAACGGTTCTGACGAAGTGCTCGCGCTTTGCTTCCAGACCTTTTTCGAGAGGGAGGAGAACACGGACCTTTCCGTGCTTACCCCCGAGTTCAGCTACAGCTTCTACCCGGTTTTCGAGAAGTTTTACGGGATAAGGTCGAAGAAGATACCTTTAAGAGAGGGCATGGTAGTGGACGCAGAAGACTATATCGGCGTTCCCAACTGCGGTATCGTGATCGCCAACCCGAATGCACCGACTTCCCGCTCCATCTCCACAGAGGACATCAGGAAGATCTGTAAGGGCAGCCCCGATTCCGTGGTACTCATCGACGAGGCGTATGCCGAGTTCGCAGACCCTTATGAGACTGCAGTGAGCCTGCTTCCCGAGTGCCCTAACCTCGCTGTGGTAAGAACGACGTCGAAGTCCTACAGCCTTGCGGGATTGAGAGTGGGTTATGCTATCGCTTCCGAGGAACTTATCGAGGGCCTGAAGCGTGCCAGGGATTCTTTTAATTCATATCCCACCGACAGACTCGCGCAGAAGATCGCTGCCGCTGCAGTTAAAGACGTGAAGTATCACGAGGAATGTATTAAGAAGATAGTAAAGACCAGGACCTATACGCAGAATGAGCTGAGGGCACTCGGCTTCGAGATGCCGGATTCGTCCGCTAATTTCATTTTTGCGAGGCCCCCGAAGGGAATTGACGCAGAATCGTTATACATAAACCTTCGCGCGCGGGGTATACTTGTAAGGTATTTCAAAACACCGGGAATAAACGACAGACTCCGCATTACGATAGGTACTGATGAGGAGATGCAGACGTTTATCGCCGCTGTTAAAGAGGAGGTATCAAATGCCAAGGACAGCTGAGATCACCAGAAAGACAAAAGAAACTGATATCACGGTTCTTATCGACCTTGACGGCAAGGGCGAGAACGAGATCTCTACGGGTATCGGATTCTTCGACCACATGCTTACGGCTTTGTCCAAGCACTCCGGTATCGACATGAAGATCTCCTGCAAGGGTGACCTTGAGGTCGACGCACACCACTCTGTCGAGGATACGGGCATCGTACTGGGTCAGGCAGTGGCAAAGGCTTTGGGCGATAAGGTCGGCATCCGCCGCTACGGAAGCGCAAGGATTCCGATGGATGAAGCACTCGGCGAGGCTGTCATCGATATCTCCGGCAGACCGTTCATCGTATTTGACTGTGAGTTCAAGGGTGACATGATGGGTCAGATGGATACTCAGTTAGTTGAGGAATTTATGAGATCTTTCGCGTATAATGCGGGGATAACACTCCACATATCTGCCCCTTATGGTACCAACGACCACCACAAGGCAGAGGCTATGTTCAAGGCTCTGGCACGAGCTTTAAGACAGGCCACGGAGATCGATCCGAGATTCGAAGGACAGATCGTCTCCACCAAAGGAAGCTTATAATTTATTCGGAGGAATATAAACATGCTTATTAAGGATACTGATTTTATTGAGCAGCCGGTGCTTGCCAAGGGTAAGGTAAGAAACATCTATGATCTGGGCGACAGCCTTCTTCTTATCGTTACTGACAGAATCTCGGCTTTTGACGTAGTCTTCGACGAACTGATCCCTGACAAGGGTAAGGTTCTCTCGTCGATCTCCGCTTTCTGGTTCGACTTTACAAAGGACATCATCCCGAACCATGTCATCACGACAGATGTATCGAAGTATCCTATGGGCTTCGACAAGTATAAGGAAGAGCTCGAGGGAAGATCCATGCTCGTTAAGAAGGCACAGATGCTTCCTGCAGAGTGCATCGTAAGAGGCTACCTCGAGGGTTCTGCTCTTAAGGAGTACAAGGCTAACGGTACTGTCGGCGGTATTAAGATGCCTGAGGGTATGGTACAGGGTGACAAGCTCCCTGAGCCTTTGTTCACACCTTCCACTAAGGAAGAGAGCGGCCACGACATCAACATCACTTACGAGCAGCTCGTTGACCTGATCGGTGAAGAGGATGCCAAGGGTCTGCGCGATGCTTCCATCGCTCTTTACAACAAGGTATCCGAGTTCGCTCTTACAAAGGGCCTTATCCTTGCTGACACCAAGTTCGAGTTCGGTAAGATCGACGGCGTACTCACAGTATGCGACGAGATGTTTACACCTGACTCCTCCAGATTCTGGGATGCAGCTGACTACGAGCCCGGACACGCTCAGAAGAGCTTCGACAAGCAGTTCTTGAGAGAGTGGCTTGAGACACTCGACTGGGATAAGACTTATCCCGCTCCGACTCTCCCCGAGGAGATCATCAACAAGACTGCAGAGAAGTACCGTGAGTGCTACAGCAGACTTACAGGCAAGGAAATCTGATCATAAGTGATAGCCATAGTTGACTATAAGATGGGCAATCTCGCCTCCGTGCGTAAAGCCCTCGAATACATACACAGAGAGTGCATCATTACCGACGACCCCGCTGTCATCACGCGTGCGGACGCTCTTATCCTTCCCGGAGTAGGTGCGTATGCACCTGCCATGGAGGCTCTGCGCTCTAAGGGCCTCGATGCTGTCGTAAAAGATTTCGCGGCATCGGGCAAGCCTATGCTCGGTATCTGTCTCGGAATGCAGCTTCTGCTGTCCGAGTCAGAGGAGGGTGCGGGTCCTGACGGCAATATCAAGGGCCTCGGGATCATACCCGGAAGCGTAAAGAAGTTCCCTGATGCCGACACGGTGCAGCAGGGCCTTAAGGTTCCGCAGATCGGCTGGAATAAGCTCACGGATGTGACGGGAAGCCTCCTTCGCGACGGCGACTACGTTTATTTCGTACACTCCTTTTACTGCGCCCCGGAAGATTCTGCTGACGCTGCAGCTTACACGGAGTACGGCATAAAGTATGCGTGTGCGCTTGAGCACGGCAACATCTTTGCCACCCAGTTCCACCCCGAGAAGAGCGGTGAAGCCGGCCTTCAGATTCTCGAAAGATTCGCAAGGAGGATAAAGAAGTGATAATACTCCCTGCAGTAGACCTCTTAGGAGGGAAGTGCGTAAGACTTCTTAAGGGTGACTACAACAAGGTCACCGTATATAATGACGACCCGCTTGAGCAGGCTTGGGCTTTCAAGGAAGCAGGTGCCGAGTGGATCCATGTTGTTGATCTCGATGCGGCCAAGTCCGGAGTTCCGACTAACCACGAGATCATTCGTGCCATTGCTGAGAAGGCCGGACTCAAGGTAGACACCGGCGGCGGTATCCGTAACATGGATACATTGAGAAGATGGATCGAGGATTACGGCGTATCAAGATGCGTGCTCGGAACGGCTGCTGTTAAGGACCGCGCTTTCACGGAGAAGGCCATCGAGATGTATGAAGAGAAGATCGCCATCGGTATCGATGCCAAGGACGGCGAAGTCGCAGTAGACGGCTGGACCGCAGGCTCCGGTATCGATGCAGTAGAGTTCGGACTGATCATGAAGTCGATCGGTGCGCAGACGGTAGTCTTTACCGACATTGCTCGTGACGGTATGCTCACGGGCCCCGCTGTGGAGTCCACGAAGCTCATGGTCGAGAAGACCGGCCTCGATGTAATCGCATCGGGCGGAATCGGTTCGAACGAAGATATTATGAATGTTAAGACCTCGGGCTGCGCAGGCGTAATCGTCGGCAAGGCCATCTACGAAGGAAAGGTAGACCTTAAGGCATGCTTACAAAGCGTATAATCCCCTGTCTTGATGTTAAAGACGGAAGAGTAGTAAAGGGAGTTAACTTCGTTTCCTTAAGGGATGCGGGTGATCCCGTGGAGTGCGCAAAGGAGTATAACCTCTCGGGCGCCGATGAACTCGTTTTCCTCGACATCACTGCTACACTTGAGGCGCGCGATACGGTCATCGACATGGTCGAGCGCGTGGCAAATGAAGTCTTCATTCCTTTCACGGTAGGCGGAGGCATCCGCACTGTAGAAGATATCCGCGCCATCCTGAACGCAGGTGCCGACAAGGTGTCTTTGAACTCGGCAGCAGTCAAGGATCCTTCTTTCGTTAAGAAGGCTTCCGAGATCTTCGGTGCGCAGTGCATAGTAGTTGCCATTGACGTTAAGCGCCGCGAGGGCCAGGCGGATAAGTTCCCTTCAGGCTGGGAAGTCGTCATTGCAGGCGGCACGAAGCCCACAGGCATTGATGCCTTGTGGTGGGCAAAGGAAGTCGTTTCCCTGGGTGCAGGTGAGATCCTGCTTACAAGTATGGACAAGGACGGCACCAAGTCCGGTTTTGATAACGTGATCACAGCCATGATAGCCGATGCAGTTTCGGTGCCTGTCATTGCGAGCGGCGGAGCAGGTTCCATGGAGGACTTCTACGACGGTATCGTTGACGGCAAGGCGGACGCAGTACTCGCGGCTTCACTGTTCCATTTCGGTGAGATCAGAATAAGCGACCTTAAGGAGTATCTGGAGGGGAGAGGCATTCCCGTAAGACGCATCCCCAAGGAGCTTGACATGTGGGCGCACATGAAGAAGAATTCCGACGGCATGGTCCCTGCGATCTGCCAGGATGCCGAAAATGGCGAAGTACTCATGATGGCTTACATGAACTATGAGGCTTTCCGTCTTACATGTGAGACGGGTTATATGCATTACTATTCAAGATCGAGGAACACCCTGTGGAAGAAGGGCGAGACATCCGGACATATACAGAAGGTCATTTCCTGTGCCATAGACTGCGACAAGGACACGCTGCTTTATAAGATCGATCAGACCGGAGCCGCATGTCACACCGGAAACAGAACATGTTTCTATACGCCCCTCGAGGACTGGGATCTTAATAAGAAAGAGTAAGAGTTATAAGGAGATTGTTATGGACATCACAAAAGAGCTTTACAACGTTGTACTGAACAGACAGAAGGATCCCCAGGAAGGTTCCTATACGAACTATCTTCTAGAGGCAGGTACTGAGAAGATCGCCAAGAAGTTAGGCGAAGAGGCAGTCGAGACTGCTATCGCAGCTGCCAAGAGATCCAAGACTGAAGTCATCGAGGAGATCTCTGATGTTATCTACCACATGCTCGTTCTCATGGTAGACATGGGTATCACACCCGAGGATATCGAGAAGGAGCTTAGAGGCAGAAGAAGTTGATAAATGCCTTTGTAAGTTTGCTCGCAGCGGCGGTGCTGTTTGCGGGCGGATTTACTTATGACGTTCCGGACATTATGATGCCGGATACGGACAGGGACGGCTCGGCAGATGCTGTCGACGCCGAGCCTCTTAATCCCAATCCGATGATAAATTACATTGTCGTCGGTCTGGATTATGAAGATACAGATACTTTCTCAGATGAAATCTCATATTATGAATCCCTGATGGATTCTGCCGGGATGGAATGGATCGAGGTGCATATAAGCACCTGGGATGAATTTACGGAATTCTGGCAGCACATGAAGAATTACCGTCCTGACGGGACTTACGGCGAGCTTGAGTACTATTCCGGAGTGGATAACCTGATAATAGAGTGCCATGGTAACGAGAGTGGATTGCTTTTCGATCCTTATGACGGCTATCAGGGAATTAATATCATCGATTACGGACTTTTAGGGTCCTTACAGTCAGCCCATATTAATGTATTAAATATAAGGTCCTGTTTCTCAGCCTATACGGGAGGGGAAACAAGTGCCGCGCGCGAGGCCGTGCTGAATCTGGATGTGGACGAGGCTTATGGCTGGAGCGGGCTCGTCTATTACGATCCTGTAGTTAATATGAGTTATTATGCTTATCCCGAGGCAGACGGGTACTTCCGTTTTACCCGTGACGGCAGCGCAGAGGCTGACGCGGAACGCATCAGACATACGGTCTCACGGTATGATCCGGCCGCCAATCTTGTGCTGTATTATTACGATACTGTGCTATATAGTACGGAATCGGCAGCGGCCTGATACATTGTTGTTGAGCGTACACTTTCGGTAAAATATAATTACAATATGGCAGATGATCATTACAGAGGATATATTGACTCGTTAAAGGGGATGGCTGTTATAGCTATAATACTTTATCATCTGTCATATTTTGATGATCCGGGGTTGCCATGGCCGTTTTGGTGGATTACTCATAATGGAGACCGCGGAGTTCAGATCTTCTTTGTTATTTCGGGGTTCCTCAGCTATTTGTCATTAGACCGTCTTTTTAAAATACCCGATACAGTTACGTTTGAAAGATCAGTGCAGTGGATTAAGGGGAGACTAATCAAGCTCATTCCTTTATATTACCTGGCTTTGGTGTTCAGTTTAATAACTCGTTCATGGAGTCCTATGTGGCTTGGGAATGAGGGACATGTCACCTCTTTAAATGTTTTTGCCCATGTATTACTGATACATGAATTTTTCCCTCATTATTTTAATAGCATATTATGGGTTGAATGGTATTTAGGGGCTCTTGTATTGTATTTGGTCATGACACCTCTTTTATATAAGTATGCAAATAGCTTAAAGCGAATGATACTTGTATTATTGTTTTTCGAGATTGTTATTATCGCTTCCCAAGGTCTACTAATGACTTATTTGCCTCTTGAGAATGATCATTTTGTTTATTATGGATATTTAAAAAACCATTCTCCTTATTCTCATCTTGTCGTTTATTCTTTAGGTGTTGTACTCGGAGTTTTGACTCATAAAAACATTAATAGCCTGAAGAACCCTAGGTTTGTATCCAATGCAATTTTAGTGTCTCTGTTTATTGAGCTGATTGTTTTAAGTGCTGTGGACGTTAAGAATATTAATTTTTTCGGTCTGTGGTCCTTTTTGCTCATTCTGAGTCAGGAGATTTACTCTTCGCCGATAATAGATAACCGTTTCTTTAGATTGATAGGAAAGCATTCATATGTGATGTACTTGTTCCAATTCATTTTTTTTAATGTTTATGATATGTTTATAGACGTTGATGGACTGGCGGGATGGTGCCTTAAGGGAGTAATCTGTATTACATTGCTGCTGTGTTTTTCATGCTTAACAAATGTGATAAGAACGAAGTTTAGAAAACATTTTTTTTCTCGTTGACATAAGTAAATATGCCGTGATACAATTGTCGAGCAAAAAAGCCGCAAGGTCTTTTTTTATTGTGTAGAAAAACGGAGGAGCTAGTATATGGCTAAGGCTGATGTCAGAGATAAGCTCACACTCGCATGTGAAGAGTGCAAGAGAAGAAATTATCAGACATATAAGAATAAGAAGAATACTACTGAGAGACTTGAGCTCAAGAAGTATTGCCCTTTCTGCCGTAAGCATACGGTACACAAGGAGACCAAGTAATGGCTGACAAGTCAAAGAAAAACGTTTTCCAGAAGATCGGACAGGTTTTTAAGGAAGTTCGTCAGGAACTCAAGAAGTCTGTATGGCCGTCTAAGGAAAAGCTTAAGGCTACATCTGCAGTTGTACTTGCAGTAATCCTTTTCTTTGCTGTTTTCCTTAGTTTTATCTCTATCGGCGGAAGATGGGTTCTCGATAAGATCAATTTCTACGATGAAGTTGAGCCTACGGCTACAACAGCTGCAGTTACTGCAGTAACAGAGCCTGTTGAGGCTGAACCTGTTGAGACTGAGGCTGCTTCTGAGACTGAAGAAGTTGTCGAGACCGAAGCTGTAGAAGAGACAACAGCTGAAAGCGAGGGCTGATATGGCAGACGAGAAAGAAGCCAAGTGGTACGTAGTTCATACTTACTCCGGCTATGAGAACAAGGTTAAGACCTTGCTCGAGAAGACGATTGCCAACAGAGGAATGCAGGAGATCATCCAGGATATCTACATTCCCACTGAAGATATTATCGAGATCAAGGACGGAAAGAAGAAGCCCATCAAGCGTAAGAAGTACCCCGGGTACGTCTTCATCAAGTTTGTGAGCGGATTCGATACACTCGGAAGAGATGAGGAGCCGTCCACAGCTGATAAGGAGCTTTGGTACCTTATCAGAAACACAAGAGGCGTTACGGGTTTTGTATCCACTAACCCCAACAAGCCTCTTCCGATCGCAGACAGTGATCTGGTAGCAATGGGCATTGACACCGATTGGGTACCTGAGGTTGACTACGATGTCGGAAGCACGATCCGTGTTATCAGCGGACCGTTCGCTGATTCTATCTGTGTCGTCGAAGAGATGAACAACGAGAAGCAGCAGGTTAAGGTTAAGCTTACGATGTTCGGTCGTGAGACACCTGTTTACCTCGACTTTACACAGGTCGAGAAGATCTAAAGACTGTAAGCGGTTTTCCGCACAGTAAATAAAACTTTTTTGGGAGGTGGCCGTTATGGCTAAGAAAATTGCAGGTTATGTAAAACTTCAGATTCCTGCAGGCAAAGCTACACCCGCGCCGCCGGTAGGACCAGCTCTTGGACAGCACGGTATCAACATCGCGCAGTTCGTTAAAGAGTTTAATGAGAGAACCGCTAAGGATGCCGGACTCATCATTCCTGTAATCATTACAGTATATGCTGACCGTTCCTTCACTTTCATTACCAAGACTCCTCCGGTGCCGGTACTTCTTAAGAAGGCCTGCAACATTGAGAGCGCTTCAGGTAAGCCTAACACACAGAAGGTTGCTACAATCTCTTTCGAAGAATGCAAGAAGATTGCAGCTATCAAGATGGTCGATACAAATGCATCTTCTATCGAGTCCTGTGCCGAGATGGTAGCAGGTACAGCAAGATCCATGGGTATCGTTGTAACTAGAGACTAAGGAAGGAGAGACTGTAGATGAAAGCAGGTAAGAGATATACAGAAATCGCTAAGCTTGTTGACAGATCAGTAGCTTATGATCCTTCCGAGGCAGTTAAGCTTATTGAGCAGACAGGTAAGGCAAAGTTCGACGAGACTGTAGAGCTTCATGTACGTCTGGGTGTTGACTCCCGTCACGCTGACCAGCAGGTTAGAGGTGCGGTAGTACTTCCTCACGGTACAGGTAAGACAAAGAAGGTTCTCGTTTTCGCAAAGGGCCCCAAGGCTGACGAGGCTACAGCAGCTGGTGCTGACTTCGTAGGTGCTGAGGATATGGTTCAGAAGATCCAGTCCGAGAACTGGTTTGACTTCGATGCAGTTGTTGCAACTCCCGACATGATGGGTGTTGTAGGACGTATCGGTAAGGTTTTGGGTCCTAAGGGCCTCATGCCTAACCCTAAGTCCGGAACTGTTACAATGGATGTTACTAAGGCTATCAACGATATCAAGGCCGGTAAGGTTGAGTATCGTCTTGATAAGACAAACATCATCCACTGCCCCATCGGCAAGGTTTCTTTCGGTGAGGAGAAGCTCCTCGAGAACCTCAATGCCATCATGGAGGCAATTGCTAAGGCAAAGCCTGCCGCAGCAAAGGGACAGTATTTCAAGAATGCTACCATCGCTACAACGATGGGTCCCGGTATCAAGTTGAACGCACAGAAGTACGTTTAATCTTGAATTAACTAACAATTAAATATCTTTCATGCCTAAGACAGCTGCAGGAGACTGCCGCCGAGGAATGAAGTTTAGAACTAATAAGTTTGAACTTTAACCCTTATGTCTTACGGCATAAGGGTTTTAAAATCTTATAAGGAGGTAAATAAGAAATGCCCAGTGAGAAAATCCTTGCGGCTAAGAAGCAGGTTGTTGCTGATCTCGTTGAAGAGTTCAAGAGTGCTAAGACATTCGTATTCGTAGCATCCCGTGGTCTTACCGTTGAGCAGGATACAAACATGAGACGTGATCTGAGAGCCGGTAACGTTAAGTTCCAGGTTATCAAGAACACAGTTCTCCGTCTCGTATTCAAGGAGCTCGGTATCGATGGAGTAGACGAGATTTTTGAAGGCCCTACAGCTGTAGCATATTCCGAGGATGTTGTCGCTCCTGCGAAGATCATTGCGAAGTTTGCTGAAGATTTTGAGCCTTTGCAGATCAAGGGCGGTGTTATTGACGGTAAGGTTGCTTCCGTTGATGAGGTCGTTGCTCTTTCCAAGGTTCCGGATCCCGAGACACTCTACAGCCAGGTCGTTTATGGTTTGCTTTTCCCTTTTACAAAGCTTGCCATGCTCGTTAAGGCAGTAGCAGAGAAGAAGCAGGAAGAAGACGGTGCACCCGCACCTGCAGCAGAAGAAGCACCTGCAGCTGAAGAGGCAGCTCCCGCCGAGGAAGCACCTGCAGCTGAAGAAGCAGCTCCTGTAGAAGCCTGATAAGGCACAACAAAATTAAAACTAAATCATTAAATGGAGGAATTTTAAAATGGCTAGTGAGAATATCACAAAGATCCTCGATGAGATCAAGGCTCTTTCCGTAACAGAGCTTTTCGACCTCGAGAAGGCAATTGAAGAAGAGTTTGGCGTATCTGCAGCAGCTATGGTTGCAGCAGCTCCTGCAGCTGGCGGTGCAGCTGGCGGCGCTGAGGAGAAGACAGAGTTCACAGTTATGCTCAAGAGCTTCGGTGACGCTAAGATGGGCGTTATCAAGGCTGTTAAGGATGCTATGGGTCTCGGCCTTAAGGATGCTAAGGAGCTCGTTGAGAAGGCACCTGTTGCCCTCAAGGAGAACGTATCCAAGGATGAGGCTGATGATCTCATGAAGAAGCTCGCTGATTGCGGCGCTGAGCTCGAGCTCAAGTAATTCTTCGGGATTATTAACGTCAATTAATAAAGAGGCTGTCTCTTATGAGACGGCCTCTTATTATTTATATTAAAGAAGTATTGACTTTGGTTGGTATACCTTATATAATCTTCAAGCGATTTATGGCGGCATAGCTCAGTTGGCCAGAGCGTCCGGTTCATACCCGGCAGGTCGTAGGTTCGAATCCCACTGCCGCTACCATTTTTCGAAAGGCCCGTTGGTCAATCGGCTAAGACGTCGCCCTTTCACGGCGGAGTGACGAGTTCAACTCTCGTACGGGTCACCAGAAAAATGAAGGGCTGTCTCTTACCGGGACGGCCTTTTTTTATGCTAAAATTCACCTATGCTTAGAAAGAAATTATTATCAGTAGCACTCGCATTAACAATGCTGTTTACCATGAGCATGTCTGTAGTGGCAGACGGCTGGAATTATGATGTCGAGTATTTTATTAGAGGACTGTATCAGGGCTGTCTCGAGCGTGAAGCTGACGAGGCCGGCCTTATGTACTGGTACGGAAGGATCACATCAGGAGAGATCACAGGTAAGCAGGCAGCTTACGGATTCTTCTACAGCCAGGAGTTCCTTAACAGTCTTCCCATGATGACGGAAGACCAGGTTATCAACAGATACTACAACGTCTTCCTCGGAAGATGGGCTGAGCCCGAGGGCCTCGCTTACTGGACGCAGATGCTGCACAGCGGAGGCGGACCGGATGAGCTTTTCGCAGGCTTCGCAGACTCCCAGGAGTTCCTCGGCAGATGTAATGCTGCAGGCATAGACGCGGGACCGCACCTTAACGTACCTAACGTCACTTCCTACTGGGGCCCGTATTCCACGGCGTTCAACCTGTTAAGGCTCAGAGGGTGCACCATCGACGATGCAGCCGTGATCAACTCCATAATCGACCAGTGCAACTATTGGACGAGCCTCGAGTACTCGGGATCCCCCGATGCGCTGCACTACCAGCTGGGCGGCAAGAACCTGATGCCCGGAAGCGGAATCGACTGCTCGGGCTTCGTAACGGCTATCTATAAGAGAGCGCTCGGTACGCAGATCATGGGTTACGGTGAGGTCTACAACGCCGCTATCTACACATCTTCGCAGGTACAACGCGGATCATGGATTGCAGGACCTGACAGATGTCCTCCGATGACAGAGGGCGTTTACTCCACAATCGGTGACTTCGGCCGCCCGGTTTACACGGACCGCTACGGCATCTCCTCGGCTTATGCCATGAATACGTTCCAGTGGCACCATTACCTTAATGCGATCGGCTGCACGGGTAATTCGTATCTCACATGGAGAATCGGCAATTATTCGCAGGAGGAGATCGAGACTGTACTTAACACCAGAGGCTTCAAGCCCGGCGATATCATTATGTGGTATACATCCGCAGTAGACGCGGTTCACTCGGATCATATAGGCATCTACGCCGGCAACGGTATGGTATGGCACTGCACATCGATGCTGGACAACGGCGTTCAGCTGACGCCTATCAGTTTCATGGGAAGTTACGAGGGAACGAGTCTGCAATACTGTCGAATTTATCACATGACTTAAAATCCTATCGTGTTATAATACGTTTCTATGGGAAATGTTAAGACAATACTTAAGTCTGTAAGGGATAATAAGAAGGCGACAATACTCTCACTGGTATTTATATTGGGTGAGGTATTTCTCGAGGTTTTGATTCCTTATATCACCGCGCTCCTTGTTAACAGGATCAAGGAAGGCATCGACATGAATTACATCCTGAAGATGGGTGCGATCATGGTAGCTGCAGCCGTTGTTTCTTTGGGATGCGGTATTCTCGCAGGTCTGTTCTCGGCCAAGGCATCTGCAGGTGTTGCCAGAAACTTAAGAGCGGATGTATTTGCCAGGATTCAGAATTTCTCATTTGCCAATGTCGATAAGTTCTCATCATCATCTCTGGTTACGAGAACTACTACTGATATTACCAACGTACAGAATTCATATATGATGTGCATCAGGATCGCGGTAAGAGCGCCTATGATGCTCATCTTCTCGATAATAATGGCATCTATCATGGGCGGAAAGCTCGCGCTGACATTCGCGGTAATCATTCCTGTTCTCGCTTTCGGTCTTATCATGATCGCCAAGAAGGCCATGCCCGCATTTGTGGCGGTATTTAGAAAGTACGATAAGCTTAACGAGTCCGTGGAGGAAAATGTCCGCGGCATGAGAGTCGTTAAGGGCTTTGCCAGGGAAGACTACGAGATCAGGAAGTTCTCGACAGCTTCCGAAGACATCATGAAGGACTTCACCAAGGCAGAGAGGATAGTCGCACTGAACGGACCGCTTATGCAGTTCTGCCTGTACTTCAATATGCTCTTCGTTCTCTTCGTAGGTTCCAAGCTCGTAATGACCGGTTCCGGTATCGATGTAGGACAGATGTCAGCAATGATCACATACGGCGTGCAGGTTCTTATGTCGCTTATGATGATCTCCATGATCTACGTTATGCTTACGATGTCCCTTGAGTCCATTAAGAGACTTGCCGAGGTTCTTAACGAGGAACCCACGATCACGAATCCTTCCGAGCCTGTTATGGAGGTTAAGGACGGTTCCATCGACTTTACCGATGTACACTTCAAGTATTCCGAGCATGCCGAGAGAGAGGCTCTGTTTGATATAGACCTTCACATCGATTCCGGCATGACAGTAGGTGTGCTCGGAGGCACGGGTTCGTCCAAGACCACATTCGTCCAGCTTATCCCGAGGCTTTATGATGTCACTTCCGGTTCCGTTAAGGTAGGCGGCATCGATGTTAGAGAATATGATCTTAATACCTTGAGGGATGCAGTATCTGTGGTGCTGCAGAAGAATGTCCTGTTCTCGGGAACTATCAAAGATAACCTGCGCTGGGGTAATGAGAATGCCACTCAGGAGCAGATTGAGGAAGCATGCCGTCTTGCTCAGGCTGATGATTTCGTCCGTTCTTTCGAGAACGGATACGATACTTTCATAGAGCAGGGAGGTTCCAATGTCTCCGGCGGACAGAAGCAGAGACTGTGTATCGCAAGAGCGCTTCTTAAGAACCCTAAGATCCTGATCCTCGATGACTCGACATCCGCCGTCGATATGAAGACGGATGCTCTCATAAGGAAGGGCTTCAAGGAATTCATTCCCGATACTACAAAGATAATAATCGCACAGCGTGTAGCTTCCGTTATGGATGCTGACATGATCGTGATACTCGACGGCGGTAAGATCGTTGCCACAGGCAAGCACGATGAGCTCCTTGAGACATCCGAGATCTACCGCGAGATATATGAACAACAGACGAAAGGAGGATTGGAGTAATGCCGCCAAGAGGTGGAGAAGGCGCCGGCTTAGGCCAGGGCAAAGAAGGCTATAACCAGGGCTTCGGCGGGCTCGGAAGAGCTCTGAAGATGTTCTTCGGATTTTATCCGAAGATGGGAAAAGCAGCTGTATTTTGCATTATATTCTCCGCTGCCGTATCAGCAGCACCCCCGATCTTCCTTCAGAAGGTCCTCGCCATCGTTATCGATGGTGTAGAGGGAGGCGTTTCCTGGGAAGCAGCACGTCCGGAGATCGTAAACAATCTCATCATCCTTCTGGTGATGTATGCTTTGGCTTTGATCCTGTCTGTTATTGAGACACAGATCATGGCTGTTATGACTCAGGGTTACCTTGATAAGCTCCGTAAAGAGATGTTCGGAGGCATGCAGCGCCTGCCTATTAAGTACTTCGATACACATAAGCACGGCGATATCATGTCCCATTACACGAACGACAGTGATACCTTAAGACAGCTCGTGTCGCAGGCATTCCCCGCGCTTTTAAGATGCGGTACCATCGTTCTCGGCGTATTTGCTCTGATGCTCTATTACAGCATTTGGATGACGCTTGTGCTGGTAGCAGGTGTATTCCTGATGTTCTACCTGACAAAGTTCGTCGGCGGAGGTTCTGCCAAGTACTTCGTTAAGCAGCAGGAGGCCGTAGGTAAGACCGAGGGTTATATCCAGGAGATGGTAAACGGTCAGAAGGTCGTTAAGGTCTTTAACCACGAGGACAAGTCCATCGATGAGTTCAATCAGATCAATAACAGCCTGTTCGAAGATTCCTGGAGAGCGAACGCATATGCCAATGTACTGGCTCCTATCATCGGTAACGTTGGTAATATCATCTACGTTGTACTCGCTATCGTAGGCGGACTGCTGATCCTGTTCAAGGCTCCGAGCCTTTCGATCTCAGGTCTGGCGTTTGATGTTTCCGTTCTGGTTCCGTTCCTTAACATGTCCAGACAGTTCACGGGTAATATCAACCAGCTCACCATGCAGATCAACTCTGTCGTTATGGCAGGCGCCGGTGCACAGAGAGTATTCTCTCTGATCGATGAGAAGCCCGAGACTGACGACGGCTATGTTGCTTTGGTTAACTGCAAGACAGATGCTAACGGCGAGGTAACTGAGACTGAGGAGCGTACAGGCCACTGGGCATGGAAGCATCCCCACCAGGCTGACGGCACTGTTACTTACAAGCTTCTTGAGGGTGACGTCGAGATGGTGGATGTCGACTTCGCTTATGAGGAGGGTCATGATGTCCTGCATGATGTAAGCGTCTTCGCTAAGCCCGGACAGAAGGTCGCATTTGTCGGCGCCACGGGTGCGGGCAAGACCACGATCACGAACCTTATCAACCGTTTCTATGACATAGCTGACGGTAAGATCAGATACGACGGAATCAACGTTAATAAGATAAAGAAGAGGGACCTTCGAAAGTCCCTGGGTCTCGTACTGCAGGAGACGAACCTGTTTACGGGCACGGTTATGGATAACATCAGATACGGCCGCTTAAGCGCAACTGACGACGAGTGCAGGGAGGCTGCCAAGCTTGCGGGTGCGGATGACTTCATCACGCGACTTCCCGAGGGTTACGACACACTGCTTACCAACAACGGTGCCAATCTGTCGCAGGGTCAGCGCCAGCTCCTCGCTATTGCGCGTGCTGCAGTAGCCGATCCGCCGGTAATGATCCTTGATGAGGCTACGTCCTCTATCGATACACGTACTGAGTCCATCGTTCAGAAGGGTATGGATAAGCTCATGGAGGGCAGAACGGTATTCGTAATCGCTCACAGACTGTCCACCGTAATGAACTCCGATGTGATCATGGTTCTTGACCACGGACGCATCATTGAGCGCGGTTCTCATGATGAACTCATCGCCAAGAAGGGTACATACTATCAGCTTTATACAGGAGCGTTCGAGCTCGAGTAAACGCGTTCATGAAGACTTCTTATGACACGACTGCATTTGCCAAGATAAACCTTTTCTTAAGGTGCTGCGGCAAATATGATAACGGATACCACAGGCTTTATATGCTCATGCAGCAGATCGGCCTGGGTGACGATATCTTTATTGAGTTCGATGATGACAGGGACTTCGGGATCGAGATTGAGTCCGGGGTGGATATCCCCAGTGAGAAGGACCTGGGCTATAAAGCCGCCAAGGCGTTCTACGATGCTTTCACGGAGAAACTCAGAAGCTCGGCCAAGCCCGTGCCGAGGTTTCCTTTTACGTTTATCAGGGAGACTAAGAATGTTCCTTCCCAGGCGGGACTCGGAGGCGGCAGTTCTGATGCGGCTGCGGTCCTGCAGATACTGCAGCAGCACTTTGATTATCCTTTGAGTGAAGACGAGATGATAAAGATAAGCAGCAGACTCGGTGCCGATGTACCGTTCTTCCTTACGGGCGGCACATGCATTTGCGAAGGCGTAGGGGAGATCGTGACTGAGCTTCCCGATCTTTCCGGAGTGAATATCATCCTCGTTAAGCCCGAGGTCGGCGTGGGTACCAAGGAGTGTTACGAGCTTTCCGATGAGACCCCTGCGGTCTTTGATGAGGAAGCTTATAAAGAGCGCATGAATGAGATCTTTAATGATGAGAAGAAACTGCCCGTGGAGCGCATCAGGGAGGCTGAGCCTGAACTTATCAATGACCTGCAGGCGCCAGCCGTAAAGCTTGCTCCCGTAATCGCAGATCTTATTGGCGCAGTAAAAGAAACCGGCTCGCTTTTTGCAGCGATGACCGGTTCCGGTAGTTGCGTATTCGGTATTTATGAGGATGAGAAGTCCGCTTCTGAAGCTGAGGCGGCGCTGAAGGAAGACCCCCGTACGTCAGGCTGTCAGATTATCCCTTCTGTTCTGATCTGACATATAAGCAAACAGTCCTCTTTCATATCCGCGTGAGTCCTCGCTGTCCAGAACGATAAATCCTCTATTGGCATAAAAGTCTCTCATCTTTACGTTGGAGACCGCCGTGTGAAGAAGTACCAGTCCGGATCTTGTAGAGATCGGCATCCTTAATGCTTCATTCATGAGTGATACGCCGAGTCCCGTATCCCTGAATTGCTCACAGACTGCGAATCTGGAGATATAAGCGCAGTCCCTGTACTCCCTTAAAGTTCTCGCTGTTTGAGCGGAGAAACTGTATTTCATCGGGTTGTCGCAGTAGCTTACTGTGATAGTGCCCACGGGTACCTCATTGCATGTCGCCACTAGGCAGTGATGCCTTCTGATCCTCTCCTTTACGGATTCGGTGCTCTCAGTAAGCGATTCAAGAACGTCGGAATTGATACCCGAAGACATGCGGTAGAATTCCATGGCCTCGCGTATGAGATCACGGATCTTCTTGGCTTCTTCGGGAAGCGCTTCTCTTATTATTATCTCGTCGGTGTTATCCATTATGCCTCCGCTCAGGAGTTAAGGAAGCAGTTTACGAGGATAGCCTTATGGGCATGGAGTCTGTTCTCGGCTTCCTGGAAGACATAGCTTCTGGGTCCGTCGATGATATCCTCTGTAACCTCATAGCCTCTGTATGCGGGCAGGCAGTGCAGGAAGATTGCATCCTTATCGGCAACGGAGAACAGATCCTTATTGATCTGATAATCCTTGAAGATAGCGACTCTCTTAGCCTTCTCCTCTTCCTGACCCATGGAAGTCCAAGTGTCTGCATAAAGAACGTCAGCGCCCTTGGCAGCCTCATAAGGATCTGTGGTCATGAGGACCTTGGAGCCTGTTACGGCAGCGTCCTTGAGAGCCTGGTCAACATACTTCTGAGGACATGTGTAGTCCTTAGGGGAAGCGACAGCTATATCCATACCTGCCTTGGCACACGCCTGGAGCAGGGAGTTGGCTACGTTGTTTCCGTCACCGATGTAAGCAAGCTTAAGGCCCTTGAGGTCACCCTTTACCTCCTTAATGGTAAGAAGGTCAGCGATCATCTGTGTGGGGTGCTGGTCGTCTGTAAGGCCGTTGATTACCGGGATGGAGCCGTACTTGGCAAGGTCCACAACATCCTGGTGTGCAAAGGTTCTGATCATGATACCGTCTACCATGCCCGAGAGTACTTTGGCTGTATCATGAATAGTCTCGCCTCTTCCGATCTGGATGTCATCGTTGCTCAGGAACAGCGCGTGACCGCCGAGCTGGTACATGCCTACCTCGAAGGAGACACGTGTTCTTGTGGATGACTTCGTAAAGATCATTGCGAGGGACTTGCCCTTCAGGTAGTGGTGCTCGATGCCGGCATAGGTCTTTGCCTTCATGTCGGCTGCGATATCAAGAAGATAATTAAGTTCTTCGATTCCTACGTCTTCGTGCAGATCGATAAAATGCTTCATATGGTCCTCACTTTCTGTTGCCCTTGAGTATCTTGGCAAGTGTGTTTACAAACATGGCTGCTTCCCTCTGAGAGATGATGAGAGGGGGTGCGATCCTGATTACGGATTCGCCGATGGCGCTTACGAGGAAGCCTTCCTGCATCAGGCGCGTCTTCATGCCAGCGGCCTGGATGGAGCTGTCGAACTCGATTCCGATGAGAAGGCCCATGCCCCTTACTTCCTTGATCTTGTCCGACTTTGCCTTAAGCGCGTTAAGTTTGTCGAAAAGGAATGCGCTCACGGAGTTTACATTGGCAAGCAGTGTCGAGTCTGAGGAAATCAGCTGGTCGATAACGGCATTTCCTGCGGCACAAGCCAGAGGGTTTCCTCCAAATGTGGAGCCGTGGTCACCGGGCTTCATGCCTGTGGCAACTTCGTCTGTGCACAGCATGGCTCCGATGGGAACACCGCCTGCAAGACCCTTTGCGAGAGTCATGATATCGGGAACGATCTCGTAGTTCTCGTAGCAGAACAGTCTGCCTGTCCTTCCGACACCGGTCTGAACCTCATCGATGATGAGGAGGATGCCGCGCTCCACGCACAGCTTCTTGACCTGCTTTACATAAGTGATATCAGCGGGGTGTACACCGCTTTCGCCCTGGATAAGCTCGAGCATGACAGCACAGGTCTTGTCGTCAACCATGGCCTCGAGTGCTGCGATGTCGTTGTAGTCCACATACTTGAAGCCGGGCACATTAGGTGCGAAAGGGATCCTGAACTTCTCCTGGCCCGTGGCTGCGATGGTAGCCATGGTCCTTCCGTGGAAGCTCATCTTGGCTGTGATGATCTCGTTCTTCTCGGGCTGTCCCTTGTAGTAGAAGTAGCCCCTCGCAATCTTGATGGCAGCCTCGTTGGCTTCGGCACCGGAATTACAGAAGAATGCCTTGTCGGCGAAGCTGTGGCTGCAAAGCTTGAATGCGAGCTCTGCCCTCTGGGGGATCATGTAGTAGTTGCAGCAGTGTATAAGCTTGCTTGCCTGATCGCTTATGGCCTTGGTCAGAGCCTTGTTGTTGTGACCGAGCGAATTAACGGCAATACCGCCGATCATGTCCATATACTTTCTGCCCTGCGTATCCCAGAGCCAGACTCCCTTGCCCTTTGTGAAAGCGATGGGGGCGGGTCCGAATACATTAAGACAGTATTTTGATTCATAGAGCTTGGTAAGCTCGAGGTCGTTTTCTATTCCCATAATGATTGCTCCTTACTTGATCTCGCTTTTGTCCTTAACGATCATGGTGCCGATACCCTTCTTGGTGAACATCTCAAGGATGATGCTGTGGGGGATACGGCCGTCGATGATGTGAGCGCGTCGGACTCCTCTGATGACGGTGTCGAGACAGCCCTCGACCTTGGGGATCATGCCGCCTGTGATGATGCCCTCTCTCTTGCACTCCTGGATGGAAGGAATATCGAGCTGGCCGATCAGCGACTTGGTTCCGTCCTCGTTATCCCTCAGGACGCCTCTTACGTCGGTAAGGGTGATGAGCTTGCTCGCCTTGAGCGCAACAGCGACTTCGGCTGCTACCGTGTCTGCGTTGATGTTGTAGCTCTGGCCGTCCTTGCCGACACCGATGGGAGCGATGATCGGGATGTACTCGTCGTTTGCGAGCATCTCGATGACATGCGTGTTGATGTTGGTGATCTTACCTACGTAACCTACATCGATGTCGTTACCGTCGCTGTCCTTGGTGAGCTGCTCGGCTTCGATGAGGTTTCCGTCGATACCGCAGATACCGACTGCCTTAGCACCCTTGAGGTTCAGCGCGGAGACGATCTCCTTGTTGGTCTTGCCGATCAGTACCATCTGGGCGATGCTCATGGTCTTTGCGTCAGTGTATCTTAATCCGTTTACGAAATGAGACTCGACGTTTACTTCCTTGAGCATGCTGCTGATGTCAGGTCCGCCGCCGTGTACGACTACAGGGTTGATGCCGATGTACTTGAGGAGCGTGATGTCATCCATAACGGACTGCTTGAGCTCTTCGTTTACCATTGCGTTGCCGCCGTACTTGATGACGATAGTCTGGCCTCTGAGTTTCCTTATGTAGGGAAGGGCCTCGATGAGAATCGTGGCCTTATCGATCTTTTCCTGCATCTGGCCCGAGATTACGGGCATTTCTTTCTGGTCTGCCATATTAAACTCCTCTTGTTAATGTTCCGAGTCCCGTCTCTTCCGGGAAGCCGAACATAACATTGCATGTCTGGATTGCCTGCAGCGCAGCACCCTTGCCTAAGTTGTCCTGCGCCGAGAAAAGCTTTATATATCCTGTGTCCTCATCGTACACACCTGTGATGTCGATGTAGTTGCTGCCGTTGACGTTCTTGACGTCGGGCATAACACCCTTGGGGAGGACTCTTACGAACTTCTCGTTCTCGTAATACTTGGTAAGAACCTCAAGCACCTTCTCTCCCGTAACATCCGCGAAAGCCGCAGTGGGTCTGCAGTAGATGCTTGCGAGCATGCCTCTCTTGAAGGGCGCAAGGTGGGGAGTGAAAGCTGCCTTTACCGCCTTGCCTTCGCCGTCTCCTGCCTGGAACGAGAGCTGCTCGTTGATCTCGGTGTTGTGTCTGTGGCCTACGGTGCCGTAGGGCTTGAAGCTTTCATCGAGCTCGCAGAAAGAGTACTCGAGCTTCTCCTTGCGGCCCGCACCCGTTACGCCGGAAGTGGCGTCGATGATGATGCCTTCCTTCTCGATGAGCCCCGCCTTAAGGAAGGGAGTGAGAGGAATGATGGAGCATGTGGGGTAGCAGCCGGGGTTAGCCGCAAGACTGCAGTCCTTTATCTGCTCCCTGTAAAGCTCGGGGAGACCGTAGACGGCCTGCTCAAGCAGCTCCGGGTGAGGATGGTCAAGCTTGTAAGACTTCTCGTAAGTCTTAAGGTCCTTGTAACGGAAGTCTCCGCTGTGGTCGATAACGCGGCAGCCTGCAGCAAGAAGCTGGGGGACGACCTTGGAAGATACTCCGTGGGGAAGAGCCGTGATAACGAGATCGCTCTCCTTGCCGATGACATCGTATGAGACCTCTTCGGTGCTTACGAGTGTGTTGTCGACTACACCTCTGAATACGGGATAGATGTCAGAGAACTTCTTTCCCTTGAATGTCTCTGAAGTGAGATATTTGAATTCAACTTGCGGGTGTCCCGAGAAGCCGTGTACGAGCTCTGCTCCTACATAACCGGTACTGCCGACGATACTTACCTTAATAGTATTCATTTATATTCTTTACTCCATTATTTATTAATAAACAACAGTGACTATAATACGCCCCTTTCTTGAGTGCGTCCACGAAAAGTATTTATGCAGTTTAATGCATAAATATTCATTTGTCAACGCTTGTATTATATGCACAAACCTCAGAGATTATTGATGTGCAATAAGTCCAAAATAAGCTGTGTTCAATTGAATTAATGCCAAATCACTGCTGCTTTTTTTGGTAACTGTGTCATATAGAAGATGAAAAACCGCTTTGCTATTATAGTCGCATAAAAGCCGTAAGGCGTTTTTGGAGGTTATGAAAATGGCAAGTTTATCTTTCCAGCATGTTTACAAGAAGTATGACGGCGGCGTAGTTGCTGTATCAGATTTCAACCTTGAGGTTGCTGATAAGGAGTTCGTTATCCTCGTTGGTCCTTCTGGTTGCGGTAAGTCTACAACACTTCGTATGCTCGCAGGTCTTGAAGATATTTCAGAGGGTGAGATCTACATTGAAGACCGTCTTATCAACGACGTTCTTCCTAAGGACAGAGATATCGCGATGGTTTTCCAGAACTACGCTCTGTATCCTCACATGACAGTACGTGACAACATGGCATTCTCCCTTAAGCTCAAGAAGATGCCTAAGGACGAGATCAATCGTCGTGTAACAGAGGCAGCTAAGATCCTCGAGATCGAGCACCTCCTCGAGAGAAAGCCTAAGGCTCTCTCCGGTGGACAGAGACAGAGAGTTGCTCTCGGACGTGCTATCGTTCGTGATCCTAAGGTCTTCCTCATGGACGAGCCTCTCTCCAACCTTGACGCTAAGCTCCGTGTTCAGATGCGTGTTGAGATCACAAAGCTCCACCACAGACTCAAGACAACGTTCGTTTACGTTACACACGACCAGACAGAGGCTATGACCATGGGTACAAGAATCGTCGTTATGAAGGACGGTTTCATCCAGCAGGTTGACTCTCCTACGGAGCTCTATGATAACCCGATCAACACATTCGTTGCCGGATTTATCGGAATGCCTCCTATGAACTTCATCAATGCTACAATCAACGTTGACGGCAACGATGTATATGTAACATTCGAGAACGTAACAGTTAAGCTCCCTGAGCGTTATGCTGTTGAGGAAGTTATGGAGCGTGACGGCCAGGAAGTTATCTTCGGTGTACGTCCTGAGGCTATCACAGATGAAGCTACATACGTAACAGAGCACCCTGAGACAGCTTTCGCAGCTGACGTAGACGTCGTTGAGATGCTCGGTGCCGAAACATACCTCTATGTTACGGTTAACGGAGCTCTCCCTCTCACATGTAGAGTTGACCCTACAACATCTCAGTCAACTGTTGGTCAGGTTGTTGACCTTGCTATCGATACAAACCGTATCCACCTCTTCGACAAGGATACAGAGCAGAGCATCATTTCCTGATAATTTACTCTCCAGAGTTGTATAGAGCCGGTTCGGGTTTCCGACCGGCTCTTTTTATTTGCTTTTTTTCGTTTTTGTGTCAAATCCCTGTATGACTTGTTTAAAAACGCCTAAAAAGTTATTATTTATTAGTATTAATGTGCCCTAAGATCCGACAAAGGAGACTAACATGGAAGAGATCAAGAAATGTATAAAGCTTGCATCATCGATACTTAAGACCGAAGCAGGTGTTATGGACACGAATGGTTCCATAATCGCTTCTACCAATCCTGACATGGAAGGTCAGTCCGATTCGGCTTCCCGTGCGGTAATGCTTGGTGAGGATCAGTTCTCATCGACATCCGACAAATCTTATATGAAGATCATCGTTAACGACCAGGTTCGTTATATCGCATATCTTCACGGCACAGATGCCAATTCCAGAGTAAACCTCTCTTTGCTTGGCGAGTGGATCAAGACCGTGGTAAAAGAACACGGTACTGATGCCGAGAAGGAACTCTTCATCAAGAGCGTTCTTCTTGAGAATGAGCTTGCAGGTGAGATCCCGATCAAGGCAAGAGATTTCAAGATCAACTGCAATGAGCCCAGACTCGTTATCGTCGTAAGGACGAACGAGGAGGACGGTGCCGCCACTCTCGACATGCTCCAGAGCATCTACGGCGAGAATGCCAACGCAACTGTTCTTGCCATGGACGAGACTACTTCCATAATGGTTCTTAATGTCGGCAGTGAGGAAGATCCCGATGCTGATGAGAACTCTTTCGTAGATGAGACGAGCCAGGCTATCCTCGATACTCTTAATAATGAGGGCATCACGGCTTACATCGGAGTAGGTTCGATCGTGCCTGTGTTCCAGCAGATCGCCAAGAGTTACAGGGATTCCATGCTCGCACTGCGTGTAGGCAAGATCTTCGAGAAGAACTGCTACATCTCCAAGTACAATCAGCTCGGAATCGGAAGACTTATCTATCAGCTTCCGTCCACTCTCTGCCGCATGTTCATTGAGGAAGTATTCCCTAATGAGGCTTACAGGTCGCTCGACGAGGATACACTCGCAACTATCGACTGCTTCTTCGAGAATAACCTGAACGGAAGTGAGACGAGCCGTGAACTCTTCGTTCACAGAAATACATTGGTTTACAGACTGGATAAGGTAAAGAAGAATACGGGACTTGACTTAAGATCATTTGACGATGCAGTTCTGTTTAAGATCGCATCCATGGTCAGGACGTATCTTCAGTATCTTGAGACGTCTAAGGATAACATGATCAGATGATTAAATTTAACAACGTAAGAAAGACATACAAGAACTCCGGCGCCAATGCCAAAGAGGCCTTAAGAGGAGTATCGTTCCTCATAGACGACGGCGAATTTGTATTCATCATAGGTAAGTCCGGTTCGGGTAAATCCACGCTTCTTAAGTGTATGAACTGCGAGGAGAGACCGAACTCAGGTACAATAACAATAGACGGTTTTCCCATCTCCGATATGAGCAGATCTCTGGTTCCTGTCTTAAGAAGACAGATCGGAATGATCTTCCAGGACTTCAGACTGATCGAGACCAAGACTGTAGCCGAGAACATCTCGTTTGCAGGTGAGATGATGGGCCTTTCCAGAAAGAGCCTGCACCAGAAGGTTCAGCTCGTTCTTAACATCGTAGGACTTAAGGACAAGTCCGATGCATATCCCCAGCAGCTCTCCGGAGGTGAGCAGCAGAGGATCGCCATCGCAAGAGCGATGCTTAATAATCCCAAGATCATTATCGCGGATGAGCCTACGGGTAACCTTGACCCTGAGACTTCCGAGAATATCATGGGCCTTCTTCTTGATATCAACAGATCCGGAACGACTGTCATTGTATGTACGCATGACGCCAACCTCGTTGACAGAATGAAGAAGAGAGTAATTGAAATCGAAGACGGTATCGTTGTAAGAGACAGGGAAGACAGCGCTTATGCCGATGAGGAAGAGCAGAAGGTTCCCGAGATGTCGCTGAATGTCGATTTCGGCGAGGACGCCGATTACCATGCGGGTTATGACGAGGACACCTATAATGTTGAGAAGCCTCCTGTGGGAGATTTCTATTTCGGTGATACCCCGGCATCTGCCATGCGTCCTGCTGCGCCTGCTCCCGTGCCTGTTCCCGTTCCTCCCGCACCCGCTGCCGTGGTTCCGATACCGGTTCCCGAAGCTTCTATTACAGATACAGAGGAAGATGTCCCCGAGGAAATCTCTTACGGTGAGATGACGGATATTTCCGAGCTTAAGGTGGAGAACGAGATTGAAGAGCAGATCTTTATGCCCGAAGCTAAGAACAGCTCCGAGGTTCCTGCCGCACCCGCACAGGAGCCTGCAGCCGTAATCCCGGCGGTTCCCGTTCAGCCCGTTCCCGAGCAGCCTGTTTTGCCGGAGATAAAAGAAGAGATTAACGAAGCTTCCGTTAATGAGGAAGAGGAGATCATCGAAGAAGTTCCCGTGTCAGAGTTCTATTTCGGTGAGGCGCCTGCGGAAAGTGAGTTCCTGCCTGAAGAAGCAGTTGAGGAACCGGCTCCTGCACAGGAGATTCCCGAAGTGCCCGAGGAAGATGACAGCTGGCTTAAGGAAGTCCGCATGGATGATATAGATCTTGATATCCAGGAGGACGATGACGAGTGAGCTTTAAGACATTTTTCAATTCCATAAGAGAAGGTTTGTCGGGTATCAAGCGTCACCCGTTCGTTACGATCGCTTCCATCACGACCATTCTTCTGATGCTGATTGTATTAAGCATATTCTTTATTTTCTCTGCCAATGCGAGATCCATCATGAGAAAGCTTGGACAGCAGCCTCCGATTGAAGTTTATATGAAGCTTCAGGTATCGGATGAGGAGCTTTCGCAGACAGAGATGCTCATCCATCAGGATGCGCGCATCATCGAGGTAGTGAGAAGAAGCCCTGAAGAGAACTACTACAACTTCAAGAGCAACCTGGGCGACAGCCAGTCCATCCTCGACGAGTTCGACTACAACATGTATCTGCCTTATACATTCAGCGTAAGGATCTCGGATCCTTCGCTGGGCGATGAGGTCGTTTCAAGGCTTGAGACACTTCCGGGCGTATCCAAGGTATCCCGTGAGAGCCGAGTAATGGATGTTCTCGAGCGTGCAGGCAGATATGTAAATATCGGTACGGCAGCAGCATCCGTATTGCTGTTCGTTATCGCGCTGTTCATTATCTCCACGATGGTAAGAATCTCCGTTTACTCAAGAGCAAACGAGATTGAGATCATGAAGTTTGTCGGTGCTACTAATGCATACATCAGAATGCCGTATGTAGTAGAGGGCGCGCTCATCGGTCTTATCAGCGCCGTGTGTGCGTGGGCAGTAACGATCATCATGTATAAGATTCTGTACACTAATGTAATGGCTAATGTAGATATCACAAGTTTCTACGCCATCCTGCCGGTCAAGTCCGTAATCTGGTGGGTACTGGGTCTCACACTTATCACCGGTATCCTCATCGGAGGTATCGGCAGCGGCATCTCAGTAAGGAAGTATATTAAGGTATGATGATGAACTTTATCGAAAAGCATTTCAAGAAGATAACTGCAGCGCTTCTTCTGCTCGCGGTAATCGGAGCGGGAAGCTTCACGGCACTGCTTTTGAGCAGGCCCGTAAGTGCATCGAACGACGTTTTCATGCGTGCTTCTGTTTTCCGTTATGACACGGCAGAGGAGCTCGAGGCCAGAAGAGCTGAGAGAGAGCAGGCAGCCGCCAATGCACAGGCAGCTGCCAACATGGTGGCTTCTCTTGCAAGCGAGAGAAATGCTTTAAGCGGTGAGCTTGCAGAGCTCAACGAACTCTCTGAAGAGCAGAGGGCACAGTACGAAGTTATCGCGGCTCAGCTCGCGGCTGCACTCGTAGCCAAAGCCGAGGCGCTTGACGCATACATTCAGGCACAGGAGAATCTCGAGGCTACCGAGCTTATGTTCCAGGAGAGACTCTCCGTAATGTTCGAGTACCAGAACAAGTCTACGCTTGAGGTCCTGCTCGAGTCTGACAGCCTTGCAGGTTTCTTCACAAACATGGAAATCATCACGCTTATCTCCGATGCTGATGCCCAGGCTGTAGACCAGATGGAGATCGCACTGCAGAATGCAGAGATGCAAAGAGAGCTTGCACTGCAGCAGGCAGATGAGATGCAGGCTATCGCTGATGAGAAGCAGGCTCAGCTCGATGAGCTCGAGGCGCGTATCGGCGAGACGACGGCAGCTCTCGAGGATATCTCGTGCGAGCTCGACTCATGGACAGCTCAGGAGAACAGTCTCGAAGCGCTCGCAGCTTCACTTGATGCACAGATTGCTAACCTGCAGGCTCAGTACAATGCCGAGCAGGCAGCACCCACCACTTCGGCAACTTCAGAGACCTCGGAGACATCGGAGACCGGACTTGCAAATCCTACTATCTCTGTAACTCCAACACCTGCCCCCACATCCAACGCGAGCGGCGTGTCACTGCAGTGGCCTACCTGGTGTCATACGATTACTTCCTACTTCGGCAACAGAGTTCATCCTATCTACGGCAATACGAGATTCCACTCGGGTATCGATATTGGTGCCGGCTTTGGTGATACTATCATGGCTGCGGCTTCCGGTACGGTTATCTACGTAGAGACACCTGTTCCCGGTCAGAGCTGGGGCGGTTCCGGTTACGGAAACTACTTCATTATCGACCACGGCAACGGCGTATCAACTCTCTATGCCCACTGCACGAGCGTTTATGTCAGCAACGGACAGAGCGTATCCCAGGGTGAGGCTGTCGGAACGGTAGGTTCAACAGGCGGCTCCACAGGATCGCACCTGCATTTCGAGGTCAGAATAAACGGAACCCGCGTGGACCCGTTAAGCTACCTGCCTTAACTTATAAGGAATATTCTTATATATATGGACGAAAAGTATTATGCTTCAGGCATGCCCCTTGATGAGCGCGAGGACCATCTGGTCAGAGCTGTTGCCCTTAATGGCAATGTTAAAGCTGTTGCCATAAAGACGACGGCAGCTGTCGAGAAGGCACGTGAGCTTCATAACACGACTAATGCGGCCACGGCCGCACTCGGTAGATTTATGACAGGATCCCTGCTCATAGCCGAGAGCCTGAAGAATGATACTGACACCCAGACGACGATAATCAGGGCCGACGGTCCCATTAAGGGCATGACCTGTGTGTGTGACAGCAAAGGTCACGCCAGAGCCTATCCTTATGAAGGCAATGTTGAGACTACTTATTTAAGACCCGGTAAGATCAATGTGGGGGAGGCCGTGGGTAAGAACGGATCCCTGACCGTAATCCGCGATGTAGGCTTAAAGGAACCATATTCGGGTTCTGTCGAGCTTATCTCGGGAGAGATTGCCGAGGACTTTACTTATTATCTTGCTTCATCCGAGCAGACACCTTCCGTGGTGGCTTTGGGAGTTCAGATCAAGGACGGACATGTCATCAATGCCGGCGGCATGATGATCCAGATGATGCCTGGCTACACGGAAGAGGATCTTGATTACGTGGAGAAGAGGGCGAACGGAGGCTTCCCGGAGATTACTTTCCTTATGGAGGAAGGATTCTCTCCCGCGAAGATCCTCGATCTTTTTATGGGGGATCCGCAGATCACATACCTTAACGGCTACCCCGTAGGCTTCGAGTGCCCCTGCTCCAAGGAGAGGATGAGTGACGGTCTGGCTACGATCGGACGCGCTGAACTCTATAAGATGATAAAAGATAATAAAGATATAGAAACTGTATGTCACTTCTGCGGAACAAAGTATACTTTTACCCCATCCGAACTGGAAAAAATCTTTGTGGATATCATGGGAAAAGACTGATTTTACTTGATTTTGCAGAAATTTTAAGATTTTTTCAAAAAACTATTGCCAGAAAACCAAACCCGTAGTAAAATTGCACCCGTGCGACTTTAGAAGGCGCATGAAGCTTTGAAACCGGAGATTGCCGTTAAAGCTGTGAGCTGCACGGCCTGGCGGGTAACTTCGGCGGAGCAGTCGGGACGTGGATCCCGGCGATTCGGCTTAAAGCCGGCAGCGATTAACAAAGTAACCGTTGCCCGGGAGCCAAAGTGCCGTATAGATATGCGGTAACTGGAGATCCGGGTTTTTGAATGGAAGCTAAGGAAACGCCCGGCAAGGTTGAATAAAATACAGCATATTTGGAGGAAAAGAAATGTCTAACCAGAAGTTGAGAATCAAGATCAAGGCTTATGATCACAAGCTCCTTGACGAGAGTGCAGAGTCCATCATTGACGCAGTTCAGAGAACAGGCGCTTCATACTCCGGACCTATCCCGCTCCCTACAGAGAAGGAGATCGTTACTATCTTAAGATCACCTCATAAGTACAAGGACTCTCGTGAGCAGTTCGAGCAGAGAACTCATAAGAGACTGATCGATGTATATACGTCCAACAACAAGACAGTTGAGGCGCTTCAGAAGCTTGACTTACCTGCAGGCGTTTCCATTGAGCTCAAGGCTTAATAGAAACTAATACAGGTATTTAATCGGTTCATGGAACTGCCAAGTCTGTGGGCCGAGGTCATGTTCGCACAAAGCGAGCGAACCAATAACCTAAACAGGAGGAAAAGAGAATGGCAAAATTTGTTATCGGCAGAAAGTCCGGAATGACACAGCTTTTCGATGAGAATGGCAATGTCATACCTGCAACAGTCATCGAAGTAGAGCCTATGTATGTGCTCCAGAACAAGACTGTTGAGACAGACGGCTACAAGGCTGTTAAGGTCGGATCCGGCGCAATACGCGAGAAGCTTGTAAACAAGCCTGATAAGGGTCAGTTTGCAAAGGCAGGCGTAGAGGTAAAGAGAGTTATCCGTGAGTTCAAGACAGAGGATGACTTCGAGCTTGGTCAGGAGATCAAGGTTTCAGACATGTTCGCTGTAGGCGATCAGGTTGATGTAAGCGGTGTTTCCAAGGGTAAGGGTTTCCAGGGCAACATCAAGCGTCACGGTCAGAAGGGTGGTCCTTCCGGTCACGGTTCCATGTACCACAGAAGAGTCGGTTCCATGGGCGCTACATCTACACCCGGTCGTGTTATGCCCGGCAAGAAGATGCCTGGACATATGGGCGCAGTAAATTGCACAGTACAGAACCTGAGCGTCGTTATGGTTGACGGCGACAGAGGAATCCTCGTCTTGAAGGGCGCGATTCCCGGACCTAAGGGCGGTCTCGTAACAGTTGAGACTTCCGTTAAGGCAGCAAAGTAATAGGCGGGAGGAGAGATAAAAATGGCTAAATTAGACATATACAATCTTAGCGGCGCCGTTACAGGCTCTATCGAGCTTTCAGATGAGATCTTTGGCATCGAGCCCAATAAGCACGCGATCGCTGCTGTAATCAGAAACCAGCTCGCAAATCGCAGACAGGGTACATCCTGCACAAAGACAAGAAGCGAGACAAGCGGTGGCGGAAAGCGCCCCTGGAGACAGAAGGGAACAGGTCGTGCTCGTCACGGTTCCACACGTTCTGCTCAGTATGTTGGCGGTGGTACAATCTTTGGACCCAAGCCCAGGGATTACAGCTACACAGTACCTAAGAAGATTAAGAGACTCGCTATGAAGTCCGCACTTTCTTCTAAGCTTGCAGAAAACAAGATCATAGTTGTTGAGAACTTCGACCTTGATCAGATCAAGACAGCAGCTGCTGTTAAGGCTCTCAAGGATCTGAAGGCTGAGGCAGGCGCTCTCATCGTTCTCGATGCAAAGAACGAGAATGCAGAGCTCTCTGTAAGAAACATCCCTGATGTTAAGTCTTCACAGGTCAACACGATCAACGTATTCGACATTATGAAGTATGACAGCCTGCTCGTAACTAAGGCAGCTGCAGAGAAGATCCAGGAGGTGTACGCATGATTAAGACAGCGCAGGATATCATCATCGCGCCTGTAATCACTGAGAAGTCTTCCGGTGAGATGGCCGACGGCAAGTACACATTCAAGGTAGCAGTTAACGCTACAAAGACTGAGATCAAGAAGGCTTGCGAAGAGCTTTTCGAGGTTAAGGTAACAGGCGTAAACGTTGTTAACTATGACGGTAAGCTCAGAAGACAGCGTTATCAGCTCGGAAGAACACCTGCTTTCAAGAAGGCAGTTGTAACAATCGATACAGAGGGTAAGGAAGTTTCTTACCTCGGTAAGGGCGGCAAGGACGTCAAGGTATCGAAGAAGTATAAGACATCCATCGAAGACTTCGGCTTTGGTGTGTAAGGTCAGATAAGGAGTAAATAAAATGGCAGTAAAAACATTTAAACCTACTTCTCCGGCAGTCAGACAGATGGCAGTTGCCGATTATTCTGTCCTTACTAAGAAGGCACCTGAGAAGAGCCTTCTTGTAACAGCCAAGAAGCATGCAGGTCGTAATTCTTACGGCCGTATCACAGTTCGTCATCAGGGCGGCGGAAACAAGAGAAAGATCCGTATCATCGACTGGAAGAGAACAAGAGACGATGTACCTGCAGTAGTTAAGGCTATCGAGTACGATCCTAACAGAACTGCTTACCTCGCACTCATCCAGTATCAGGACGGACAGAAGTCCTACATCCTTGCTCCTAACGGAATCAAGGTAGGCCACAAGATCGAGAGCGGCGAGAAGGCTGATATCCTTCCCGGTAACGTAATGCCCCTCTCTGTAATCCCTGTTGGTACAGTAATCTGCTGCATCGAACTCAATCCCGGAGCAGGCGCTCAGCTCGTAAGAACTGCAGGTGCTTCCGCTCAGCTCATGGCTAAGGAAGGCGATTACGCTCAGGTAAGACTTCCTTCCGGTGAAGTTCGTATGATCAGCGTTAAGTGCCGCGCAATGATCGGTTCTATCGGTAATGCAGAGCACGAGAACGTAAAGATCGGTAAGGCCGGTAAGTCCAGACACATGGGCAAGAGACCTTCCGTTCGAGGCGTTGTAATGAACCCTAACGATCACCCTCACGGTGGTGGTGAAGGTAAGTCCCCTGTCGGTCTTCCGGGCCCTGTTACACCTTGGGGTGTTCCTACTCTCGGTAAGAAGACGAGAAATAAGAAGAAGGCTTCTAACAAGTACATTGTAAGAAGCAGAAAGGGTTAAGGAGGAGTAAGATGTCTAGATCCGTTAAGAAGGGTTACTACGTACAGGACGCCCTTATGAAGAAAATCAAAGCATTGAATGATGCCGGCGAGAAGAAGGTTATCCAGACTTGGTCCCGTGCTTCCACCATTTTCCCTGAGTTCGTAGGTCACACAATTGGTGTTTATGACGGACACAAGTTCATTCCTGTATATGTTACAGAGGACATGATCGGTCATAAGCTCGGAGAGTTCGCTCAGACACGTAAGTTCGGCGGTCACACAAGCGGCGAAAAGTCCGCATCTAAGTGATAACCGGAAGGAGGAACGATTCGTGGAAAAGATAATTTTGAACAAAGAGAATATTGAGAAGAACCGTGAGGCTATTCTGGAAGCATACAGCAAGCCTGTATCCGCTTCCTCCAGACTTCCTGTTCCTACAAAGAAGCAGAAGAAGATGCTCGGCCTCGGAAGAGATCAGGGTACAGCTACAGCTAAGTATGTCAGAATCTCACCCCGTAAGGTAAAGATCGTTGCTGACCTCATCAAGGGCAAGTCCCTCGAAGATGCTTACGCTATCCTGATGTACACTCCTAAGGCAGCTTCGCCTGTACTTACAAAGGTGCTCAAGTCCGCAGAGGCAAATGCGGTTAACAATTTCGGTCTTAACAAGTCCGATCTCTATGTGGCTGATGCATACGCTAACGAGGGACCTATCCTCAAGCGTTTCATCCCCAGAGCAAGAGGCGCAGCAAACAGAATCAACAAGAGAACCAGCCATGTGACTGTAGTTCTCAAAGAGAGAGTATAAGGAGGACATCGCATGGGCCAGAAAGTAAATCCCCATGGTTACAGAGTAGGCGTCATTAAGGATTGGGATGCCCGCTGGTATGCCGACAAGAAGACATTCGGCGATTTCCTTGTAGAGGATAAGAAGGTTCGTGATTTCATCATGAAGAAGACAGATGAGATCATCAAGGACGCCAGCAAGAATTCCAAGAAGCCGATCGACGAGAACCGCAGAAACGTAGCAGGTATCGCTAAGATCGGTATCGAGAGAAAGGACGCTGAGAAGATCTCCGTTACTCTCGAGGTTGCAAGAGCAGGTCTTGTTATCGGCGGTAAGGGTGCCGGAATCCAGGCTCTGACAACAGCACTTCAGAAGAAGTTCGGTAAGGAATTCAGAGTAGAGGTTAAGGAAGTTAAGGATATCGATGCAAACGCTCAGCTCGCTGCAGAGAATATCGCTTCCCAGCTCGAGGCAAGAATCGGTTTTAGACGTGCAATGAAGAAGGTTATGGCTTCTGCTATGAAGCAGCCCGGCGTAGAAGGAATCAAGACAAAGTGTTCCGGTCGTCTTGGCGGTGCCGAGATCGCACGTTCCGAGACTTATCACGAGGGTACAATCCCGCTTCAGACACTTCGTGCTGATATCGACTATGGTTTTGCTGAGGCAAACACAACATACGGTCGTATCGGTGTAAAGGTTTGGATCTACAAGGGTGAGATCCTCCCTGAGAAGAAGTCCGCTGAGGCTTCAGTAGAAGGAGGTCAGGACTAATGTTACTTCCTAAGAGAACAAAGTACAGAAAGCAGCAGAGAGGCCGCATGAAGGGTAAGGCCATGCGCGGTAACTACGTTTCATACGGTGATTATGGTATCGCAGCAACAGAACCCTGCTGGATCAAGGCAAACCAGATCGAGGCGGCCCGTATCGCTATCAACAGATACGTAAAGCGTGGCGGTAAGGTTTGGATCAAGATCTTCCCTGACAAGCCTGTTTCCAAGAAGCCTGCTCAGGTTCGAATGGGTTCAGGTAAGGCAGCTAACGAGTACTGGTGCGCAGTTGTTAAGCCCGGAAAAGTTCTTTTCGAAATCGCAGGCGTAACAGAAGAGCAGGCTCGTGAGGCTATGAGACTTGCAGGACATAAGCTCCCTTGCGGCACAAAGTTCGTTGTAGCTGAGAAGGTAGCAAACAAGAAGGAGGAAGAGTGATATGACAGCTGAAGATATTCGTAAGAAGTCATCTGAAGAGCTCGAGAAGGAACTCGTTTCTCTCAAGGATCAGCTCTTCAAGCTTCGTTTCCAGAACGCAACACATCAGCTCGACAATCCTTCGCAGATCTCTGCAGTAAAGAAGGATATTGCAAGAGTTAAGACAATCATCCGTGAGCAGCAGCTCAAGGCTAACTAAGGGGGAGACGTAAGATGGCAGAAAGAAACTTGAGAAAAACAAGAGTCGGCCTCGTTACATCTGACAAGATGGACAAGACGATCACGGTTTCTGTAGTAGAGCACGTTAAGCACCCTCTTTACGGAAAGATCATGAAGAGAACCTATAAGCTCAAGGCACACGATGAGAACAACGAGTGCAAGATTGGCGATAAGGTTAAGGTTATGGAGACAAAGCCGATGTCCAAGGACAAGAGATGGAGATTGGTTTCTATTGTCGAGAAGGCTAAGTAAGCAGGTAAGAAGGAGGATATATCTATGATTCAGGTTGAATCCACACTGAAATCTGCCGACAACACAGGAGCTAAGGAGCTCGCTTGTATTAAGGTTCTCGGCGGTTCTTGGCGCAAGTACGCCAACATCGGTGATGTTATTGTATGTTCCGTTAAGGCAGCTGCCCCGGGCGGAATGGTTAAGAAGGGCGACGTTGTTCGCGCTGTAGTAGTTAGATCTAAGAAGGGTGTAAGAAGAGCTGACGGTTCCTACATCAAGTTCGATGAGAACGCTGCTGTTATCATCAACGACGATAAGAACCCTAAGGGCACTCGTATCTTTGGACCCATCGCAAGAGAGCTTCGTGAGAAGGATTACATGAAGATCCTCTCCCTCGCACCGGAAGTTCTTTAAGGAGGAGATAAGAAATGGCAAGTAAAGTTCATGTAAAGAAGGACGATCAGGTTATCGTCATCTCCGGTAAGGACAAGGGTGCTGCAGGCAAGGTTCTCAAGGTTGATACAGACAAGAACCGTGTCTATGTAGAAGGCGCTAACATCGTAAAGAAGCATCAGAAGGCCAGAACTCAGAATGATCCTTCCGGAATCATCGAGAGAGAAGGTTCTATCGATGCAAGTAACGTTATGGTAGTCTGCCCCAAGTGCGGCAAGGCAACCAGAGTTGCTAAGAAGGTAAATGAAGACGGTTCCAAGGACAGAGTCTGCAAGAAGTGCGGCGCTGTTATCGACACCGTTAAGAAGGCCAAGAAGGGGGTTTAATAGAAGATGGCATCCAGATTAAAGGAAAAGTACACATCGGAAGTCGCTCCCGCTTTGAAGAGCGAGTTCAAGTATACCTCCACAATGCAGATCCCCAAGATTGAGAAGATCGTTCTCAACATGGGTGTCGGCGAGGTCAAGGATAACGCTAAGGCGCTCGACAATGCTATGCGCGACATGGGTATCATTGCTGGTCAGAAGCCTGTAGCTACTGTATCCAGAAAGTCAATCGCTAACTTTAAGCTTCGTGAGGGTATGAAGATCGGTTGTAAGGTTACACTCCGTGGTGAGCGTATGTACCAGTTCCTGGACAAGCTCATCAGCATCGATCTCCCCCGTGTTAGAGACTTCAGAGGCATCAGCCCTAATTCTTTTGACGGTCACGGAAACTATGCAATGGGTATCAAGGAGCAGCTCATGTTCCCTGAAATCGATTACGATAAGATCGACAAGATCCGCGGCATGGATATCATTATTGTTACAACAGCTCAGTCCGATGAGGAAGCCAAGAAGCTTCTCGAACTCATGGGCATGCCGTTCCGTAAGTGATTGGGAGGAATTAGATAAATGGCAAAGACATCAATGAAGTTTAAGGCAACAAGAACTCCTAAGTTCCCCACACAGCAGCACAACCGTTGCAAGCTCTGTGGAAGACCTCACGCTTACATTCGCAAGTACGGCATCTGCCGTGTATGCTTCCGTGACCTGGCTTACAAGGGCCAGATCCCGGGCGTAAAGAAGGCAAGCTGGTAAGGAAGGAGAAAAGAGTTATGCAGATTACAGATGCAATTGCAGATATGCTCACAAGAATTCGTAACGCAGGTAATGCAGGTCACGCTACAGTCGAGATCCCTGCTTCTAACCTGAAGAAGGCTATAGCTCAGATCCTTTTGGACGAGGGTTATATCAGCGGTTTTGACGTGAAGGAAGACTCCAAGCAGGGGACTATCACAGTTACTCTTAAGTATGCTGGTAAGAAGCACGCCATTTCCGGAATCAAGAGAATCTCTAAGCCCGGTCTCCGTACTTATGCAGACAAGGAAAACCTTCCTTATGTTCTCGGCGGTATGGGTATCGCAATTATTTCTACATCCAAGGGTGTTGTTACAGACAAGACAGCACGTAAGATGGGTGTAGGCGGCGAAGTTCTCGCTTACGTTTGGTAATAAGCTTAATCTAAGCTTTATACATCTCTGAAAAGCCTGTCACGGGCGACATACTCGGGGCAAGGCGCAATCTAAAGAGCAGGAGGAAATAAATTATGTCCAGAATCGGTAGAATGCCGATAACGATCCCCGCAGGCGTTGACGTAACACTCGATGGCCAGCATGTGACTGTTAAGAAGGATAAGAACGTTCTCGAGATGAATGTTGATCCTTCCATCACAGTTAAGAAGGACGGAGACGTTATCACGGTAGAAAGACACTCCGACGACAAGGTTCACAGATCTCTTCACGGTCTGACAAGAGCTTTGCTCCACAACATGGTTGTCGGCGTAAGCGAGGGTTTCCAGAAGGACCTCGAGATCAACGGTGTAGGTTACAGAGCTGAGAAGAAGGGTAACGATGTAGTATTCCACTTGGGATATTCTCACCCTATCGAGTTCAAGACACCTGAAGGAATCACTATTGACATTCCTTCCCAGACACAGATTTCGGTAAAGGGCGCTGATAAGCAGCTTGTCGGTGAGACAGCAGCTAAGATCAAGAGCCTCAGAGTTCCTGATGTTTATAAGGGCAAGGGTATCAAGTATGCCGGCGAGCACCTTATCATCAAGGAAGGTAAGACCGGAGCTAAGAAGTAAGGGGAGGATGAATTGAATTATGATTAACAAGATTGACAAGAATGAAATTCGTAAGAGAAAGCACCTCCGCGTCAGAAAGAACGTTTCCGGTACTACTGAGCGTCCCAGGCTTTGCGTTTACAGAAGCAACAGCCACATCTATGCTCAGGTTATCGACGATACAACAGGTACGACGCTGGCAGCAGCTTCTTCCCTTGACAAGGACGTAAAGTCCCAGGTAGAGAACGGCGGCAACATCGATGCTGCTAAGGAAGTTGGCAAGCTCATCGCTAACAGAGCTCAGGAAAAGAAGATCACTGAAGTCGTTTTCGACAGAGGCGGTTATGTCTATCACGGACGCGTTGCAGCTTTGGCAGAAGCGGCAAGAGAAGCCGGACTTCAGTTCTAATAGGGAGGAGAGAATTACATGGCTTATACTTCTAACGAAGAATTACAGGAGAAGGTCATCCACATCGGCCGCGTTTCCAAGACTGTTAAGGGTGGACGTAACATGCGTTTCTCCGCTCTCGTAATCGTCGGTGACGGAAACGGACACGTAGGCAAGGGTATCGGCAAGGCTGCCGAGGTTCCCGAGGCTATCAGAAAGGGCGTTGAGGAGGCTAAGAAGAACATCATTGAGGTACCTGTTCTCAACGGAACGATTCCTCATGCGACAGTCGGCGAATTCTCCGCTTCACACATCATCATGAAGCCCGCTAAGTCAGGTACCGGTGTTATCGCCGGCGGTCCTGTCCGTGCGGTATGCGAGCTTGCTGGAATCACTGATATCAGAACAAAGTCCATCGGCTCCAACAACCCTAACAACATGGTTAACGCTACAATGGAAGGTCTCAAGGGCTTGAAGTCTATCGAAGAGGTAGCTAGAGTAAGAGGCAAGTCCGTTGAGGAAATTCGCTAATTATCGGAGGTATTTAAAATGAAGCTCAATGAATTGACTTCAGGCGGAAATGCCAAGGCATACCGCAAGGGCCGTGGCGCAGGATCCGGAAACGGTAAGACATCCGGCCGCGGACATAAAGGTCAGAAGGCTAGATCCGGTGGCGGAGTAAGACCCGGATTCGAAGGAGGTCAGATGCCTCTTTACAGAAGACTCCCTAAGAGAGGCTTCAACAATAAGCGTTTTGCACCTGCTTACATTATCGTAAACATTGAGGACCTCGAGAAGTTCGAGGGTACAGAGGTTACTGCAAAGGCTCTCGCCGAGCAGGGTATCATCACACTGCCTAAGGTAAATGACGGTATCAAGATCCTCGGCAACGGCGACCTCACAAAGAAGCTTGACGTTAAGGCTACAAAGTTCTCGGCATCCGCTAAGGAGAAGATCGAGAAGGCCGGAGGAACGGCAACGGAGGTTTAATAAATGACGGGTATGTTTGATACACTGATCAATGCTTTCCGTCAGCCGGAGCTCAAGAAGAAGATTCTTTTCACTCTTCTTATACTCGGTCTTTATGAACTCGGCGGCTTGGTTCCGGTTCCCGGAATCAACGCCTCCGCTTTTACAGCTCTCGTTCAGAACTGGGGTCAGATCGGTGCGATGCTCGATATCATTTCCGGTGGTGGACTTTACCACTGTACGATATTCGCAATGGGTGTAACACCTTATATCAATGCGTCGATCATCATCCAGCTTTTGACAGTAGTTATCCCTTACCTTGAGAACCTTGCTAAAGAAGGTGAATCAGGAAGAAAGAAGATGGCTAAGATCAACAGAGTAACAGCTATCTGCCTTGCTTTCCTCCAGGCTTGCCTTTTCTGCTATTCTGCAAGATCCACAATGATCACATCGATCCCCAAGTGGCTCTCCGCAGTTCTCATCATCGTTTCATTCACAGCCGGTACATGCTTTGTAGTATGGCTCGGTGAAAGAATCAACGATAAGGGTATCGGTAACGGCGTTTCTCTGATCATCTTTGCAGGTATCGTTACAAGACTGCCCCAGATGGTTCAGAACGTATTCGACAAGTCAGCTGAAGTATCTTCTTTGGTTCCCAACCTTGCTCTCGGAGTAATCGTAGGAATCCTCGTATTCTTCGCACTTGCATTTGTCGCTATCGGAATCATCGTATTCTGCGTATACGTACAGAACGCTGAGAGAAGAATTCATGTTCAGTACTCTAAGAAGACTGTAGGTAGAAAGCTCTACGGCGGACAGAGCTCCTACATCCCGATCAAGATCAACCAGTCGGGAGTTATGCCGGTCATCTTCGCAATGTCTATTCTGTCATTGCCTAACATGATCGTCACAATGTTCTTGCAGCACAGCACAAATGTTGTCGTTAACTGGTTCAGGAATTTCAATACAAGTCCTTGGTACTATGTATTCTACTTCCTCCTCGTTATCGCATTCACATTCTTCTATTCTGCAATTCAGTTCAATCCTATTGAAATCTCGAACAGCATTCAGAAGAACGGTGGATTTATTCCCGGTATCAGACCCGGTAAGCCGACAACAGACTATATCGCAAAGACAGCCAACAGACTTAGCTGGGCTGACGGATTGTTCCTTTCTGCAATCTGCCTTATTCCTACCCTCTTAAGTCTCTTTGCCGGTCTTGAGAATATGTGGTTCGCCGGAACTTCAGTTCTCATCCTTACCGGAGTTGCGAACGATCTGGTAACACAGATCGAGGGTCAGCTCGCAACAAGAAACCTGAAGGGTTTCCTTGACTGACCGTAAATAAAAACTACATTTAAGCGGCCTTCGTACGTATCTTCAAGGTACGCCGAAGGTCGTTTGTTTTTAAGAAATCTATACGACCGAAAGGATCGAATTAATATGAAACTCATTATTCTCGGAGCCCCCGGCTCAGGAAAAGGCACAACAGCAACTGTTCTTCGCGAGAAGTACAGCCTCGCTCACATTTCTACAGGAGACATCTTCCGCGCTAACATCAAGAACGGAACACCTCTGGGTGTAGAGGCAAAGAGCTATATCGACAAGGGTGCACTAGTACCCGACTCAGTTACAATCCGCATGGTAGAGGACAGACTGTCCCAGGCTGACACAGCAGGCGGCTACATCCTCGACGGTTTCCCGAGAACTCTCGCTCAGGCTGAGGCTTTGGATGAGATCCTTGCCAAGAACGGTTCTTCCATTGACGCTGTACTCTCCATCGTTGTTGATGATGAGATCATCAAGGACAGAGTTTCTTCAAGAAGAGTCTGCGAGAAGTGCGGTGCATCTTACAACGTACGCTTCAAGCCCACTAAGGTTGAAGGCGTCTGCGACGAGTGCGGCGGTAAAGTAGTTCAGAGAGCTGACGATACAGCTGAGACTGTAGCTGCAAGACTCGAGACATACTACAAGAACACACAGCCTCTTATCGATTTCTATCAGGGAAGAGGCCTCATCGTAGAAGGAAATAACGACAAGTCTTCCGAGGACTGCCTGAAGCAGATCGAGGAAGGACTTAAGGGCAAGGGCCTTATCTGAACGAAGGTGATCGGCCGTGGTTGAGATATTATCTGATTACGAACTTGATCTGATGAGAAAAGCCGGCAGGCTTACTGCCGTTGTCTTAAGCGAACTTCGCAAGGCGGTAAAGCCCGGCGTAACCACCAAGCAGCTTGATGATCTTGCACAGATGATCATTAAGGAGGCTGGCGGCACATGTCCCTGCGTAGGATACGGAGAGCCTCCGTTCCCCGCAGCAATCTGTACATCCATAAACGATGTCGTTGTTCACGGTATCCCGTCAAACAGAGTTGTCCTTAAGGAAGGCGACATCGTAACTTGCGATGTAGTTGCCGAGCTTAACGGATTCATGGGTGACGCAGCGAGAACTTTCCTTGTAGGAGAAGTAAAGGAGGAAACTAGACTTCTCGTTGAGAGAACGAAAGAATGCTTTTTCGCAGGACTTGAGAAGGCGCAGATCGGAAACCGCATCGGTGATGTAAGCGCTGCCGTTCAGGCTTGCGCCGAAGGTTACGGATACGGAGTCGTAAGAGAACTTACAGGACACGGTATCGGCAGGGAAATGCACCAGGAGCCCGATGTTCCGAATTACGGCAAGGCCGGCAGAGGAACAAGGATCGTAAAGGGCATGGCTTTCTGCATCGAGCCCATGATCAATATGGGCAAGCGCAATGTGCTTCTCGGTCACGACGGCTGGGCAGTATGCTCCGCTGACGGAAAGCCTACGGCACATTATGAGAATACGGTTATAATAACGGAAAACGGACCCGAGATGACTACTTATGAGGAGGGACTTAATGGCTAAGGAAGACGTTATTGAAGTAGAGGGTATTGTTGAAGAGGCTTTGAAGAATGCTACGTTCAAGGTTAAGCTCGACAACGGTTATGTTGTTACGGCTTATATCTCCGGAAAGCTTCGTCAGAACTACATCAAGATCCTGCCCGGAGACAAGGTAACAATGGAATTGTCACCTTATGACCTGTCCAAGGGAAGAATCACATGGAGAGGCAAGAACTAATCCAAATTATTCAAAAAACATACTTGCATAAATAAAAAATGCTGATAGAATATATTAGCGTGCGCGTAAAAGCGCATTGTTTATGTAGCAATAAAATGCAGGAGGAGGAAGAACGATGAAAGTCAGACCGTCGGTAAAGCCTATGTGCGAGAAGTGCAAGGTAATTCGCCGTCATGGCAAAGTCATGATCATTTGTTCCGACCCCAAGCACAAGCAGGTGCAGGGTTAAGGACAAGATCCGACTGCAGACAGATTTAGCCCTGTCGAGTCGCTCGCGCGGAACTGCTCTTCCGCGAACAACAAAAGAACAAACAACGAATTAAAGCTTATAACACGACAAGTGGGGGCGGCTGTTCCCTGTAAAGAGAATTCCCTGCGGCGTGTCGTATGATAATTCAAAATTACTACACCAAATGGAGGAAGAAAAATGGCTCGTATTGCCGGTGTTGATCTGCCGAATGATAAGAGAATTGAGATTGCACTCACTTATATCTACGGCATTGGTACGACAAGCGCATCCAGCATCATCAAGAGTGCCGGATTGAATCCTGATACCAGGGTTAAAGATCTTACAGAGGATGAAGTCGCTAAGATCCGTGAGACGATCGAACGCGAGAATATCGTTGTTGAGGGTGACCTCAAGAGACAGATTGCGGGAGACATTAAGCGTCTTACCGATATCAATTGCTACAGAGGACGTCGTCACAGACTGGGCCTTCCTGTTCATGGACAGCGCACAAAGACGAATGCTCGTACCCGTAAGGGCCCGAAGCACACAGTTGCAGGCAAGAAGAAGTAAGGGGAGGCAGATTTAAATGGCTAATAATAAAACGGTCAGCAGACCCAAGAGACGTGAGCGTAAGAACATCGTTGAAGGTGCAGCTCACATCCACGCTACTTTTAACAACACCATCATCACAATTACTGATAAGGCAGGAAATGCTATTTCCTGGTCTTCTGCAGGAATGCAGAACATGAGAGGTTCCCGTAAGGGTACAGCTTTTGCGGCACAGGTCGCTGCCGAGGATGCTGCTAAGAAGGCAGTTGATCACGGCATGAAGACTGTAGAGGTTTATGTCAAGGGACCCGGAGCAGGCCGTGAGTCTGCTGTTAGAGCACTCGCTACAGCTGGTCTTGAGATTACGATGATCAAGGACGTTACACCCGTTCCTCATAACGGCTGCCGTCCTCCTAAGCGTCGCAGAGTTTAATACGAAAGAAGGGTAATTGATTTATGGCTAGAGATATGACACCTGTTCTCAAGAAGTGCAGATCCCTTGGTATTGAGCCTGCAGTTCTTGGAATTGACAAGAAATCTAACAGAAACAGAAACGCAAGACCTAAGAAGATGTCCGAGTATGGCGTTCAGCTTAAGGAAAAGCAGAAGGCTAAGTTCATCTACGGCGTTCTTGAGAAGCCTTTCAGAAACTACTTCGAGAAGGCTCAGAAGCTTCACTATGGTACAGTCGGTGAGAATCTTATGATCCTCCTCGAGACAAGACTTGATAACGTTCTCTTCAGAATGGGTTATGCCAGAACAAGAGACGAGGCTAAGCAGATCATCAGCCACAGAAATATCAACGTAAACGGCAAGACAGTTAACATTCCTTCTTATCGTGTAAGCGTTGGTGATGTTATCGAGGTTAAGGATTCTGCTAAGTCTTCTCCCAGATTCAAGGAGATCATCGAGAGAACAGACGTTATCGCTGTTCCCGAGTGGCTCTCTGCTGATCACGAGAAGTTCTCCGGTAAGGTTAATGCAATCCCTACCGCAGAGCAGATCGATGTTCCTGTAAACGCAGTCGCAATCGTCGAGTTGTACAGCAAGTAATAGCCTGTAGAACGGAGGAAAAACAATGAACGATATTTTACAGCCTACCATTGAATGTAAAGAAACAAGCGAAGACGGTTCTTACGGCAAGTACGTCGTATCACCTCTTGAGCGCGGATATGGTACTACGCTGGGAAACTCCCTGAGGAGAGTCTTGCTTTCTTCTCTTACAGGTGCTGCTGTAACAGCTATCAAGATCGATAATATCTACCACGAGTTCACAACTGTTCCCGGTATCATCGAGGACATGACAGAGATTATCCTTAACATCAAGGATATCCGCGTTAAGCTCCACAGTGATTCCCCCAAGACAGTATGCATCAGCGTACCTGAGGGCAAGACAGGCGAGCTCAAGGCAGGTGACATCGTTCATGATGACGAGATCGAGATCGTTAATCCTGATCTTGTAATCGCACATCTTAACGGAACTGCTAAGGTGTTCATGGAACTGACAATCAGCAAGGGCCGCGGATACAACACCGCTGAGCAGAACAAGGTTGACGGTCAGGCTATCGGTATCATCGCTATCGATTCCATCTTCACACCTATCAAGAAGGCTAACTTCGTTGTTGAGAATACCCGTGTAGGAGCAAGAACTGACTACGACAGCCTTACCCTCGAGGTATGGACAGACGGTACTATCGCAGTTGACGAAGCTTTCGCTTCTGCAGCCGACATCCTTATCACGCACCTTAGCCTCTTCAAGGCTTTGACAGATACGGACAGCGGCATCAGTTTCAAGACTGTTGAGCCTAAGGCTGAGAAGAATTCCGAGCTTAACAGAGCTATCGAGGACCTCGATTTCTCAGTTCGTACTTACAACTGCCTGAAGAGAGCTGCCATCAACACAGTTGGCGATCTCATCAGCAAGTCCGAGGACGAGATGATCAAGGTTAGAAATCTTGGAAAGAAGTCGCTTGACGAAGTCATCGCTAAGCTTTCCGACATGGGTCTGCATCTTTCCGATGCGGATTTATAAGAGTACATCAGGAGGATATTGACATATGGCAATCAATAGAAAAATGGGCCGTCCGTCAGATCAGAAGCTTGCGATCCTTCGCAGCCTCTCCACGACACTTGTTATTAACGGTAGAGTAGAGACAACTGTTGCACGTGCAAAGGAAGTCAGCTCCATCGTAGACAAGCTCGTAGCGGACGCTATCAAGGAGAAGGACAACTTCACAACAAAGGACGTTACAGTTTCTGCTGCTAAGCTTGACGGTAAGGGCAACAAGGTTCTTGTAACAAAGACATCCAAGAACGGAAACAAGTACGATACAGTAGATCGTGAGATCAAGACTAAGACAGTTACTGTTGATGCAGCTTCCAGACTTGCAGCAAGAAAGAGAATGACATACTGGCTTATGAAGAGCCATGATGCAGAGGGCAACGCTATCAATCCCGTCAACAAGATGTTCGACGAGATCGCTCCCAAGTATGAGGGCAGACAGGGCGGTTACACAAGAGTTATCAGACTCGGCGCAAGACGCGGTGACGGTTCTGAGATGGCTATCCTCGAGTTCGTTTGATCCCGTAAGATCTTACTGAACAACAGTTAAAATTCTAACGGGGCTGCGTATTTGCAGCCCCGATTTTGTTACCGGATATCTGAAAAACGAGAATGGACTGCGCTGTACAAGTTAAGAACGTCGTCTTCTCCTATAAGAACGAAGAGGGAGAGGTTACGCCTGATAAGGCACTGAACGGTATAAGCCTTGATATTAAGGCCGGTTCTTATTGCGCGGTATTGGGACCGAACGGCTCAGGCAAGTCCACTCTCGCCAAGATAATCGATGTCCTGGAGTTCCCGGATGAGGGTGACGTGGCCGTTCTCGGCGTAGTCCCTTCGGACGAAGATAAGTGCTATGAGATCAGACAGAACTGCGCTTATGTATTCCAGAATCCCGACAACCAGATAGTCGGTACCATAGTAGAAGAAGATGTGGCATTCGGTCCCGAGAACCTCGGAGTGCCTCTCCCTGAATTGAGGGAACGTGTGGATGCCGCTCTTAAATATACAGGCCTTTATGAGCTTAAAGACCGTGAAGCCGCCACCTTATCCGGCGGCCAGAAGCAGAAGCTTGCCATAGCGGGAGCTCTTGCCATGAACCCGAAGATTCTAATCCTTGATGAATCCACCGCTATGCTCGATCCCGTAAGCCGTGATGAATTCCTTAACATCGTTGAGGACCTGAACCGCGATAAGGGTATCACTGTTATAACCATTACGCATGACATGAATGAAGCCGCAAGGTGCGAGAAGATCTTCGTCGTAGAGAACGGCAGCGTGACCATGGAGGGAACTCCCGCATATATCTTCTCTCATCCCGATGCGGTTAAGAAGGCAGGTCTCGATCTGCCTCAGGATATAGATCTTATTTATGAGCTCGCAGAGTTGTCTGATTCCTCCGTTGACGAGGAAGATTTGTATGATGATTCGTCCAAGGTCAGGACGGCTGTAAGGCTCGCTTCCAAGGCTGTAGATATGCCTAAGCAGACTCATTACGATAAGCGTGAACAAGGCCGTAAGATCTTGCAGATCACAGACCTTTCCTACTCATATGATTCCGGCAAGCACTATGCACTTGAGCATATCGATCTCGAGGTATACGACGGTGAAATTCTCGCAGTAGTCGGAAAGAGCGGCTGCGGTAAGACGACACTCATCTCGCACCTGAACGGCATCGTGAGGCCTCAGACGGGTGACGTGACGCTGTTCAGGGAAGACGGCACTGACTTAAGCACCACAAGAAAGAAGGATATCGCAGCCATAAGGAGCAGCGTGGGCCTCGTGTTCCAGTACCCCGAGTACCAGCTTTTCGAGGAAACTGTCGAGAAGGACATTGCGTACGGCCTTATCAACATGGGAGCTGCTGAAGACAACATAAGCGTCAGGGTAAAGGAAGCCGCCAGGATCGCGGGCCTTTCCGAGGACGTGCTCGGTAAGAGTCCTTTCGAGCTCTCCGGTGGACAGAAGAGAAGAGCTGCGCTTGCGGGCGTGCTTGTAATGAAACCGAAAGTGCTCGTTCTTGATGAGCCTGCAGCAGGCCTGGATCCTAAGGGACGCCGCGATATGTTTGAGACCATAAAGGCACTGCGCGATGCGGGTACCACCATAATAATAGTGTCGCATAACATGGATGAAGCCGCGCGCTTTGCGGACAGGATCGTGTGCCTTAAGGAGGGAAAGAAGGTGGCGCAAGGAACGGCATCCGAGTTGTTTGAAGACGAGAAGAAGGCTCGCGAATGCGGTCTGTCTATGCCGGTGCTTTACGACTTCTCTTCCAAGATCAGAAATGAACTTTCAAAGCTTCACCCGGGTATCAGCCTGATGCCTCCGCTCCCGTTCTGCGGTGACGAAGCTCGTTCTATCGTAAGGAGCGTGCTGTCATGCTGAGTGATATAAGCCTCGGACGTTACGTGGATACAGGCTCGGTACTGCACAGGACCGACCCAAGGCTGAAGGTGATCCTGTACATGGTGTACCTGATTTCGGTGTTCATCGTTAATTCACCGCCGGCTCTGCTGGTGCTGTTCGTGCTCACCGTGATACAGCTTGTCACGGCAAAGGTTCCGCTCGATGTAATGTGGTCCACATTAAAACCGGTACTGCCGCTGGCACTGTTTATCTTTGTCATCAATGTGTTTACGATAAAGCAGGGTGAAGTGCTGTGGTCCTGGAGGTTCCTGACGGTTACCGATGTGGGAACTACCCGGGCCATACTGATGGCTTTAAGGATCATATTCCTCATCCTGTGCACCTCAGTGCTGCTTACACTCACGACGACACCTCTTAAGATTGCGGACGCACTGGAGTCACTGCTGTCACCCCTTAAAGTGTTACATGTTCCGGTGCATGAAGCGTCCATGATGATGTCGATCGCACTGAGATTTATCCCGACTCTTATAGAGGAGACGGAAAAGATAATGAAGGCTCAGGAGTCCAGGGGTGCGAACTACGACACGGGCTCATTCATAAACAGACTTAAGGGTTATGTCGCGGTTCTGATCCCGCTGTTCGTATCTTCATTTAAGCGCGCTGAGGACCTTGCGGTGGCAATGGATGCGAGGTGTTACAAGGGAGGAAAGAACAGGACAAAACTGAATCCCCTTAAGATTACGAAGACGGATGTTGCCGTGTTCATTCTGTTCCTCGCGGGAGCTGCGGTGCTGATCGCGACGGAAGTTTATTTCGCACGTTAAACGGCATTCTATAAAATATATTTGTGTGGTAAAATTATCGGGTTATTAACGTTTCAGAAGGAGACAACTACAGATGGCTTATTACGTCGGTATCGATTTGGGCGGAACCAATATCAAGGCGGGAATCGTCGATGATCAGGGAAAGCTCTTGAATAAGGAAAGCATCAAGACTAAGGCAGAAAGACCCTGCGAAGAGATCATCAAGGACATGGGTATGCTCGCTGCCAAGGTTATCGAAGAGGCAGGACTTAAGAAGGAAGACATTAACGCTATCGGTATCGGTTCTCCCGGAACTCCCGACAACAAGTCAGGTCTTCTCGTTTATGCAAAGAATCTTCCTTTCGTAAATGCTCCCATGAGAAAGATTATCAGAGATGTTATCGATCTTCCTGTTTACATCGATAACGATGCTAACTGCGCAGCTATGGCAGAGGCAGTTGCAGGTGCAGCTAAGGGCGTAAAGGATTCAGTAACTATCACACTCGGTACAGGCGTAGGCGCAGGTGTTATCATCAATGGTTCTATCTACTCCGGTTTCAACCAGGCAGGTTCCGAGTTCGGTCATACAGTTCTCGTAAGCGGCGGTGAGCAGTGCTCCTGCGGACGTAAGGGCTGCTTCGAGGCATATGCTTCCGCATCCGCTCTCGTAAGAATCACAAAGGAAGCTGCTGAGGCTAATCCCGATTCCAAGCTCAATGACGTTATCAGAGAGAACGGTAAGGTTAACGGTAAGACAGCGTTCATCGCCCAGAGACTTGGCGATGCTGCAGCTGACGGCGTTATCGATAAGTACACAGACTATCTTGCAGACGGTCTTGCAAATGCCATCAACACATTCATGCCTGAGGTGCTCGTTGTAGGCGGCGGCGTATGTAACGAAGGTGATCCTCTCCTCGTACCTTTGCAGGAGAAGACGATGAGCCGTCCTTTCTTCGGCCCCGGCGTTAAGAAGACAAGAATTGCTCTGGCTCAGATGGGTAACGACGCAGGTATCGTCGGCGCTGCCATGATGGGCATGAACTGCTTCGATATGAAGCTCGACGGCACAGCCTGCTGATAAATGCCTTCTGTCGCTCTCGTAATCGAATTCGACGGTACTGACTTCGTCGGCTGGCAGATCCAGGACAACGGCAGGTCAGTTCAGGAGGAGATTCAGAGGGCTCTCACAACACTTTATAAAAAAGAGATCAAAGTAACGGGATCATCCCGGACAGACGCCGGTGTGCACGCACGCGGCCTCGTCTGTTCGGCGCAGGTCCCGTTTACTATACCCGCTGAAAAGCTTCCTCTGGCTTGCAATGCGATTCTGCCTGAGGATGTCGCTGTTGTCGCGGCATACGATGTGCGTGAGGACTTCAATGCACGTTTCGACTCGCAGGGGAAAAGGTATATTTACCGCATAGTCCATGACCGCGTAAGGCACCCGCTGCTTGCGCGGTACTCCTATTTCGTTACCGGAAAGCTTGATGTCAACGCCATGAAAAAAGCTGCCCCTTTCTTTGAGGGTGAGCATGACTTCGCGGCGTTCTGTGCTGTCGGTGGTTCGCAGAACACGACAGTGCGCAGGCTTAATCATGTCGAGGTTAGAAGCGAGGGTGACGGCCTCATTGAGATAGAGGTAAGAGGCGAGGCTTTCCTGTATAACATGGTGCGCATCATATCCGGCACTCTTCTTTATGTCGGGCAGGGAAAGATCGCGCCCGAGGATATCCCTGCCGTTATTGATTCGTGCGACCGTGAGCGCGCCGGAAAGACACTTCCTCCCGAAGGTTTAACACTCGAAGAAGTCTTCTATGACTGGGAGAATATTAAGCAAAATAAGTAAAGTTTAAGACTTGTTTAAATCAGGTCTGTATTCATTGAAGCGGCATTTTGCCGTGTATATAATTGTGATAACTTCGATGGAAAGGGAGGGAAATGTCATGGAAATGTGGATCTTATGGCTTATACTAATGGTGGTATTCATAGTGATTGAAGGCATCACATTGGGGCTTACTACCGTGTGGTGTGCAGTCGGAAGTCTGGCGGCGGCAATATGCGCATATTTCGGCGCCAACGTCGGCATCCAGATAGCAGTCATGGTGATCGTATCCGTCGTTTGCTTCTTTATCTGCCTTAAGTGGATCAAACCTCAGCTTGATGCACGTCATGAGAAGAAAGAGAACGCGACCAATGCAGACAGACTCTTCGGAGAAGAGGCAATTGTTATCAAGGAGATCAACACTCTTGAGTCCAAGGGTCAGGTCAAGGTAAGAGGAGATGTCTGGAGCGCCAAGACATCAGACCCCGAAAGGGTCATCCCGGTAGGCGCAAAGGTTAAGGTAATCAAGACCGAGGGCGTAAAGCTCCTGGTCGAGGAAATCAAGGAGGCTTAAACAATGGTTGGAGTAATCATTACAATTGCAGTCGTATTTATCATTCTGGCAGTACTGTCGATCGATATTGTTCCTCAGGCAACAACACATATCATCGAGCGTTTCGGTACTTACAAGGCTACATTCGATACGGGATTCCACATGAAGGTCCCTTTCATCGATAAGGTTGCCAAGAGGATCTCCCTTAAGGAGAAGGTTGCAGACTTTGCTCCTCAGGCCGTTATCACAAAGGATAACGTTACAATGCAGATCGATACCATTGTTTTCTATCAGGTACTTGATCCTAAGCTCTATACATACGGAATCGAGCGTCCTATCCTTGCTATCGAGAACCTTTCTGCTACAACACTTCGTAACATCATCGGTGAACTCGAGCTCGACCAGACACTCACATCCCGTGACATCATCAACACAAAGATGAGAGAGATCCTCGACGACGAGACAGATCGCTGGGGTATCAAGGTTAACAGAGTTGAGCTTAAGAACATCATCCCGCCTAAGGAAATCCAGATGGCGATGGAGAAGCAGATGAAGGCTGAGCGAGAGAAGAGAGAGGCTATCCTCATTGCTGAAGGTAAGAAGGAAGCAGCTATCCGTGAGGCAGAGGGTGAGAAGATGTCCGCTATCCTCCGTGCTGAGGCTCGTAAAGAGGCGGCTATCCGCGAGGCAGAAGGTCAGGCAGAGGCTATCCTCAAGATCAACGAGGCTAAGGCTCAGGGTCTGCAGATGATCAAAAATGTTCAGGCTGACGACGGACTTGTTAAGATCCGTTCCCTCGAGGCTATGGAGAAGATCGCAAACGGTCAGGCTACGAAGATCATCATTCCTTCGGAGCTCCAGGGCGTTGCAGGACTTGCTACATCCGTCAAGGAAATCATTAAGTCTTAATAAGAATAATAAAGAATGGTATAATTAGGGCTCCGGGGGATTTCTCCGGAGCTTTTTAGTGAGCAATTTAAGGAGGTCGCATATGAACGGCTGGAATGACAGAACTAATATGACGATGCTGACTGACTTCTATGAGCTTACCATGGGCAAGGGTTACCTTGACGACGGCAAGGCAGAGAAGATCGTTTACTTCGACGTTTTCTTCAGAAATATACCTGAGCAGGGTGGCTATGCCATCATGGCAGGCCTCGAGCAGGTTATCGACTATCTTTCCAATCTGCATTTTACAGAAGAGGATCTTCAGTTTTTAAGCGGATACGGATTCGATGACAAGTTCATCGATTACCTGAGAAACTTCAAGTTCTCATGTGATGTATGGGCTGTTCCCGAGGGAACTCCCGTATTCCCCAGAGAGCCCCTTATCAAGGTAAGAGGACCTGCTCTTCAGGCACAGCTGCTTGAGACGGCTCTTCTTTGTACGATCAACCACCAGACTCTTATTGCCACCAAGACAGCAAGAATCGTGCGAGCTGCTGAAGGCAGACCGATAATGGAATTCGGTGCCAGAAGAGCACAGGGTTTTGATGCTTCTGTTCTCGGTGCGCGTGCAGCTTATATCGCGGGCGCGGCAGGTACATCCTGTACGATCTGCGGACAGCAGTTTGATATCCCGCTCTCCGGAACAATGGCTCACTCCTGGGTCATGCTCTACGACGATGAGTTCGAGGCATTCAAGGCATATGCCGAGTCTTATCCCGACAAGTGCCTGCTCCTCGTAGATACATACGATGTTTTGAAGTCAGGTATTCCGAATGCGATCAGATGCGCACATGAAGTTCTCGAGCCTATGGGCAAGAAACTTCTCGGCATCAGAATCGATTCCGGAGACCTTACATATATGACTCAGAAGGCAAGGAAGATGCTCGATGAGGCAGGTCTTACAGACTGTAAGATCACTGTTTCCAACGCTCTTGACGAGTACCTCATCAGAGACCTCATCTCACAGGGCGCTTGCATCGATTCCTTCGGTGTAGGTGAGAGACTTATCACCTCCAAGGCCGAGCCGGTATTCGGCGGCGTTTATAAGATCGCGGCCGTTGAGGATGATAACGGCAATGTTGTTCCCAAGATGAAGATCTCTGAGACAACAGCCAAGGTTACGACTCCCTGTGACAAGGAGATCGTAAGATTCTACGACAAGGAGACAGGCAAGGCGCTCGCAGACGTTCTCTTCGTTAAGGGTGAGCCCATCCCGGACGGCGAGCCTTATGAGATCTTCGATCCTGTGGAGACTTGGAAGGCTAAGACACTTACAAACTACACCACCAAGAAGATCCTCGTGGAGATTTTCAGAAGCGGTGAACTCGTATACGAGAAGCCCAGCATCACGGATATCAGAAACAACTGCACCAAGCAGCTCGATACACTCTGGGATGCCGTTAAGAGATTCGAGAATCCACATAACTTCTATGTTGATCTTTCTCCCAAGCTCTGGCAGATCAGAGATGATATCTTAAGAGGCTACAGAAATAATAAGTAAGAGGTGAATAACATGGCTAACCCTATCGTAACTATTAAGATCAAGGACATGGGCGACATCAAGGCTGAGCTTTATCCTGATGTTGCACCCATCACAGTAGAGAACTTCGTAAAGCTTGCAGGTTCCGGCTTCTATAACGGACTTACATTCCACAGAATCATTCCCGGATTCATGATCCAGGGCGGAGATCCTGAGGGTACAGGAATGGGCGGTCCCGGATACTCTATCAAGGGTGAGTTTGCCGCTAACGGCGTACCTAACAGCCTCATTCACACAAGAGGCGTACTCTCCATGGCAAGATCCATGATGCCTGATTCAGCAGGTTCACAGTTCTTTATCATGCACGAGGATGCTCCGCATCTTGACGGACAGTATGCAGCTTTCGGTAAGGTTATTGAGGGTATCGAGGTAGTCGATAAGGTAGCTTCCGTAAAGACAGATTATAACGACAAGCCTCTTGAGCCTGTTGTAATCGAGATCATGTCAGTTGAGGTGTAATTTTCACGAATGGACGCTAAAGCCGATTCACGAATAAAGCATCTTGATTTCATATTCATAGATCTGTTCTGTGTTGAGATCTCGTTTGTCCTGGCCATCATCACAAGATACGGTCTGGCGGACTTTGTACAACTGATCACGAACAGTAACACCGACGATTCGAAGGCATTCAGACTCGTAAACGTCGTGATCATTCTCGCATATCTCGTATTCATGCTGTTTACGGGACCTCATACGGGTATTGTAAAGAGAACTCATCTTAAGGAGTTCTGGAACGTAGTGATCTTAAATTCAGAGATCCTGTTTACGCTGTTCACATTCCTGTATGTGATCAAGGTTTCAGCTATCTATTCCCGACTCATGATCGGATACTTCTTCGTATTCGATATAGCGGTAATGATGCTGTTCCGAACATTCAGGAAGCTTATCCTAAGGATCAGATTCCTTGACGGAACCGATTCTGCGGGAGTTCTTCTCGTAGCACAGACTGATACAGCCGAGGCGTTCGTCAATACACTGATGACTAATAACAGCGGCTTCTATCACTTTAAGGGAATCATCTTCACGGATGCATACACAGAGCCCGAGTTTATGGGAATCCCGGTAATAAAGCAAAAGGAGATGCTCGACTACGTCAAGCTTCATCCTATTAACGATGTTTTCATGTTAACGAAGTCCGGAGGAAGACTCGCATCGGCTTTCATCAACATGGGTATCACGGTCCACAGAGCGATGGATCTCGAGACTCCCAATATGTATAATGCGACACTTAATCAGATCGGCAATTATACGGTCATCACTTCGACTATTTCACGCGCAACGATGGGAGAGCTTCTGATAAAGAGAATCTGCGACATCTTTTTCTCTATCATCGGACTCTTCTTCACTGCTATACTTACCATCTTCCTTGCCCCTATCATAAAGATGCAGGCTCCGGGTCCGGTCTTCTTCAAGCAGACCCGTGTAGGTAAGAACGGTAAGACATTCAAGATGTATAAGTTCCGCTCTATGTATATCGATGCAGAGGAGAGGAAGAAGGAGCTCATGTCCCAGAATGAGATGAAGGGTCTTATGTTCAAGATGGAGAACGACCCGAGAATATTCCCTGCGGGCAACTTCATGCGTAAGACTAGTATCGATGAGTTCCCCCAGTTCTGGAATATCTTCAAGGGTGACATGTCCCTTATCGGTACGCGTCCTCCTACATTGGACGAATACGAGAACTACAAGCGTCACCACATGAGCCGCCTCGCCATGAAGCCCGGTCTCACCGGTATGTGGCAGGTATCCGGAAGATCCGACATCAAGGACTTTGAGGAGATCGTAAGACTTGATAATGAGTACATCAGAAACTTCAGCATCGGTCTTGATATCAAGATTTTCTTTAAGACCATCGGTACCGTTCTTGGTATGAAGGGATCGAAGTGACTTCTCCCGCAGCGGCAAAGAAAGACGGCAGACTGTTCTCGGAGGCCCTGTACCTCGCAAGTTTCGCCTGCCTGCTTGTGTTCTTTTTCCTGCAGACTACGACTTTTACAATGGATGTCCCCGGGCCTGTTTACAGCCTGGTAAGGGGCATCCTTTGTTTTTGTGCGGTGTACAGAATAAGCGTTTATCGTGAGCAGATAGGTCCTGCCACAGCAGTCGCGCTCGCGGCTTTTACGGGCCTCGGTGTATTTTTCCTTATCGCGAGGGGGGACACCATGGTGCTTGATATTGCGCTGCTTACAGCGAGTGCTGTTAACGTGTCCTTCAGAAGGATACTGCAGATCTATGTGTTCACGGCAGCTTTTATAAGCCTGCTTGCGCTGGTGTGCTCGCAGACGGGCGTCATACCCGACTTCACTTTCCTTACGAACTACGGAGCTGACGAGCATGTGCGCCACTCTCTCGGCATAATTTACCCCACAGACTGCTTTGCGCACGTGTTCTACCTTGCGGCGGCTTACTTCCTGTTAAGGTGGAAGCGCGTGACGTGGTGGGAAATCGCGGGAGCGGCAGTGCTTTTCGCTGTTGTGTTCTTCTTTACGAGTGCACGTGCAGACTTGGGCGGTGCAGTCCTGATGCTGATCCTTATTGCAGCGGCAAAAGCAACAGGGTACAAGGACCGTCTGCCGAAGGTGCTTAAGCAGGTCTTCGTGTGGGTGCTGATGCCCGTGTGCACGGCTGTCATCCTGACCCTGACATACCTTTACAGCGAGAGCAGACCGTTTATGCTAAAGCTCGATGCCATGATGTCCTACAGGTTGAGCCTGGGCAAGACCGGCCTAGGGCTGTACGGATACAAGCTGCTCGGTGCCGCTAATTTTGCTGAGAACGGCAATGCCAACGGAGGCGTGCGCAACTACACGTATATCTTCTACGACTCGGCTTACATCAAGTATCTGTTCAAGTACGGCATCATCATGCTGGCCGTGCTGTTCCTTGTGTATGCGCTGATCGGTTTAAGGCTTATAAAGACCAAGATGTTCTATGCGATGATATTTGTCGGAGTTATCGCGGCGTCGTTCATCATTGAGCACCATATGCTTGAGTTATCATATAACATAACTTTTCTGATGCTGACCGCGGATATTTCAACTATTTCACATCAAGGCTCTTCTATTAATAAAAATAATAAGAATGGTATAATGGCAAAAGCAATATAACCCCCTTCGGAGGACAATCATGAGTGCAGATCTGAAAAAGAATTACATCATCAACGAAGACGAGACCGAGATTAATATCAAGGACCTGTTGACCTACTGCTTCCTTCACTGGAGAAAAGCACTGGCTTTGATGCTTATGGCAGGCATCCTTCTCGGCGGCCTCATGGGCGGACTCGAGGGTATGAAGACTGCAAAGCTTGCAGCCGCATATCAGGAGTATCTTGATGATCCCCAGGCTCTTATGGCGAAGCAGCAGAACACTATCTTCGCACAGAAGAACGGTATCGTTCTTCCTGAGGATGAGATGCTTACTTCCGAAGAGCAGCGTATCCTTGAGGAGGTTGCGACTGTTGACTCCATCAACAACCTGAACGACATCATCACTCAGAGCAGACGTGACCTTATGACACTGACTGAGTATTACAACAATTCCGTTCTCATGACTGTTACTCCCCAGGCTGTTCCTACAGCTGAGGCAGATATCATGATCACTGTACCTGACGGAGCTCCCGCCAACGCAGTTAATGTTCTTATCGCAGCTTACGAAGACTACCTTAAGAACGGTAACTACCTCGATGTATTCTCCATGGAGTTCGACCTGGATAAGACATATCTCAAGGAGCTCATCTCCATCACAGACATGACTTTCGGAAACATCGATGAGTCTTCCAACCAGAGCGGAAACAGAGACATCACAACAGACGTAGATATCAACTTCTCCGTAACAAGCGGTTCTGACGGATCCAGAGTAGGCCTTATCATAATCAAGGCTATCGGAAGAGATGAGGATATGGCTCTTGCCATCCTCGACAGAATTCTCGAAGAGATCGACTTCTACAGAGATGCTACTATCGAGAATGTCTGCGATCATACTACAACTGTAGTTAACCTCTTCATCAACAAGATCAACGATGAGAGGATCCAGAACCTTCAGACAGAGACAAGTGAGCAGCTCGTTACACTGCAGGAGAACCTTGAGATCTATGTAAGAAGCCTTAAGAATCTCCAGAAGCAGAATGACGACCTCATCGTTAACTCCATGAACGAGCTTCCTAATGCGGCTCTTGAGGGAACTAAGACAGGCGTTAAGTTCGGTTCCATTGCAGCTGTTGCAGCGTTCCTGTTCTATGCGCTTGTCCTCGTAGTAAGGTATATCGTCAGTGCCATCGTTCTTACCAAGTCCCAGTTCATCAACAGGTTTGCTCTGTTTGATCTCGGATCCACAAGAGACGGTGAGGCTGTTCTTTATAAGCACAACGGCAAGAGCGACAAGAAGATCAGGGCCAAGGGCAGGATCGGCGAAGACGGCAGGGATGCCGTTAAGGATGCGATCTCCAACCTCGCTGTATACGGAACTGACATCAAGTCTGTTCTCGTTATCGGTACAGGTGATGCCGTTAAGGGTCTTAAGGATCAGATCAAGGACAAGAAGGTCTATACGGCTGACAGCCTTACACAGGATGCCAATGCCAGAAAGCTCCTTCTCGATGTTGACAGCGTTATCCTCGAGGTAAGATACGGTATCAGCAAGTTTGAGGATATCAAGGAGCAGATCGAACTGATCGAACTCGCAGGCAAGCCGATCGCAGGTTACATCGCTGACTGATAATATGGGATCCAGAGTTTTACACATATCCAAGTACTATTACCCGTTCTCAGGCGGAACGGAGCAGATAGCGCGCGATGTCGTTCTCGCATTGAAGGAAGTACCCGGATGCGAGCAGCTGATCTTCGCTTTTGATCACGGTTCACCCAAGGAGTCGAAGGACTCCAGGGATTCCGTAGACGGAGTGGATGTAATCCGCTGCAAGTGCTTTGCCAAGCTGTCTTCACAGTCCATATCTACAACATACGGAAGAAGACTTAAGGAAGCGATCGACAGTTTCAAACCTGATGCTGTCATCCTTCACTATCCGAATCCATTCGCTGCGCATTATCTGCTTAAGCTTCTTAAGAAGCATCCTGAGATCAAGCTCGTCACTTATTGGCATCTTGATATCGTTAAGCAGAAGTTCCTGAAGCTGTTCTTCAACGGACAGAACAGGAAGCTCATAGAAAGATCTTCAAAGATCATCGCGACCAGCCCTAACTATGTGGAGGGCAGCCCCTGGCTTTCATCCGTTCCCGACAAGTGCGTTGTCGTACCTAACTGTATCGATGAGAACAGACTTGTCATCGATGATGAGGTAAGGCAGAAGGCGGAAGAGCTTAAGGCTGAGTACGCAGGCAAGACAGTCTGCCTCGGTGTCGGCCGTCATGTGGAGTATAAGGGCTTCAAGTACCTGATCGAGGCCTCCAAGCTTCTCGGGGATGATTTCGTTATCGGCATCACGGGCAAGGGCCCCCTTACAGATGAGCTCAAGGCTCAGGCTGCAGGTGACGATAAGTTTAAGTTCTTAGGCCTGGTAAGTGATGTTGAACTTCGCGCCAGACTCATGACATGCGATATTTTCTGCTTCCCTTCAGTTACGAAGAACGAGGCATTCGGACTCGCTCTTGCGGAGGGCATGTACTTCGGCCATCCCGCGGTCACATTCACGATAGAGGGCTCCGGTGTTAACTATGTAAGCATAAACGGCGTCACCGGTATTGAGTGCCCTAACGGTGACAGCAAGGCTTACGCCGAGGCGCTTAAGACGCTGGCTTCCGATACCGAGCTTCGCGAGAAATACGGTGAAGCTGCAAGAGCTCGCGTAATAGAGAATTTTACTTTCGAGATATTCAAGAAGAATATCATTGAGTTGATGGCAGGGCTCTGAGATGACTCTTAAACTGGTTCGTTTCAGCAAGGGCTCAGCCATAATCAATACGATCATCTGGATCAGCATCCTGATGGCATCCTGTGATATCGTCGCAGCTTTTGATGTGGCGGGTCTTACTGTCAGAATATCCCAGCTCATCTCCATGGCTGCGATGTTCTTCTTCCTTTTAAGGATCATCAGATTCGGCAACGTTAAGATACTAACACCGTACTATAACCTGCTGATCGTAATCGTAATCAATACGATATGCATCGTAAATTCCAAGACGATCTTTAACGCCGTCGGATACGACCTATGGCTTATCTTCGACTGCGTACAGGTGCTTACGTTCACGTATTTTCTTAGTAAGCAGGAGACGATATATTCCATCGTTCATAAGTACATCATGTGCTTCAATGTATTCGCGGTGATCGGATTTCTTCAGTTTGCACTGCAGTTTGTCGGAATCAATTTCTACGTAACTCAGTACAATGATCTACACAGAAGCAACGGCTTCTCTTTCGAGCCTTCCTTTTATGCGACATATATGATCATGGGTGCCATCATCTGCCTTTACCTTCTGGAGAGGCGTAACTACAAGTGCATGAGGAAAAGGGCACTCATCTTATCCACTTTGCTTAATGTGGGTGCGGTAGTAATATCCACATCCAGAATGGGACTCATCGTTCTTCTTCTCTATGTAGTCTACAGAGGATTCATGTCCCTTCGTATCTACATCCAAATGAGGGCGCATCTTATCAAGATACTCTTCAGCCTCATGCCTATTCTGGTAGGCATCGGCCTTATCGCATTCATCCTCGCCATCGAGTTCGAGGTGCCGTTTGTAATGCACTACATGAGCGGACTCGGTGTCGGAGGCGCATCCTCGCACTCTGCTGATGCGAGAATGACAGGTTTCAAGGACACATGGACACTCTTCCTCGACAGCCCGCTTTTAGGCTGCAGCCTGGGCGGAATCGATGCAGGTATCATTGAGTACAAGGCGCGTAACTACACCGTGGCCAACAACGGCGGCGCGAGCATGTGTATCTCGCTTGAGGCTCTTGCAGCTTACGGCATCATCGGCGCATTTTTCTTCTTCAAGTACATGTGGGATCTTACTATCGGCGGCTACCTTAAGGCCAAGAAGAGACCCGGCGAGCAGAGTGAGCGTGAGCCCGTTTACGCTATGCTCATTGCGCTGTTCTTCGAGTTCATGATCCTGCAGCTTAACCAGAACGTATTAAGACCTCCGTTCTGGGTACACATCGCACTCGTTTCCACTATGCTTCAGATCTATCTTAGAGAGTCGCATAAGAATTACACACCAAGACTTAAAGTAGGGTGGTTATATAATGTCTGAACCCAAGATCATAGCTAATTATCTGCCTCAGTATCACCGCATGCCGGAGAACGACAAGTGGTGGGGAGAAGGCTTTACTGACTGGGTGGCCGTTAAAAAGGCTGAGCCCCAGTACGAAGGTCACGTGCAGCCGAGAGTTCCTGCGGACGAGTACTATTACAGTCTCGACAAGCCTGAGGATATCGCACGTCAGGTAAAACTTGCTAACGAATTCGGCATCTACGGCTTCGGTATCTATCACTACTGGTTCTCATCCGAGCAGCACTTCATGGAGACACCTGCGAATATCTACCTTGAGCACAAGGAACTTGATATCCACTACATGTTTATCTGGGATAACACTTCCTGGATCAGGTCATGGAGTGCCGTAAAGGGCAACAACTGGGCGCCTTCCTTCGAAGGCGAGAAGAAGGCAGGTCCGGAGATCCTGGCCGAGCTCAAGTACGGCGGCGAGGACGAGTGGAAGAAGCATTTCGACTGGCTCCTGCCTTTCTTTAAGGACGAGCGTTACATCAAGATCGACGGCAAGCCCGTGTTCTCCTTCATGAGAATGAATGCGGACCCTGACATCATTAAGGCCATGGCTGAGTACTGGGACAAGCTTGCGAAGGAGGCTGGTTTCCCGGGAATCGTGTGCATGAGCAAGTGCACATGGAAGGGCGTGAGTCTTGACTACAGGTTCTACTACGAGCCTTTCCAGTTTAACGACACCCACGAGCTCCTGCGCAAGGGACTCGAGGAGGTCTACATAAGAAAGATAAACAAGAAGCCGCGCCTGCGCCTTGCGGACTACGACAAGGAGTGGAAGAGCATTCTTTACTCTGCCAAGCACTGCCATAAGGAGAACACTTTCTACAGCGGCATCGTAGGCTTCGATGACACTCCCAGAAGAGGCAAGAAGGCGCGCATAATCAAAGGCCAGACTCCGAAAAAGTTCGAGGAGTATCTGTATCAGCTTCTTAAGATTTCAAAGGACCAGAACAGAGAGTTCGTATTCATTACGGCCTGGAACGAGTGGAGCGAGGGTGCATACCTTGAGCCTGATACCGTAAACGGAACCGCATATCTCGAGGCTGTACGAAATGCAGCACAGAGGGTTAAGGAATCGTAATGAAGATTGCCGCGAGTGTAGTTATCTATAATCCCGACGGAGGCGTAACCGAAAGGATCTCATCATATGCAGGTGAGGTCGAGAAGGTATACGTTGTAGATAATTCTGATACTCCTGATGAGGCGCTGCTCGATAAGATAAGATCAGTAGCTTCAAATATCGAGATTATTCCCATGCACGGCAATATGGGTATCGCTGCGGCTCTTAATGCAGCTCTTAACAGGGCATCGGAGCAGGGTATGGATTATCTTCTTACGATGGATGACGATTCTTACTTTACCGGTGACACTCTTAAGGAGTACTTTGCTAAGGCTGAGCGGATCTTCGCTTCTGACGATAAGGTTATTCAGCTCGGTATTCATAATTCAGGAGATAAGGACGACGATCTGGTCGTCAATAACGAGAATCCCGACTGGCTCATCACTTCAGGTTCGATCATGGATGTAGAAAAATCGATCGCAATCGGAGGCTTCCTTGAGAAGCTGTTCATCGATGAGGTGGACCGTGAGTTCTGCTACCGTGCAGCCGATAAGGGTTACAGGATGAGAAGAGTTCTCGACCTTACGATGCAGCATAATCTCGGTGCTCCCATCAAGGGAAAGATCTTGGGAAAAAGCTTTGAGGCCATGGGCCACAGCAAGGTAAGAAAGTACTATATTTTCCGCAACTGCACATATGTAATGAAGGAGTATCCCAGGGTAAAGAAGGCATATAAGCACTACCTGTTTGCCACTTGGGTAAAGACGATTCTTGCAGAGGATGACAAGATCAATAAATTGAAATATATGAGAATGGGACGCACAGATGCCCGTAAGGGTAAGTTCGGCAAGCTTGAGGTGTAAATGACGGATTCTGATAAGACAGCAATGGTTGAAGGCGTTCTTAATAAGCTTAAGAAGATAGCCGATAATTCGATTAAGAAAGAGAACTTCCGTAAGGCTCTTGATGCAGTTACGGCAGCTTCTTTTATCCTTGAAGAATATAATCAGTATTACGTCGATGACGATCTTGAAAATGATCTTACCAGGATCTCTGAGAAGCTCGTTACCCCGGGGTTTACGAAAGAAGAGACGAATGAGAACACCATTCTTTACTACGACAGTTTCGGATTCGATGTAAGGGCTCTCGCTCTTGTTTACATGCACGCTCTTTCTAACCTCGGCTATAAGGTGATCTACATAACAAAGGCCGAGTCAAAGGATTCACAGCCTGAACTTCATAATGCTGTCAAGGACGGCGACGTCATCTGGAATTATGTTTCCTACGACAACCGTGAGCAGGAAGTGAAGGACATACATGCGCTTTTCGAGAAGTACAAGCCTGCTAAAGCTATTCTCTATTCCACGCCTGACGATGCTGCCGGCATGGCTGTGTTCAAGGCTTATGAGGGAATTGTAGAGAGGTTTAAGATCAACCTTACGGACCATGCTTTTTGGCTCGGTAAGGACGTGTTTGACTATAACCTTGAGTTCAGAAACTATGGCGCGAATGTCTCCGTTAAGTATAGGGGAGTGCCTGCGGAGAAGGAAATCGTAATGCCGTTCTATCCTTACCACAGGGACCGCGAGTTTCAGGGCCTTCCTTTTGATGCCCAGGGAAAGAAGATCGTGTTTTCGGGAGGTTCACTCTACAAGACTCTAGGTGATCCTCAGAACCGTTTTTATGTGATAGTTGACAGGCTTCTCGCAGGACACGATGACCTCGTTTTCCTCTATGCGGGCACAGGCGATGACAGCGAGATATTAAAGCTTCAGGAGAAGTATCCGGGTAGAGCATACAGGATCGATGAGAGGACAGATCTTTTCGAACTCATGGAGCACTGCACCATCTACCTTAATACATTCCCGTTTATCGGAGGCCTCATGATGCAGTTTGCATCAGATGCCAAGAAGGTTCCTCTTACTCTAAGGGGTGAGGGCTGCAATGACGAGAATAAGGAGATCCTGATCAACCAGGATTCCATCGAATATGATGATGTCGATTCGCTGATCGCCGAGGCTGACCGTCTTCTCGATGACGAGGCTTACAGGCTTGAAAGAGGCGAGAAACTCAAGGCTGACCTTATATCTGATAAGCAGTTCGAGCAGGAGCTTCAGAAGGCTCTTACGGAGCATAAGAACAGGTATGAAGTGAAGATCCAGGATATCGATACGACTGAATTCCGTAAGCAGTATATGGTAAGATTTAGTGATAAGACATTCAGAAGGGTAATCGCTTCAGGAAACAAGAAAACCCTGATGGCGGATTTCCCGGATATGTTTATTAAGAAAGCTTATAACAAGATAGTTAAGAAAGAGAATCTGAATAATTAAAGGACCTTATATGGAAGTAAAAACATACACATTCACGCCCCACGGCGACGACAGAGGTCAGTTGATAGCTTTAGAGGAGTACAAGGATTTTCCTTTTTCCGTTAAGCGCGTTTACTATATCTACGATACGCTTGCTGGTGTTGTCAGAGGACATCATGCACATAAGTGCTTAAAGCAGATCCTTATCTGCGTTCACGGCAGCTGCAAGATCCATCTCGATGACGGACACGATACTGCAGAGGTTCTCCTCGATACTCCTAACAAGGGCCTTTTTATCGCGAATGATATGTGGAGAGAGATGTATGACTTCTCTCCCGATGCGGTGCTCATGGTGCTCGCTTCCGAGCTCTACGATGAGTCCGACTACATAAGAGATTACGATGAATTCAAGAAGTTCGTCGCTTCCAAGGAGAGTGAGAAGTAATATGAAGATCCCGTTCGTTACATTCCGTCCCATGGAAAAAGAACTCGATGCTGACCTGCGTGCAGCTTTCGAGACTGTTTATAACAATTCCTGGTACATAGAAGGCCAGGAGGACGAGAAGTTCGAGAAGGCTTTCGCGGAGTATATCGGCATGCCGTACTGCGTAGGCTGCGGCAACGGTCTCGATGCTCTCGTACTCGCTCTTAAGGCGTTGGGAATCGGTGAAGGTGACGAGGTTATCGTTCCTTCGAACACATATATCGCTACGGCACTTGCAGTTACTTACACTGGCGCCAAGGTGGTATTCGTTGAGCCTGATATCAGAACCTACAATATCAATCCCGAGCTTATCGAGGCTGCGATCACCGATAAGACAAAGGCTGTAATGCCGGTTCATCTTTACGGTCAGCCCTGTGATATGGATCCGATCATGGCGATCGCCGAAAAGCATGGCCTTAAGGTTATCGAGGACTGCGCACAGGCACACGGCGCCACTTATAAGGGAAGGAAGATCGGTACATTCGGTATCGCTTCCGGATTCTCTTTCTATCCCGGAAAGAACCTCGGAGCTTTGGGCGATGCCGGTGCTTCTGTCACTTCCGACAAGGATGTTGCAGATAAGATCAGAGCTTACGGAAACTATGGTTCCGACTATAAGTATCATCACATCTATCAGGGCAATAACAGCAGACTTGATGAGATGCAGGCAGCTTTCCTTTCTGCAAAACTTCCTCACCTTGACCGAATGAATGAGGCAAGAAAGTCTGTTGCCGCGAAGTATCTGGAGGGCATCAAGAACCCTGAAGTTATCCTTCCGTTTGTTCCTGATTATGCCGATCCGGTCTGGCATATCTTCGCCGTAAGATGTGACAGAAGAGATGAACTTGAGAAGTTCCTTAACGATGCGGGTATAGGCACCAATAAGCACTATCCGATCCCGATGCATCTGCAGGGTGCGTATAAGAATCTGGGATTAAAGGAAGGCGATCTGCCGCTGGCTGAGGAGATTTCCCGCACGCAGCTGTCACTGCCGCTTTACTACGGTATGACAGACGAAGAGATCAATTACGTAATCGATAAGATCAACGAGTTTAAGTAATGCACACACTGGAAGTATTCATACTTACTTATAACAGATCCGGTTATCTTCGCGAGAGCATCGAAAGTGTTCTCGCTTCTTCATTTAAGGATTTCACTTTAACTGTGGTGGATAACTGCTCTACGGATGACACCGAAGAGGTGGTGAAAAGCTTCGATGACCCGAGGCTTAAGTATGTTAAGCATGCCGAAAATATCGGAGGCATTAACAACATTAATTCCGCCATCATAATGGGCTCCGGAGACTACATTGTGCTGTTCCACGATGACGATAAGATGACTCCTTCCATGCTCGAGGAGGAATATAACTTCCTTGAAGCTCATGAGGACGTAGGGTGCGTGTCATGCACGGCTACGGATTTCCATGATGACGGCAGCGTAGATGAGTATGTTTCCGCCTTTGACGGAGAGTATAAGATCTTCAGGGGAAGACAGCTTTTTGATGCGTATTTCGCTGAGGGGACGCACACCGTGTGCCCTTCGATTATGTACAGGACCAATGTTCTTCACGATCACTGCCTGATCTTCGATCCTGCTGTAGGACCGTGCTGTGACATCAAGCTGCTTTTTGATATCGAGCGTCATGGTTACGGTGTCGCAGTGCTTAATAAGTGCCTTATGCTCACGAGAAGACACGGCGCTCAGGACAGCACGATGAATTACATACCGATGCACATCGAGCTGTACGATTACCTTCATAATGACACTTATTACGGACCTCTTTTCGGGGAGAAGAAGGCGTGGAGCAACGGTAAGTACCACGACTTCTCCAAAGCTCTCGCATCACTTGAGATTAAGGGTGAGCAGGACAGAACGAGGCTTAGAAGTCTCGAGAAGAAGCTGCGTTCAAGCTGCGGCGGAACGGTATCAGACAGGTTTAAGTATTCAGTTACGGTCCTCGGGGCGAAGTGCTTCCCGGGGCTCATGAAAAAGATCTATTACAGGTATAAGGGAGGCGCTTCATGATTATCGTTCAGTTCTCAGGCGGACTCGGAAATCAGCTTGCGCAGTACGGGCTTTACAGCGAGTACAGGGCGAGAGGTCTTAAGGCGTACGCAGACTTAAGCTGGTACGGTAACGCGCAGCCCAAAGACGGCAAGGTCGATACACGCAAGCTTGAGCTCCCGCACCTCGGGATCAATCTTGAGACATGCCCCGAAAAGTATGCTTACTACGGCAAGGAAGATGACTTCCACCGCTACTTAAGAAGGATCATGGTAGGCCCCGTGCATTTTGAGAAGGACTACAAGTTTACGCCGGAGCTTCTCGATGTGAAGCGCGGTTATGTTATGGGCGGATGCTTCCTTGGGGAGCAGTATATGCCTTTCAGTGAGGCTCTTGTCCGCGAGAGCATAAACTTCAGAGGAACGGATTCAGATTATATTAAGCAGATGGAAGAGAAGATCACTTCATGTAACTCCGTCTCCATTCATATGCGTCTCGGTGACTATCTGAATAACGACAGTCTTTACGGCGGGATCTGCACTCCCGATTACTATAAAAGGGCGGTCGATATGATCAGGGAAGAAGTGGATAACCCCACGTTCTTCCTGTTCTCGAATGATGTCGATGAAGCTGCAAGGATCTTAGGACTGGAGGGCGCTGTGCCTGTGGAAGGCAACACGGGAGACAGGTCATATCTCGATATGTATCTTATGAGCAAATGCAGGCACAACATCATTGCTAACAGCACATTCAGCTGGTGGGGTGCATGGCTTAACGGAAATAAGGATAAGAAGGTCTGCTGCCCTACGACACTTCTTAACGGATATGATAACGGCAGCGTATTCTGCAAGGACTGGATCAGGGTAGAATCGTAAGGGGGAGATAGTATGTCAGATAAGAATGTATTGATAATAGGCGGAAACGGATTTATCGGTTCGAACCTGAGCCGTCATCTCGCTGACCTCGGATGGAAGGTTACAAGCTTTGATATTGCAGAGCCTCCCATGCCCGATTCCAGAGTGGAATACATTATGGGTGATTTTTTCGATGACAATGTTCTTGCAAGCGTCATCAAGAGTAAGGACATCATCTATCATGCTCTGTCCACGGTCAATCCAGGAAACTCTAACCAGAAGTATATGATGGGTTACAGCAGAGATTTTCTACAGACCATCAAGCTTTTCGATATGCTTAAGGAGCAGGATGCCAAGCTGATATTCCTTTCTTCAGGAGGAACGGTTTACGGAGTTCAGGAGCAGCAGCCCATCAGTGAAAATGCTTCCGCCCGACCCATCAATCACTACGGAAATGTAAAGCTTTGTATAGAGAATACCCTAAGAGTATTTGATATACAGGCCAAGTCCAAGATGATGATCGCGAGAATCTCCAATCCCTACGGCCCGGGTCAGGATCACAACAAGGGAGTAGGATTCATCGATGCTGTTATCAGAAAGACTCTTGCCGGTGAACCCGTCGAAGTATGGGGTGACGGCGAGATCATCAGAGACTATATCTATATCGCTGATGTATGTAAGATGCTCGGCAATCTCGCTTTGTACGAGGGAGAAGAGACGGTCTTTAATGTCAGTTCCGCGACCGGTACATCCCAGAATGAGATCATCGAGATCGTAAAGCAGATAGACAGTAACGTAAGCTGCGTATATAAGCCGGGAAGATCGGTAGACGTTCGTAAGATCATTCTGGACAATTCCAAGATCATGAGCGTGAGCCCTGTAGAACTTATGGATATTAAGGACGGAATAAGGTCTGTATATAACTATCTCAAGGGATAAAGTGGTACAATATAAGTTCAGTGAGGTTTGATATGGAAGACAGAAAAATAATTAAATCAGTATCCGAAAATCCGCAGCCCCAGACAGTATCCAAGGACTGGGGAAGTTATACCGTACTTCACGAAGAGAAGGATAACCTCACCATCCTTGTAATCCTTAACGAGGGAAACAGGATGAAGTACCACAGTCACGAAGGAAGAAGAGAACTGTGGATAGTAGCGAGCGGAGCCGGCCGTGTCATCATGAACGAGGAAGAGCGCTACATAAGAACAGGTGATGTTGTTCAGATCCCGAGGCAGGTACGTCATACAGTTATCGCAGGAAGTGAGCTTAAGTTGATCGAAGTTCAGATCGGCAATACTTCTGCTGATGACAAGACGGTATATAATCTGCAGCAGGATTACTACAGTGACGGCAGTACCGGTTACTCAATAAGCTGATCTTAAGGAGAGAAATATCTCATGATGGAGAAGAATGCCAAGATATATGTTGCCGGCCATAAGGGCATGGTAGGAAGTGCCATTGTAAGGCAGCTTGAGGCTCAGGGTTACACAAATATTATCGTAAGGTCCCACAAGGAACTTGACCTTACAAGACAGGATCAGGTAGAGAAGTTTTTCGCCGAAGAGAAGCCTGAGTATGTTTTCCTTGCTGCCGCGAAGGTAGGCGGCATCATGGGTAATGCGACTGCCAAGGCAGACTTCATGTATGACAACATGATCCTGGAGATGAATGTTATCAACGCTGCATGGAAGAACGGCTGTAAGAAACTCGAGTTCCTGGGTTCCAGCTGCATTTATCCTAAGTTTGCTCCTCAGCCTATGAAGGAGGACTGCCTCCTTACAAGCTCACTTGAGGAGACAAATGAGGCATATGCCCTTGCAAAGATTTCGGGCCTGAAGTACTGCGAGTACCTGAACACACAGTACGGAACAGACTATATAAGCGTAATGCCCACGAACCTTTACGGCCCTAACGATAACTACCATCCCGAGCATTCACATGTTCTTCCCGCACTCATAAGAAGATTCCATGAGGCGAAGGAAGCGGGCGTTAAGAGCGTAACCTGCTGGGGTGACGGCAGCCCTCTGCGTGAGTTCATGTATGTAGATGACCTCGCGGATCTGTGTGTATTCCTTATGAATAATTACAGCGGCAATGAGACGGTCAACGCCGGTACCGGTAAGGAGCTTACCATCAAGGAGCTTACAGAGCTCGTTGCAAAGGTAGTAGGCTACGAGGGCGAGATCCTCTGGGATCCTAGTAAGCCGAACGGCACTCCGAGAAAGCTGCTTGATGTATCCAAGGCGGCAGCACTCGGCTGGACATATAAGACAGAACTTGAGGATGGTATAAGGCTTACATATAAAGATTTCCTTGAGAATCCTATGAGAGCCGAGCGATAAGGAAAAGCAATATATGCCCTCTTCAAGAAAGAGTATTCTTGTTACTGCTTCATGGTATCCGACGAAGGAGAATCCCTTCGCCGGTTCTTTCTTCAAAGAACAGTGTGAACTTCTGTCGCGCGAATATGATGTAACCGTGCTCAAGCTTAACCCTGCAGTCACGCTTGGAATAAAGTACCTGGGCAAGAGGATCACGGGCAAGGACATCGCACTCGTGAATATCGGCGAGCATGAAAACTTTCATGAATACGAGTGCGTAGTATCGCGCCCTCTGTGGTATGCGCTCATAAACAACGCTTACAGCAGATTCATGATCAAGCGCAAGGGTATTGCGGGTATCGGTTCCATCGACACCAAGTCCGACAGAAAATTCTGGCGCAAGCATATAGACAGGCTTGCCGCAAAACTCGGGAAGAAATACGATCTCGTTTACGGCACCTCGGCACAGGGCACCGCGCAGTATGCAAAGCTGTTCGCGGACAGATCAGGTGTACCTTATATTCTGTCTGAGCATTCCCCTTTTCCGATTCCGGGAACATCGATGTGCGACACTTTCAAGGAAGCCATGGAAGGTGCGTCGTCTTTCCTTGCCATCAGCAACGATAAAATAAGACAGATCCTGATGCAGAATGTGCATCTTAAGTCCATAGAATATATCGGCAATATAATCGATACGGATAAGTTCAGATACGAGCCGCAGCCGCACGAGGTTACTTCATTCCTGATTGTGGCGGCCAACTCTTTTTATAAGAATTACGACTTGTTCATCAAGACGATGAACAGACTTACGAAGATAACTGACAAGCCCTTCAGCGTCATAATCGCAGGATATGACGCCAACAAGGGTTATGCCCAGAATGTTGAAGAGCTGATCAGAAAGATCAATGAGAGTGATTTCTCCGACCGCGTGGAGATGATCCCCGCAGTGGGAAGGGATGAGATCTCAGCTCTGTATAACAGAGCGGATGCATTCGTCATGACATCGATCCAGGAAGGTCAGCCGGTTGCTCCTTTGGAGGCCGCATCATGCGGACTTCCCATCTTCTCCACAAGGTGCGGAGGAGTGGAGGATTATGTTGATGATGAGGTCGGAAGGGTCGTAGGTATTCTCGATTATGAGGCTTTGTCCGATCATCTTAAGGATTATCTTGAGGGGAAGATCAGCTTTGACGGTAATCATATTCATGAGGTTATCGAGTTGAAGTACGGAACCGAAGTTTTCATTAAGACATTTACACGAATTGTCGATTCTCTGATTGGGGATACTGATGAGCAGCGATAAGAAGATCATAGCCAAGACCGGTCTGATCGGTACTATTAATCAGGCGCTGTTCGCGATACTGGGTTTTATCTCAAGAAAGCTCTTTATCATCTACATCGGTACGGACATCTTAGGCTTAAGCGGAACTTATACTTCCGTTCTCTCTACTCTCGCCCTCGCTGATCTGGGCTTCGACATCGCGGTTACCTATGCTCTTTACAAGCCTCTTAACGATGGTGACGAGAAACGTATAAATGACATAATGAGGGCCCTTAAGACCATCTATAATGTGGTCGGTACGGCCTTTGTCGCATTGTCGTTCCTCGCATTGCCTTTCCTTAAATTCTTCATAACAGACATGGAGTTTAAGGATATCTATTACCTGTATTTCATCATGCAGGCCTTCGCAAGCGCGTCCACTTATTTCTTCGCATACAGAAGAACTTTACTTGTGGCGGATAAGAAAGAATATGTCACGAAGACGGTTGATACAGTCGGTACATTTGTATTCAGTATCCTGAAGATCCTGGTGCTGGTACTGTTTAAAAGCTATCTTCTGTTCGTTACATGTTCCGTGGTTCAGGCATTTGTCACCAACATCTATATCTACGTAAAATGCTCAAAGGTTTATCCTTATCTTAATAACAAGAGCAAGACTGATAAGAACGTCATCAAAGACCTGCTTGCCAAGATCAAGGATATCGCTCTTGGCAAGATATCAGGATATGTCTACGGCTGCACCGATATGCTTCTTATCTCGAAGCTTATAAGTACGGTCGTGGCCGGTTACTACTACAACTACCTGAATGTCATCACCATTATCAAGCAGCTGTCCGCGAATCTTGTTGGCCCATTGGCTCCGTTCATCGGAAGAAGCCTCGCAGAGGACAAGGATCCGGTAAGCCAGGAGAAGTCATTCCGCATGTATACCTACATCAGGTATCTGGTTGCTGTCGTTCTCCTAGTTCCCACAATAGTGCTTGTCGATCTGTTCGTCGAGATATGGCTAGGCGAAGAATTCGTCATGGAGAGCATCATAGTAATACTCGTATGCGCGGACCTCTATATCAGCCTTGTTCACAGCTCGCTCGTAGACTACATGAACGGTTCAGGACTTTTCCGGTATGAGAAGTGGATAAGCCTCGCGGGTGCCGTCGTTAACCTCGGTACTTCGATCTTCCTGGCGCTTAATATCGGACTTCCCGGTGTACTCGCTGGTACGGTCATCGCACAGATTGTCTACTGGACATGCCGAAGCATTGTCGTGTATGACAAGTGCTTTAAGAGCAAGAAACTTTTCGCGCAGTATTGGCTGCGCATGCTCATTTACCTGGTGATATTTGTAGGCTGCGTCTTTGCATGTATGAAGATAAGCTCACTCTTCGTATATGACTGGAAGATCATAACTTTCATCGTAAGAGGAATAGTATGTGAGGTCCTGTGTGCCATAATAGTCGGCGTTGCGTTCATTCCTTCGCCTGAGCACCGAATCGCTGCGAAGTGGGTCATGGGTAAACTTAAGAAGAAAAATGGATAAACCGGTCAGAAAGAACATCCTCATTAAGTATAGATTCGCTTTGCCGATGATCATCCTGTCCGGCATATTTTTTCTTATACTTGCTTGGAAGATGGATGCGAATGCCGGACCCGATGAGGTATTCCGCTACCGCGTTGCCGAGTGGATCGCTCTTAACAACCGCCTGCCCACTGGCTTTGAAGATGAGCTGATAATACCTGCGTGGTGTTATTCTTATGCGTTTACGCCGTACCTGCCGTCAATCCTTGCTGCCTTTTTCATCAAGGTTTTCTCGCTGTTTACGGCTGATGCGCATGTGTTGCTTTTTTCGGCGCGCCTTGTAAATGTCTTTGCCGGCATGGGCACGATTGTCGTTGCCTTGAGGGCAGGTGACAAGCTTTTTGAGAACAAAGGCTCAGTGTGCTTTTTCGCTGCAGTTGCCGCGTACCTTCCGCAGTTTACTTTCCTTGCGGGCTATCTCAATAACGACGTCATGACGGCACTTGCGGCCTTCATGATACTGGACGCCGTGCTTGACGGGGACCGTGACGGATGGAACATGAAGAACATGATCTACCTTGCCGTCGGTACCGGCGTGTGCATGCTCACATATTACTTCGGTTACGGATGGGTGCTCTTCGCTGTCGCAGGCTTCTTCTACACTTCGTTGCGGGCAGGTGCAGGCAGGAAGGAGACCTTCAGGAAGGCTGGTATAATCGCTCTTATCGTGTTTGTCATCGCGGGCTGGTATTTCATCAGAAACGGTATCATGTACCACGGCGACTTCTTAGGCTACAGCGCACAGAATGAGTGCGTCAGGATCTATACGGCAGAACATGATGTCATTCCTGCAAATAACCCCGGCATGAAATCAATGCACTTAAGAGATATGCTTCATAACGGAAGATGGATGGAGACCACGATGGAGAGCTTCATCGGAATGTTCGGAGGCATGATCATTTGCCTTGACGGAAAGTTTTATGATTTCTATGTTCTCGCATTCTGGATGTGCATACTTCTGTTTGCTCTTTACAGATATAAGACGAAGCAGAAGATCAGCACCGCTTTCATAATGATGCTGCTGTTCGAGATTGCATTCCCGATTGCCTTTTCCATCTACAGTTCTTACACCAGAGATTATTCTCCGCAGGGAAGATATGTCATCTCGGTCCTGCCTGCTGTAGCTGTATTTACGGCCGTCGGCATCGATGAATTCTCCAAGGCTTTAAGTGAAAGATTTAAGTGGGGAAAGCACTTCCCGATGATCGCTTCCCTTGGGCTTCTTACGGTGTTCCTTATCATCTTCTACACGGTTATCCTGCCGACAATGTGCTTCGTTTATCTGCCCGGCGCGGATAAAGTGTTCTTCTATTACGTCAGATAAACCAATTCCCGGGGCAAACTCCCCGGGTTTTTCTTATAATAATATAAATACGCGCGTTTAATAATTTACAACGCGTGTAGTATAATGAGAAGGTTGACACCATACGGAGTAACTTAAGATAAGGAGAACATCTATGAAAGGCATAGTTCTTGCAGGCGGTTCCGGCACCAGACTTTACCCGCTGACCAGAGTAACCAGCAAACAGCTTCTTCCGGTTTATGATAAGCCGATGATCTATTATCCTCTGTCTGTCCTCATGAGTGCAGGCATAAGAGATATCCTGATCATTTCCACACCTACGGATACTCCCAGGTTCGAGGCTCTTTTAGGTGACGGTTCCCAGTTCGGAATCTCTCTTTCATATAAGGTACAGCCTTCGCCTGACGGACTTGCCCAGGCATTTATTCTGGGTGATGAGTTCATCGGCGATGACTCTGTCGCAATGGTATTGGGTGACAATATCTTCACGGGCAACGGACTTCGTAAGAAGCTTCTTTCCGCAGTTAAGAATGCGGAAGAGGGAAGAGGCGCTACGGTATTCGGTTATTATGTAGAGGACCCCGAGAGATTCGGTATCGTTGAGTTCGATGAGAACTGGCATGCGGTTTCCATTGAGGAGAAGCCTGCGCAGCCCAAGAGCAATTACTGTGTAACAGGTCTTTATTTCTACGACAACAAGGTAGTTGAATATGCCAAGAACCTTAAGCCTTCCGCGAGAGGCGAGCTTGAGATCACAGACCTTAACAGAATCTACCTTAACGAGGGCTGCCTTAATGTAGAGGTCCTCGGAAGAGGTTATACGTGGCTCGATACAGGTACGCATGAGAGTCTGTTCGATGCAGGTAACTTTATCAAGACTATCGAGCAGCATCAGCACCGTAAGGTCGGCTGCCTCGAGGACATCGCCTATAACAACGGCTGGATCGGTAAAGAGGTTGTCGAAGAGGCAATAAGGATCATGGGCAAGAGCCAGTATGGTCAGTATCTGAAGGATATCCTTGACGGCAAGTACATGGGTTAATCAAGTAAATCAAGCAATACTAATTCTTAAGGAGAATCAAATGAATATCATCGTAACAGGCGGCGCAGGTTTTATCGGAAGTAACTTCGTATTCCATATGCTTAAGGCACATCCCGATTACAGGATCATCTGCCTTGATAAACTCACATATGCAGGTAACCTTTCCACACTCGAGCCTGTTATGGATAATCCGAATTTCAGATTCGTTAAGGCGGATATCTGCGATAAGGAAGCAGTCGATAAGCTTTTCGAAGAGGAGAAGCCCGATATCGTAGTAAACTTCGCTGCTGAGTCTCATGTAGACCGTTCCATCGAGAATCCCCAGGTCTTCCTCGAGACTAATATCCTCGGTACATCCGTGCTGATGGATGCCAGCAGAAAGTACGGCGTTAAGAGATATCATCAGGTTTCCACGGACGAGGTTTACGGAGATCTCCCTCTCGACCGTCCTGACCTGTTCTTCACTGAGCAGACTCCTATCCACACAAGCTCTCCGTATTCTTCTTCCAAGGCAGGTGCAGACCTTCTGGTTCTCGCTTACTACAGAACATACGGACTTCCCGTAACTATTTCCAGATGTTCTAACAACTACGGTCCTTACCACTTCCCCGAGAAGCTCATCCCTCTCATGATCATCAGAGCTTTGCATGATGAGTCTTTGCCTGTTTACGGCGACGGACTTAATGTAAGAGACTGGCTCTATGTAGAGGATCACTGCAAGGCTATCGACCTCATCATCCATGAGGGTAAGGTAGGTGAGGTCTATAACGTAGGCGGCCACAATGAGATGGCCAATATCGATATCGTAAAGCTCATCCTGAAGGAACTCGGAAAGTCCGAGGACCTCATCACATACGTAACAGACCGTAAGGGCCACGACAGAAGATATGCCATCGATCCTACAAAGATTCACAATGAGCTCGGCTGGCTGCCTGAGACAAAGTTTGCCGACGGTATTGTAAAGACTATCAAGTGGTATCTCGATAACGAGGCCTGGTGGCAGCCGATCATAAGCGGTGAGTATCAGAACTACTACGAGAAGATGTACGGAGATAAGTAATATATGAGATTTCTGGTTACAGGCGTAGGCGGACAGCTCGGCCACGATGTGCTGAACGAACTCGATAAGAGAGGTTACGAAGCAGTCGGCACAGATATCCTCGATGAGGTTAAGAGTTCTTTCCCTTATGTAAAGCTCGACATCACAGATGAGTCGCAAGTTAATAAGGCTATCGGAATGATCAAGCCTGACGTTATTGTTCACTGCGCTGCATGGACTGCTGTAGATGCTGCTGAGGACGAGGAGAACCGCGAGAAGGTTACCGCTATCAACAGCAACGGCACAAGATACATTGCGCAGGCTGCAAGGACTGCTGATGCCAAGATGATCTATATCAGCACGGATTATGTTTTTGACGGCACGGGAGAGAGACCTTGGCAGCCTGATGACAGAAACTACGCTCCCCTTAATGTATACGGCCAGAGCAAGCTTGACGGCGAGATGGCCGTGTCCGGGCTTCTCGATAAGTACTTCATCGTAAGAATCGCATGGGTGTTCGGAAAGAACGGTAAGAACTTCATCAAGACGATGCTTAATGTAGGCAAGACTCATGATGAGGTAAGAGTAGTAAACGACCAGATCGGTACGCCTACATATACTTACGACCTTGCCAGACTTCTCGTGGATATGGCCGAGACAGACAAGTATGGTTACTATCATGCAACTAACGAAGGCGGATATATATCCTGGTACGATTTCACATGTGAGATTTACCGTCAGGCCGGCATGTCCACTAAGGTAACACCTGTAACTACAGCAGAATACGGTCTGTCCAAGGCGGCAAGACCTTTTAATTCCAGACTTGATAAATCAAAGCTCGTTGAAAACGGATTTACCCCCTTGCCCACATGGCAGGATGCGTTATCCAGATATCTTCTTGAGCTTAAGGAGGAGTAATGGGACAGATCACTGTTACTAAGACACCAATTGAAGGACTCTATATCATCGAACCTGCGGTTCACGGTGATGAGAGAGGATATTTCATCGAGACTTATAACCAGAGGGATATGGCTGAGGCCGGACTGAACCAGGTATTCGTACAGGATAATCAGTCCATGTCCACCAAGGGCGTTCTCCGCGGCCTTCACTATCAGAAGGAGCATCCTCAGGCTAAGCTCGTCAGAGCTATCAAGGGTGAGGTCTTCGACGTAGCTGTAGACCTTCGTAAGGACAGCCCCACTTACGGACAGTGGTACGGTATCGTCCTTTCAGAACAGAATAAGAAGCAGTTCCTTATCTCCGAGGGATTCGCACACGGATTCCTCGTGTTAAGTGACACCGCAGAGTTCTGCTATAAGGTAACCGATTTCTGGCATCAGGGTGATGAAGGCGGACTTCGCTGGAATGATCCCGACATCGGAATCGAGTGGCCAGATGTTGTCGGAGACAAGTTCTCGGACGGTACGCCTCTTAATATTAATGACCGTGACAGAAATTTCCCCGGACTAAAGGAAGCGTTTCAGTTTTGATTTATTGACATGATCCCGATAGTAATCCCCTCGTATGAGCCGGATGAAAGATTCCCGGCAATCCTCGAAGATCTCAAGCAGGCAGGCATGGGCCCTGTAGTTGTTGTTGACGACGGCAGCGGGGATGAATACCAGGATTTCTTTGTTAAGGCGGATGAACTTGTAAAGCCGTTAGGCGGGGTTGTCCTTCATCACGAAGCTAATAAGGGTAAGGGAAGAGCTCTTAAAACGGCATTCTCTTATATTCTCGAGAATATGCCGGATGCGGTGGGGTGTATCACTGCAGATTCTGACGGACAGCATACCGTGGAATGCATTACAAAGTGCATGAAAGCGCTCGAAGAACGCCCGGATAATCTTATCCTCGGTGTAAGGGATTTCTCAGGAGAGGATGTTCCGTTTAAGTCCAGATTCGGAAACAATCTTACGATTAAGATCTGCAGTTTCCTGTGCGGGGTAAAGGTAACTGACACTCAGACAGGTCTTCGCGGTATACCCCGCACATTTATGAAAGATCTTCTCGACGTGGAAGGTGAGCGGTTCGAGTTTGAAACGAGGATGCTCATAGCGACCAAAGACAAGTATCCGATCTATGAAGTACCGATACTTACCATCTATGACTCCAAGGAGAATCATCAGACTCATTTTAACCCGATCAAGGATTCGATCAGGATCTATAAGATCTTCGGTGCAGTGTTCCTTAAGTATCTGTTCTCATCCCTGTCATCTTTTCTTCTCGACATCGGATTATTTCAGCTGTTCTGCTTTTTCTTTGCAGGTCTTCCGGGATATATCTTCATGTCCACGGCGAGCGCCAGGATTCTGTCAGCTGCATATAACTATTTGATCAATTACAAGGTCGTTTTTAAGAGTGAGAAGAGTCATGTATCTTCTCTTCCTAAATATGCTTTGCTTGCATTCATTCAGATGGGTCTGTCTGCAATCTTGGTTCACGCGTTTGTAACTCTGCTCCCCGGTGCTCCGGAGTTCCTTTATAAGATGCCCGTCGATGTATGTCTGTTCATTTTGAGTTTCTACGTGCAGAGGCGATTCGTTTACTGATGGGTAAGAAGGATAAAAGAATCTGGGCATACATTGCAGCTGCAGCACTCATCGTTCTTATTACGGTGTTCTCTGTTAAGTGGCCTGACAGAAACAGACTGCTGGGCTCTGAGTACATAGGACATATCTACAACTACGATACATTCAAGCTTTTGAGCTGTGACATTATCGACGGTAATCCCCGCGTCAGTTTTAATCCGAGTAACCGTTTTATCGATGAGTTCACTTTTACTTATGAAGAACAGTCCGGCGCTTATCTTATCAGCAAGAAAATGCAGGGACAGGATATGTATCTGTGCATCACTTCCGAGCCGGAACTGTCATTAACTTCATCTTCCGATGACTACGGCTGCCGATGGAATGTGATAAAGATTGGTAACACCATGTACTACATGATAGTCAACGAAGACTGTGAGTGTGCCATCGCGCTGGCAAACTCGCTCGATGCCGTTCTCGTTCCCTATGATGAGAATGACACTTCCGCTTATGTGAGGTTTCAATGAGTACCGCAGGTATAAAAGAGAAGTTTACTGAAGTTCCCGGGTACCTTTTTGCACCCTCGCTGATATTCATGCTGACGGCTTTCTTCGCGCAGCAGACCCCGGTTTTTGATGCGCTCCCGTCCGAGTTCGGAGCCATTGCGCGGCTTGTTGCTGCCGCCGTAGGTGTCCTCGGCATTATCATCGCGCCCAGAAAAGATACCGTGAACCTTACTGTTGTCTGTGCGGTATTGACTGCTGTCGGCATCGCTGTAATGTACGAAAGCGGCATCACTTATGTTTTCGACATAGCCCTCATGGTGCTTCTGTTCTCTCAGGCTGACGTCAAGGACATTGCAGTTACGGTGTTCTCGTTCTTCGCATGTGTCACGGGTGCTACCGCAATTTGCGCTTACAAGGGATACATCAAGAGCTTCACGCTCTACGGAAGGTATACGTTCGGCTTCAGAAATCTCGCAGGGCTGTATCTGTCGGCTGCCGCCATCATTATCTGCCTCGTGCTCATGATAGTGGTATGGGTAAGGGAGAAAGAGACGCTGAAACTGATAATAAGATTCGCTTTCAGTGCAGTGCTATCGGCTGCTCTGGTAGTAATGTGTCTTAAGGCGCTGAATCTCGCAGCTGCTGTTGAACCCGGAACATATCCTATTTACTTCGGCGATACGGACTATGCTCTCGAGGTGAGGATGAAGGGGTTCGAGGACTACCAGATCGGCTTCGGCGAAGACGAGGCGACTCCTTTTGTGATCACTCCTGACGGAGATAATTATCTCATCACTATGGATTCTTACGGTGTGACCAAGACCTTGTGCGTTATTGATGAGAGAGTATTCGCAGGTAATTATGATCAGTCCGAGAGCGCTCATGAATGGAATATAAGAGCTATCGCAGGAACGCCTTACTGTCTGATCAGCAATGTTGAGACCGGTCTTTATCTGTCGATGAATGACGATGGTCAGCCGGCACTCGTAACTGAACCTTCGGACGAGTCGGTGTATATGCGTATAGGTTTAGAGAATATCGAATATTATACGGACCGTACTCTCGAGGGTCTGCAGACAAATGATATGAGATTGGCTGAAATTACTGTTACGCCGAATGCGAAATATACGGGAGCCGCTGTAACTCCGGATGAGATCACGGTTGTTATGAACGGTAAGGAGCTTGTTGAGGGCAGGGACTACACGGTCAGCTGCTGGAACAATCTGATACCGGGTACAGCCTGGGCTGATATAAGAGGTGTCGGTGATTATACAGGCGTACAGGGTGTATCTTTTGACCTTATATACGGAGATGACAGATGCGATGATCCGTTCTACAGGGATACGGCTGACTATATCGTAAGGATGTACAGGATGGGTTATTACAGACTGCCGTCCTTTGAAGATGTTCAGGGAAATCTTCGGAACCTTATCGGGTCCAACCAGACTCCCGATTCGGTTATCTGGGACATATACAGGTACGGCGGACTTAACGGAAGCAATGCGCAGTTCATGGAGGCTGTTTACAGGCTTGTGCTGTTAAGAAACGGAAGCCGAGGTGAACTGGATGCCTGGATTGCCGAACTGGACCGCGGTGCGAACCGAGGGGATATCATCGACTCCATAACCGAGTCCCCGGATTATCAGAATATTTGGCACAATTTCGGAATAGGTTTCAGGTAAATATATGACGCATATACATATATGAGGATATGATTTGTCTGTGATATAATTGTGCGTTTGAAAGGAGATTAAAAGGTGATGCTGTATATAGATCCGGGCACCGGAAGTATGCTGTTCTCAATACTGATAGGTATTATCGGTGTTGTTGTGTTTTTCTTAAGAACAGCTCTAATTAAGATCAAGTTCGTGCTCTCCGGCGGTAAGAAAGCCAAGATTGATAAGAATAAGCTCCCGATAGTTATCTTCTCCGATCACAAGCGCTACTGGAATGTGTTCAAGCCTATTTGTGATGAGATGGAGAAAAGGGGACAGAAGATCTGGTATTACACGGCATCTCCCGATGATCCTGCTTTGGAATACGGCAAGGATAAGGAGTATGTTACATGTGAGTTTATCGGCGAGGGCAACAAGGCCTTTTCCAGACTCAATATCCTTAATGCCTATATTGTATTGTCTACGACTCCCGGACTTAATGTTTATCAGTGGAAGCGTTCAAAGACCGTAAACCATTATTCACATATACTTCACGCTCCCGGAAACATCTCAATCTACAGGATGTTCGGAACGGATTATTACGATTCCCTGCTCCTGTCTGGTGAGCCTCAGGTTAAGCAGGCAAGAGAACTCGAGAAGTTAAGAAATCTTCCCGAGAAGGAAATCAAGATCGTAGGTATGACATATCTCGATGAAATGAAAAAGCGCCTGGAATCCTATAAGAGCACTTCCGATAAGAAGGACGGTATAACAGTTCTTCTGGCTCCTTCCTGGGGTCCTTCCGGCCTTCTTACAAGATACGGCGCAGACCTTCTCGATGAGCTTGTTAAGACCGGATATCATATCGTTGTAAGACCTCATCCGCAGTCCTTTTCTTCAGAAGCTGCCATGTTGGAGAAGCTTATGGAGAAGTTCCCCGAGAATGAAAACTTCGAATGGAACAGGGACAATGATAACTTCGATGTGCTGAGCAGGGCAGACATAATGATCTCTGACTTCTCAGGCGTAATCTTCGATTATCTGCTCGTATTCGATAAGCCGATAATGTATGCCAATGCAGGATTCTCCAAGGATCCTTACGATGCATGGTGGCTTGATGAGACTCCCTGGACATTCGAGATGCTGCCCAGACTGGGTAAGGAGATAACTGATGACTATAAGGGATCTCTCAAGTCTATGATCGATGAATGTATTAACGATCCGTCTTACGGTTCCGCCAGAGCGGAAGCTAAGACCAAGGGCTGGATGAATGCCGGAAATGCCACTAAGGATACTTGTGATTTCCTTATTAATAAACTTAATGAATTGAGCGAAGAGGAGAACGCATGATCCCTTCTTTGATGACAATCCTGTTTGACCTGTTTATCACTCCTCTCGAATTGTTCTTCGAGGTAGTGTTCTCTATTGCCAACAGGATAGTCGGCAATCCGGGATTTGCCATTATCATATTAAGTCTCGCGGTCAACTTCCTCGTACTGCCTCTGTATAAGAGAGCTGATGAAGTTCAGAAGGAAGAAAGAGATCTCGAGGCATCGCTTCAGGCGGGTATAGATCACATCAAGAAGACCTTCAAGGGTGACGAGCGCATGATGATGCTTAACACATACTATGCTCAGAATAACTATTCACCGCTTTATGTACTGAAGGGATCAGTATCACTTCTTCTTCAGATACCGTTCTTCATGGCGGCATACAGATTCCTGTCAGGACTGAAGCTTCTGCGCGGTGTTTCCTTCGGTCCCATCCATGATCTCGGAGCTCCCGATCAGATGATAGTTTTGGCCGGCATTGGCATAAATGTGCTTCCAATCATCATGACACTGATCAACTTCATATCCGGTTATCTTTATACCAAGGGCATGCCTCTGAAGACCAAGATCCAGCTTTACGGCATGGCTCTGATCTTCCTCGTGCTTTTGTATAATTCTCCTTCAGGTCTTGCGTTCTACTGGACGCTCAATAATGTGTTCTCCATGCTCAAGAACATCTTCTACCGATTCAAGCGTCCGGGTTTCGTGCGTGCATGTGTGGCTGCATTCAGCGGCGGATTCCTGATGCTTTATACCAACACGTTCTACGATGCTCCTTATCACGCAAGACAGTTAAGACTTACTGTATTTGGAGCGGCTCTGATCGTTCCTTTCATCGTCGTTATTCTGAAGGGAAGACAGCCCTCGTACATAGCAAAACTCATAAAGAAGGTAAGATATTCGAAGCACAACAAGGCGCTCTTTGTCTTAAGCGGAATGTTCCTGTCCGTCTTCCTTGGACTTCTTATTCCATCTTCTGTTATCAAGACTTCTCCTGCTGAATTCATCGATATCGTAAGCTACAGAAGTCCTAATTATTATGTTATCAATGCAATGCTTCTGGCTGCAGGTGTATTCCTTGTCTGGGGAGGTATCTTCTTCTCTTTGGCAAGGCCGCACACCAGATCCATCATCAGCTTGCTTTACTGGTGTGCCTGCCCCGCAAGTGCGGTTACATATCTGTTCTTTGGAACAAAGCTCGGCAATCTTTCCACAGATCTTATATACGATGAGGCGTTCACATTTACTGCCAGACAGCAGATCACTAATGCGCTTGCAATTATCTGCGTCGTTGCTGCGGCAGTGCTTCTCGCAGTTGTATTCAAGAGGGCCTCGGAAGTAATAGCATTCGCACTTATGGCAGCGGCTCTTACCATGAGTATAATAAATATGAATAAGATCGAGACCGCCTTCAGCGGCGTTTCCATGGGAAGCACTAGCGACATTGCCAGCATCCCGCTTACGACAGAAGGACAGAATGTTATCGTTATAATGCTCGACCGTGCTCCGGGCTATCTTGTTCCTGTCATCTTCGATGAGATCCCCGAGCTTCAGCAGCAGTTCGACGGCTTTACTTACTACCCCAACACGCTCTCATTCGGTTCCCACACAAAGTTTGCGGCGCCGGCTCTTTTCGGCGGATACGAGTACACCCCCGAGGCTATCTGCAGTAACACGGAGCAGACACTCCTCGAAAAGCATGACGAGGCGCTTTCTGTGCTGCCGGTGCTCTTCAGGGACAATGGTTATGAGGTTACCGTGTGTGATCCCCCTTTTGCAGGCTACACATGGACACCGGACCTCAGTGTTTTCTCAGGGGACCTTTACGAGGGTATCAACGCCTACATAACAAAGGGCAGATTCGTCGATATTAACGCTGACTTCTCGGCTCAGCAGAGCGCTTTGTGGGAGAGAAACTTCTTCTGCTACAGCCTGTTCAAGACATGCCCTCTGTTCCTGCAAAGAAGCGTCTATAACCAGGGCAATTACAACCAGGCAGATGCAGGATTCTCAGCAACAGTCGAGGATGAGGAAGAGTTTACAACACCGCAGACGGTTATCAATCCGTCCGAGTCAGTTGGTGTATCCCAGGTGTTCATGAATGCATATACGGTTCTTACTAATCTGGATCTCATTACGGATGTAAGTGACAATGAGCAGAATACATTTATGTATATTAATAATGTAACTCCTCATAATACGATGATGCTCCAGGAGCCTGAGTATGCCCCTGCGCAGATTGTTGACAACACGGCTTATGATGAGGAGCACGCTGACAGATTCTCGGGATATGTAGGCGGTTATGACTTCCAGATGAATACATCTGCCGCGATGGCACATTATCAGTGCAATGCAGCTTCTTATATTCAGCTTGGTATATATTTCGATTACTTAAGGCAGATGGGTGTCTGGGACAATACCAGGATCATAATCGTATCTGACCATGGTCCGACTACCGATATGTTCGGCGGTGATACGATAGTACGTGATGTAAATATGGAGAGCTTTAACTGTCTTCTTATGGTTAAGGACTTCGGCGCGACAGGCTTTAACATCTGCGAAGACTTCATGACCAATGCCGATGTGCCTTACCTTGCCACTGCAGGCGTGATCGAGAATCCCGTTAATCCGTTTACTGGAAATCCTCTTACCATGGACGGCAAGACTGATTATCCTATGCTCATCTACGATTCAGAAGACTGGAACGTAGGTGGTGCGGATACTATCGCTGGAGCAGATGCTTACGCATTCTCCGAGGGTGACTGGTATGCCTTCAACGGAACGAGAATATTTAACAGAGATTCATGGGAGTTTGACGGAACAAGATGAGTGAACTGTATACGATCTTTATATATCCTCTTGAGCTTTTGTTCGAGGTGGTGTTCACTGTTGCGAACAGGATCATCGGTCATCCGGGATGGTCGATAATCGTCTTAAGTCTCGCAGTCAATTTCCTCGTGCTTCCTCTGTATAACAGAGCTGATGCGGTCCAGAAGGAAGAAAGAGAGCTTGAGGATTCACTTCAGGTCGGAATCGCTAGGATAAAGAAGGCCTTTAAGGGCGATGAGAGGATGATGATGCTTCAGGCATACTACAAGGAGAATAACTACTCTCCTTTGTATGTGCTCAAGGGTTCGGTATCATTGCTTTTGCAGATTCCTTTCTTTATGGCAGCTTATAACTTCCTGTCACATCTTCCTATCTTGAGAAATGCTTCATTCGGTCCTATCAGTGATTTGGGTTCGCCTGACGGTATGTATGTCATCGCTGGAGTTACTATCAATGTACTTCCGATTATAATGACGGCGGTAAACTTTATTTCCGGTTATATCTATACCAAGGGCATGCCTTTAAAGAGCAAGATACAGCTGTACGGAATGGCACTGATCTTCCTGGTTCTGCTTTATAACTCACCGGCGGGACTTGCTTTCTACTGGACTTTAAACAATGTATTCTCTCTGCTTAAGAATGCACTTTATAAACTTAAGAGACCCGGTTTTGTATTCTCGGTATTCTGTGCCTGCTTAGGACTGTTCGCGGCCGTATATCTTAATACCGTTTATTACACGCCTTATGCTTCAAGAAGAATGAGGCTCACGGCGTTAAGCCTCGCGCTTATTCTTCCGCTGGTCATCATCCTTGTTAAGGGTAAGATTAAGCCCGGTTCCGGAAAGTTAATAAGCCTGCCTGAGTATTCCAAGCATGACAGAACTGTCTTTATCGTAAGCGGTCTGTTCATGTCTCTTCTTACAGGTCTCATGATCCCGTCGGCAGTAGTAAAGATCTCTCCCGATGAGTTCATGGATCTTATGAACCTTAAAAATCCGATCATCTATATCATCCATGCACTTTTAATCGCATTGGGTTATTTCATCGTATGGGGAGGAGTATTCTTCAGTCTGGCAAGTGATAGGGTTAAGGCCGTTATAAGCCTTGTATGGCTCGTTATGTGTCCGGCTTCGCTGGTGTCCTATCTTTTCTTCGGAACCAAGCTCGGTGATATCTCCGTTAACTTCGTTTATTTCATGCCGTTCGAATTTTCGGCATCTCAGAAGCTTATCAATCTTTGTCTGATCATACTTGCAGCAGTAATCATTTTGTTCTTTAACAGGAAGATGCCTAAGATATGCTCAGAACTGGTGCTTACTCTTGCGGTTGTTTGTCTCGTCATGAGCGTGATCAACATGATGCCCATCAATAAGGCATATAAAGCCAATGTATCGAAGGCTCAAAATGAGATTCCCAGATTCACACTCTCTACAGAGGGTCAGAATGTTATGGTCATAATGCTCGACAGAGCTCCCGGTTACCTGGTTCCGATTATCTTCGATGAGTGCCCACAGCTTTATGATGAATTCGACGGATTCACATATTATCCGAATGCACTGTCGTTCGGTCATAAGACGAAGTTTGCTTCTGCAGCTCTGTTCGGAGGATATGAATATACTCCGGAGGCTTTCAATGAAGCGACAGACAGAACTCTTGTTGATATGCAGAATGAGGCTCTGTCTGTAATGCCTATCATGTTCAGAGATGAAGGTTTCGAAGTTACGATAATGGATCCTCCGTTTGCCGGATATCAGAATCCCGGTGATCTCACAGTGTTCTCCGGTCCCGAATACGAAGGTATTAATGCATATCACACAAAGTATGTTCTGATAGATGATTACTATAAGTTTGAAGAATATCAGGAACAGATATGGTTCAGAAACTTCTTCTGCTACTCGATCTTTAAGATCAGCCCTCTTTATATTCAGGCAACAGTATATAACGAAGGTCTGTATAATCAGCCTCAGGATCCTGCCAACTACGAGGTCGGCTTCACGATTCCCCAGGCAGGCTTCGGTGCTTCTTCGAGCGGCGGTGTCGACAGAGACTGTATGGCTTCATATGAAGCTCTGTGCAAGCTTAATGAGGTCACAGTTATAACCGATGAAGATGTTAATACATTCATGTATATTGACAATGACACAGCTCATGACACGATGCTCTTCCAGGCTCCTGATTATGTTCCTTATCAGTATGTTGATAACGTTCAGTACGACATAGATCATGCATACAGATTCGAAACTCCGGTCAACGGTTATTATCTCGATATGAATAACTACACTTCGATGAGACACTATTCAAGTAACGCCGCAACTTACTTAAGACTCGGCGAATACTTCGATTTCTTAAGAGAGCAGGGAGTATGGGACAACACGAGAATCATAATTGTTGCCGATCACTCCATCCCCCGTACGGATGCCAATCTGTTCGGTTCACAGCTCGATATTAACGGCACATCGATCGATTCGTATAATCCTGTCCTTATGTTTAAGGACTTCGGTGCAACAGGATTTACCACAGATACCAGCTTTATGACGAATGCTGATGTGCCTTACCTTGCAACTTACGGAGTGATCAGCAACCCCGTTAACCCGTTCACGGGTAACCCAATCACAATGGACGGTGTACATGACATGCCCCTGTACATTCTCGATTCCAGTGACTGGTCGATTGCAGGCGCTGACAGTTACCGTTTTGCTGAAGATGACTGGTATGCTTTTAACGGCACAAATGTATTTGATATGGATTCCTGGGAGTATGACGGAGTAAGATGAGTGCTCTATACACATTGTTGATATATCCTCTTGAACTGTTTTTCGAAGTAGTATTCTCCATCGGAAACAGGGTCGTCGGTCACCCCGGACTCGCGATAATTCTGCTGAGCCTTGCGGTTAATTTCCTGGTGCTTCCTCTGTATAAGCGAGCTGATGAAGTACAGAAGGAGGAACGTGACTTGGAGGCATCACTTGCTTCCGGTATCGCACACATCAAGAAGACCTTTAAGGGTGACGAGCGCATGATGATGCTCAACACCTACTATGCACAGAATAACTACTCTCCTCTCTATGTGCTGAGAGGATCGGTATCTTTGCTCCTGCAGATCCCTTTCTTTATGGCGGCTTACAGATTCCTGTCAAATCTTAAGCTTCTGCGCGGCGTATCATTCGGACCCATTCACGACCTCGGTGCTCCTGATCAGATGATAGTTCTGGCGGGCATCGGCATCAATGTGCTCCCGATCCTCATGACACTGATTAACTTCATCTCGGGTTATATATACACCAAGGGGCTGCCTCTTAAAAATAAGGTGCAGCTCTACGGCATGGCACTTGTTTTCCTTGTGCTGCTTTACAACTCTCCTTCGGGACTTGCTTTCTACTGGACACTTAACAACGTGTTCTCCATGCTCAAGAACATCTACTACAGGTTCAAGCGCCCCGGCTTTGCGCTGGCGTGCACGGTAGCGGGTGTAGGCGTGCTGCTCATGATATACGTCAACACGCTTTACGATGCTCCGTATCTTGCAAGGCAGCTCAAGCTTACGGCTTTCGGTGCACTTTTGCTGCTGCCTTTGATCGTACTTGTTATCAAGGATAAGCTTCCGTCTTCGGGTAAGCGCGCGGGGGCGAAGCTTCAGTACACTAAGAACCATCGCAATATATTCATTCTCGCAGGCATCTTCCTGTCCGTATTCATCGGCATGCTGATACCGTCTGCGGTACTGAGTTCATCTCCGACGGAGTTCATGGACTATTCGAACCTTCAGTCCCCAAATGTTTATGTAGTCCATTCGGGACTTATCGCAGCAGGTTTCTTCCTTGTATGGGGAGCAGTATTTTTCTATCTTTCCGGAAGTAAGGTAAGAGTTATCATAAGCCAGATCTGGTGGGCGCTTTGTCCTGTTACCGCTATCACTTATCTGTTCTTCGGAACGGATCTGGGTAACATGACCATAACTCTCATGTTCGGATCCTCGTTGGATTATGCTCTTTCCGAGAAAGTTTTGAATATTCTTCTGATCATAGCGGCGGCTTTCGTTATCATCGTTCTGTTTGTTAAGAAGCCAAAGCTGGCAGAAGGTGTTGCAGTCGTTCTTTCACTCGTATGTGCGGTGATGACCTTCAGCAATATGAATATCAACAGAAAGACTTTTAACGAGACTAAAGACAGGATCATTATGGAGAACCCCACTCTTCCTCTGTCAACTGATGGCAGAAATGTCATGGTCCTCATGATAGACAGAGCTCCGGGATTCCTCGTCCCCATAATCTTTGATGAAGTACCCGAGTTAAGAACACAGTTCGACGGATTTACATTCTATCCGAATACGATATCTTTTGGTGCCCACACCAAGCATGCAGCTCCAGCGTTGTTCGGAGGCTATGACTATACACCCGGCGCTATCTGTGCCGATGAGAATAAGACTTTGCGTCAGACACAGAATGAGGCACTGACTGTCATGCCTTTGATGTTCAGGAATGAGGGATTTGAAGTTACTTTGTTCGATCCTCCGTTCGCAGGTTACATGTCACCTCCGGATATGACAATGTTCGATGAGCCCGAATATGAGGGAATAAATGCATATATAACGGAAGGAAATCCTTATGTTTCCTCGCTGGATTTCAGTGCTTATAAGGAAGATATCTGGAACAGAAATTTCTTCTGTTATGCGCTTCTTAAGGTCAGCCCTCTTTTCCTGCAAAGAACTGTTTATGATCACGGTAACTACAACAGGGCTGATGTAGGTGTGGTAGAAGGATCAGAGTATTCAATCCCTCAGATATCATACAGCCCCAACTATTCTATTGGTGTCAGCGAGGACTTCATGGAAGCTTATGAAGTACTTTATAACCTTGCGGATATAACTACTATCGAGCAGAGTAATACCGATACGTTTATGTATGTGGATAATGAGACAGCTCATAGTCCGATGCTTCTGTCCGAGCCCGGTTACGCGCCTTCTCAGATAGTAGATAATTCCGAGTATGATCTGACTCATGCTGACAGATTCAATGTTAGTATCAACGGATACACTCTTAATATGGATCAGTACAACTGTATGACTCATTATCAGAGTAATGTAGCGGCTTATATGCTTCTCGGTGATTACTTCGATTATCTGCGTGAGCAGGGTGTATGGGACAATACAAGGATCATCATCGTGGCTGACCACGGAACTATGAACTTTGATGTATCGTTCTTCGGCGAACAGACAAATATTGTTAGAAGCGGCATGGAGGCTTATAACCCTGTGTTGATGGTTAAGGACTTCGGTTCCATAGGCTTCACGGTTTCCGATGAATTTATGACAAATGCGGATGTTCCATTTATCGCGACACAGGGTATAATAGACAATCCTGTAAATCCGTATACGGGCAATCCGCTTATTACCAATGCGGAGTACGGCAGACCGATCTGTGTATATGATTCACAGGACAGCAACGTTCTTACTTCTGAAGCTAATGGCGATGCTGTAAGATTTATCGTCGATGAGTGGTATGCCTTCGACGGGCTTCAGATAATAGATGAAAATGCATGGGAGAGTATCGGACGCGGATGACAAAGTTTTCAGTCATAGTGCCTGCATATAACGAAGGCGAATCGATTAAGGAGAATCTGCTTAAGATAGCGCAGACCTTAGATTCGGGCGTCGATTCCTATGAAATTCTCGCGGTAAACGACGGAAGTCCGGATAATACCAAGCAGCAAATTATGGAAGTTGCCGATGTTAATCCCCATATCATATATGCGGGCTACGACAAGAACCGCGGTAAGGGCGGAGCAATCAAGCACGGTGTAGAGCTCGCGCAGGGAGATATCATTGGATTCATCGATGCGGATCTTGATATTTCGCCTGATCATCTTGTTAAGTATCTTGAGCATATGGAGCAGACCGGCTGCGATGTAGTCATCGGTTCCAAGATGCATAAGGACTCCAAGCTGGACTATCCTCCGCTTAGAAAGTTCGTATCATTTGGTTACTTTATCGGACTTAAGATCCTCTTCGGTATGAATATCAAGGATACCCAGACCGGAGTTAAGCTTTACAGAGCATCTTTGATCAAGAAAGTGTCACCTTTACTTAAGGTCAAAGGATATGCATTCGATATTGAAGTACTTGCACTGTGTGCTCATGAGGGCGCCGTGATCGAACAGATGCCTGTTGAGATTGTTTTTAAAAGAAATGCCTCTTTTGGTAGAATAAGACTTGGAGACATCTTTAAGATGCTCTTCGATACGATTGGAATCTGGTGGAACCTTAATATCCGAAGGAGTTACTTTAAGTGAAGTGTCTGATTCTTGCCGGCGGTTTGGGCGAAAGACTTTGGCCATTATCAAGGCGTGATTATCCCAAGCAGTTTATCGAACTGACACAGCATCATTCCGTATTCCAGGACACGATAGCACGTAATATGCCGTACTGTGATGAGTTCCTCATTGTGGCAGGAACCGAGCATAAGTATGTTATCGAGAATCAGCTTAAGGCATTCCAGGGCTTGCTTTACAGATCCTTTTACGAAGACATTCCGAGAAGAACAACAGCATCCGTTTCGCTCGCACTCATGTCGCTTGAGCTTTCTGAGTATGTTCTCATTGTTCCTTCCGATGTCATGATAGATGCTTCTTCCGGTTATGCCGATGCCATCCTTAAGGCCAAGAACCTCGCATCTCAAGGAAGGATCGTCGTTTTCGGTAAAGAAGAGGATAAGATCAATTCACGTTACGGTTATATATTCGGTGATCCCGTCAAGTTTAAGGAAAAGCCTAAGGACGCTTCTGCTGTTACGGCACCTTTCTACAGGAACCTCGGCATGATGCTCGTTCGCGCAGGCGATTTCCTGAATGAATTGAAGAATATAGATCCCGACATAGCCGCGGGCTGCCGCAAGGCATTCTCCATGCGCTCCGAGAAGGACGGTGACCTTGAGTTCTCCAGGGAAGCTCTCGAGAATGTTGAGCGAATATCTGTGGAGCGACTTGTGCTCGAGAACTCTTCGCAGCTTTCTGTAGTCGTCTCTGACTTCTCCTGGAACGAGCTTACATCCATCGAAGACCTTGAGAAGTTCTCTTACGGCAACAAGGGTCCCGCGGTAGCCTTCAACAGCGAAGGTACTTTCGTAGTAAACAAGTCTGCAAGAAGTGCTGTTGTAGTAAGCGGCATAGAAGATGCAGTTGTGGTAAACACCGCTGATGCTGTTTTCGTCGGCAAGCGCGGCAGGAGCAGCGAAGACGATCTTAAGAAGTTTTTCGGCGAGGACGGCGAGGACGCGCAGAAGATTGAGAAGTACATTGATGGCAGTGATGTGCACCACCGTCAGTGGGGTTATTATGTAGAGCTTGAGAGCTCCAAGAACCATTATGTAAGACATAACTATGTAAGTCCCGGTAAGACTATTTACGAGCATAAGCATGACAAGAGAACCGAGAACTGGATCGTAATCTCAGGTAAGGCCAGAGTTATGCTGGACCAGAAGGGGCATACTTATGAAGGTTCCGGTAACATCGAGGTGAAGCCCGGTGTTATGCACCAGATTTCAAATGTCGGAGACACAGTACTCGAGTTTATAGATACAGCTTACGGTGAAGACATCTTATATGATGACAGACAGGCAAGATACACTGACGACATCGGCGAGATCGAGTTGGGTGTAAAGATCGAACCCCTCATCAAGTTGCAGCCGGCACTGAAGGAATATATCTGGGGCGGAAACCGCCTTAAGGAAGAGTTCGGCATCAAGACTGATATGGAGCGCATCGCTGAGGCGTGGGTACTCTCCACTCATCCTGACGGTCAGTCCCGTGTTGTTAACGGAAGACACCGCGGTATGTATCTCGGTAAGTATATCGAGACTGTAGGTAAGGCTTCCCTCGGCTGGAAGTGCGCCCCGCTTCGTTCATTCCCGCTTCTCCTGAAGCTTATCGATGCCAGGGATGACCTGTCTGTTCAGGTTCACCCCGATGACGATTATGCTCTTGAGAATGAGTCTTCCTACGGCAAGAACGAAATGTGGTATGTGCTTGACTCGAAGCCCGGGGCAGGTTTGTATGTTGGCTTTAAGAGAGATGTAACACGAGAAGAAGTCGAGGCAGCTGTTAAGGACGGAACCGTAACGGATCTTCTCAACTTTGTTCCTACCAAGAAGGGGGATGTGTTCTTTATCCCCGCGGGAACAGTGCACGCCATCGGCGCTGGCAACCTGATCTGTGAAGTACAGCAGTCGAGCAACTGCACCTACAGGCTCTATGATTACAACCGAGTCGACAGATACGGCAACAGGCGCGAACTTCACCTTGAGAAGGGACTTGAAGTAGCCGATTACAGAAAGTACGAGCCCCAGAAGTTTGACGGTGACGGCGACCTTATCTGCAGGTGCAAGTATTTTGAGGTAATGGTTCACGATGTGGAAGGCAGCCTTACAGTAGCGGCCGACGACAGCAAGTTCGATGCAGTGGTTTGTCTTGAAGGAAAAGGATCCGTCAAATGTGCGGATGCTGAAGTATCACTGAAGCCGGGTGACTCTGTGTTTGTTCCGGCGTCAAAGGATTCCATCGTCTTTGAAGGCACCATGAAGGTGCTTCTGTGTCATATCTGAGCTTGCGCCTTTTTACTCAGCTTTTTAGTTTTTACCGAGAACACAATGATGATGAACACCGCGCAGATAACCCAGGTTATCGGCTCGCACATCGCTATCCCGAGATAACCTAACCTGACTGCGAGCCACTTTGCTGTAATCACTTTAAAGATAAGTTCCATGACACTTGCTATTATCGGAACGAACTTTGCTCCCATACCCTGAAGAGTGGTCCTGGTGATAAGAAGGACCGCGAGTACGAAGTAGAAGGGCAGGTCGAACCTTAAATAGAAGACTGCATTATCGATTAGTTCGGCCGTATCGGAACCCGAGATAAGGACTACGATCTTCTCGCCGAACAGGTAGATCATAGCGATAAGTACAGTCGCGATACCGAATGAGCAGAACATAACGCTTCTGTGTCCCTGTCTGATCCTGTCGTATCTTTCCGCACCGTGATTCTGCCCTGCGAAAGTAGCCATCGCGTTCGCAAGCGTTGACAGTGTCATCATACAAAGCTCGGAGATCTTTCTTGCCGTGGTATGTGCGGCGATGATCGTCTTTCCCAGGCCGTTGATCGCGTACTGCAGGATCATGGAGCCCAGGTTGACTACGGTGAACATCAGCGCAAAAGCGATGCCGGAAGTAAAGATGTCGATAAGAAGAAACTTGTCTAGCTTCATGTCCGTTCTGCCGATATGAACTTCGGGCACCTTAACTGCGATATATATGAATGTGATTATCGAAGACAGCAGCTGCGCGATGGCGGTGGCATAAGCCGCGCCGGGAAGTCCCCATCCGAACTGCTTTACGAACAGAAGGTCGAGTGCGATGTTGGCTGATACGGATACCGCGAGAAAATACAGAGGCGCTCTCGAGTTGCCAATCGCCTGAAGTATGCTTCTTAATACGTTATAGATAAACATAAATCCGATAAGGCAGATTACGACGGATGCATAGCTGTATGCCGTATCGAAGATATCCTCGGGGGTCTTAAGAACCCTCATGAGAGGCTTTAATGATAAGAGCCCTGCCACGGGGACTATGATGCTCCATATAGCTGCGATGAACAGGGTGTTGGCGATGGCCTTCTTAAGACCTTTCTCATCTTTGCTTCCGAAATACTTGGAGATGACGACGGCGAATCCGCTTGACATTCCGAACATCAGTGAGCCGAAGAAATTGTATATGGTAGAAACCGTTCCGATTGCCGTGAGGGCATCATCGCCGAGGACATGTCCTATGATAGCAATATCGGTCAGGTTATATAACTGCTGAAGGATGTTGCTTAAGAAAATCGGGATGGCAAACATCACCGTCATCTTGAGCGGATTTCCTTTTGTAAGATCAGTTGTAGCTCTGTTCGTTGCCATATGCTTATTTTAAGTTTGGTGTGATTATGTCTTATATCACATTTCGTTGTATTTTGTCAGATTCGTAATAAAATAAACCCATGAGCAAAGAGATTACGGAATACAAGATTGCCAAGGAGATCTTCAAGCTGAGCCGTGACCTCATTATGTCCGACGAGGCTCAGCAGATGAAGAATTATACTCAGCACGGAACGACATCCGTGTTCGAGCATACTCTTTCCGTGGCCAAATTCAGCCTTATCTTTGCCATCAATCTTGAGAATGTTTTGGGCGTAAAGGTGGACAGGGAGGCTCTCGTAAGAGGGGCACTGCTTCACGACTACTTCCTTTACGACTGGCACAAGCCCAGCGAGAAGCGCAGAGGCTTGCACGGCTTTACCCATCCTGCGATCGCATGTGAGAACGCGATCAGGGATTTCAACATCTCTCCCATCGAGCAGGATATCATCAGACATCATATGTTTCCGCTGACTTTAATCTGGCCGCATTCCTGGGAAGGCTGGATCGTATGCTTTGCCGATAAGTGGTGTGCACTGTGCGAGACATTCGGCGTTGATATATCGTCTTATATTATCTATAGAGTTAATCTTCACTGCGAGCTTCTTAAAGGAAACATAACGCTCGGAAGAAATCATATTCCTAAGCATCTCCTTCACAAGACACGTACGAGTCAGGAAGGCGGATTAAGTGACTGATTATAAACTTACTACCCTGTGCTATCTGACAAATGGCGATCAGGTCCTTTTTATGGTCAAGGGTGCGACTTCTAAGAACATAACCAATATGAATGCCGGCAAGTACTTAGGCGTAGGCGGACACATGGAACAGGATGAGTCTTCTTATGAGTGCGTTATCCGCGAGATCTATGAGGAGACCGGTATCAGTGAGGATCAGATCGACGGCCTGTCTCTTAAAGGCGTGGCCACATTTATCAATGACTCATGTGATAACGAAGTAATGTATATATATAAGGGTGAGTATACAGGCTCATCCGATCCCTGTCCCGGAAACTGTGACGAAGGCGTGCTTTGCTGGGTTCCGTTAACAGGCATATGGGATATACCTGTGTGGGAAGGGGATAAGGAGATATTCAAGCTTTTATTCGGACCTGAATACAAGGCCGCATTTGAGATAAAACTTAACTACAGCGGAGACGATCTTATCTCCGTTTCTGTACATGTTTAAGCCCGTAATTTGAAGGCTTAAAAAACTTTTTTAAAAAAGCTGAAAATTCCGCTTGACAATGAGGTAAGTGCGTTGTATTCTTTGTAGGCACTTCGCGAGAGGGAAACACAAAAAACGAACTCTTCCGAAGGGGCGCGGATCTTGAAAATTGAATAGAATGCAGAACTTAAAAACAACGAGC
>JAFSPU010000010.1 GCA_017451265.1 Clostridiales bacterium
CGTCATCATCATCGTCGTCATCGTCTCTGTCATTCCTGCTTGAGGAACTTCGTAAAGAATTCTGAGTCCTCAGCATATCCGCATTGCGGCTCCGTATAAGCATGTCGGCACCCAGGTCCACCGCAGTCTTCAGCAAAGACGCCGCGATGATCACGAGCACCAGCACCAGGATCCAAATCTTACTTCCCTTACCGTTCTTTCCCATAGCCATTCCTCTTCCTTCTCCCTTGTGGGGATTACTTCATCAATTCCCAGAAACTTATGGCGCTTGCTGCCGCCACGTTAAGCGAGTCCACGCCGTGGTACATCGGTATCATGACGCGGTAGTCGCATGCCCTGATCACATCCCCGGGAAGGCCCGTGCCCTCTGTGCCGAGGATGACCGCAAGCTTCTCGTTGGACCGTATCTGCTCATTATCTACGCTCGTCGAATCTTCCGTGAGCGCCATGGCAATCGTCTTAAACCCGTGCGCCTGCAGGCTTGTGATAAGATTCGTTCCTGCCGACTCTTCCCGCCCCGCACGCGTCCACGGGATCTGGAACACGGTTCCCATGCTGACTCTGGCGGAGCGCCTCGTGAGCGGGTCCACCGACGGGTGCGTCAGAAGCACGCCATCCAGCCCAAGCGCCGCAGCACACCTTATTATGGCGCCGACATTGGTGGGGTTAACCACATCGAAAAGCACCGCAATGCGCTTCTTCCCGCGGCAGAACGCCTCCAGCGAGGGCTCGGGTTTCCTTCTTAATGTCATCCAAAGACCTCTTACAAGTGCGTAGCCCGTGAGTCTGCAGACAGCCTCATGGGGCGCGGCATATACCGGAAGCGTCTCGGCCTTTTCAGGACCGCAGTGCTGTGCCACCGCCTCGAAAACGGGAGCAGCTTCAGCCTCAAGGCGTGACGTTTCTACGAGCATTGCGAGAGGCTCGTAACCCGCTTCAAGCGCACGCAGGATAACGCTCGCACTCTCGGCAAGGAAAAGCCCCGGCTCGTCCCCGTTGAACGTCCTTAGCTGATTTTCCGTAAGCCTCGCGAAAACGTCCAGCTCCGGCGCGTTTATGTCGTTGATCCTTATAAGATTCATCTTATGTTTTTGCTCCAAAAACAGTTTAACACAGGGCTTTGTTTGACACCCGTTATAATGTTGCTAAAATTAATTTTACAACACATATACTCACGAGGGGGGCGTGCGGTATGCTGTGATTCGCAGTTAGTATTACTGGTGTACTACTCATTTTCCGGAAAGACCGCGAGAGTAGCAAAACTCATCGCGGGTTACATTCCCTGCGACACAGAACAGATAATTACAGTTTCTTCCTACCCATTAAACAGAGTTCTCATACACAGGATCCTGGCGCGCTTAGGCCCGCGTCACCGCCCGGTTATACTGCGTCCGCGGCATAAAGTCAGTAACTACGGCACGGTGATAATCGGTATGCCCGTCTGGAACAACGGCATCCCGAACCCCATGCTTTCTTTCCTGGAGTCCGTCGACTGGCGCGGCATCAGAGTGTACCCCTTCTTCACTTCCGGCGGGCTGTACGTCAACGCGCTCTCTCAGCTTCAGAACACATGCAAAGGGGCCGGCATAACCGACCCCCTGTACATCATATTTGACTCTGACGGTAACATCACCGATGTGCGGGAGTGACTAGTTAGGATAAAGCTGAGTCGCGCCCACGGGAGGCACATCAAAAGCACTGTCACTGTAGTAGACCACGCCGTTGTCACCCTGGTATACGTAATCGTACTGCGTGGATATCTGCACGCTCGTACCGTCCGAGAGTGTGTAGTCGTTCTGGTCGAAGATATAATCCGAGAAACGGTCGGACGAATACGTGCCGTAGTTCAGGTTACTCTCCACCATGTCGAACGTCATGGCGGTCATGGCTGACGCATAAGCAGAGCTCGCGGCGCAGACCATGTTCATGTTGTTGATTACGGTGTTGGTAATCTCCGCGGTGAGCTGCTCATTGCAGGAGACGAACTGGTCGTTGGTCGTGGTGTTGTCGATGAAGACCTGGAACATGGTGTCGTGATACTCCTCGTAGTCCGCCATGGGGCAGATAAGGATGTAGTAACCCGGCACATCCCACACGATGATCGTATCCGTGAAGCCGTAGCCCGAGATGGTGTACTGGTAGCCTCTTACCTCCGCGAGGATACAAAGCGCGTATTCGCCCACCTGATCGTTCGGGATGGAGTATAGACGCTGCGAGGCTGTCATGTTGACCCAGTCCACGCTCATGCCGTACGCTTCCAGCCCGGGCGCGATGGTGTTGTAGAACTCCTGGTAACGCGCATCCAGCACGCTGTCGTAGAAGGACATGTCCTCGTCCCTTACGTAAACCGCATTCGGGTCCAGCGTGGCCGCCAGCTCATCGCAATAGGCCGGGGCCTCCTCGTAGTACTTCATGAAGATCATGGTCTGCGTGTCCATGGCGCCGTCCTGCATGCTCATGATGGTGTTGCCCGACACGCGCTCAATGTACTGCTCGCCGCACTTGTACAGCATCATTACGGAGCCGTCAGCATTCGTGACCGCCTCCGTCACGCGCAGCGGGTAGCCAAGGCATGTGGTCTCGTCACAGCAGTTGATCTGGCTTGATGCGGTGTAGCCTTCAGGCACCGCCACCTGCCCTAGAGTCGCCGTATCCCACGCGATAGGCTGGAGCGTGAAGGTAAACACTTCGGGCTCCTCCACATCTGCAGGAGCCTGCGTCGCAGACGTACCTTCTGTGGCTTCCGTGGGATCGGGCCTGTTAAATCCCGAGTCTCCGCCGGAGTCGTGGCTTCCCGAGAGCCTGTCAGAATCGCGTTTGCTTCCACCTGAAGAGCATCCGCATAAAAGTAAGCTCATAACTAAAACTACGCTTAAAAATCTTCTCATATAAGCACCTCCCCTTGTGGTGTCTCATAAGAAAATTTTACAATGAAAAACGGGCGATATACGCCCGTTCACAGTAGTTTAATTATAAGTTTAAATGTTACTGGCTATCCCACTGCTTCTCGGATTTCTTAATTTTTAATCCTTCCTCGAACGCTCTTGCTATCACAGGTCCGATGCCTCTGTAAGCGTGGATGGATGCATCGTAGATAATAGGCTTCATCTTATCAAGATCCACATGTCCGTCAGCGGTCATGATGGACTCGTCAGCCTGCTGGCCTACGATCTCACCTACGAGGATACCCTCCTCGGCGTTCCAGCTCTTTACCTTGCACTCAAGTGTCAGGGGGAACTCCTCTATGATCGGAGCATTTACAAGCTCACTCTTATGCTCATGGCAGCCTGCCTTAACGATCTTGTTTATGGACTTGCCGGACTCCACTCCGAAGTAGTCGCAGATCGTAACTGTAGGCTCAGTACCGAAAGCCACTGTGAACTCACCGGTCTTCTCCAGATTATCTGTTGTCTTATGCTTGGACAGGGAGATCGTGATCTCGTTAAAGTCTGTCTGTGTTCCCCAGGCTGCATTCATGGCATTCGGCACGCCGTTCTCATCGTAAGTTCCGATGATAAAAACTGCCTCAGGCAAGATCACACAGTTGTGCGGATCGATCTTCACACTCATCTTCAATTCCTCCTGTTATCCGAGAATTACACTACCGCCCGTAAGATAGACTATCAGGGCTATTATCCAGAAACTTAAGACCAGCATGACGATGCCAATCCATACGACTCTCAGGACTTTCCAGACGTTCTTGCCGACGATCTTGGAATCATCAAGCGCGCGCTGGGCGGAAGTTCTCTTCTCGATGTTCTGGTTGGCAACGCGGTACATGTAATAACCGCATTTGCTGCAGACGGTCCTGTTGCCGTTCTCTGTCTTACATCTTGGGCATATCATGCAATAATTATACCATTGTAATACTTAATAATGTATAATCGTCTACATGAAAGATACTGTTTTATATATCGTAGTACCCGTTTACAAAGACGCAGAAGTAATCAAGGTAACGTGCCCTCTTTTCCTGGGCCAGCTTTTTAAGATGCGTGACGAAGGTCTCATCAGCGACAAGAGCCGCGTGCTTTTCGTTGACGACGGCTCCGGCGATGACTCCTGGGACATGATCAAGCAACTGACGGCAGAGAACGAGCCTTATGTTAAGGGTATCTGCCTTTCCCGTAACAGAGGCCACCAGAATGCCGTTACCGCAGGTCTTCTTGAGGTAAAGGACATGTGTGACGTCACCATCACCATCGATGACGACGGCCAGGACGATATCGGCGCCATGACTCAGATGATCAAGGAGTACGACAACGGCTGCGAGATCGTTTACGGCGTAAGACAGAACCGCGACACAGACACTTTCATGAAGCGCTTCACCGCGCAGACTTACTACAAGACACTTAACGTTCTCGGTGCAGACGTAATCTATAATCACGCTGACTACAGACTCGTCTCCTCCAGAGCCCTGCAGGAATTCGCCAACTTCAAGGAAGTCAACCTTTTCTTAAGAGGCCTCTTTCCCATGGTAGGCTTCAAGAGCACCTGCGTTTACTACGACAGACACGAGCGCATGGCCGGCAAGGGCCACTACTCCATCTCCAAGCTATTCGGCCTGGCATTCGACGGCGTAACCAGCCTTTCCGTAAAACCCATCAAGATCATCACATGGTTCGGCTTCTTCGTAGCTCTCGTAAGCTTCGTGCTTCTTATCTATACGATCATTGTTCACTTCGTGAAGAACACACCTCAGGGATGGGCAAGTACATCCTGTATCATCTGCTTCCTTTCCGGTATGCAGATGATGAGTATCGGTGTTATCGGAGAATATATCGGTAAGATCTATCTGGAGACAAAGCAGCGCCCCAGATACATCATCAGCGACCGCTGCGGCGAAGATCAAAAAAACTGATCTTCTTTTCCGCGCACTTCGCGGCTTCCTCTATATAAAGGCTTACATCCTTGACGTTAGGGCACCTCTCGTACCTGCCGTCAGCGAATGCGCGCTTACTCATGGCGCCCGCCCCCACTGAAAGCACACTGCTGTCGTAGCTCATCATGGCGACATTATAGACGTTATGTGTGCCCGGCTTACAGAAGCCCGTGTTCTCGAGCCCGAGCTCGGTATCCTTCTGACGGTACATGTAATACGGGACGTAGCCCCTGCCCGTGAGAAACTCGTACGCTTCCCTCACAGCTTTATCGACATCGCCCCGGCCGTCCGCGTTAAGCACGTCCTCACGGCTCATGCCAGCGCGCCTTTTCTTGTAGAGAGTGTGTATCGTGATGTTCTCGGGGTCCAGCGCCGCCACCGTCTTGACCGACTCCAGGAAATCGTCCGCGGTCTCGTACATAAGCCCCGCGATCAGGTCCATGTTTATCACCTCAAAACCGAGCTTCCTCGCCGTCTCATATGCCTTCACGATGTCCGCCGCCGTATGTGCGCGGTTTATCTTCCTCAAGGTCTCGTCCCTCATGGTCTGCGGGTTAATGCAGATGCGGCCGACGCCGTTTCCCCGCATCGCCTTGAGTTTGCCCTCCGTGATGGTGTCGGGGCGCCCCGCCTCCACTGTGAACTCGGTGTCACCGTCAGGCCTGAAAGTGTTCCTAAGAGCCTCCAGCACGCGGCTCATGTCGTTCTCGTCGAAGACAGTCGGGGTGCCGCCGCCCATGTAGATCGTGCCCGGGATCTCGTCCAGATACGGCGCGAGCGTGTTCATCTCCAGTATCATCGCGGAAGCGTAGTCATGCAGGCGGTCCAGGTGCTTCGTCACATCCTGCGCAATGAAGGAGCAATACGAGCACCTTCCGGGGCAGAAAGGCACACCCGCGTACACGTTAAGCTTTTGCGAGGCCTGCGCCGCAATGCTTGTCTCCAGACGCGCGCACTCGCATGCAAGCTTCGCCTTGTCTGCCCTGACGAAATACTTTTCCGTGAGTGCGCGTGGATCAAAGCCCTCTTCAGCAGCCACCACCGTGGGGCGGATTCCAGTGAGGCACCCCCAGGGCACCGTAACACCCGTTATTTCGCTCAGGCGCTCGTAGAGGTCCCGTTTCACCTGCCTGTTAACAGGAAGCGCATTAGAGGCATCTGCTGCGCTTATAAGCGTCATGTCAGGCCCGAGGTCACATAAAACGGCCCCGTTCTCCCTGTCCTCTCGGCATGGCCCGTAAAAAAGCCTCACCACGTCGCCGATGCCATAGTAGTTGTCGTGCCCCTGAAGGATTATCTTAAGCATAGTTTCTTACGTATCTGCAGTAGTATTCCACGTACACGTCCTGCGGGACTACATAGGTCTGCGTGCCGCCCTGCTGCCCGTTCGACTCCAGGAACGCGTTGTTGGCATCCTCCGAGAAGTACGAGATAAACTCCGCGATGGGGCCGTCATCGAAGCTGTCCCGGTAACTATAGTAGGCCTGCATGTCCCTAAGGACCGGCCTGAAGCTTTCAAGTGAAGTAAAGCTTGCAGGCGTCTCGCCCACGTATTCCGCGTAATCGTTCACGGTCTTCCAAAGGTGCATGAAGATGTAGTAGTAACCCGCGTACCTGAAGTCCGCGCGCTCCGAGTTAATGCAGCTCAATGCGGCTATGGTGTTGCAGTCCGTCTCGCTGCCGTAGCCTTTTGCATGGCATATCTCGTGGCAGATAGTGAGCGGCAGGTGCAGGATGTCCAGGTAATCTGTGTTTATGTTGGCCTCGCCGAGGAAGGGATCATACATGCCCACGATGTCCGTGTAGCGCCAGTACTTGCTAAGCCACACCGCCTTGGCGCGGATATAGTTCACGCTAAGCCCTAAGTCATAGTAGTGGTCCACCGTGCTCACCGCGAGGTTTGCGTCGTAGACCATGGTCTCAAAGCTCGTGCTCATGTGCGCGACTCCGTTGTAGTCCTCGCCTAAAGCCTTACGCGCCTCGACCATGCCGGCATACGCCCACATCAGGGTGTCGCTGTAGTCCTCGTAAGGTCGCACCTCTTCGCTGTACAGGTGCATCTGGCGGCGCACGCTTGTCCTGTTGTAATTAAGTCCCAGCATCAGCTCAAACACCAGCGCACCGATGATGCCGATGATCAGCACCGCGCGCAGCACCAGGTAGATGAAGTGGAACATGTGGCGCAGGCTCCTGTTATGGCACAGGCTCACGCACTTGATAAGGAACATGAAGCCGAGCACCAGCACGCTCACGGAACCCACCACCACGAACATCTCCGTAAGCGATGTCATGAACATCCCGCTGATCGAGATGGGGAGCATGGAGATGATGGGGAATAACTTCTCACTGTAGTAGTTGGCGGCCTCGCCCTTCACGAGCGCAGACGGCAGGAAATATGCAACAGGAACAAGCGCAAGCAGTACGGCGAGCAGCACGCACCTTAAGGCAATGCGCCCCTTCGTAAACTTAACTGTTTCGTTCTTAAGCTGATAACGCACTTCAGACTCTTCCCGTTAGCTTGAAAATCAGGTAAAGCACGCCGTAGATCACGGGCTGGTGTACAAGGTAGATGATAAGCGAGTGCCTGCCCATAAACTCGAGCGGCCTCGTGACGGCTCGGACAGTCTTCCCCGCCCCGCCGAAAAGTGTCTTCTTCTCTTTATACAGGACGCGGCCAGCAGCAGCGCCGATGAGGAACACGCCCATCCAGGGAATGAGCGGCATGTAGTCGGCCACGTCAGGCTGTCCCTGTACCATGATGCCGAGGGGGTACAGAAGCATGTTGTCGGACTCGTATGCGTACATATCAAGGTTGTTGCTAGTCATGCAGACCCACAGGCCGAACAGGATCAGGATGAATGTCAGCTGATTGGGCTTGATTTTCGTTATCTTCTCTATCAGCGCGATGAGCGCATATACAAGCGTGGAAACCGAGAGCATGTGGAGTACATTAAATAGAATCAGGCAATTGATGCCAATCTTAAAAGTGATGAAGCTTGTAACTGCCGTGAAGGCCAAAGCCACGAGGAGCAGCTTGCCGCCGCGCTTGAAGTTGTTTCTTGAGAACGTGCAGCAGATGCCGGACAGGCCTACGAACAGCACGATTATGATCGGGTGCACGAAGGACCAGAACCAGGCGCTTCTTAAGTATGCGAATGTGTTGAAGCCGAACTCGTAACGGATATCGTACGAGAAGTGCATGAACATCATCATGACGATGGCGACGCCGCGGAGGGCATCAAGCTCGAAGGCTCTCTGTTTCTTGTCAGCCATTATTTCCTTCCCCCTGCAAGGCAGGCGCCGATGGCAGTCGCATAGACCGCATCCTCAGGAATTATGAAATTGGCTTCATAAAGGTTACGGAACATCTCGAAGGTCTTCTCGCACTGATCGAACATAGTGAGCTGACCCGTGAAGACAACGTCCTTGATACTGACAGTTCTTGATGAAAGGACCGCCATGGTACCGATGGACTGATATACGAGATTGAAGATGCCACAGATCTTATCGGGATTGGTAAGATCATCAGCGGCCTTACCGAAGTTGGACGCAGTAACGTCCTTGGCAAGTCCGGGGATTTCCGCCTTGGAGATATCACCGATGTTAAGGTCTACCCTGTTGATGTCTCCCTGGTGCGCGAGCTCGGAGAGCTTTTCGGGGTCGTCCATGCCGATCATGGAATTAGAAAGTCCGACGAGCGAACCGCCGCCTACACCGGAACCGATGATATGAGATACATTCGGATACTCAGCCTTAAGATAAGCCGTACCGGTACCCATACTTACGACGACAGCCCTATCGAGTTTTGCAAGGTAAAGACCGCCCAGACCTGTAGAGATAAACTCTTCTACCACGATGGTATCGATGCCGAGCATAGGCGTAGCAGTAAAGCCCGATCCGACGCCCGTGATATTGATCCTGTCGATATCAGAAACCGAGATACCAAGATCATTAATGAGCTTGCCTAAAGCACCATATGCCGAAGTTACCGGATCACCCGCCTTGGTGACCGACTTATAAACGATATTCTCAGCGTCCATCCCGACGATTTTCGTCGTACTTCCGCCTACATCAAGACCAACTATAATCCCCATATTTATACCTCTCTAGCACAGAGATTTTACAACAAAAAGAGGCCCGGTTTCCACCGGGCCTCTTAAGAACATAAACAGATTAATTAAAAGTAAATCCAAAATTAGTTTGTAGCCATGTACGCTGTGCATCAGTAAGAGTATATGAAAGCTGATTCCAGTTATGGCCCGGGAATGTTGAATCACCACCATTTATAATCCACTGCATACTATTGCCAAAAGTCATAACTCCATCATCAGTAATACTGAAACTTAAATAATTACTACCATCAACTGTTGCTCTTATGGTTGTAGTTCCATCCATATACGAAGCACTTTCAACTCGATGACCGCCAGAAGTAGAAGGAGTATAAGATATAGATCCAACACTTGTAGGTCCAGTTGCAGGTGTGGGTGTAGGTGTAGCTGTAGGTACAGGTGTGGGATTAGTTACAGTTGAACCTTCATCACCAGTTGTAGTTCCTTCATCGCCCGTTGTAGTTCCTTCATCACCAGTTGTAGTTCCTTCGTCACCCGTAGTTCCACCGGTGGTTGTATCACCTCCAGTAGTTCCGCCAGGTGTTGTAACAACCGCTATTGTAATGGTTGAGGAAGTTCCAGGAATTCCGTTATTAGGATTTGTTACAGCCGATGACTCTTCAACTTCATATCCACCGCTACTGGTACTAGAGATACGAGTATAGATCTGTCTTCCGTCAATTTTGGTCGTCATATCATCTGTTACGAATAATCCGCCGACATCATGTCCGTTGGGGGCACAATTAACAGAATACCCGAGATGACCTGCAGAGTAATTGTAGTCCCATCCATAACTACCTGTTGAAGAATCATAAATATCACCAACACCGATAGTATGAGAAACATACTCAGCATAATTAGGAATCCAAAAACTTCCCTCATATACATAATGCAGATAACCGGGCTGAATATAGTTATCCAGGAAGAAAAACTTATATCTGAATTCACCTGTGGACTCATCAAAACTGCATATCATTCTGATAACCCACTTATCAATTGTACCAACAGATCCATCAGGCAACGTAGCTGTTACTTGATTAAAGTTTGAAATTGAAGAAAAATCAATCTTACAAGCCGTATTGGTATTCTGCAATATAGAATGATCACCAATCTTGATAGTATCTGCAGCCTTATTCTGTACATCATACAGAACAGTATTCTCAAGAGCTTCAGAATACATTGCAGCGATATCTGCACAATCGTTATCGTTATAAGTTCTATAGTAAGATGCTCTGATAGTAGCGATCAATGTTACGAACAAACCGCTGATCAACAATGTGATCGCGATAGCGAGCATCATTTCTACTAAAGTAAAGCCGCGCTTATTATTTCTTCTCACTTTATACACCTCCCCTTATATTATGTAACAGCAATAAAGCCGGTATATGGTGAAGTTCTATACGCGCATGCATTTTCTCCGGTATGTAATGCATTGAAGCAGTACCAACCGTAGCGACCATATGCAACAACACGACCACGATTATCATAGACTGGTTCTGTATAATTACCATGAGATTCTGATGGTTTCGCAGGATCAAGGGTGAAACCCCACCTAATAATATGATCATCTGAGCAATGAATATAGTCACCGAAATCATAGAAGAAAGCATATCTATTATTGGCAACACTTCCGTTATCGATATCATCGCCACCAACATTGTATGTCATGCCGGCATCAGAATTCGTATAAGCATTGATATCAACTATGAGACCCAAGTCTCTCTTCGCATCAAAAGTGACAGGAGATCCACTTTCGACTTTGGGAGTTAAAATACCGTAAGTATTATCCGTCATACTGGTGATGTCTGCTATCTGATTAGATGCAGTAGCATGTCCAACCAAAGCCTGATTTATTGCCAACCTATAATTATAGTCACCAGATTTAGCAAAGCTCCTGTTGTTGGCACCTAGTACCATAACAGCGATAAATCCCTGCATAATCATGGTAGAAGCAATAACCAGAATAACAGTAGCGAGCAAAACTTCCAACAATGTGAAACCGGATTTGGATTTTCCTCTCAACTTCTTCATAACAATCTCCCTTTAAATTAGTAGATCAATTATAATCAAAATCATCAAGAGCCAGCGACGGCAGACGGAACGGCTGAAGAAACTCCATTATGAACATGGACATTAGTACCTGTATTACCGAACCCCAGATTATTCATTTGCTCTTCACTGGACGCGATATTAACCAATACTGATCTTCGGCCTGCAGCAGCCTCGTTTGATCTTGCTCTGGCGTTATTTATATATGTGCTTACACTCATTGTAAGAACTGCTGCTAATATAACAATTATCGCAACAACCAAGATCATTTCTGCTAACGCAAAACCTTTTCTGGATTTAATAATTCTATTCATAATACCCTCAAATCATAGAAATCCAATATGCCTATACTAATACTTCTATTATACATGCTGAATCTGCAAATTCAATAATAAATTCACATTCTGTTCAATTTTTAGATATGTCAAAATATAAAAAAGGGGGACGGTAAACCGTCCCCCTTCTACACTTCTATAAACTAGATTATGTAGCAGATCCGTTATCAATTGCTGCGTTAACTTCGTCAACAGCAGAATTGTGAGCAGATACAGATGCAGCTGCGTTACGAGCCTTCTTGAGGTATCCGCCAACACCCATGATGAGAACAGCAGCAAGGATAACGATGATAGCAATAACGAGTACCATCTCAATAAGTGTAAAACCCTTCTTTGTCTTCTGAATCTTCTTCATTGTTCTTACCTCCTGTAAGTTTTAAGTTTGTAGCTTTAGTATAGCACCTATTCAGAATAATGCAATACCTTTTTCACTTTTTTTTCACAATTCCTTCGCAATCAATAATTCTTGCGATTTTACTCTTCCGGAACCTCATCAGGTACAGGTGTATCGCCAATCTCGAGAGTCTCAGCGAGACCGATTGTCGTTACAGATGCTTCGAAGATAGCATCTGAGTAATATGTTGAGAACGGTCTATTGCCCTCCTGTGCCTCAGAATCAGACATCAATACGCCGAACCATTCACTTGCAGGATTGTCGATTACGAACGGTCTGCCTACGAAGCCACCAGCTGTATCAAAGCTTGAATCACCAGCCCATGTAATATAAGGAGCATTCATATTAGGCTCTGATACTCTGTTATTAAATGTAGCAGAATAGAAATCTATCTCAGCGCTCAAAAGTGTATAACCACCCTCTGCCTGAACTCCGATTTTGTTGATCTTAATGCAATCCTCGTTTTCAGCCTCTATCGTAGCAAGTGCATCTAAGAACTCCTGGTATCCTACGATAGAAGCTGAGCCGTGCCAATACATCTCATCGAGATAAGCATTCCAAGCTTCTTCATCAATTTCACCGTGATCTACAACGGAAGTGCTTCTATTGTACTCAGCAATATTGAATCCGTCAGTTGTGGAGTACTGTACGATGATTCTCTTAACTACGAGACGGTCTACAGCAGTTGTTCCGTCAGGAAGTGTTACTGTAGGCATTGATACGTCTTCAGCAGATACAGATACGAGATAAGGGCATCCTGCATCCTCAAATGTCTTTAGTACATACTGCTCGATTGCCTCGGAAGTGATATAAGGAAGGAATCTTCCTTCTACATCTGAAATATCAAGTTTCAGCTGATTAATCTGTGCGAGAGCCTCATCGTTCTGTGTCTTAAGGGCCTCATAATAATCAAGCTGAGCCTGAAGCTGTGATCTTGTAGCAACGAGCTCATCATGCTTGATTCCAAGGTTCCTGATACCAAAGTAATAGATAAGAAGAACTACTACAACAATGCCGAGGAGCATGAGATAGTATCTTTCACGTTTTCCTAAATTTCCCATTATTCAATTCCTCCTTCATCTTCTGTAGCTGTCTCAGCTGCTGCAGACTGTGCATAGTACAGAGAGATCTCAACATTCTCATTAGCAAGACCTGTGAGAGTACCTGTGGACTGGATGATAGCAATCTCCTGCTCAGACAAAGGAATGTTGTTAATGCTTACTGATGTGAGGCTGTATGTGATTCCGCTTGCTGTGAATGTGTTAACGCCTGTGAACTCATACTGGGAACCGGCACTTACAACCTGAGAAGTGATACCGCTGATAGCGATGACAGAAGAATCGGTTGTTGCATAATGTCCAACAGAAACAACTACATCGGATACGATATTACCAGAGATATTGAAAGCGTAATACACATCGATCGGGTTATCGGGTGTCGTTTCAGCACCTCTAATCGAATCATCCTCTTCTACTGTAGGAATAACGCTGTTTGTAAATACATCAGATTGATTAAGCATATAAACAATATTAGCCGCATCATAGTAACTGAATGTCGTACCTGAAATGGACAGTGTGGTTCCTGTCAGATCATACGATGTTACATAAGCGTCGCTTGGGATTACATCACCGATGAGGTTAGCAAGCTCTGTCTCAGCTGCGTTTGTCTCATCAACAATTCGTCTCATCTCAGTAAGTGTGTAGTAGTACTGGTTCTTGTCATTAATCTCCTGCTGGAGAGCCTGAGATCTGAGCTCAAGACCTGCGTACTCATCGCTTGCGAGTGTAGCATTCAGATTGTCGATATCCTTCTGAACTCCGATGTTACGGAAGATATCATAAGCCAAGATAGCAAGTGAAATACCGATGGCAATGACACCGACAAATACTACAACAGCAAGAACCTGTGTCTGTTTACGGGCTGAAGCTGTAAATTCCTCAAAGAAGTTAATATCACTCTTTGAGTAGCCCTTCTTAGATCCTAACAAAGTCATATTCCTTTCTCCTCCTTATCAGTCGTTTCTGATCATAGCGCCGCAGCAGTTAACGAACTGAGGGAGCATAAAATCTTTAGGACCGTTTACAGTACTAACTGTGTTGAGTGTCTCAACCTGTGTAGACAGCTGGCTGGACAATTCCTTATCAATCTTCTTATAACCTGAACCGGAACCGTACAGGAAGCATGTGCTGATGCTGTCGATGTGGAACTTCGAGATAGCAAACTGAGCAGTACGTGAAACTGCATCTGTGAGGCTCTTGAAGTATGCATTAGCTGCACTCTGGAGAGCAGGTGCATCAGCGAGGGACTCGTGCCACAGATCGATCTCGGAAGGATCAACTGAGAGGTCAGAATCGCTCTTTGTGATGTTAAGCCTTCTTGCGATAGAGGACTGGTTATCACCACCCTGAAGCTTCTTCATGGACTCAGCTACCTGACGGATGCTGTTGTGACCAAACTGAAGTCTTCTTGTGAGGATCGGGAATCCCTTATCAAGAATAGTAACTGTTGTTGTTGTGCTGGAGAGCTCGATGAGGAGGATAGTAGCCTGGGAAACGTTAACATTTCCGTTAATGATGCTGCCCTCGAAGAGCTTTCTTACTGCGTTCTGGTTTGTATCAAGAGCAACAGGATTCTTCTCCATGTCCTTAAGGAAGTCTCTGAAAGCTGTGATGGTTTCTGTAGGAGCAGCTGTAGCTCTTACCTTAAGCTTCTTAGCATTGGTCTCAGGATCAACATCCTCACCATAAATGATGTAGTCAACTGACATATCCTTACTGTTTGACTGACCCATAAGCTCGTACTTGACCATATCACCGATCTGGTTAGCACCAACCTGAGGAATCTCAAGATCACGTGTGTGCATGAAGCTTCCGTCTGTTGTGATAATACAGTTCTTTGCATTGATACCAAGCTTAGCCCAAGCGTGCTTAAGAGCCATGTTGATACCGAATGAGTCACCGATCTGACCGTCATTGATGGAATCGAGCTCGAGAGGTACTACTCCAACCTTCTCAATGCTTACAACTCCTGTCTTACTGTTATAGGAACCTACAGCAAGCTTCAGGTTTGAACTGGACATGTCCAGTACCATATACTGTGTTCCTTTTACTGTTGATAATGCCATTTTTATTCTCCTTTCATCCAACAAACTTCGCCATGGTAAAGATAGGCATTGCAATACCGCCTACAACAAGACCAATAATGATAGCCATGAAGATGAGCATTACAGGCTCAAGAGCCGCAGTCATCTTAGCTGTAGCTGCATCTGCTTCATCCTCGAAAAAGTCAGCAGCTTTATCAAGGATCGTATCAAGAGTACCGGACTCCTCACCGATTGCCGTCATGGCGTAAATCATAGGAGGGAACTCTGTGATGTTCTTAATAGCCTTGGAAAGCGAAGTTCCTTTACGTATCTCAACTCTTGCATCAGCAAGCTTCTTCTCAAGAATAACATTATCAAGAGAAGATCCTGTAATCTCAACTGCCGTAAGAACGGAGATACCGGACTTAAGGAGAGTGGATACTGTTCTTGTAAATCTGGCAGCAGCAGTCATCTTTGTAGCCTTACCTACAACAGGGATTCTAAGCATAAGCATATCCCACTGAGCATGGCCCTTCTCTGTTCTCTTCCAGGTTGTGAAACCGAAGATAGCACCGCCGACTACTATTACATAGATATACCAGTAATGAACCATTGAGTTGGATACTGCCATAATGAACTTTGTAAGTCCTGGCAGTTCACCGCCGAGTTCTGTAATCGTCTGGGCGATACCGGGAACGAGGAAGGTCATGAGACCTACTACGATTGCAATCGTCAAGAAGAACAGAATCTTAGGATATACCATCGCAGATGAAACCTTGTTGTTGAGTTTTGCTTCCTTCTGAAAGTGGATAGCCAGACGCTCCATGATCTCATCAAGTCGACCGGACTCCTCACCTGCTGCAACCATCGAGCACATAATCGAAGGCAGAGCGTCCTTCTGATCCTTAAATGCATCGGACAGTGAACGTCCTGACTGAATCTGCTCGTAGATCTCACCGATACATCTCTTGGATCTCTTCGTCTCACACTGCTGATACAACATGTCCAGTGATCTAACTACAGTAATACCTGCAGAAAGAAGTGAGGCGAGCTGTCTTGAGATCATTACAAGCTCTTTTGTGTTAAGCCTCTTACTGCCAATCTCCATATTGGCAATACCCTGGCCTTTATCAAGTTCAAGTGAGACGATGTACTTTCCGTCGGCCTTGAGCTTTCTTGATGCATCAGCTACGCTTGCTGCATCCAGAACGCCTGTAGACGACTTGCCGGCATTGTCCAGAACTTGATATCTGAAATTAGGCATATGTCATTCCTCCTATATTAATTTACTTACTGAAAATCAATATCCCCGAACAGAGGGCTGTTAGTGGGACCACCAACATTATTGATATATCTCTTAAGATCATCAGGGAAACGGCATCTCTGCATAGCTGTTTCTCTGGAGATGATCTTACGCTTAACGAGTTCTGCAAGATAGAAGTCAAGAGGACACATACCTGCTGAAAGGTTAGTAGCGATAGCACTGTCGATCTGATATGTCTTACCTTCACGGATGTTATTACGGATAGCATCGTTGGCAAGCATGATCTCGAAAGCCGCACAACGTCCGCCCGAAATCCTCGGTACGAGAGTCTGACAGATAACAGCTACAAGAATTGAACCGAGCTGTACTCTGATCTGATCCTGCTGATGAGGAGGGAAAACGTCGATAATACGGTTAACTGTATCAGAAGCGGATGACGTATGGAGTGTAGAAAGAACCAAGTGTCCTGTCTCAGCAGCGGTGATAGCTGTACTGATTGTATCAAGGTCACGCATCTCACCTACGAGAATTACATCAGGGTCCTCACGGAGGGCAGCTCTCAAAGCGTTAGCAAAGGAGAGTGTATCCTCGTGAACTTCTCTCTGGTTGATCATGGCCTCTCCGTGATTATGGAGATACTCGATAGGCTCCTCAAGTGTGAGTACATGACATCTCTTTACGCTGTTGATATGTCCTACCATAGCGGCAAGAGTAGTGGACTTACCGGAACCCGTAGGGCCGGTAACGAGGATCAATCCTCTCGGCTTAAGAGCAAGATCCTTGAACAACAGCGGCAGACCAAGTCTTTCGCATGTAGGGATCTCATTCGTAATTGTTCTTGCGGCAAGGGCAAAGCTGCCTCTCTGCTTGTAGATGTTACATCTGAAACGGCTGTAATCCGCAACAACGTATGAGAAGTCGATTTCACCTCTCTCGGCAAGATACTGCTGTCTTGACTTATCAACCATTGACTTACAAAGGAACTCTGTGTCCTCAGGTGTCAAAATCTGATTTGTCAAAGGCATGAGCTCTCCCGATACTCTGATCATCGGAGGGAGACCGGCTGTGATATGCGTATCCGATGCTCCTCTTCTGACAGACTCTGCCAGAATCGCCTCCATTGTAAGGCTGAATCCTTCCACTTTCTGTACCTCCTGTTTATTATCCGTCTACTGAATATGCAACTCTGTTTGCTTCATCAAGTGTCGTGATTCCCTCGACAACAAGAGAAAGCGCTGAATCCATGAGCATCTGTGTACCCTCCTTAACGGCGAGCTGTCTCATGTCTTCTTCCGGTGCTCTCTTCTCGAGCAGTACCTTCATTCCCTTTGTGATTACGACTACCTCATGGATAGCGATTCGGCCCCTATAACCGGAACCGTTACAATCTGTACAGCCTTCACCCTTATAGAGCTTCTGACCGGGCTCGAAACCATACTGGTTAATAACATCTTCTTCTGCGTCATACGGCTTTCTGCAATTGGTGCAGATACGGCGTACAAGACGCTGAGCTACTACTCCTACGAGAGCCGAAGAAACCATGTAAGGCTCGAGACCCATATCAACGAGACGGTTGATAGAGGATACAGCGTCGTTCGTATGGATAGTACTGAATACCAAGTGACCTGTGATAGCAGCTCTCATCGCGATCTCAGCTGTCTCACCGTCTCGAATCTCACCGACGAGGATGATATCCGGGTCCTGACGGAGAATAGAACGGAGACCTGATGCGAAGGTCATACCTGCCTTGGCATTAACCTGGACCTGATTGAGTCCGGGGATACGGATCTCGACAGGGTCCTCAACTGTGATGATGTTAACTTCAGGTGTGTTCTTCTCTGAAAGAAGAGTATAAAGAGTAGTTGTCTTACCTGAACCTGTAGGTCCTGAGATAAGGCAGATTCCCTGAGGAACCTTGATGATCTTGTTGATCATGTCGTTGTTGTGATCAGAGATACCGAGATATCTTCTGTTCAGGTTACCGTCGTTCTTGGCAAGGATACGGATAACCGTCTTCTCACCCCAGATGGTAGGAAGTATGGATACACGCATGTCGACAGGAGTGCCGTTGATCTCTGTCTGGATACGGCCGTCCTGAGGGATACGCTTCTCGGCGATGTTCATTCCGCCGAGGATCTTAATTCTTGTTGTGATTGCTTCTCTGGCATTAACAGGGTTACTCATGATCTCCTGCATAACACCGTCGATACGGATACGGACTCGTACGCGATCTTCCATCGGTTCGATATGAATATCTGATGAACCTGCTCTGATAGCGAAGTCGATCATGGAGTTAACGAGCTTTACTACAGGAGCACTATTAACCTGATCTGCAATCTCATCAGATAGGCCCTCGATTTCTTCTCCCGCAAGGTCCTCACCAAGCTCCTTAGCAGCCTCGGAAGAACTCATCTTACCGTAGTTGACCTTGATGGTATCAAGGATTCCGGATCTGGTAGCAAGCATCAGAACGATCTCATAACCGGTTCTGAACTGCAGGTCATCCTGAACAAGGATATTAAGCGGGTCATCGATGGCAACAACAAGGTTATCGCCGTCAAAACCGATAGGTACTACTACATTCTCGGTACAATACTTCTCGTTCAGAAGGTCCAATGCCTTAGGATCGACGTCAATACTTGTAAGATCGATGATAGGGTAACTGTACTGGCTGGAAACTGCACGGAGAATGTCAAACTCTGACATAAGTCCCATTTCGGTGATAACTTCACCAAGTCGTTTTCCGCTCTCTTTCTGAACACTTAATGCTTCTGCTAGTTCGGCTGCTGTCAGGAATCCACTCTCGATGAGGATGTCTCCCAAGCGCTTCATGTTAGCCTCAGATCCAATCATGTTCCACTCCGTAAAATGCACCGCAAAAATAATTTGGGTGGCTAAAATGCATACCACCCCTTGGTACATCTATAAAACTATACAACAGGACACTGTAAAAAACAAGTTTTTTTGGTAACTTTGCTATTAAGTGGAAAATACAAGTACTATTAATTATAATTAATAAGATATTTACATAATTAATAGGTTTCGGAGGTTCATATGTCAGGTCATTCCAAGTGGAATAATATCAAGCGAAAGAAAGAGGCATCGGATTCAGCAAAGGGTGCCGTCTTTACCAAGATGGCCAAGCTCATCGCCATCGCAGTTAAGCAAGGAGGACCTGATCCCGACGGTAATTCCAAGCTCAAGGACGTAATTGCCAAGGCCAAGGCAGCCAACATGCCTAACGACAACATCAAGCGTGCCATCCAGAAGGCAGCAGGCGCCGGCGAGGGCGATGATTACGAAGAGATCCAGTACGAGGGCTACGGTCCCGGCGGAATCGCAATCATGGTCCGCGCACTCACTAACAACCGTAACCGTACGGCCGCAGACGTAAGACACATCTTCTCCAAGCACGGAGGTCAGCTCGGCGTTGACGGCAGCGTTGTTTTCCTTTTCGAGGAGAAAGGCGTTATCCTCATCAGCCGCGAGGACTTCGAGGACGAGGACAAGGTTATGGAGGATGCTCTCGAGGCTGGTGCTTCCGACTTCATCGCTGAGGACGAGTACTACGAGGTAGATACCGGTGCAGACGAGTACTACGAGGTAAAGGATGCTCTCGAGGCTAAGGGCTACGAGTTCATCGATGCAAGCCTCGGACCGGTCGCTATCACATCCAACAAGGTTGAGGACCCTGCCATCTGTGAGAGTCTCGAGAAGATGCTCGACATGATGGAAGAGAACGAAGATATCCAGGAAGTCTATCACAACTGGGATAACTGATGTCCGACATCCAGAACAAACCTGCAGTTGAGCCCAAAAGGACTAAACTGATACCCGAGCTTCGAGCCACTTTGAAGCAGATCAATCTGGCGAGTGATACCACGCGAAATAAACCCGAACTCGGAACGGATGCGATTCTTCAAAGCGAGGCACTGACTCGCGAGTTTTTATCAAACATAGCTATCATAGCCTTTGTTGGTCAGTCAGGCACGGGAAAAAGCACCCGTGCTATCGCTGTAGCACGACAGAATAACATCGATTATCTGATTGATGATGGTCTCCTCATCAACGGAGGAAGAATCGTGGCAGGCACCTCGGCAAAGAAGGCTCCGAGCAAGATGGAGTCAGTAAGGCAGGCGCTTTTCGTGGACCCGACAAGATCTCAGGTAATGAGACGAGCGATCGTTGAATCCTCCCCTACCGCCATCATGATCCTCGGTACGAGTGATTCGATGCTAGAGAAGATCACAACCAACCTCTGGCTTAACAAGCCATCCATGCTTATAAGGATCGAGGATGTATCGACTGAAGAAGAAAGAAGGCATGCCAGAAACACCAGAATGAATGAGGGAATGCATACCATTCCCGTACCCAGTATGGAGATCAAGCATGAGTTCTCCGGCTACTTCTCTGATCCTCTGGACAAGATCAGAAGCAGACTGAATCTGGAGGAAGGCGGAGTAGCTTTGGATGGTGAGAATGAGCGTACCATGATCCGTCCCACCTTCTCTTCCCTGGGCTCATACTCGATTTCTGATGATGCCCTGATGGAACTTATTGAGATTACACTGAAGGATCTGCCGGGATACGGCAGTATCTTAAGCTTCAAGAGTGAGAAAAGAACTATCGGCGTTGTATTTACAATTGATCTGGCTTTGCTGTACGGCTTTGATGCACAGAAGGTTCTGTTCGATGCCCAGCAGGCTATCGGCAATGCCGTAGAGAAGTTCACTGCGATTACTGTCGTCTCTGTCGATATCAGAGCCGGCAGGCTTGTTCACGGAAAGGAGAACTGATGAAAGAGACCATCTATACCATCCCGGTTAATGACGCTTATAACGATCCTGAGTTCGAGTGTCCTCTTTGCAGGCTTCGCAAGAAGACAGAGGAGAATGAGATCGAGTATTACCTCGGTCCCTCCCTCATGGAACCAGATACCAGAATAATAACCAATAAAACAGGCTTCTGTCCTGACCACATGGCTAAGCTTAATAAGCAGGTTACCAACAGACTCGGTCTGGCTTTGGTACTGCACACTCACCTTCTTGATTACGACGAGGATATTTCCAAGGATCTGGCTGACGCAGCTCCTGCCAAGGCGGGACTTCTCAAGGGCAGATCAAACGACTATAAGGCTGCTTTAAAGTCCATCGCTGACAGGATTGATGCGAGGACAGCTACCTGCCCTGTCTGCGAGAAGATGAACAAGACCATCGACCGCTATAACTTGGTCATCATGCACATGTTCTCTCATGATCCCGAGTTTAAGCAGAAGTTCATGAATACGAAGTCACATTGTCTTCCCCACACAGCCTCACTGCTTCGCACTGCTGCAGCCAAGCTGTCCCAAAATGACGCCAGCGACTTCGTCTCAGCTCTTGCAAAGTCCAATAAGGAATACTTCGAGGAGCTCGAGCATGATGTGGAATGGTTCACGCTGAAGTTCGACTATAGGAACAAGGAAAAGCCCTGGGGCAACAGCAAGAATGCCATCCAGCGTTCGATGAGATTCTTATCTTCTGATACGGGTGAATATAATGAAGGATAATAATATAAATACAGATCTTAATATTGAGCTCATGACTGATTATGCCATTGACGTTTCAGAGAGCGCCAATGGCCTGTGTGTTCTTATCAAACACGACTACTATTCCACTGATAATGACAACGGCAGAGCTATGCTGGACTGCTTTCTTAACTCACTGACAGTATCATCTGAGAGGATCTTTCTTCTCATCATCACGGACAGTGCAGTTAAGCTCCTGGATACATCAGATAAGCTCAAGGCCCTCATTAAGGCTGTTAATATGACGCTGATCGATAATGACAGTGCCGCTTATTATGATGTCGTTCTGGATTCTTATCTCTCCGATAAGGCGCACGCTGTTCCGATGTCCGAGATCACTGACCAGATAATCGAATCAAGACCTGGACTTATCATAGAGTAATCTCATTTATTTCATTAAGGCATAAAAAGAGGATCGGTTTCCCGATCCTCTTCATTTGTTTGATTGTTCTTACGATCAAGCTGTGAAGTATCCGCACTCTTCAGTTACAACTGAGAAGTCAGTGTTATCTCTGTAAGCCTCATTACGATAATCAATCTGACCAGGAATGGAGGGACAGTAAGGTACATTCAAGTGTCCACCGGCATCTGTACTATTCGGGAGACTACCGGCAGCTATACGACCGTAGTAAATAATACCGCTTCCACCGCTATCTGTTCCCGCTGCAACATTATGCAAAGCCAGAGAAGCACCATCACTACCACGTGTAGTAGAAGGGAAGAAACCCAAGTACGCTGTACATACAACTCCACCATTTGTTGCAGTATCACCGAGTGTAAGTGCTGTTCCACCAGTATATGCAGCAAATATATAAATTCTGGGCGTGGTAGTCTGGTTCAGCTTATGTACATCAAGGTAATCCGTGCCGTTAAAGCATCTGGGGTCAACAAAACCAGTAACAGCAGTCTTGTCTGACGTGTTAACAGAAATACTAGAACTACCCTCCAAAACAAAGACTACATTATGCTCTGCGGTATCAGCACTCGAGATAATGAATCTGCCTCCGTTGGAAATCGTAAAACTTCCTTTAACATATATAATGATATCACCACCAGTAACATCGCAATTGACAGCATGAGTAATTGCTGCTCCATCAATATAGTAGTAACCGGCTGTCAGGCTGCTGGTAGAAGTTGTGATTTCTCCGGCAGTAGGATGATCAGAGGACTTTCCGTAAGTATCAACGACTTCACCAGTAGTATCTACAACGGAATCACTAACGGTCAAATAACTTGAAATATCAGGAACTTTATCGGTACCACTATTGAAATGAGTCCAATTCGATGGAGCGGAAGCAAGATATGTACCAGTACCAGTCTCATAGCTAACACTTCCTGCTATTCCCCACGGATGTTCTGAATTGTAACCAGGCAGGAAAGGAGTGTTGCTGGCATTTCCATAAGTGGTTCCACCTTCATTATTAAAGCCTGTGGAATCAATATTGAGTCGGTTGCTGACACCAGCAGCGTCAAGAGCTCTGTAATCGAAATATACGTTTCTAAAGGTAGACATTGTCGTTCCGGCATCATTTCCGATAAACGGAGTGTTAGAACCCCAGAAATATATATCTCCTCTATCCGTAGTATTCAGCGGTGTACCCGTCTGGCTAGTCCCTTCAAAATCAAAGATGGCATCTTCACCTACAAAATAAACATCATCAGTAAAAACCGCATCTCTCAGATAGATATGGCCAGTAGCAAGAACTCTACAATAAAAGCCGGAACCATCTCTATTGGATGTAACACCCGTACCACGCAAGAAAATAATATTATCAGGCGCCTCATATTCCTGCTGCTTCATCCAACCCTTCTCATTGCTGAATACAATTTGACTTGCATCAACACCAAAGTTAAAGGAATTAAGCATACCGGGGTTACCGAGCTCAACACACATCTGGAACATAGGCTGAGGAACGCCCTCTCCAGAATTTCTTTTAAGAACTAAAGTATAATACTGCGTCTCACCATCAATGCTACACTTGCACTCAATACCAATTTTAGTTGGATTTCCAGCATCATCATTTGCCATCGAATAGAAATATGCTGTTGTCTGAGTAGTCGAAGTTGTTCCCGGAGCAGCTGCTACCATACCAGGAACATCAGGAGAGGTGAAACTAACGAGCGTGTTACCCTTAGCAAGTCCCATCAATTCCTGATCGCTTAACTGCTGAGAGTAGATAGCCTGCCAGATTGACTGTGCCAGTGAAGTTACTGTAAGTCTTGCCTGGTCTGACTTGGCATTAGAATAAACTCTCTGTCTTGCAGCAATTGAAATCATCAAAGAAGTGGTGATAAAGATCAATGCCACCGCTACGATGAATAAGATCGTAATAAGGATTACGCCCTTCTTGTCATCTGCTAACCTAGTGCTTTGCTTGTTAGTCTTACGCATAAACAGGTCCTTCCTCAAAGTATTACACCCCGCGCCGCATACATTACGACGCAATTACACCTATACATATACAGTGATTATAAGTCATGACTTTTTTATTTTCAATATGAAATAACACGAAAAAGTCACTTTCTATTCATATTTTATTCACTTTCGGCAGCCGCCACGGACTCCTCAGCGGGTTCCGGTTCAGGCCTAACTACCGGCTCCCCTTCCACTCCGAATTTCTCGAACTCTTCCCTCTTGCTTGCCGCGAGGTAATAATCAGGCTGGGTGGCCATCCTCAGGACCGAAGCCGCGTAATACTTGCCTTCCCTGTTCTTCTTGATGCGGGTCCTGCAGAAGAACTCGCCGTCCTTGGTGCACTCATAGAGCGCATAAACGGACTTCCTGATGCGGAAGGGCTCCATCTTGATATTGAAGTTTCTGCCGCAGATCGGGCACTTCACGGAGAAGCCGGAAACCAGGGACAGGGCCTGTGACGTATGCTCGCAGGGCGCTCCCACCTTGGAATACTCGCGCTTGATGTCGCAGTTTACGGAGGAGCTCGAGACTACGCTAAGCACCTCGCTGGTCTGATTTCTGTCGAAGATGTTCTCCATGATGCGGGCCGTGTACTTGGCGTCTGCAGTGGCGCTGTGGAAGTCCTCTTCCTTTGGGACGTTGTAGTAGTCCACGGCAAACTCCACGCTCCTCTGCTTGCCCTTCTCGGTGGAGAACACTGAGAAAAGGGGCTGCACGTCAAGGAAGAACATGTCGAGCTTATCGTCCATGCCGAAGAACTTGAGGTTCATCTTGAGCATGTCGGTGTCGTTGTTGCCCCAGCCTGCGAGGATGGCATCGCTGCCACAGAACTCACGAAACTTGGTGTACGCGTCAGTAAAAAACTCCCCGCGGGCAAGGTCCGCATTGGTCTTGTGGGTGACTTTCTTTACGTGGTAGTGGATGGTCTTGTAGCACACGGGCTTGATGTCACATGAGAAGACCCCGCGCTCTATCAACATGCCCTGCATATAGACAAGCTTCACGGCTCCGATCTCGATGATCTCGCCCGTGAGCGTAGATACATCAAAGCCGTACTCTTTGCCCGGGAGAGGCTGGTTCCACTCCAGGTCAAAGACGATAAATACATCGCCGTCCTTAATTTTCCTGCTGAGCATTAGGTTCTTTCCTGACCGTTTCCTTGTGAATAAACACATTATAAAGTATTACGCCTAATGATAATACCCACAGCACCAGGGACACAACAGGGACCGCGGCAGAATTTGTGACCTTCACCATGTAGTCCGCGCTGCCCACTCCCTGGAACACAGCCGCAAGCCTGCCTGCAAAGCCGAATGTCTCGGAAGAGACGCGGCCGTCGGGGCCCGTGATCCTGATGTCGTAGTTATCGCCGTAAGGCACTGAAGTAATTACCGTCATGTAGGACGCATATGCCGAATCCGGGTCGCCTCCGATGAGAGCCTCGAAGCCTTCCAGCGAGCGGACAGTTCCGCGCAGCTGCTCCATAACAGCCGAATCCGCGCGCCAGACCGTAAACATCTCGGAATCAGAAGAAGTCGTGCCCACAAGGCGCAGGCTCACGCCGTCGGTCTTTCTTTCCAGAACCTTCACGAAGGGTCCCTCAAGCTCGGTAATAATCTCGTCATCACCGTAGTTCTCCGACAGCACCGCGCTGTCATCGAAAGTGGTGTAAACGTAGTAGCTGTCACCAGGATTCATGTTCTCGCACCTGACGAGCACCTCATAAGGCACGTCTCTTTCCGAGACGAAATACACACCGTTCCCCTCCACCGTCACGCCGGAAGAGAAAACGGTAAATGAATCCGCCTTCTCGAAAAGGTCTCCAAGGAGCGCTGCCTGCGTCAGGATGTTCACGCGCTCGGGGTAAGTGTCGGCAGAAGAAGTGCGAAGATCCGAGTACACCAGCAGGTACTCAGGGTCGCTGCCGTAAAGCGGGAAGTCATCGCCGACTTCGACACTTAAAGTGGAGTCTCGGCCGCCGTAGGGTCGGCTCTCATTGATAGCTCCTGCGAACTCGGAGACTTTGAAGCAATAGAAAAGGTTTACGGTCACGCCGATGATGCCAAGGAACGCGAACCACTTAACAGCCTTCTCCCTGCCCTCGCTTTGCATGAGCAGGACGATGGTCCAGAACAGGACCGCGCCCGCACTGAACCAGATGGAGAACACGCTCTTTGAAACCTCGCCTGAGGAAGATGAATTGGCGATCACGATGAAAGCGAACACTGCTGCCGCGGCACCGTAGATTCCGGTGCGGGAAACATTGCCCGCATTGCGCCAGGATATGGTGGCAAGGAAGAAAGTCAGGACACACAGCATGCCGGTCCTCATGAAAGCACCCGCGTCCATGTCCTCATACACAGAAAGGACCGCGCTTAGCAAGGACCAGGAAAGTGAAGCTGCCGTAACCACCAGCGTGATGAAGCCCGCAAGCTTAGCCCCGTGCGGAACATTCTGATTGATGAAGAACAGCACCGCCATTACGGCCACGAACATTGACACGCCGAAGACCGCGTAGGAACCTGCCTCGGGGATATTGATGGGAGTGCCGTCCAGGCCCGAGCACAGCATGTCGAACAGTGTGAACGTCACGCGGCTGTTCAAGGTCTCGGTCTTGATATCGATGAACATCCTGCCTGACGCGAACACCGGAATCAGCACCGGGAGCTCGAAGATGACTGACATAAAGCAGGCCTTCACGGCAGCACCGATGCGCGCCTCGTTTATAAGCTGTGAAAGGATCCACAGGACAGCAACGGTAAACAGCAGACCTGTGATGATGCCTTCAAAACCGCCTGTACAGAAGAGCGCAAACACTGCCGCAGCGATCCACACATCTTTATGTGAACCGCGTCTTAGAAGTGTATCCGCCGCACTCAGCGCAAGCGGCATTACGATCATGACATTGCTTACCTGCGGCATAAGGCTCGCGGTGAAGCTTACGGCGCAGAATGAATAGATATGGCCGATCAGAACCGCGTGTATCCTCTCGATCCGCACATGGCGTACGCTCCAGTGATACATGCCGAGTGACATCAGGCCGAATCTTATGTAGAAGAAGCCGCGCAGCAGGAACTTGCCGGGAGCGCCTCCGATAATGAGGCTTATGATAAACGACGGATAGAACCTTCTGGTGAGCACATCGCACAGCACATCGGGGATGAACACGGGACCGAGTGCGAGCTTGGACCTCATCTCATCGATATCGTTCATCTGAAGTTCGACGCCGTTAATGATGTTCACCGACGCCCTCGAGATCATGAAAAGCAGGATGAGTACCGGCAGCAGGAAAGACACCGCCGCATATATCAGGGCATCGTCATTAAACTTCCGTCTCATCGTAAGGGATTTCTCCGGGAACATCCTCTGCCGTATCGACCTGAGCCTGTATAGCGGCCTCAGAATCAGCGCCACCCTCAGCCAAGCCTTCAGCTGCAGGCACAGTAACCTTGCGGCCTGAAATAAGCTTGGAAACCAGGAGCACTGCCGCAAAGGCGACCACGCCCGCAAGTGTTACGAAAGCCGCCTGTGTAAAGCCTTCGGGAACATAGCGCAGGGAGATCTCGTGTGTGCCCGCTTCAAGAGTTACACCGCACAGCGCATCGCCTACTGACTCGAGCTCGGTCTGAACGCCGTCCACCTCAAGGCAGAATCCCTCGGTATAAGGAATTGTGAGAAGAAGGAAACCTCCCTCCCCTGCATCGACCGTGCCCTCGAGCGAAGTGTCGTCATAATGAGTGACGTTAAACTGCCTCTGACTTAATGTATTGATAGCTTCCACGTAACCGGGAAGGTTAAGTTCATATGCATAAAGATGGATCGTGCCTGAAGGCGAATCGCTGTAAGTAATCGTGCATGACAGGGGCTCACCCTCGTACTTGCCGAGGAAGATCGTCTGATAGCTTCTGATCTCATACTCGCAGACTCTCTCGTCACCTGACATGATCTTGACGCGGCCTCCCTTGGAGCTGTCAGCATAGACATAGACGTCCGCACCGATATCAGCATTGTTTACTGTGATGGTATACGAGCTCGAGCTGCCCGCGTTGTCCATGAGGAATGTCAACGCATTGGCACTTCTGCCCGTGGGTGTCATGCCGGTCTCATCTGAAGAGGTAGCGATGACAGGAAGGTATACGTCAGCCTGCACGCCCATGGCTCTGACCCAGTCGTTGGTCTTGGTGAAGACGTCGTTAAGCGTGGTGGAAGGCGCGTAAGTCAGGATATCGGGCGAGGTCATGTAGCCAACTGCGAGAGCATCGGGGTTGTTGTAGAAAGTAACGCCCGCTTCCTCGTCCCCGCCGCACTCATCGAAAAGCAGCGGAACGCTCTGCGTCTCCTGGATGGCCGCGAGTGTCCTCACGCCGAGAAGCGATGCGGTAACGCGCGTAAGGCCGGAATTTCTGAGACCGTTGATGCCGTTGTTATGGAATCCGAAGTTGCGCATGTATCTAACGAAACTCTCACGCGCAGTCGAAGAGAAGATCGATATACCCTTCAGGTCATAGACGGACTGAATATCACAGATATAGTTGGGGAAAAGCTCTGTTCTTTCGAAAGTGTTGTGACCCTCAGTGCCCTCCACTTCCGTCGCATAGTTATGGATGACCTTGCGGTTCTTTCCGTAGAAATCGTAAGCCGTGAAGCCCTCGTGCTCTGCAACTCTTCCGATGGTGAAAGCGGAAGCTGTTAAAGTCTCGGCGAGCATCGTGATCGTGATGACAAGCTCGAGCACCTCATTGCGGCCGCGCGGCGACATGATGATGTACCTGAGAACTACTGACTGAATTACCAGGAACAGCAGCGTGAGTCCGATCTGCTGGTAGCCTTCATTGCCCGAGCCGAACTTCTCATACAGAAGCAGGAACACGCCCGCGCCCACGCACACCGCAGACAGCTGTCCCGGCGTGAAAGTCTTGAGCACGCGGATAGTCATAAAAGCCATGATAACTACCAGGAAGCTCATCATGTAAGACTGCCTGTAAGGGATCTGGTTCGGGAAGTGCATGCCGTGCCAGATGAAGTTCAAAGTCCTGGTGGAGAAGCTCATGTACATGAACAGCAGCATGAAGCCGAAGCCGATTTTCCTGCGCAGAGTGATGCCGGTCCTAGAAGACGCCATGAAGAACAGCGGCAGCATAAGGACTGCGACCGTACCGCAGGTTACGTTGGCCATGCCGTCTCTGATATTCGGGTTGGCGCTCACGAGGAAGCGGCCGAGGAAGTCAAAGAGGTTACCCGTGGGGTTGAAGTCGACCGGGAATGTGTCGCCCGTGGCGGAAGAGTGCTGCAGGATAAGGTAAGTCGGGATCGTGACCACGGCAGAAAGCGAGCCTGCGATGAGCGAACCCAGCGCAAATCTTCCCGCGGAAGCGAAGAAGGAGCCGATGCCGAGCCTGTCGGCAGGCATGAAAGCGAAGTAAACAACTACCGAGAAGAACGTCAGGAAGATGCAAAGCATGTATCCCGAGTAGTAGTTGGAGATGATGGCTGTGGCAAGGGCTGCGATATAAAAGCCGTACTTTCCTTCCTCGAAGAGCCTTATGAGGCCGAGGGTAATGAGCGGCAGCAGTACGTAGCCGTCACACCACATGATGTTCCAGAAGTCTGAGAGGAACCAGCCTGAGAGCGCATAAGCCACGCCGAAGCAGACCGTGATGAGGTCGTATTTGCGCGAGTCGATGCGGGACAGCAAAAGCCCCATGAACAGTGACGCGAGACCTGCCCTGATCGCCGTGACGACAGCGACGAAGACCGGCAGCATCTTATATGGGAACAGCAGCGAGAGAAGATTCAGCGGGCTTGCACAGTAGTTGGCAAAGACCGCGTAGTACTCGTTGCCGAGGCCGCAGTTCCAGGAATAGAACAGCGAGCGGCCTCCGAGGATCTTGGCGCGCAGCTCGTATATAAAAGGCATGTACTGGTGGTAAAGGTCAACCGTGAGCATCGTCTTCGTGCCGGCGGGATATACCCCCATGAGCGCAAAGATCAGGATGACCGAGATAAAAGGAAAAATGAATGAGAAAAACCTGAGATCTTTAACGAATCTCAGGATCCTAGACGGTATTTCACTTTCTTTGCCCAATTTATCCATGAGACCAATAGTACCATATTTTGTAGCATTGCGGTAATAAAAGCAAAGCCTTCTATATGTTAAAGTATTATAAGTATGGGACTTAGGTTAAGAATAATCATCAATCCTTCCTCGGGAAGGGAAACTTCTTTAAAAGATCTCGACAACATACTGCTGTATCTGTCGGAGACCGGTAATCTTACGCGCTCCGATATCTGCTATACCTCAGGCAAGAACGACGCCATGAACTTCGCACGCAAGACGGTGACTTCCAAATACGATGCCATCGTGGCCCTGGGCGGAGACGGCACGGTAAACGAGGTCGTTACCGGCATGATGAGAGGCGGTATCAATCTGCCGCTTGCCATCTACACTTCCGGTACCGTAAACGACTTTGCCACCATAAACAACCTGCCCCAGGCGCCTTCCGACTTCGCACGCATGCTCTCAAAGCCCACGTACATCAACGTCGACTGCGGCAAGGCAAATGACGACTACTTCCTTAACGTGGTCGCAGGCGGCCTCATGACTGACGTGGCTTACAAGACAAGGTCCGACATCAAGACCGCGATTGGCCCTGCAGCTTACTGGCTGTCGGCCATGAAGGATCTTCCCGACATCAACCGCTCTATCCCCGTTAAGATCACGGTGAACGGCGTCACATACGAGGAAGACATCATCATGTTCATGATTTCCAACACAAGCTCCGTCGGCGGCTTCCGCAAGATAATGACCAAGGCCGACATTACTGACGGCGTGCTGGACATGCTAGTGGTAAAGAAGATGGACCCGCTCGAGGTCGTGCCTCTTTTAGGCAGCCTCATGATCGGCGACCACATCAACAACGACAACGTTATCTACACACAGTCAGATGATATTACTATCGAGTCAAACGAACCGCTCGTGCTCGACATCGACGGCGAGAAGGGCTCGTCCCTCCCCGCCCGCATAAGCTGCATTAAGAATGCTATCAAACTAATTGTTCCCGGCAAGGAGGAACCGCTTTGAAAAAGAATAGAGACGACAGGAAAAAGAATGTAAGAATACCGGACTTTGATGCCGCAGGCGAGTCAGCCGAGAGCAGCATCAATGTTCTCTCGGACTTAAGCGACAACACGTCTGCGATATCAGGCGACGATTCTACTCTCGAGGAGCAGATCACCACTGAAGCCGCGGCTCCTAAGGTGAAGGATGTCCGCAAGAACGAGATCGCACCCGTTAAGCTTGACCTCGCACCCGCGAAGGGCGACAGATCACGTGCACCCGTAACAAAGGGCACCATCAAGAGCATCACGTTTCTCGTGATCGCTTCCTTCATCGTGCTCGCCACGGTCGCGACCTCGCTCTTCTACAACGCCGGCATCAAGGAGAAGCTGCAGAGTCCTCTCCTCATCGGCGGCCAGCCTGTGGACAGTGCGGAGTTCTCCTTCATGTACCACTACATACTTATCGACAACGGTGTCGACATCTTCGCTTCGGAGACGCCTGAGATGCTCGCGTCCCCTTCCATTGACACGAACTACGCTACTAACCGTGACTACTTCCTTGACCTGACGGCACAGCAGATGCAGCTCACGCAGCTTCTTTACGATGATGCCACAGCACACGGCTATGAGATCGAGCAGAGACATTACGACCTCGCACGCGCTTATATCGACTGGCTCCAGGGCAAGGCAAACGAGCTCGGAGTTGACCTCACCACTTACATCAGAGGCGTCTTCGGCGACCAGGTAGACGAGCAGGTCATCCTCTCCTCCCTCGCAAAGATGTATTTCACAGAAGACTACGCGTCCGATGCCAAGCTCGTTGAGCTCCAGGCTACTGATGAGCAGGCTGAGGAAGCTTACCAGAACAACCCCAACGCTTATGACGAAGTCTCCTACAAGCTCCTGCGAATCAGATACGAGCAGAGAGACCAGGCTTTCGTAGATACAGCTAACCTGCATGCCAACCAGATCATCGAGCAGATGGGCAATGACCCTTCAATGTTCGAAGCCATTGCAGCTCAGTATTTCTCAGGAGAGGCCGCTGCCATCCTGCAGCTTACTGACTCCTGCCTCACGACCGGCGCACGTTATGATGACTTCTCTCATACAGACTTCAGAGACTGGCTCTTCGACTACTCCAGAGTGGCCGGTGACTCCGTCATCTTCAACGACGAGGACGGCTTCCCGATCATACTGGTATTCGTTAACAGAGAAAGACAGACAGTACCTTTAAGAGAAGTACGTATGGTAGAGGTTCTGATCGACAACTCAGGTGATGAGAATACTCCCGGCTACGACATTGCCAACGCACAGCAGGTCGCACAGGAGATCTACGATACTATCGGCGTATTCGGTGAAGAGACTGATGTACAGACGATCGAGAACCTTTATAACGACGATATCATCAACGGCAACATCGTCATCACTCACAGCCAGGATACATACCCCGGCAAGTACGAAGGAATCCTTAACGAGTGGATATTCTCCGACACGAGAGTCGCAGGTGACAAGGCATTCCTCGAGACTGATACGGGATACTACATCGTCTATCTTGTAGATATCTCCACCAACCCTGAGTGGTACGACAGAGTTAACTCATTCGTACGTATGAGAAACTACCAGGCATTCTTAAATGAGACTATGGGTTCATATGAATATGAATTCAATCAGACAGGTCTCGACAGGATCGCGGACGTACCGTAAAGGTTCTGAATAACAGAATAAAAACAAAGAAATAGCGGGGTTTAAATCCCCGCTATTATTAATGCTATTATCGACATGATGAGTGAGCCGCCGACCGCTATGGCGAGTATCGCCGCCATGATCTTGACGTACTTCGATCTCCTCTTCGTATAGTTATTGTTCTGCGTCATTCGAATCTCCAATCACCAGATTTAATTCTACTTCGTGACCGTCACGGCTGACGACTACTGTGATCTCGTCGCCGGGGACATGCTGATCGCGCACATCTATAATATCATCGGAATAGATGATTTCAACCCCGTCCATCGAAAGTATGATGTCGCCGGGTCTTAAGCCTGCAGCCTGCGCAGGGCTTCCCTCTTCAACTTCGGAAACATATACGCCTGCGACCGCGCCGTAGTATTCATCGGATGCGATCTGGCCTACTACTACTCCGAGATACGGGCGGTTTGCCACATATCCGTAATTGATGATGGACTGGATGATCTCATCTACATCTGAGATCGGGATAGCAAATCCCAGGCCCTCAGCTGTGGAGATCTTGGCATTAGTAACACCGATAACCTCACCGAAGGAATTGATCAGCGGTCCGCCGGAATTACCTGAATTGATGGATGCATCCGTCTGGATAAGATCCATGGTGTAGCCGTTGTTGTTTACTGTTCTTTCAAGCGCGGACACCACGCCGACAGTTACGGTTCCGGAAAGCTTTCCCAAAGGATTACCGATGGCCACCACGAGCTCGCCTACCTGCAAAGTATCGGAATCGCCTAAAGTTACATAAGAGTAGGGCTCGTCCTGCTCCTGCGCCTTCAGCACTGCGATATCCGTCTGTATATCGGAACCTACTACTTCAGCTTCGATCGGAACGTCATAACCGGGCACAACTATAAGGATCGAATAGCCTGAACCCTCGATCACATCCTCGACTACATGTCTGTTAGTAACGATGTATCCGTCTGCGCTTACAAAGAAGCCTGAACCCGTGAAGGCAGGAGTCGTAGAACCATTGCTCATCTGCGCCATTACGTAAACGGATATCGTGGCGGGGCTTACACTGTTTACTATCTCCACCGTGCTTAACGTCGGCTTATTCGGATCCGTCACGGAAGCCGCATGCTCCAGCGAGAACTCGGGATTGGCAAGAGGAGAAACTTCAGGTTCCGTGTCCTCACGAGTGGACGCTGTCTCCTCTTCGGGCTCTCCGCGCATATAAGCGTAGTTTCCTACAGAGCCTGAAGCAAGCTTTAAGATATAGACCGTCTGCAGTGCAGAGAACACCACAGAGCTTACTGTTATGATGCACAGGATGGGTACCAGAAGGCCCCTGTTCTTGTTTTTCTTATTTGTTTCTTCCATTGAAATCACCTCGACAAAGTCGATAATACTCCGCTAAGGATTATAAATGAGGGCAAAGATTAGTCAAAATTCAGTTAAATCTCAGTCAACGGGAGTCCTGATAAGCGCCGTGCCTTCCTTTACTGCCGCCACGCGTCCGAAGCTTCTGTCCTCCACGAACTTCATAAGTTCCTCGCCCTTAACCGCAGGACACGTCACCTTAAGCACCACGTTCTCGCCGTACTCGGGCTCTTTCACGTCCCACCCTGAAGTGGTGAGCGCATACACAAGCTTCTCGCTCATGTCATAGCCCACGGTCATGGAGTAGATCTCGCCGTCAGTAACGCGTACCATCCCGGAATCTCCTGCAGCAGCTGAAGCCGCGTCGGTATAAGCGCGCACAAGACCTCCTTTGCCCAGGAGGATGCCTCCGAAATAGCGGGTGACCGTGATGACCGCATTATTTATCTCGCGCTTCTCGAGCACGTTAAGGATCGGCATGCCGCCTGTGCCTGAGGGCTCGCCGTCATCGCTGTATTTTTGCATGAAAGCCTCACCGGAAACGCGCCAGGCATAGCACACGTGCCTTGCGTCGGGGTACTCGGCCCTGATCTGCGCCACAAAAGCCTCAGCCCCGGCTGCCGTGCTGACCTCGCATGAGTTTCCTATGAAAACGGACTTACTTATCTCTATCCTGGACTGTCCCGCGCGGGCAAAGGTAATGAAGGAGTCTGCCAAGCTTAAGTTAACTCCTTGTACTTCTGGTAAGCCATAAGAAGCAGGGACTTGTCCTGGCTGTAGGTGACCTTGTTCATGGCCGCAGACACGTCAAAGAACTTGGCATTAAGGATGTTCTCCTCGGTGTTGGGCTCGGTCTTGGTGTCCTCAGCCTTCATTATGAACCACGAAATATTATTATGAACCGGCTTCCTTCTGGAGATGGAATAGAACTCGTAATGAGTCTTGCCGCAGGGTGCGACGACCTTGGCGTCAATGCCCGTCTCGAGCTTAACGCGCCTTACTACTACCTCGGTTATCTTCTGGTTAACTCTAATAACGCCCTTGGGGAAAGCCCACTCGTGCTTGTCGTTCTCAATCATGAGGACCTTGTCCCCGTAAAACACGATTCCTCCCGTACAGTTTCTGATAAGCATAAGCGTTACCTCGTATTTAAAAGTTAAAGTTATTTTATCATTAAATAATGTACTTTTTATTAATTAATGTATAATTTCTATTATGATTAATCACGACCGCAGATACGACACATCTGACTTTATGAGAAGAGAGCGAGGAGGCTACTCAGGGAAGCACATTGAGGCCCTGCAGAAGCTTTTCGTTACGCTCGGAGTGAGCGCTGTCGTTCTGGGCCTCGTTTTTCTGGGCATGCTCATAGGCCGCAAGAGGACCGCAGAAGACCTCTCGGACGAGAGCAACAACATCGTCGGCATCGCATCGCTTGACGGCACTTACGAGACGACTACTGCCACAGAACCCTATGTAATCACAGAATATCTCGAGGATTCCGCTGCCGCCCTCGCAATGTGGGGCCCGCTGGAGCCCGCTGCCAACCCCGTCCCTTACGAGCACTTCCCTGTAAGAGGCATCTACCTTGGCCCCGCTTCCAACCTGGAGGAGTGCTTCGAGCTTGCTGAGAACTCTCAGATCAACACGTTCGTCATCGATCTCAAGGAGCAGGACGGCGTGCTTTACGACACCACCAACGAGCTCGCACTCGAAACTTCAGTGGTTTACGGCTACTACAACCTTTCCGAGGTCGTTGAGCAGTGCCACGAGCACGGCATCAGGGTTATCGGACGCATCGTGTGCTTCAAGGACCCGAACCTCGCGGCTGCGCACCCCGAGAGAGCCATCCGCGACAGCGCAGGCAATGTTCTGCAGTTTAATTCCGAGGGTGGACGCGCCTTCCTGGACCCTTACAACGCTGACAACTGGGAGTACCTGATCCAGCTTGCAGAGGAAGCCATCGGCAGAGGCGTCGATGAGATCCAGTTCGACTATATAAGATTCCCCACAGGCGGTACGGTTTCCGGCACCGAGCCTTATTTCGGCGTGGAGGGCACAGTCCCTGAGAAGACCGAGGCCATCAACCGCTTCGTAAGAACCGCACGCGTACGAATCCAGGACACACTCGGCGTACCGATGTCTGCTGACGTTTTCGGCATTATTCTTACTTCCGAGTACGACGGCCGTAACCTGGGCCAGGACTGGATGACGGTAGGCCTTGCGGGCGAAGACTCCGTCTGCCCAATGATCTACCCTTCCCACTACGCGCTCGGCACCATGATCGGCGGCATCACTTTCGACAAGCCCGATCTGTACCCTTACGACATGATGATCGCGTCCCTGTCCGCGGGAAGCTCGGCCTGGTACCAGGAGGGCTACTGCACGGTTCGCCCTTATGTGCAGGCTTTCACGGCTTATTACCTGGGCGAGGGCAATTATCTTGAATACGACTACGACGCCATAAACGCCCAGATAAGAGCCATTCAGGACATGCGTCTGGACGAATATATCCTTTGGAATGCCTCCGTTATCTACCCTGAGGGAAATTATGGGGGCAATGATGACCCCGAAGATGTATAATAGGTTGTTTCTAAATAAGAGTAATTAATAATTATCGGAGGAAAATATGTTAGACATTAAACTTCTGAGAACCGAGCCTGACATCGTCAGAGAGAATATCAAGAAGAAGTTTCAGGATGAGAAGCTCCCCCTTGTAGATGAGGTCATCGCGCTGGATAAGGAATTCAGAGAGGCTAAGCAGAGAGCTGAGGCGCTCCGCAATAAGCGTAACGTAGTCTCCAAGGAGATCGGTATGCTCATGGGCCAGGGCAAAAAGGACGAAGCCATGGCAAAGAAGACTGAGGTCACAGACATGGCAGCCGAGCTCGAGGCACTGTCCGTTAAGGAGACAGAGCTTGAGGCCGAGATCAGAAAGAGAATGCTCGTAATCCCTAACATCATCGATCCTTCCGTACCTATCGGCAAGGACGACTCCGAGAATGTTGAGATCGAAAGATTCGGCGAGCCCTTCGTACCTGAGTTCGAGGTTCCCTATCACGTTGACATCATGGAGAAGCTTGACGGTATCGAGCTTGACCCTGCGCGTGACACATCCGGTAACGGCTTCTATTACCTGAAGGGCGACATCGCAAGACTTCACTCCGCATGCCTTTCCTATGCTAGAGACTTCATGATCGATCGCGGCTTTACATACTATATCCCGCCTTACATGATCAGATCTTCCGTAGTAACGGGAGTTATGTCCTTCGCAGAGATGGAGAACATGATGTATAAGATCGAGGGCGAGGACCTGTATCTCATCGGTACATCCGAGCACTCCATGATCGGTAAGTTCATCGACACTATTACAGAGGAGTCTAAGCTTCCTCAGACTCTTACTTCCTACTCTCCCTGCTTCCGTAAGGAAGTCGGTGCTCACGGCATCGAGGAGAGAGGCGTATACCGCATCCACCAGTTCGAGAAGCAGGAGATGATCGTCGTCTGCAAGCCTGAGGATTCCAAGAAGTGGTATGACGTTCTGTGGAAGAATACAGTAGATTACTTCAGATCTTTGGATGTTCCTGTAAGAACACTCGAGTGCTGCTCCGGTGACCTTGCTGACCTGAAGGTTAAGTCCTGCGACGTAGAGGCATGGTCTCCCCGTCAGAAGAAGTACTTCGAGGTAGGTTCCTGCTCCAACCTGGGCGATGCTCAGGCTAGAAGACTTAAGATCCGTATCAAGGGCGAGAACGGCACATACCTTGCGCATACGCTTAACAACACATGCGTAGCTCCGCCGAGAATGCTCATCGCACTGCTTGAGAACAATCTCAATGAGGACGGCTCCATCAGGATTCCTGAGTCATTGAGGCCTTACATGGGCGGCAAGTCGGTTATTGAGGTTCCGGAGAAGTAAAGAAGCACTATATTAATTATCTTCTCAGTAGCATATTAAAAGGTAATATCAAGACACTATAATTATGACCAAAATTACCAGTCGAAATGTAATAACTAATATGCTATGGCGATTCTTCGAAAGAACCGGTGCTCAATTTGTAACTCTCTTAGTTACGGTTCTTATAGCTAGAGTTCTTGAACCAGAGTTATATGGAAAAGTTGCATTAATATCAGTACTGATAGTTATCTTACAGGTGTTTGTAGATGCAGGTCTAGGAACTGCATTAATACAGAAGAAAGATCCTGATGATTTGGATTACTCTTCTGTATTTTATTTTAATATAGTATTCTGTGTTGTTGCATACGCTATGTTCTATGCAATCGTGCCGTTTATTACCAATTATTATCAAATGCCCGACTTAATCCCCGCAATGAGAGTTAGTGGGTTAACTATAGTTATCTCAGGCATAAAAAATGTTCAACAAGCCTATGTGTCTAAGAACTTACTGTTCAAGAAGTTCTTCTTCTCCACCCTAAGTGGTACTATTATTGCAGGAATTGTTGGTATAACTCTAGCTTATTCCGGTTTTGGAACATGGGCATTGGTTATTCAAGACTTAACGAACAAAGCCATAGATACTATTGTGTTATGGGGTACAGTAAAATGGCGACCTAAAAAGCTATTCTCATTTGTACGATTGAAATCTTTATTGTCTTACGGATGGAAGATGTTTGCTTCTGGGATTTTGGATACTACCTATAATGAGATACGTCAATTAATAATTGGAAAAAAATATTCGACAGAAGATTTAGCTTTTTACAACCAAGGTGTAAAGTATCCACGCTTCGTTGTATTAAATTTGAATACGGCAATTGATAGTGTGCTTTTGCCATCTATGTCTGAGTACCAAAACGATATGGCTATCGTTAAAGAAATGACTAGAAAGGCTATTAAGATTAGTACGTTTGTTACAATGCCTCTGATGTGTGGTCTAGCTGTTTGTTCAGATTTTTTGGTTAAACATATCCTAACTGACAAATGGCTGCCAGCAGTTCCCTATATAAGAATTTTCTGTATAACGTATGCTTTTTATGTAATACATACTGCAAATCTCAATGCTATTAAAGCCGTGGGAAGAAGTGATATCCATTTGAAACTAGAATTTACTAAAATATTTGTTGGTTTAGCTATTCTTCTATCAACTATGTGGCACGGTGTAATGGGCATAGCATTAGGAGGTATCGTCAGTAGTTTTGCAAGCCAAATAATAAATGCATGGCCAAACAAAAAACTACTAAATTATGGCTATGTCGAACAAATAATCGATATTGTGCCTAATCTAATTGTTTCTTTGATTATGGGTGGAACAATCTATATTATGTCCTATCTTCCATTAGGAGGATGGTTATTGTTCGCTTTACAAGTGATAATTGGTGTTATCGTATACCTATTGTTTTCCTATTTGTTTAGAATCGACAGCCTTTCAATCTGTTATAATATACTGGTGTCTTTTACTAAGAAAAAGCAGGTAAAATGCAATGAACAACAGTAATTCTCCTGTACACAAACCAAAAATGCAACTTAGCCAAAAGGTTTGTAGCATCCCTGAAGCCCTTTCTGTCTACATAAATAATGTTGTATATGAGATGAAAAGACGAGGAGAAGAATTATGTGTCCTTTCTCTCGGAGAAGCCTTTTTTGATATTCCTATGTTCTCATTTGATGATATAGATTTTAAAAAAGGGTACCATTATTCTGAAAGCAGAGGTTTATATGAATTAAGACATATATTATCGAAGTATTACAATAATCGTTATAATGCATCCATTGACCCTGATAGCGATTTGATTATATCAGCTGGATCCAAACCTCTAATCTACATGGCATTTCAGGCTGTATTAAACGCTGGAGATGAAGTTCTAATTCATGAACCAGCGTGGTTAAGTTATCCTGAAGAAATAAAACTTGCAGAGGGAGTTCCTGTCTTTATTCCATTTGATTGTGGTGTTGATTCAATTGAAAAGTATATTACAAACAAAACAAAAATGATTGTAATATGTAACCCCAATAATCCTGCAGGTAAAGTCTATTCTAGAAATGAACTTGAATTCCTCTATAAGTTATGTCGACCACGTGGTATTTATATCCTCGTAGATGAAGCATATAGCGATTTTTTGGATAATGACTTGTTTTGTTCTATGACATCTATAGTTCCTGACAAAGATGGTATCATCGTAGTTAATTCATTATCAAAAAACATGGGCATATCAGGTTGGAGAATTGGATATGCAATATCATCAGATGATGTGATTTACAACATGTTGAAACTCAATCAACATCTGATTACATGCCCATCAACATTATTGCTTTTGTATATTTCTAAGCACTTTGATGAAATGCTTGATATTACTTTGCCACAGGCTCAGGAAGTAGTAAGGAAACGTGAAACTATAAATCAATATTGTAAAAGCATTGGTCTCATTCCACTTGACGGTACATCGACATTTTACCTTTTTATTAACATAGCTGATTACAAATATTCATCTCTAGATTTGGCATTATATTTATTAACTAAGTACCATATATCTGTTGTTCCAGGACTCGCGTATGGTAACAGCACTGAGAGATTTATTCGAATTAGTGTAGGCACTGAGAATATTGATGACATAAAAAGATCATTGGATCTAATCAAACAAATCATTATGAACGATGAGATAGATAAGAATTATATCAATGATACACTTACTGAATTGAAGATGAATCATTTCAGTTCAGATTGTCAGCACATGGACGGTAATTAAATGGGGAATAATATTCTAGTAATGCCAGGAACCTATTGGGTAATGGCTCTTTGTAAAAGAATAAAAGAATTGGGGCATCGTATTCTATTAGTTGATCCCAATGAGAATTGCCCTTGTAGAATATATGCTGATAAATATCTAAATTCAGATATTTTTGATTGGGATTCCGTCATAACATTCGCTAAAGATAACCATGCAGAAGCAATTCTATCCGATGAATGTGATATTGCTATGAGTATGATTTCGAAAGTTGGAGAGCATCTCGGATTATCGGTTCAGAATTCAAATGTAGTACGCTATTTTACGAATAAATACATGATGAGAGAATTGTGCAAAATTAATGGTATTAATCATCCTGAATACCAACTTTGCAAAACTAAAGAAGAAGCGATATCATTTTTCACCAGTCTTAATAAACCTATCATAATAAAGCCAATTGATAGCAATGCAAGTCACGGTGTTTTTAAAATCGAGTCCATAGAAGATATAGTTACAAACTTTGATGAATCATTGTCTTACTCAAGAATTATAAAAGCGGTATTAGCAGAGCGTTATATATGCGGAAGAGAATTCACTATTGATGGAATTAAAACTCCGAGTCAACATTATACTTTAGCTATCAGTAAAAAAGATCATTATAAGCATAATCCAAATATAGCTAATGAACTCTATTTCTCGCATGATGATCCAGAGTTTGATTATGATAAGCTGAAAACAATAAATGATAAATATATACTTGTTTCTGGTTTGGAATATGGTTTCACTCACGCAGAGTACAAGTATGAGGATGGTAATTTTTATCTGATTGAGATTGCATCAAGGGGCGGAGGCAATATGATCTCGTCACTTATAACACAATACATGTCAGGTTACCAAACATATGACTTTCTTATAAACTCTGCTCTTGGTCGTTTTGATAATTCTGACTTTTCTATTAGAAATGAATACAAAAACAGATGTTCCGTACTGAAATTCTTTGATACACCTAAAGGTGGTGGGATTGTTAAGAAAATAATTGGCGAGGATTACCTAAAGTCATGTTCTGAAATAAAGGAGTATCAACTACATTTCAAAATTGGTGATAAAATAGAGAACTGTAAAAATGACTCAGTAAGAATAGGCTTTTATATTGCTTGTGCTGGAACAAGAGAAAAACTTGATAGAATAATAATGGATATAGATTCATCTTTTAAAATCATAACATAATGCTGAGGGGAATATGGTTGTATCAATTGTATTAGATACTGAATATATGGGGGTATCAGAGCGTAATAAGTGGTTCCTAAAAGTCGTATCAAATGCAATGAAAGAAGATACACTAATAGTAACTCATTCATATTTTAAAGACCATCTGAAAGAAGTTGTAGAAGGCTGCGAGAACAGGTTTTATGATGAGTTTGAAATGGATCGTGTTTTAGTCGAAGATATAAACAAATTGGATATCTGTTATATTCCGGATGAATGGTTTGACACAATATATGAAGAAGCAGGATCAAGATCTAAACAACTAATATACTTATACAACAATAACGTCTACAAAATTGAGAAGTATATCGAGCTTTGTATTGATAATGCTTTAGAAAAGCGAAAAGAATTGAAACCTGATTTCATATTCAACAGTCTTCATGTATTTGAATTCGTTAGGGCAATTTCGAGCCATTATGATTGTCCTATTATTCCATGGGTTTTTTCTGCAATACGAAAAGTACATGGTTATTCTCAAACTCTCTATATGGCTCATATCGACGATAATCTGTTTAATAGTAAGGCTTGCGAGACGATGCTAAGTTGTGCAAAGTCTCAAGATTTGGGATATCAATTATTAAGTAAGAAAGAAATAATTGCTTTACTTGGAAAAAGACACAATATGGTATTGTTACCTCTACTTTCAAGAGAAGGTATTTATGATGTAGGGGTCGTTGGAGAAGGATATCACATCACTCCAGAAATATATCAGCATGATAATGTTACCGATGATGATCTGTATTATGAATGTAAAAAACTATTTGAATCAGGCTCTATAATTACGAGACAACACCCTATGCAGCTAGATAAAATAGGTATAGGTAGAAAACACATGAAAAATGATCCGGCCGCATTCATTTTGAGCAGTAAAAGAGTTATAACTGTTCAATCACAAATGATTGTAAAAGCGGCTTTATGGAATCGTGCCCCTGTAGTGATGGGTAACGCATTACCTTATTCATGTTTGTTGAATAAAAATCTTGAAGATGCCATCCCAATTAATGATTACAAAATGAATTTTTTGTTATTTGCGTATTTTGTTCCTAACACTTGTATGTTCAGTACAGAATACTGGAAATGGAGAATGAATAACCCGTCTATAACGGACATTATAGCGAGGCATCTTGATTCAATCCTATGTAATTTATCTATTCCTAAAAGCATCTTGCAAAGTAAAGAAGACAGAATCGAAAAGATACTTCAACATAGAGGATTTGGAACCGATGAAATCGAATCAATACTAACTGAAAGAAATGCAGACGATGTACCTTTTGATTATCCTACATCATGTTTGAGGAGTGTAGACAGCAAAGGAAACACTAAATCGTTATATGCCCTCAATCATAAAAACAATGGTACTATTCATTCTACATTTCAATTACCAGCAGACACTTTGAATTGTGAGTTTATTCCACAGTTTGATTTAGACGGGTATATTACGGTTCAATCAATAAAAATAGCAAATGAAGAAATACCTGTTGTTAAATATGAGCACTACTATAATAAAAACGAGTGTGTCATTTCTAATAATATCAATCAAAAACAATCATGTCAGTTCGAGGCAAAGTGGACCGTTAGATCATATGATTCATAAGGAGAAACAATCATGAAATCAGCATGCTTTATTCCAATCAAAGCAAATTCAGAAAGAGTTAAAGGTAAGAATTTACGAATTCTAAACGGAAAACCACTCTATATGTATATTGCTGAACATGTAAAAGAAGCGAATGTCTTTGACGATGTATTTATTGATACAGACAGTCAAGAAATCGCTGAATACGCTAATACAATGGGATTCAAAGTAATAGAACGTCTTCCCGAACTATCACAGAACTCCGCTAATGGTAACGACCTTCTTATTCATCACTTCAAACTCTATCCAAACTATGATTTCTATTTTCAGTTATTTGCGACTGCTCCATATTTGCAACCAACAACGATACAAACTTGTTGGGAAAAAATAACTAATTCGACAGAATTTGATTCATGTTTTTCAGCAACTGAAAACCATGGTTTCTATTGGCTATCCGGCAATCCAGTTAATTACCGCCCTACAATACTACCGCGTAGCCAGGATATGATACCCGTGATTGAAGAAACTACAGGTTTATATGGTATAGCAAGAGACTCTCTTGAAAAGTATCATTGCAGAATAGGTAGAAACCCATATATTCATATTGTAAGTAAATTTGAAGCTGTAGATATTAATACTGAAGAAGATTGGGAAATTGCGGAATTTGTAGGAAAGATTATTTATGGTTTATAAGGCATTCGAGAGTTTGCTATAAAGACTTAGTAGATCTTGATTTCTATTTCAATTATCATAGGTGTTTAATATGAGAAAAGTATCTTTGCTTGATTGTACATTGAGAGATGGCGGATATATTAATAATTGGGAATTCGGTTATAAAGGTATTAAGGATATTATCCTTAAACTCGAACAAACCGGGATTGAAATGATTGAAGTTGGTTTTTTAAAAGGCGATACTTATAATCCTGATAGAAGTGTATTTCCTGATTTAGTTTCTATAAAGAATATATTGACACATAAAGTAGGCAAAATAGTATATGTTGGTATGCTTGATATGAGCGATCCACTATCTATTGATAAGATTCCACCATATGATGGTACATCAATAGATGGCATTAGGGTCATTTTCAAGAAAAACAAGATTAATGAAGCATATAAGATTTGTACTCACATAAAAAACGCAGGATATAGACTATTTGTAAATTTCGTTAGTATCGATTCCTATACGGATAAAGAGTTCATAGAAAGCCTTGAAAGATTCAACGCTTTACATCCAGATGGCGTCACAATAGTTGACACATTTGGAGTACTTAAACGGAAACATTTCATGCGATTAGTAGCCATTGCTGATAATAATCTCGATGAAGAAATAAGCCTATGCTATCATGCTCACAATAATCTTCAACAAGCCTTTGGAAATGCAGAATCATTTGTTGAAATGAATTTGCAACGAGACATTGTTATTGATGCGTGTGTTTTTGGTATGGGAAGAGGTGCAGGAAATCTCAATTTAGAACTCTTTGCAGAGTATATGAATGATAATTATGGAACTAGTTATAAAATAACTCCTATGCTAGAAATCATGGATGAATATTTAAGCGAATTCTACAACACTAAGTTTTGGGGTTATTCTCTCCCACTTTATCTTTCAGCCTGTCATAAATGCCATCCAAACTACTCTATATATCTAGCAGAAAAGAATACTTTGTCTGAAAAAGCATTTGATGAGTTATTAAAGAGTATTAGTAGTGAAGACAAACTGGTGTTTAGTAAGGAAAAGGCAGAGTTGTACTATAAGAAGTACATGGAAAACTATATTGATGACCAAGAAAGCCTTTCTAAATTAATAAAAATATTTAAAGATAAGAGAGTTCTTCTATTGGCCCCAGGGAAAACCTTGAATTCTTATCATGATAGAATAGATCGATATATTGACAATTCAACAATTGTATTATGCATAAACTTCTATGATGAATTGTATGAACCTTCATTCGTTTTTACAAGTAATAGCAGAAGAATCAACCGATTATCGAATCAAAAAAAAGCGAAGATAATTGTTACTTCAAACATAAAAGAGAATCAAACAGCGGATTATACTATCAATTATTCTTCATATACATCCGAAATCAACGACATTTACGATAATTCAGGTCTTATAGCACTTAGATTACTTACTAAATTGAGTGTAAAGGAAGTCTTTATTGCCGGCATGGATGGATATTCAGAAGAGGAAAAAGGTGACTACTATAAAGAAGGATTTGAATCGTATCACACTTCAAAAATGTTTCCGAAGAACGAATTGATTTCTAAGGAAATACAAGAAATACAAAAGTACTTGAACATATTTTTCATTACTCCAACTAATTATTCTATTAATAATGATATTGCACTCAATAATTAATGCTTTTGCAAGAAGGAAATGAAGGATAAATATATGAGCATTCTAGTAACTCGTTCGTCGATGCCTAGTTTCGAAGAATACTGCGAAGAGATCAAAGACCTTTGGGAAAGCCATTGGCTAACTAATATGGGCATAAAACACCAATTATTTCAAAAACAGCTAGAGGATTTCCTAGAGTGTCCTCATGTAGCATTATACACAAATGGCCATCTCGCTTTGGAAAACTCTATCGCTTCAATGAATTTCCCTAATGGAGCTGAGGTTATTACTACCCCATTCACTTTTGTTTCCACAACACATGCTATTGTAAGAAATTCATTAACTCCTATTTTTTGTGATATTAAACCAGATGATTTCACAATCGATCCTGAAAAAATAGAAACTTTGATTACTGAAAGAACAGTAGCAATAGTACCAGTACATGTATATGGAAATATATGTGATATTGATGCGATTGAATCAATTGCAAAAAAACATAATCTTAAAGTTATATATGATGCTGCACACTCTTTTGGAGAAAAATACAAAGGCGTATCTACCGCAAACTTTGGGGATGCATCAGTTTTCAGTTTTCATGCAACAAAAGTCTTTAATACAATTGAAGGTGGTGCAGTTTGTTTTAAGGATGATAATCTCATCTCGATATTAAACGATATGAAGAACTTTGGTATTCGTGATGCTGAAAACGTAGTTTATGTAGGTGGAAACGCCAAAATGAGTGAGTTTCAAGCAGCAATGGGAATTTGTAATCTACGCCATATTAAAACCGAAATTGAAAAGCGAAAGAATGTTGCAGAGAGATATAGATGCAACTTAAATGGTGTAAAAGGAATCAAACTTTGTGAACCTAAGGATAATGCTATATATAATTATGCATATTTCCCTGTAGCTTTTGATGGATATGATACTAATAGGGACAATATACTACTTGAATTAAAGAAAAATGACATCATTGCACGTAAGTATTTCTATCCACTTACTAGTGATTTGCAATGTTATAAACATCTTTCTAGCGCAAATAACAACAAAACACCAATTGCAACCTATTGGTCTGATAGAATATTGACACTGCCAATGTATGCCGATTTATGTCTTGAGGATGTTGATCGTATTTGTAAAATAGTGATACAAAAGAACTCTACTTTCTAATTATTCGATGGTAGACGTCCATTATCAAAGGACAATATGCGTTCAAGTATAATCCGACCTTTCTTCTCAAATCCATATCTTTTATAAATTTCCGGTATTTTTCGTCCTTTAATACAGCTTTATACCTTCTATTGGCAATATCAGCACGATAATAACAACCCACAATAGCCTGCTCAATTACCTCGTGTTTTTTGTGATCTAAATACTCATCAATATTTTGAAGCATCAATACCTCGTGTTTCATTAATTCTTCAAACTTCTGAGGATTACCAAATATTCTTGATGACCATGATCCTTTTGTACCATGTCGATACACAGACATTACACGACCGTAGTAATGTACTCGTCCAGAAGAAGTTAAATATAATGATTGTGGAAAATCTCCAACTTCTGGCTCATAAAAGCATTTAGGGCGTATCGCATACTCTCTTCTATACAACACAGAAGAAATGTGATAACAACTCAATCCACCTTTGGCTACCTCATCAAAAAGAATCTCTTTATCCTTTAAGCCAAACATTGGCCTTTCTTTTCCCGTCTTACAATCATGGATTAAAGAATTATGTGTACAAGCTGAATAATCTAGATGTTTTTCTAGAAAATCATATTCCAGTTGGAGTTTGCGATCATCACACCAATAATCATCACCTTCACATATGCCTATATATTTACCACTCATCATCGGAAATAAAATCTGATTAAGGACGATAACGCCCTTAGAATACTGGTTTTCCGTTTCCAACACGGGCTTAATGATATCTGGATACTTATTGGCATATTCTTTTATTATTTCCGCAGTACCATCTGTAGATGCATCATCATGAACAAAGACCTCATACTTAAAACTAGTCTTTTGATTAACGAACCCATCAAGTGCGCTCTTTATATATGGCGCATGGTTATATGCCATACAATAAACACTCACTTTAATACTTTCATCTTTCTGATAGTTTGTCATTACTCTTACTCTTTCGCTTTATCACAAGGATAATACTAATTGTTACGTTTTTGGGTGACTGACTTTTTCAGACTCTTAACGCGACTTAAAAAACCAAAAAGACTGTATCTTGAGATTCTTAATACACTAATAACAATGTAGTCTTTAACACATGCCGATTTCAACATATAACTATATATCAGGGGTGTATTTGACTTAATCCCGCTATCAAACTTTTTGAGTTTGTTCTTGGAATCAACATCTCCAATAGATAAATAGAGAAACAATTGTGTACGACAAACTCCGGAAATAATACTCTTGGCAATTATCTCTTGTGATGGAGTGTATTTACTCTCTCCAAAACAAGTCAACATACTATTGCACACTTGTAAGTGTTCACCATTACGTCTAATCATATTCTCCCTGTTACAGCTCTGTTCAGCAGTTCCAAACAAATAGTTGTAAACAGGACTATCAAAGTAAGCAATACTATTTACCAACGAAATGGGATACAAAACATATTCTTTATCAACATAGAAGCAATGTTCGTCTATCTTACGACCGCACCTATTAAGTATTTCTGTTCTATATGTTACTGCATGCATGACTACATCATACCAAGAAGGCAACTTCTCAACCGAATACACCTTGTAAGGTTCTATATCCTTGTTATTAGTTATTACACCTTGAATCGTCTTAACATTTGATGCGTTATCAACGATAAAGAAAGGACTAATTACCAAATCTGCATCTAGGTCTCTCAACCCAATTACAAGCCTCTCAAATCCGTCTGCCTCTACCCAGTCATCAGAATCAACCACTTTAAAATACTTGCCGGTTGCCGCTTTGAGGCTGGAATTAATTGTTGAACCGTGCCCACCATTTTCTTTATCAACCACCTTAATTATTTCAGGGAATTGATCCTGATATTTCTTTGCTATTCTTAAGGTATCATCTTTTGATCCATCATTAACGATGATAATCTCGATTTCATCCTTAACACTGTCAATCAACATCGAATCTACGCACTTATCAATGTACTCAGCACAATTATATGCAGCTACACTCACGGTCAACACTTTTTGCTTAGTAATCATTACATTATTTCTTCCTTATGATAATGAGAGAAAATCTATATAAAAACGGAACATATGCAAATAACAACATCTCAATCTTCTTAACTCGCTTCAACGAGTACTTATTTGCAATTATATTATTAACATTTTCTTTAATAAGACGCCTTAAATTTAAAACCTCTGCATCTATTTTTGCACCACTCAATAAACCTCTTCTAACAAACAATCCCATATAGTAAGACAGATAACCGGTCATTATTCGGTTATGATCGACACCACTTAATTCACAAGAATCATCGAGAACATAGTCTAGTGATTCCAACAGAGAGTAGTAACCGGAGGAGAATTTAGATTTTGTAATTGATCCTTTGCGCATCCTATAGTAATACATCGGTTGCTTAGCATATGCGACTTTATCTGCCCTTTTGAAAATATCATACATCAAAGCAATATCTTCAAATAATTTTCCTTCCGGATAACACAAACCATCAAAGAGCCACCTGCGATACAGTCTGGTTCCTGAACAACACTTGTAACCGCTATCATCAAGAAGTCCTGATATTGCTTGTTCTTTACTTAAGATTGTGTAATCTCCGTTTTCGCAATTGAATTGATTCAAATCAGAACAACAATCACACAATGCCATGCTACTGTCGGATTCAAGTATAGCCGTCAGTAGAGTCTGAACAAACTTACTGTGAAGCATATCATCGCTATCAACAAATCCGATAAAATCTCCTTTGATGATCTTTAACCCTGCGTTTCTGGCACTTGGAGAACCACCATTATCTTTGTTGATCAACAATACTCTATTATCACTTTGGGCGTATTCTTCACAAATTGACAGAGAAGCATCAGTAGATCCATCATTTACCAATACTATCTCTATATTCCGATATTCTTGCCCACAAACAGAATCCAAACACTCTCTGAGGTAATCTTCGGCATTGAATATTGGAATTATAATACTAACTAGTGGTTCAGAACTCATTTATGAAATCTCTCGTATACATCATCTAGATAGTTTCTTTCAAGAAACAAACTCTATACTCGGATTAAAGCTCTTTCCCTCTCTAATCCCATCAAATAAGATCTTAATCTTTTTCTTCTTATCACTAGGAGACTTTATTAGTATATTTAATACAGTGAAAGCTATCTTTGCAAACAAATAGAAATTCCCTCGTAAGCCATACTGCTTATAGCAGTGAACATCATTCCTATAGACGTATTTATAGCGATCTATTCGATCAGGAGTTTCCTTTGCAAAATTGATTTTTTTGTTTTCCTTCATTTTATGGTGAACTACGCTGTCAGGAATCACATATACTCCATATCCAGCTCGATTAATTCTACCGGTAAACTCATAATCATCAGTCCAAATGAAGTATTCCCCTATTGGTAGTCCAATTTTACTTATCACTTCAGCCTTAACTAACAAAGACACAAACGAAGCCATTTCAACTTTAATTGGTGAACCCTTAGAATACTCTTCATCCGTAACAAAACTCATCAATGTCTTCTTTTGTCTGTTAGCCTTGCATACGCTTTCATCTGTCCACAACGCTTTGCTGGATAGAGCTCCCCAATTATCCGGCAATAACTTGGCAGCATCATATAATTTGCAAAGTGAATCATGATTCGGAACTGTATCATCATCCATGATCCAAACATATTTGTAATCTGCCTTTATAGCCTCTCGTACTCCATACTGGAAACCTCCGGCCCCACCTAGATTCGCACCTGTATTAAAATAATGAATCTCTGAACAGTCAAATTCATCTCTTATCATCTGTTCAGTGCCGTCGTTACTTGCATTATCCACAACAAAAACATCAGCTCTTACATTTTGCTGATTTAGCAAGGCTTGCAAATTTTGCTTCAATAGATCCTTACGATTATAAGTAACAACAACTGCAACTATTTCATTACTCATGTTACTTATCTGGAACCATCCTGAGCTACTACTACATAAATTGTCTTCCACATAAGTTTCAGATCTAAGCCGATGCTCATATTCTCGATATAATCGAGATCCATCTCGACCCACTCATCCCACGGTACATCAACACGGCCGCTTACTTGCCATATGCATGTAAGTCCGGGACGAACTGTATATCTCTGCATATCATACGGGTCCTCTTCCATGTCCGTAGTACCGATAGGTCTCGGTCCTACGATACTCATCTCACCCTTGAACACATTCCAAAGCTGCGGCAGCTCGTCGATGGATGTTCTTCTCAAGAAATTACCGATCTTGGTAATTCTCGGATCATTATCAATCTTATATGCAAGTCCGTTCTTATCCTCTTCCTTAAGAACTTCCTTAAGTTTCGCTTCAGCATCAACACACATACTTCTGAACTTGTGCATAGGAAACCTCTTCATGTCCTTGCCATAACGTCTTGCCGTAAAGAAAACAGGACCCCCGTCTTCCTTCTTAATAAGAATTGCTACAACAGCAAAAAGCGGAAGCAGAAGTATCAAAGCAATTCCGGATGCAATAATATCAAAAGCACGTTTAACAAATTTGTACAGAATAGGCTTTTTCTTATATACGGCCTTCATATCCTGACCGACATGCTTTCTTTCGACTGTTCTTACTGCAACCATCTATTCTTCCTACCAAGAGAATCTAGAACTCCATTTTATCTACTGGATATGCGGAGTACTTATAAGATAATACCTCAATGATAAGATTACAGCAAAGACTTATAGCTAAGAGAAACACTGATATAACAAAAAAGGACCGGTCATCCGGTCCTTTAGTAATCCTTTGATATAAAAGACTTCCGATTATGCTCTCTTTACGAGACCGGAACGAAGGCAGCGTGTGCAGACCTTCATTGTCTTGGGGGTGCCGTCAACAACGACCTTTACGCTGTGAACGTTGGGCTGCTGCTGTGAGAGGGCACGACGAGAAATCTGCGAACGTGTGATTCTTATCTTTCTACCAAAAAATGTGTCCTTCTGACAAACTTCGCACTTAGCCATTCGGATACACCTCCTTCTTTTCTTCTTAAAACGCAAGAGAGATAATACCACAGGGGAATCAAGTTTGCAACCTAAAAATTCCCTGTTTTATTAATCCGAGAACACTCTCCTCACGCTGACGATTCTGGACGCCAGATCACTGTCCGCCGTAAACTCCCTAAGCCTTATGGTAGTGCCCGCAGGCGAGCGCATCAGCAGCGTACCCGTATCCGTGCACAGAGCCGCCTCGTAGCCCCCTGAGCCCACATTAGACGACAGGAAGACTATGTCTCCGGGGATAATGGATTCTATCATCAGGTCGCCCGTAACAGCATCATACTCGAGCGGTACGGCCGTGCCCGCCTCCATCTGGTCCTCCAGGGTCCTCGGCATCACAATGCCGTTCACGCACGAGCACACGTAGATCAGGCCATTCATGGATATTCCCTGCTTGGAGATGCCGTTCTCAAAGTACATGGCGTTCACCAGCGACAGCGCGGAAGACACGAAATAACGGGAAGATACGACTTCGATCGAGGATCTGGGCTCGATCTCGATTACGCCGGAAGATCCGATCCAACCGGTATCTCCTCCCGGCAGCGAAACCTGGTAAACACCGTCACGCTTGACGTCAGCGTACAGCACAGTGTTCATCATTACCTGTGTGATCAGCGTGCCCTGGCTTGCGTGGGTCATTACATTCTTCGATGAATCTGAGATTACGAGCATATACTCGTGCAGGTCGGGCTCTACCGAAGATGTATCGGCAATGAGGTCCACGGTCTTCACATAACCCTCGATCCCGTCCGTGGTGCGGATAAGCGTATACTCAGGGTCGCTGCTGTCCAGCACCTTCACGGGCTCGTTATAAAGCACCTGGGTAATCCTGTCAGACGTGATATCAGGGCGCTCGAGCACATTCGTAACCGACACGCTCACCACGCGGTAAGACTCGTCATACTCAAGGTTTACGGACCTTTCCACGAAAAGCTCGATGTTAGTGCCCCTGAACAGGTCAGGCAGCGTCTTCGGCAGTATTACGAAAATGGCTGTGATTATAAGTCCCGTCACGAGGATGGCTGCGATGAATCTTATAAGCATGTGGCGGCCCTTGGAGGCAACTGTGGCGTCACGCTTGCCAAGGCCCCACATATCGTACATGTCCTCGGCCTTACCATAGTCACCCGAAAGGTCCGCGGCCTCGTTAAGGAAGGATGCGGCATCCTCTACATGTCGTATTCCCTTATCGGTGCCTTCGTACGGCTTATCGGGCCTCAGTCCGCCCTTCTTGCTGCTACTTTGTTCAGACGACTTCTTCATCGGTTAAAAGCACACAGAAAGCTGTGGCGTAATCTTTCTCATGGGTTATGGACACGGACGCGGAAACGACCTTAAGCTCCTTCACAAGCTCTGCCGCCTTGCCCTTAAATGTCACCTGCGGAGCGCCGCTTTCGTCAGGCAGGACCTCCACGTCAGTCATGGCGAGCTTCTCCGTGAGAATGCCTGTGCCGAGGGCCTTGGAGACAGCCTCTTTGGCCGCGAACCTGCCCGCAATGATCTCGGCCTGTCTCTCAGGAGACTTGTGCGAGAGCGCGTACTTCTTCTCGGGGGCGGTGCAGCACCTGTCGATAAACGGCTCGCCGCTTCTTTCCAGGCTTCTCACGATCCTCGGGATGTAGACGGTGTCGACCCCGCTTCTCACCTTCATTTTAGAGTGTTCCTGCGGACTTAAGCTTGCCCGCGATCCTATCGTCAGAATCAGCTACCAGCACCTCAAGGGGCGATGCGGAAACGATGACCGTGGCGCGGTCTGCCGCAAGCCTTGCCTCAAGCAGGGTGTGGAGCGTGTTTGCAATCCTGTTGTTACGGGTAACCTCTGCAGAGTAGTCGTCGATTACGATGAGGTCGTAAGACTTAAGCTCCTGAAGCTCCTCGCGGCTTAAGTACATGAGAGTTTCGGCCTTGACGTAGTAGCTTGAAAGTCCCTGCAAAGCCGCATATTTACACGTTATCACGGCAAGGTAAGTCTTGCCCGTCTGGATGCCGCCGTTAAGCAGCATGAGCTTCTTGTCGGTCTTGCCCTCCAGGAGCTTGCGCAGGCCCTCGAACTGCCTTTTGCGCTCGCTGTTCTTGTAGTAGTTTAAGTCGAAAGACTTGATGGTGAACGAGCTGAAGTCCCTCATGCCGGACTCGTTATAAGTCTCGATGACAGCGTCCTTCATGCAGGCTGTGCACACCACTCTTCTGCCGTCAGAAGCCTCAGTAAAGCCCGTGTCACCGCACTTGGGGCAGCGGATCTGCTCGCGGTCGAAGTCCTCAGGGATGTTGTTTTCCAGAAGGAACTTCTTTCTTTGGGCGAGAAGCTCCTCTTCCCTCTTCTTCAGAGCCGGTACCGGGGCGTCATCCTGCTCGATGGAGCAGATCAGGCGCGAAGCTCTGACATCCACCAGGTCGCCGTCGATCTTCTTAAGCTCAGGGAACTTTCTGTAGACACGCTCGATCATGTCGTTCATGTCCATCTGCTTCTCAAGTTTAATGCGGGAAAGCCTCTCGCCGATTGCTTCGTTAATCGTCTTCATTAATTGCCTCCCGAGAACAAATCAAGTATGGAGTCGTGGATCTGGTTGTCATCCGACTCCTGCGCGGACTCTTCCTGCTCCTTTGAAGCCTCCGAAGAGTCCTCAGCCTTGGGAGCATCAAGCGTGATGCCCGCTTCCTTACCGCTCTTTCTTACATTCGTACGACCTCTGCTCCTTGAAGCCTTGGTCTTGTTCTCCTTGTGGCGCTCATTCTCGTAGACCATCGCCTTGTCGACACTTCTGACGTCTGCGTCGAACCACTCTTTGATCTTGTTATAGATATCGAGCGTGCGCAGGTTAGTCTTGTACTCGAGGCAGTCGATAGCATACTCGACGAGAGCCTCGTCAGCACCGAAGTTGGTGATCATGCTGTTAATGTAGTCGTAATCCTTATCCCTCAGGTGGATTCTCAGTCTCTTACCAACAAGAGCCTTCACACCTTCTCTTCTCTGCCTTAACTCGTAATAATCCGTCAGCGCGGCCTTAGTTGTGTAACCCTTCTCGTACCAATTCTTCGCGAGGTCAAACATCTTCGCGGCAATATAGTGAATACGAAGCTCTCTTCCCTCCTCGAAAAGCGCATACACCACGTTATCCTCATAGTGATACTCATACAGGCAGGTGTCGATGAGCCTGTAGAAGATATTGCCCATGCAGCCGGCATAATATGTCTTCTGGATAGAAGTCGCGAGAAGATTACGGCTCTTCTCTTCGCTTCTCATGATCGGCAGACCTTCGCTGTCTACATTACGGTTAACGAATTCGTTTACCTCAATCCTCTTAAGATCAACAGACTCAAACTTCTCGTCACTCTTACGGACGAGAACACCTGCTGTGACGAGCTCGGCAAGAGCAGTCTTAACATCTTCTTCGGGGATGACGCCATAGGATATAACGTCCTTTAAAGTAAACACACCATCCTTATAAACCATCTGTGTCCACAGATAGATGGTGATCGCGTCCTTGCCCAGCATCGGCATATACCGCGCGATAAAGATATCCGGGATCAAAGTCTCGGATATCAGTAATTCAGAATATTTATCTTGGGATGCCATCGGATCAGGCCGGAGGAGGCAGCTCGTATGCCTCACCGTCCGGATTCTCGGTAGGTACAGGCTCCGGGTTAGCCGTCTCTGTCGGGGCAGTCTCAACTACACCTGTGAGAGCACCTGTAGCGGGATCGAGTGTGGCCTGTGTGCCGTCGGGATTAAGAGTTCCGACCTCGATCTGAGCCGTAATAGTGGAATATACGGAATTCGGAAGCTGTACACGATTGATCTCGTTACCTGCGGCATCGTACCAGATCTGGTAGGAAGTTGCGGTAACACCGTCATGAGCGGGTCTCAAGCTGTTTGTCTCACCTACAGGAAGCTCGCCGTTGGCGATGTACTGAACACCTGCAGGGTTAGTAGAGATCGTTTCACCCTCGAAAAGGATGTACTCGCCGTCAGGGAACTGGTGTCCGTAGATGGAAACCGTAATCTTGGATGTATCGGGATCCCAGTAAGCTGAGATAGCAATAGGATACTCGGAAGAATTTCTGAATGAGAAGTCCTGATTACCCCAGTCAACTGCAGCATCCGTGCCTGCTACGGCATATGTGGAAGGCCACATGTGGGGATGACGCTCGATAACCTCGAGGTCGGACTTGATAACAGACTGGTAGATCATGGAGCTTACCTGGCAGATACCGCCGCCGTATGCCTGAGCAGACTGTCCGTTCTCGATAACACCTGCAACCTCATATCCTGTAGACTCGTTTCTGGGGCCTACGAACTCATTAAAGGAGAAGGTCTCGCCGGGCTGAAGGATCAGGCCGTTGATCTTCTCGCATGTGATGCGGATATTGTGGTTTCTGCTGTTGTTTGATGTTGTCTGTGATGTGGATGAAGCGATGAGGCCGAACTCATTCTGGATCATCTCTGTAGTAAGAGAAGGCTCTGTAACCTGGGCAACAACAGGGACGATACCGGAGTAAACGCCGCTCTCCAGCAAGGAAGTAACGTCAGTAACGGCTGTATCGAGGTTGATCTCGTAGCCTCTCTGGGAATTCGTATACTGGAATGTGCCTGTCTCAGGTGAGAAGCCTGTAATTACTGCATCTACAGCTGCGCTTGTAGCACCGGACAGAGTAGTTGTAACGATCTGTCCTACAGCGTCTGTAGCGAGTGTATAAGCTGAGTTAAACTCCAGCGGATTAGCTCTTAAAGCCATGCGCTGGTTATAAAGGTCAACCAGAGCCTGGTCATCCTCATTACCTGTAAGTCTTAAGTAGTTGTAAGCCTGATCTACTACTGAATCGAGGGTGGATGTCAGCGGGAGCGGGCTTAAATCGAGCGGGTAAACAACGCCGTCGAGGTCCAGGCTGATATCGAGCGTGGGCTCTGCGGGCTGATTGGGACGGAGTGCAGTAAGAGCCTGATCCTTTGTCATGCCTGCCACGGAAACGCCGTTAATGACGATGCCTTCGAGGAATGTGTCACCCTCAAGCATGGAGCGCAGCTGCTTGGCGGAAACCTTCTCCACAGTGCCGTCAGCCAGTGTGATCTCATACTTGGGATCGAAGAAGCCTGTCTTGTACATATAGAATCCTGCGCCGCCTAAAACCAACAGCGCGAGTACGACTGCGATAGCCTTGGTGCCTGCCGAGCTCTTTTTCTTAGAGCGTGCTGCGGGCTTGCGTGAACGGCTGGGGGCTGATTTGCCCTTGGCATTGACCCTGACGGGCGCATTGCCGCCGTTAATATGTGATGGCCTTACTCCTCCTGCATTATTCTTCATTCTAAACCCTCTTCAATTCAAATAAAGCATTACAACTTAATATACTTAACCGCCACTCAAGTTTCAAGGAGCTATTTATAAATAAATACTGATTTTCATTCCTTAATTTTGTAACCTTCGACAATATGTTACAATGATGGAGTATAAGGGCGAATTTTGCTGTCGCCCGGATGCCAGTATGAGGAGATTATGAGCCGTAACAAAGTAACGTTTACCCATATCCTGAAGATCATTTTCCTTTGCGGACTCGTGGTAATGGTTAATTTCGGTTACATCACGAGCTTCTTCGTGATCTTCGGCCGACAGATGGAGAACGTAGAGTCGGGTGTTAACAACTACGACGCTTACGTTTACCTCATGCCTATCATCTCCCTTTCGAGCTTTGTGCTCGCTGACTTCCTGCAGATGGCCCGTTTCTTCCGTAAAAAGAACGTGGATGTCGTCGCAGATTCCATCAAATTCAGCTTTATCCAGACGCTCATAACGCTTTCCGCGAAGGACTTAACTGAGATGAGAGCCTTCCCCCGAAGCGTTATCCTCCTAAGCTTTATCATCTTAATGATCTACATCTTCATGTGGCAGATGATCTGTATGGCTATCAGCCGCCGCGTCTTCGAGACCGGATCCCTCGTAATCATCGGCTCCAACGTGGCCACCATGAACGAGGTCAAGGCCAAGATCACCCCTTCCCTTAACAGCGTGGACCTCGACTTCTCCCGCCTTGTCCGCTACTCCGACAAGCGTGCGGTGCGTGCGGTTATCAGAAGTAACGTGGAGATCTTCCTGTGCCCTGACGTCCCCGAGGATGTTAAATCCGACATCATCCTGGCCTGCGCCAAGTACGACACGGTAGTTTACGTCGTACCGCAGTTCTACGAGATCTCGCTTTACAAGTCCAGGATCATCTACTTGAATGACCTCATGGTAATGCTCATGGACAGAATGGGTCTCACCTTCGAGCAGAGACTGTTCAAGAGGATCCTCGACCTGTTCATCTCCATCCTTGCACTCGTGCTCGCGTCTCCTATCCTCCTCATCAGCGCCATCCTCATCAAGGCCGAGGACGGAGGCCCCGTATTCTTCAAGCAGACGAGACTTACCATCAACAACAAGCCTTATGAGATCTACAAGCTGCGCACCATGAGAGTAGACGCCGAGCGCATCACAGGCGCCGTCATCTCCGGCAAGAACGACCCCCGTGTCACCAAGATCGGAAGGTTTCTGCGCCGCTCCAAGATCGACGAGCTGCCTCAGTTCATGAACGTTCTCATGGGCGAGATGAGCGTAGTCGGCCCGAGATCCGAGCGTCCCGAGTTCGTCGCCACCTTCGAAAAGAAGATCCCGGGCTACTCCCAGAGATTTGCGGTTAAGGCCGGTATCACGGGCCTTGCGCAGGTTGCAGGCAACTACGACACCACCGCTCAGGACAAGCTGCGTTATGACCTGCTTTACATCAAGAATTATTCCATCCTTCAGGATATTAAGATCATTTTCCTGACGGTGCGTGCCATCTTCACGCCCCACCTTTATAACCAGAGCTTCGAGGAGAACCGCGAGACCGTTATTTCCACGGATTCCACGGTTATCCGCCATGAGGATGCGTCGTGACCTATCCCTATTCCGTTCTGATGTCCGTGTACGCGGGCGAGAATGCAGTTAACCTACGCGCCAGCATTAACAGTGTGCTCACATCGGAGTTCCCGCCGGCCGAGTTTATTTTGGTGATAGACGGTCCCGTGGGCGATGACCTCATGGAGGTTATCCACTCTTTCCCTGCAGTTAAACCCGTGCCGCTGCCTTCAAACGTTGGGCTCGGTGCCGCTCTTAGCGAGGGTCTTAAGCACGTAAGCTACGACATCGTGGCGCGCATGGATTCCGACGACATCTGCATGCCCTCGCGCCTGGGCAAGGAATACGCACGCATGAGCGAGGGGCTCGACATCGTAAGCTCCGCCATCCTTGAGTTTGAGGGCGATGTGGGCAATGTCACGGGGCGCCGTGACCTCCCGCTTACTCAGGAGCAGATCGAGGAGTTTTCCAGGAAACGCAACCCTTTTAACCACCCGTCAGTCATGTTCCGCAAGTCCGCTGTAATCGCAGCAGGCGGCTACACTTCAGACTTCCCGCTGTTCGAGGACTACGACCTGTGGATACGAATGCTGAAAAACGGCGCACGCGCGGCAAACATAGAAGAGCCGCTTCTGTATATGCGCACTGACGAGGGTATGTTCCTGCGCCGCGGCGGACGCGAATACGGCAGGGTCATGCTAAGCTTTCACAAGCACCTGCTTGAGACAGGCTGGACCACACGCCGGATCTATCTTACCTGCGCCGTTCCGCACTATCTTGTCTGCATTATGCCTGAATTTATAAGGAAGCTCGTCTACCGCAGGCTTCACCGAAAGAACTGACAGTCCCTTCGGCACACGCTTTCCAAGTAAACATGCGCGCATGCTCCTGCGCAGCCTTTATCTTGCTGCTGTCCTTGCCTTCTGCGAGCGCTTCGGCAAGCTTATCTCTTATGCTCTCGGGGCTCTCGGGATCTGCAAGGAAACCAAAGCCCTCAGCGATTTCTTTCATGGAAGACCTATTTGAAGTAACGCAGGGCACGCCGGCAGCCATGGCCTCCGCCGCGGGGATACCAAAGCCTTCATAAAGCGAAACGTACGCAAAGGCACTCGCCCTCTTAAGCAGCGGGATCATGTCCTCATCGTCAACAAAGCCCGTGAAGATCACATTATTCGTAAGCTCAGGGTCTGCGTTTACAGTGCTGAAGAGCTCATCGTAAAACCACCCCTTCTTGCCCGTGATGACGAGCTTGTACTGATCTCGCGTCTCCTTTGGCAGCAGCCTGTAGCCGTCGATCAGGCCCTTCACGTTTTTCCTGGGCTCGAGTGTGCCGACATAGTAAATGTACTCGCCCGTGACGCGGTACTTCTTAAGCGTGTCATCACTTGCAGGGGTGCCTTCGAAGAAGTCCTCCTTGACACCCATGTAGGTTACGGTGATGTTGGTGTTCTTAGGCCTGCAAAACTTCGGGATGTCTTCCCTGGAGTTCTCGGAGATGGTGATGATCTTGTCAGTGGAGCGTGCCGAGCGCTTTATGTACCACTTGAAGATCTCGCGCTTCCAGCCGATATAAAGCTCCGGGAACATGAAGTAAGCCATGTCATGGAAAGCATTTACCACGGCCATCTTGCGGTGCACGAGCCTTACCGGGTACGGCATGGAATAGTTCGGGCACAAAAGCACGTCAGCCTTATTTTTACGCAGGCGCCAGGGGAACACCACCTGCTCCCAGATGATGCGCACCCACTGCTTTCTTAAGACCTTGGAGTTACACGGGATGAACTTGAAGTTGTCCTTGTACACGCCGAAGCCGTCAAGGTCATCGTCCTGCGCAAAAAGCAGGTACTCGTTCCCGTCGTCTACTTCCTGCAGGCCTTTAAGGAGGCCGAGCATGTAACGCCCGATGCCGGTCTTGCTCTTGGGTGTGGATGTCAGATCAAGAGCGATCCTCAAAGAAGGTCCTCTCTTCCCTGTTCCTTAAGAGCATCTACGATCTTCTTAACGTCCTGTGCCTTGTCCTTGTTCAGAACGAGCACGGCGTCCTTGGTATTTACGATAACGATATTGTCGAGTCCGACTGCAGCCACGAACTTGTCACCGGCAGCGTCGAAAACGACAGTGTCCTTGCAGCCTTCGAGGATGAAGTTCTTCTTCTCTTCCGCCTCACCTGCAGTGATATTTCCGGACTCGTCTCCCGTAAAGACATTATCCAGGGAATCCCAGGAACCGACGTCATTCCAGCCGAAGTCAGCGGGGATGCAGAAAACGCCCTCAGCGTGCTCCATGATGCCGTAGTCGACGGAGATCTTCTGAAGGTTCGGGTATGTGGCTGCAATGGCGGCCGCCTCCCTGTCTGTTCTTAAGTCATCGAAGATCTTCTCCATGTCTGCGTACATGTCAGGCAGAAGCTTGTTAAAGTAATCGAGGATTACGGAAACCTTCCAGATGAACATGCCGGAGTTCCAAAGGTATCTTCCGGAGTTAACGTACTCAGTTGCAGTGGCAAGGTCAGGCTTCTCTACGAATCTTAAAAGGTCATAGACCTCTATGCCCTCTGAAGCTTCTTCTGAGTAGTTGATGTAGCCGTAGCCTGTGGAAGGGAAAGTCGGCTTAAGTCCGACAGTTACGATGCGGTCTGTCTTCTCGGCTGTGTCCATGGCGAGGTTAAGCACGCGCTCGTACTCCTTGATGTTGCCGATGTGGTGGTCAGCCGGAAGCACTGCCATGATGGCATCGCCGTAAAGTTTCTTCAAAGTCATGGCCGCATATATGATGCAGGGTGCCGTGTTTCTCTGAACGGGCTCGATCAGGATGTGTGATCTGTCCACCTCATCGAAGAGGACCTTATCCATGAGCTCGGCCTGCTTCTCGTTAGTAACGATGAAGGTATTCTGTCTGCCGATCACGCTGTCATAATGCTTGATGGTCTCATTGATCATGACGTCATCGCCTGTAAGTCTTACCAACTGCTTAGGTGTCGCCATCCTTGATACCGGCCAGAATCTTGTTCCGCCGCCGCCTGCCATTATGACTGCCGCTCTCTGCATAAAATGCCTCCGAATTGTTTGTTTTGATTATGAATAATATAATATCACAACATGAGTGATTATAAGTTTCTCGTAGCGACCGATATGGACTATACATTACTGCTTCCGGGACAGCCTGTCTCGCAGGCAAATAAGCGCGCAGTCGAAGCCGTTTATAAAGCCGGCGGATGCGTGACTCTGGCCACCGGAAGGACCTTCTATCTCACAGGCTCCTATGCGCGTGATCTGGGGATAAAGATCCCTCTTATCACTTCAAACGGCGCGGCCATCTCAGATCCTGTACTGTTTAAAGACGTTAAGTCTGTGGATTTCCCTGCAGATGTCCTGAAGGCGCTGATCACACTGTTTATAAACGAGAACGTGGACGCCACCGGTTATTCGTCAGACGGACTGTACTTCTTCGAAAACTCCTCCCGCCGCGGTTTCATCGCTGACTATAACGCTTCGGTTCCTGATGAGATTAAGGTGCCGGAGCTTAACGATCTTGATCATTCGTTTAATAAGTTCCTGCTTATAAGGCCGTCTTCTGATCTTATATCCAGGCTTAGAAGCTTCCCTGAACTTGAGATTGTCTCATCGGCCAAGGATTTCTACGACGTCATGATGAAAGGCACTTCTAAAGGCCTCGCATTAAAGGAGATCGCGAAGTCACTCGGAGTCGGCATGACCTTTGCTCTGGGTGATTCCGAGAACGATCTGTCCCTGCTTCAGGCTGCCGACTATGCCATCGCCATGAAGGACTCATCGATCGTAAAGCACGCCGATTACATCGCCCCGAGCTGCGAGTCCGACGGCTTTGCCAAGGCGGTCTTCGACTTCATCCTTCCTAAAGCGCAGAGTGTATAATATTCATATCCATTAAAAGGAAGGCCGGACTGATGACTTCAGCTAAAACCACAAGCAAGTTAGGCGAGAAACTGTACTTCGTTTTCTTTATCTGTATAGTTACGATTTCCATCCTTGAGACTACGACCTTCAAGTTCGTCGATCTTCAGGCTTACCGCCTGATCTCATACATACTGCTTATGCTTTCCTGCTTAGGTCTTCTTTTTAAGGCAGTCCTGTTAGACACCGACAGAGACGTTAAGGCCAAGGCATTGAAAGCCTGCGGATGCATCCTGCTCGCCGCTCAGGCCACACTGCTCACCGGCAACATGGATCTGTTCCTGATGTATATGGTCTGCGTGGGAGCACACGGCATAGATGCAAAGAAGATCTTAAAAGTTTACCTTGCCGAGTCACTGTCGTTCGTCATCATGACGACTATCCTCGCGCTTACGGGCATCATCCCTAACCTTAAGTACTTCGAGCACGGCGTATACAGAAGCTCGCTCGGCAACACATACTGCACCGACTACGCGGCAAGGATCTTCTTCCTGGTACTGATCTTCCTGTGCATCTACAATAACTGCTTAAAGATCAGGCACATAATCGGGCTGCTTATCGTCTCCGTCGCAGTCTTCATTAAGACCTTCGCAAGACTCGATTTCATCTGCATCCTGCTCGCGCTGATACTATTCAGCTTTGATATTATTCTCGAGAAGAAAGGCAGCGATAAATTCAAGAAAAAATGGGATTCATTCTGCAGCAAGATCGGTTTGATCTCGATGCCTGTGGCCGCTACCGTCATGTTCTTTTTCTCATGGCTGTATTCCGAAGATAACCGCTTCTTGTCATTCGTCAACACAGTTCTTAACAACAGACTTAAAAACGGCCATAACGGCTTCTCCGAATTCGGCGTAACCTTCTTCGGTCAGGCAGTCAGATACATCGGTCTCGGCGGCTCCAACGGCCACGTCGACGGCTATAACTTCGTAGACTGCTCTTACCTTCACATGCTCTTCAGAGAAGGCATCCTGGCCACAGTGATACTCATCATCGCTTATGTATTCTTAGCAAGAAAATTCCGCATTAACCGCAGGATCATGTACATCGTCGCACTCGTGGCACTTAACTGCATGATCGCTCATCACATCATTGAGATCGGAAACAACCCTCTGCTGATACTTCTGTTCGCAGAAGGCGCACGCCTTATGCGTCCTGAGACTTCGAAGCAACCTTCCTGATCAGCTTATCGTAGCCCTCGCAGATCTTCTCCCAGGAGTAGTCGTTATCTACATAAACGACGCCGTTGTCACCCATGCGGGAAACCTCGTCCTCATGGGAAAGCAGATAATCCACACAGCCCTCGAACTCCAGGAAACCCGAGTAATACAGGCCTGCATTAGACCTTAACGCGTGGCCCTTAAGCACAGGGCAGTCCGCGGAAACGAGCACGGGCTTATTCATCTTCATGGCCTCAAGCACCACGATGGAAAGGCTCTCGAACTTACTCGGCAGCACAAGGAACTTGCATGCCGCGAGCCCTGAGAACTTATCCTCCTCGGACACGAAGCCTAAGGAAATCACGTCATCGCGCTTGGGGATCTCGCACACGGGCTTACCCATCAGCACGAGCTTCAGCGCGGAATTCGGGTGTCTCTTCTTATACTCCGCGAAGTACTTAAACATCTCGGGGCAGCACTTATTCTCATCAATTCGGCCCACATAAAGCATGAACTCGTCCAGGCCGTACTTTTTCTTGAAAGCTTCGCCGTCGATACCGTCCGGCAGCTCCACGCCGACTCCGCCCTTACCGCCGTTGTCGGGCTTACTCAGGGACACGGGGAACAGCGCGTTAGTCAGCTCCTTCTCCACTACCGTGTTGTAGTAGAAGGCCGCGGGCAACGTAAACATCTTCTCAAAGATCCCGAGGTGGATCGGAGTCTCCTCGTGAGCCGTGGGAATGAAGATGGCCTTGTCGGCAACCTCAGGCAGACCGAAGTAAGTGGTGTAGTAAAGGTAGCATACGAACACAAAAACATCGTACTCGTCATGAAGCTCGCGCAACCTCTTGGGAAGCTCCGGGCAGTTCGGTCCCTGGCGCTCCATCCACTCCTCTTCCTTCTCCTTGGCTAGGGGCTGACGGGCCGCCGCGGCACCCAAAACTTTCTCTGAAAGCTTGTTGAACGAATTTACGTCACGCTCCGAAACATTCGGTAAACGCTCGACTTTTACGCCGTTTAACACTGTTACACCGGGTTCGTACTCATTTTTCCAGGACTGGTAGTCGACCGCGCAGGTGGTGAGGCAGGAAACCTCATATCCGGGTAAGGCGCACAAATGTTCTGCCACCTCACGGGTGTAAGCTTCGGCTCCTCCGTTGACCTCCAGGCCGTATCTTTGAACTACAAAACAGACCTTCACTTGAGTGCCTCCCTGAACTGACCCAGCTGATCCATGAACATCTTCGAAACATTCTCATAAGAGAAATACTTAAGTCTCTCGTCCTGCTCGGCGAGCACCTTCTGCCTCAGCTCCTCGTTAAAGAGAGCCTCATGCAAAGCCTGTCCCATGAGCGCGGGGTCCTTCTTATCAAGCAGGATTCCGGTGCCGCCCAAGGTCTCGGGCATGGCGCAGGAGTCAAATGCGATTATCGGTATCCTGAAGTACATGGCCTCCAGCAGGGGCACACAGAAGCCCTCGTGCTCGGAAAGCTGCACGAAAGCGTCCGCACTTCTGTAGTAAGCCAGGATCTGCGGGAAAGTGATGTGACCCGTGAATACAATGTCATCGAGTCCCAGCTTCTTGGCGTACAGGCGCAGGCGCGCGGTGTACTTCTCCATGCCCTGTGTGGAGCCTGCCAGAATAAGGCGCACGGGCTCCTTATACATCTGACGGTAAGCGTACAGCATCGTCATGATGTCCTCGGGCTTCTTGTTAGGCACAATGCGTCCTACGAACAGGATGTTCTTAACCACGTGATCATTAGTAGCCGCGGGGCCGCCCATAGCTTCAAGCAGTGCGGCGTCAGGCTCCTTGGCGTAGTCCTCGAAAGGAACCAGGATGGGGCACACCTTCATGGGGCACTTGTAGCCGTAACCCTCAAGCTGGTGCATGTTAAACGAAGAGTCGTTGATGCCCGCGTCGAATGTGTCCTTCAGCGAGATGGCCTCATCGATACCCTGCGAGCACAGCTTGGCTGCGGCACCCGAGTAAGGCACGAAGAAATCCGGCGGGGTCATGTTATGGTAGATCACGATCTTCTTGCACGGCAGGTCCTTGATCTTCTCGTTAAGCACGGTGCCCGTGGACAGGTGATACAGCATAAGGTCACCCTTACGGATCTTGGGCAGCACGTGGTAAGGCTTGATAGTCTTGCTTATAAACTTGGGGTCCAGGTGCTCGGCGTAGATCACGGACTTGATGCCGTTAGCCTTAAGCAGCTTCTGGATGGCGAGCGTGTCATTACTTACAGCATCGCCGCGGGAAAGCGTTGTCAGTACCTGGAAGATCCTCATGAGAGCTCATCCAGTCTGTCCTGAAGGACGTTAATGCGTGCGAAAAGGTCCTGCTTGATCTTCTCCTGCTCGCGGAACTCCTTGAGCACGGTAAGCAGCTTGTCGTTGATGTCATTCTGCGCGTAAACGCAGGGGTTGTAGTAGAAGCCGTAGAACATGCCGCCGAGCTTCTTGGCAAGCGACGTGTACTGGGGGACTACCTTCTTGTTCTCCTCGATAAAAGCGAGCTCACGCGTGACGGAGTCCTCCATGGAAAGACCCATGAGAACGGAGATGTCGTTAAAGTCAGCAGGGAGCGTTACGGTGCCTTCCCTGCCCTCAGCCTTAACGATGGAAGCAAAGAGTTCGCGTGCCGTCATGCCTTCTTCTCCAGCGCGTCAACCTTGGCCTCAAGGTCAGTCAATGTCTTCTGCAGGTCAGCGATCTCGTTTTTCTGGTTGCGCACGGCCTCGCAAACCATGTAGTAGTGGTAGTTAAGCTTATTTTGCTGGGCCACGATCGGCAGCACAAAGAAGGAACCCGCCTTGCGGATGCACTTCTTAAACAAGCGCTTGATCTTGTTGCCCTCGAGCATCTTGTAGGCCGTTACCTCGTAGTTATACGCCAGGTACCTTACAGCCTCATCCAGCGTGGAAGCGGATGCGCCGGAAGCCTCGTCTGCGAACGACAGCGGGATCTTGTCTGCCCCGCTCTCCTTGATGTTCGCGCGGATCTCTTCCATTATCTTCGTTACGTCGATGCCGTTAGTCTCGCTCATATTAACCCTGCTCTTCTGCCTTATGGCCTTGGTATTCCCAGTCGTGCTCCATGAAGAAGCCTCCGACGTCAGGCGTCTGCCTGTAAGTGTCTATCTTAAGCGCGTCCTTCCAGTAGTCCACAGGCACGCCGTCACCGTACTCAATGGAGAAGCTTACCGTGTACTGGTCGGGCATCAGCGGGATCTTGCGCATCACGATGGTGAACTCGCCGTCCTCGTTCAGGTCGAACTTCTCATGCCCGTCGATACGCGTGTTGGTGCCGTAGAGGTTCTCGCCGGAGTTTCTGAAGAAACCGATGCCGAAGACGGCGTCCTTGATGGGTGTCTCCACATGGTAGTGCACCTTGAAGTAAACGTCAGAGCCGACCTCGAAAAGTCTCTTGCCGACGCCGTCGGGGCCGCATGCCACGATGCTCGTGATCTTAACCTCGCCTGAACCCCAGCGGTACTGTCCGCCGTTAGCTTCGACAGCTGCCTGCTGCTCGGGGATCATGGAGAGCTTCAGGTTCTCCTTATAGCGGCGCTCCTGCAGGTAAGCCACATACTCGGGCGGGATGTCCAGGTCCTTGCCTGTGGAAGCCTTGCGCTGCTCGTTCATGAACTCCAGGTACTCGCTGTGGACCGCAAGAGGCGTGCCGTCAGCTCTGATGACGCCCTCGTTGATCCAGATGGATCTGTCGCAGATGTTCTCGATCTGAGAAAGCGAGTGGGAAACGATAACGATTGTCGTGCCCTTCTCCTTGATCTCCTGAAGCTTGCTGAAACACTTGGCCTGGAAGTTGGCGTCACCTACCGCGAGGATCTCGTCGATCAGGAGCACGTCAGCGTCCACGTTGATGGCAACGGAGAACGCGAGTCTCATGTACATACCGGAAGAATAAGTTCTAACCGGGTTGTCGATGAAGCCTGCAAGCTCAGAGAAATCGATGATGCTCTGCAGTCTTGCCTCTATCTCTTCCTTCGTCAGGCCGAAGATGGATGCATTGATGTATATGTTCTCGCGGCCGGACATGTCCGGGTGGAAGCCCGCGCCGAGCTCGAGAAGCGATGAAACGCGGCCCTTGATGTCTACGGAGCCGCCGTCCGGGTACAGGATACCCGAGATAAGCTTAAGAAGTGTGGACTTGCCGCAGCCGTTGTGGCCGATGAGGCCCACTGCCTCGCCCTTCTTGATGTCGAAGGAGACGTCGTTTAAGACCGTGCGCACCTCGTGCTTGTTACGGTTGCGGAAGAGAATGACTTCCTTCAGTGAGCGGCCCTTGTCGTAGTAGACCTTGAACTTCTTGGTAAGATTACTTACGCGGATCGCAACATCGTCTGCCATATTACAGTTCCTCCGCGAATCTTCTCTGGAGCCTGCCGAAGACAAGCACGCCGATAAGCACGGTAACGAGACCGATGCCGATGGCGATGAGAAGTGTAGTCAGGTCCGGTGTGCGGCCGTAGTAAAGAACGTCACGGTAAGCGTTAACTATGGGCGTGACGGGGTTAAGTCTGTAAAGTGAAAGGTACTTCTCGGGCACCATCGTCTCCGGGTAGCAGATAGGTGTGGCATAAAGCCATGCCATGGCGATGATGGCGAGGATGTGCTCCAGGTCACGGAAGTAAACCGTGAGTGACGAGGAGATAAGCGCGATGCCAAGGGCCATGATGTACTCGACAAGCATGATGACCGGCAGGCACAGGATGCCGCCGATGGTAAGGTGCACGCCCGAAACGAGCGAGACTAAGATAACTACGATAAACGACAGCAGCATGTTTACGAACTGCGACGTAACGAAAGAGATCGGGATGATCTCACGCGGGAATCTGATCTTCTTGATCAGGTCCTTCTGTGCGATGATGCAGGTGGAGCCGCCGGTGATCGCAGCCGAGAAAAACAGCCACGGGATAAGGCCGACGAACAGGTAAAGATAGAACTTCTCCACTCCCGCCTTCATGATGATGGAAAATACCATGTTGTAAACCAGAAGCTGAAGCAGCGGGTTTACAAAAGTCCACATAAAGCCCAGCACGGAACCCTTGTACTTACCACGCAAGTCCCTTTTTACGAGGCTGTATATCATCAGACGGTATTCGTAGATTTCCTTGATCTTATTCATTCTTGAGATAGTACTCGAACATTTCCTTTAAAGTATCGAAGATCGTGTATTCAGGCTCCCAGCCGAGCTTCTCCCTGATAAGGGAGTTATCGCACAGGACGATCGGTGTGTCGATCGGGCGGAAACGCTCCTGGTCCACTACGACCTTAACGTCGTTGGTGCACAGGCTGACGATGTAGTTAAGCATCTCATCGAGGCCGTGAGCCGCGCCGCTTCCTACGTTGTAGATGATGCGGTCGTCGTCACTTTCCAGGATCATGCGGTAAGCGCGTACGATGTCACGAACATCGGAGAAATCTCTCTTGGCTGTGAGGTTGCCGACGCGGATCTCGCCCGGAACGCCTGCAGCTTCAAGGTCTGCGGCCTGCTTACAAAATGACGGCAGTACGAATGAATCGCGCTGGCCGACACCCGTGTGATTGAAAGGGCGCACATAGTAGATCTTAAGACCGTAACGGGCGCGGTAGCACTCCACGAACTGCTCCTGCGTCATCTTGGAGATGCCGTAGGGGTTGTTTCCTGCGAGGGGATCGCATTCGTTAATAGCCTCGTCCTTCTGGCTGTACTCCTCGCTGGAGCCTATAAACATTACCTTGGCGGAGCCTGCGTGCTTGCCTGCTGCCTCAAGGATATTAAGCGCGCCGACGACGTTTACCATGATGGTGGTCTGCGGGATCTTCCAGGAAGCTCCTACGGAAGAGATGGCGGCGAGATTAATGATGGCATCAGGCTCAGTCTTCTTAACCACGTCTGCCACGAACTCGGCATTAAGGAGGTCACCCTCGTAATACTCGACTCCCTCAAGACCGCATGAAGGCATGATGTCGCTTCCTGCGACCTCGTAGCCGTGGGCCTTCAGTTCATCGGTAAGATAACGGCCGACGAATCCTCCGATACCGAATATCAGTGCCTTCATCAGGAGATGCCGGCTTCCTTCTTTGCAAGCTGGAGGTCATGCTCAGCCATGATGCGGCAGAGCTCCTCGTAAGATGTCTTCTGAGGGTTCCAGCCAAGCTTTGTCTTAGCCTTTGTAGGATCACCCCAGAGGTTAACAACGTCTGTAGGTCTGAACCACTGAGGGTTAACGCATACGAGCATCTTGCCCGTCTTCTTGTCGTAGCCCTTCTCCTCGAGGCCCTCGCCCTTCCACTCAAGCTCGATGCCGTCGTTAGCGAAAGCGAGTGTGGTGAACTCACGAACTGTGTGCTGAACACCTGTGGCGATTACGTAATCGTCAGGCTCGTCCTGCTGGAGGATAAGCCACATGCACTCAACGTAGTCCTTAGCGTAACCCCAGTCACGGAGTGAATCGAGGTTACCGAGCTCGAGGTGGTCCTGAAGTCCGCAAGCGATACGGCCTGCAGCTCTTGTGATCTTTCTTGTAACGAATGTCTCGCCTCTTCTTTCAGACTCGTGGTTGAACAGGATTCCGTTGGCACAGAACATGCCGTAAGCTTCTCTGTACTCCTTCATCATCCAGAAACCGTACTGCTTAGCAACAGCGTAAGGTGAGAAAGGATGGAAAGGTGTCTTCTCGTTCTGAGGGCACTCCTCAACCTTTCCGTAAAGCTCGGAAGTGGAAGCCTGATAGATTCTTGTCTTCTTCTCAAGGCCCATGATGTGGACTGCCTCGAGGATACGGAGTACGCCGATGGCGTCTACTTCACCTGTGTACTCTGCAGCTTCGAAGCTGACACCTACGTGAGACTGAGCTGCGAGATTATAGATCTCATCGGGCTCGATGTCCTTAACAGCTCTTAAGATGCTTGATGAATCGGAGAGGTCACCCTCATGAAGAATGATGGAATTCGCATCGATAAGGTGCTGGATTCTCTCGGTCGTAACAACAGATGCTCTTCTGATAAGTCCGTGTACCTCGTAGCCCTTCTCGAGAAGGAACTCTGCAAGATAAGAACCGTCCTGACCTGTGATACCTGTGATTAATGCTTTCTTCATGATAATTCCTCTCCTACTAGTTGTTATTAGATTCTTAACTTATTGATTATAACATATACGCGTGTTTAATAGCACTTCTTGCCGCTTCGGCCGTCTTATCCCATGTATAGGACCTCGCGTGGTCGATCAGCTGCTGTTTCTTACGGTCGTCTGCCTTCCCGTTGATCTTCTCCTCCATAGCCTCTGCCCAGAGGTCGGAGTTCTTGGGGGCAATAAGCGGAACCAGCCCCGCGCTTATCTCGATGAGACTCGAGCTTTCCGATACGACCGCGTCCGTGCCGCAGGCCATAGCCTCGGTGACGGGCATTCCGAATCCCTCGTAGATACTCGGGAATACGAAGAATTGGGCGTTACGAAGCAAGTCTCTCTTCTCCTCGTTGGTTATGTATCCCGTGCGGATAATCCTGTCCTTCGCCTTCGACTCCTCTATGGCCTTAAGCGTCGCCTCGGGCTGCCAGCCAAGTCCTCCCGCGAGGACGAGCTTAACGTCCGGGTACTTATCGCTTATCTTCGAGAACGCCTCGACCAAGGTCCTGATGTTCTTCCTGGGCTCGAGCGTGCCCACGTAGAGAATGTATCTTTCCAGGTTGAACTTCCTGTTGATTTGGGTCTCGAACCCTTCGCCCGGTGTGTAAAACTTTGTGTCCACTCCGCAGGGACCGACGAATATCTTCTCCTCAGGAACCCCCAGGACATCGATTATCTCGGACTTGGAGAATTCCGAGATGGTGAGAATCGAGGATGCGCGTGAAGCCGAATCCTTCAGGTGACCCTGAAGAAGTCTTCTGTTCCTGCCCTGCATGGTCTCGGGGAACCGCTCTGAGACAAGATCGTAGATGGTGATCATGTTCTTACCCTTAAGGCCGCCCGGGGTCAGGTAGTTAAAGAAGACCGTAAGGTCCGCCTTCGAGTTAGTCAATGTGCTATAGGGCATTGCCTTACCTAGGTTTCCCATGCGGATATAAACAGAAAGCGGGAGCGACCTCACGATATGGAGGTCGTACCCGCTTAAGTTCATGTTAAGATTCTCTTCGAGAATGGCGGCTGCGCCGTTTCTTCCGAAAAAATCAAATGCGTGAAGCTCTGAGGCTTCATCTATCAGCCTTCTTGCCGCTTCGAGGGTGTAGTTCCCTATACCGGTAAGGCCTCTTACCGCGATTGGCTGAAGGTTATAAGCGATCATTATCCGAGCTTGTTCTCTACGAAAACGCTCATCTCAGACTTGATGGACTCGAGTCTGTCGGAAGCTGTCTTCTCGTCAGCGTCGTAAACGCCGAAGTAGATCTTGAGCTTAGGCTCTGTACCGGAAGGTCTTGCGCATGCCCAGTCGAGGCCCTTGTCGCCGCCGAGCTCGTAGAGGAGTACGTTGGACTTGGGCAGTGTCAGCTCAGAAGTCTTAACCTCGCCGCCGGAGAAGTCGTATCTTACGCCCTTCTGGTAGTCACGTACTGCAACGGGCTTAGGTCCGCCGATGAGCTTAGCTGCGTCCTCAGCTGTCTTGCAAGCCTCGAGCTCAGCTCTCATGGCGATCATGCCGTTCTTGATCTTCTCGAGGCCTTCCTTACCCTCACGTGTGAAGGAAACTGCCTGCTCGAAGCCGTAGCCGTACTTACCGTAGATTCTGTAAAGTCTGTCGATCAGAGTCTCGCCCATGTCCTGAGACTGGCAAGCCATACCGCAGACGAGCATTGCTGCTACTACAGCGTCCTTGTCTCTTACATCTGTGCCGGAGAGGTAGCCGTAGGACTCCTCGAAACCGAACTGGAAGTGCTTGTCACCGAACTCGTCGTCAACCTTGATTCTCTCACCGATGTACTTGAAGCCTGTGAGTGTCTCCTGGAGTTCTACGCCGTAAGCCTCGCAGACAGCCTTGCACAGCTTGGTGGAAACGATTGTCGTACATGCGAAAGCGTTGTCCTCGAGTGTGCCGAGCTTCTTCTTGGAATCAAGGATGTAGTCGAGGAGCATGAGGCCTACCTGGTTACCTGTGAGGGCCTTGTACTCGCCATCCTTTGTTCTTACTGCGATTCCGAGTCTGTCGGAGTCAGGGTCAGTACCGAATACGAGGTCAGCGCCGACCTTCTTGGCAAGCTCGATACCCATGGAAAGAGCAGCCGGGTCCTCAGGGTTAGGTGTCTTAACTGTAGGGAAAGCGCCGTCAGGGAGCTCCTGCTGAGGTACAACATAAACGTTGTTAAGGCCGATGGACTTGAGGATACGTCTTACGGGCTTGTTGCCGGAGCCGTGCAGAGGCGTGTAAACGATGCTGATGTCAGCCTGTCTCTTGATGGAGTCAGCGTCGATTACGAGCTTCTTGAGCATATCTGTGTATGCGATGTCGACCTCAGGTCCGAATCTCTTGATAAGGCCGGAAGCGAGTGCTTCGTTAAAGTCAGCAAGCTTTGTTGTTCTTACGTCAGCGTACTTAGCCATGTTCTCGAGGATAGCTGCTGCAGCTGCCTCTGTAACCTGACCGCCGTCCTCGCCGTAAACCTTATAGCCGTTGTACTTCGGCGGGTTATGGGAAGCTGTGATCATAACGCCTGCAAAAGCGTTGAAGTATCTTACTGAGAAAGAGCACATAGGTACAGGACGAAGCTCGTCTGTGAGATATACCCGGATGCCTGCGTTGGCGAATACCTGTGCTGCAACCTGTGCGAACTCGGGGCTGAAGTGACGTGAATCGTGGCAGATAACTACGCCTCTCTTCTTTGCCTCTTCACCGTTAGATACGATGTAATCTGCAAGGCCTGCGGAAGCCTTTGCTACTGTGTATGCGTTGATCCTGTTTGTTCCGGCTCCGATGATGCCTCTGAGGCCTCCCGTACCGAACTCCAGGTCCTTATAGAATCTGTCCTCGATTTCTGTGCTGTTATCAGCAATGGCGAGAAGCTCGTTTCTTGTAGTCTCGTCAAAGAACGGGTCTGTGCTCCAAATCTTATATGTATCAACAGCGCTCATAATAGTTAACCTCCGCTTACTGTATTTTTGCTTTTGCTATTATATCTTTTTTTGTCCATTAGCGATACTACAATTAATCCCGCGATGCCGATGACCGAGAGTGCCGCGCCTGCCTTCAGTCCCGGAGGGGCGAAAACAAGCCTGATATCGTGGTGTCCGGGCTCTGCGTCAAGGCTGATCAATGCGTCCTCGTAGGGGATGATGTCTGTCTGCTCCCCGTCTATGTAAGCCGTCCAGCCGTCCTCGTAAGGGATCGACGTGAGGATCATGTCACCTGCTTGCACGTCTGCCTCGAGGGTTACATAGCCGTCGTCAGCCTCGGTGACTCTTACAGCCTGGTCGTCTATCTGCACGAACTGCGCCTCGAAGCCCTCCAGGTCGAAGTATGCAAAGTTGATGTCAGAGTAGGTCCACATGTCGTAGTCCGCCATGATCGTTACCTGCACCGTCTCGCCCGGCTCATAGGCGCCGAGTCTTAATATGCTTGAGTAGAATGTGCGTGCGGCGTAGTTTGCGATATTCTCGCCGTTAAGCCAGACCTCGCAGCCGCTGTTCATCCTGGGCACGGAGATGTTGAGGTAAAGCTCGTCCGGGCGCGTAACCGTGATGGTGTAGTTCAGGATGATGGGCAGGTTCTTGTTGGTCCTGAAAACTTCAGTCTGAGTCTCGAAGTAATCGGAAACGACCTCAAGGCCCAAGTCATCCGGGTCGAAGTCATCTGAGCTGCTGCTTCCTGCGGCCAGGGGTGAAGCTGCTTCCGAAGCCTCCTCTTCACTGTCGTCCGCGGGGTTCTGGTAATCCCAGATGTTGATGACGGAAGCGTTTACGAGCTCCTCCTCGATGTCCGCGTCGTTGACTTCCAGGTAGAAGTCCTCAGTGAATCACGGGAAGAGCGAGCGGTACCAGTCGTTCTGGAAGTCGAAGTAGTTCTTTTCGTCTGCGCCGGTCGCAGTCTCGAGCCGATAGAAGTCGAAGCTTCTTGCGTCGCGGTCAGCTGCAAACGCGAGCGGGAGAACCGAGCGGTTTACGTAGAAAGACATCTCCTCGTTCTCGGCGAGTCTGTCCGCGCCGAGGTAAGAATCGGCTGTGGAATAGATGGTGCCGACGGAGAAGAAAGCGTCCGTGGCGGGTGCCTGATAAGAGCAGTCCGCCGAGAAATAGTTGTAGTTAACAGCGTAGCCGAGCTGCTTTAGGAATCGGCCGAACATCTTGTTGGAATTGGAATTGAAGATGGTGATGCCGCGGTAGCCCGTGTACTCAGCTGAGCCCGCCACTCCAACATAATCGTCTGTGTAGAAGCAGTCGTGCTCATTGCGGAAGCCGTTGTTAAGGAGGTTCGATGCCTCCGCGTAGTCCTCGAAGAGCATCATGCCGACCACGAAGTCCTCGCCCTCAGTGCTTCCGATGGAGAGCGTCGCGGTGCCGGCAGACTGCAGGGGCGCGAGGAATGCGCACTCATAGATGACGCAGCCCGCGAGGAGGACAGGCAGGATCTTGCCCATGTCCTTCATCTGGTAGCCCCACTTCTCTTTTTTGAGGCCCGTGAGGAAGAGTGTGACTGCGATGATGATGCACAGGTTGAATACAAACAGGATGCCGTGATCCTTCATGTCGCCGAAGCTGTGCGCCAGCAGCAGGATTATGCCGAGGATTCCCGCGGTCTTGATGATCTCTTTATTGGTGACTTCCTTGATGTGCTCGAAGACCTGGTATGACAGAGTCAGGAAGAACGTGATGAACACGAAGGACTCGCGGTGCCAGAACCAGTTCGGGCTGTCGAAGACCTGCCAGGCAACGTCCAGCGCGTCGATGGCGAGGGTAAAGTAGATCAGTACGAAGCAGACCGTGTAGAACTTCTTAGCTTTGCCTGTGAATGCGCGGCTTACGAGGTAGAGCACGCACAGGAAAGTTACGAGCGAGCTTACGTAGATGAGCGGCATATTGGAGATGAGGACGTCGTTGAATTCGCCCGCGTAGCCCATGAAGATGCGGTCGAAGATGCTTGTGAGTGAGAAGCCCACGTAGTCGCTTCTGTCGGCGGAGTGCGTGGGGTCTGCGTTGCGGATGGTGTCGAGACCGACGGGCACGAGGATCACGCCGAGTGTGAGGCCCGCGCAGATGGCTCTGCTTATGAATCTGGTGATAACCGTGACGGGGCGGTGCTCCTTGGTGAACATGCCGGTCAGGTACATGCGTGACAGCAGGTAGATAAACGAGTAGATGCCCGCCATGTAAGCGATGTAGTAGTTTGAAAGGAACAGCAGCAGAAGGACGACGGTGACGCCCGTGAGTTTTTTGTTTTTAAGGTAGCGCTCAATGAAGAACAGCAGGAGCGGCAGGAGCATGTAGCCGTCAAGCCACATGATGTGGAACAGGAACAGCATGGTGTAGGAAGAGAACGCGTACATGACGCCCCAGACTGCGGGCCAGAAAGTGCCCTTCTTCTCTGCCCTTTCCTCGATGAACATGCTCATGAAGGCGGCCGCAAGTGAGAGCTTGATCCCCATCAGGAGCATTACGAATTCGTTGGCCTGCTCAGGCTTGAAGAGCAGTACCAGCAGGTTCAGCGGGCTTGCGAGGTAGTAGCCGAAGGTGCCTGCGAAGTTCTTGCCTGCGCCGAGGCTGAACGAGTAGCCGAAGTCTGAGATGAAGCGGCCCCAGTCAGCCGCAAGGAGCTTGGCTCTGTACAGGAAAAGGTAAGGCGCGTACTGCGCTTCAAGGTCTGAGATGAGTGTGGTGTAGCGGCCGAACGGGTACTTCTGGCTGATGAGCAGCATCAGGCAGAAACAGACGGCCGTGATGAGGGCTGCCAACACCGGGTATTTGAGTGAACTTGCAGTGAGCTTCCCGCCGCTTAGTTTGCCGGTCCCGCTTGAACCGCGGGTGGCGAGGGGCTTCTGTGAACGTGTCTTGAGCGTCGGCTCTTCCTTCATGGTTAACTCCCATTTCTTTTTTATTTATAGTATCACTTGGCCAGGTATTTGAAGAATACCGTGTCCTCGTAGTTATAGACGAAGAACTGCGTGTTGATTACCTCCACCTCGTCGGCCTTCCTGATGTTGCCGAAGGACTCGATGTTGTGGGCCACGTCGCTTTCGGTGTCGCCCAAAAGCCTCACCTGCACCGTCATGAGGGACGAGTACAGCATCAGGTTAAGTGTGGTGTATGCCGCGGCAATCAGAACGAGTACCGCGAGGCGCGGCTTGAGCTCGAACTTCTTGGAGCCCAGGCACTTGTGGAAGTTGTCTGTTACGTAGAAGACTGAGTAAAGCGAGATCAGGAACAGCGGCGCCATGCTGCCTCTCATGAGGAAGTCGTTGGCGTAGGTGATCTTGTAGAAAGGCAGGATAAGGAGAGTGCCGAGCGCTGTGAGCAGCATCGGGTCCTTCCTGTGGAACCTGTAGATCAGCGCGAACCACACACCGAACTCGATCACGATGAACATCAGGTAGTCCTTGATGAACGTGAATGCGTTCGGATAGAAAGTGACTGTGAAGCCGCTGTCGCCGGTGGCGTTGGAGTTCGCGGTGTAGAAAGGCGCGAGGCTTATGAAGAAGATTATGGGTGCGATCAGGTTGCCGGGGGTGAGTAATGTTTTTATTACTCCTGCTGCGGGGCTGCCCGGCGCACGTTTGGTGATGAGTTTGCAGATGCACATCGGGAGGATGCCGATGGCGGCCCAGGGGCTGTAGCAGAACATGAGAGCTCCTAAGAAGCCTATGGAGGTGCCGTTCACCGCCATGATCAGAAGTATCGTGATTATGAAGCCCGGGATGCTCTGGTTAAAGACATTCATTAACTGGTAGAAGTTGCCTACCACGATGAGTTCCTGGTTCCAGCGCTCCCAGGTGGTCCAGATGCCGGCCCAGGTGTTGATGTAGTAAGGGATGACATCGAAGCCCGCCCAGAGGATGAGTCCGAGGTAGAGCGCGCGGGAGGCTTTTCCGTAGAGCATGCATGCGCCGATGGCGATCAGGAAGATGCCGAGGGCTGACCATATAAATAGAACAATTCTCGCTGCTAAGAGTCCTGCGGCTTTGCCGACCACCGCGGGGACCATCCAGAAAACGAAGTAATAAGCAAAGGCTACCTCTCCCTCACCTAAGAATGCTGAGACGGTCGGGTTCTGCTGAGTGCTTAAGTCATAGATGACCGGCCACTTGTAGTTAACGAGGTCATGTAAGATGGCGTACCTGATGGTGTGGTCGCCGGATGAGAATGCAAACTCGCTGACACCCGCGATGTATGTGGTGAGAAGGATCATCGGGATGATGAATGCGAGGTATTTGAAGTCGAGTTTGATGGTGTATTTTTCTGTTTTGGCGGGGGTGCCGTCCGGGGCTTTGTCTGCCGACTTCAGAATGAAGAAGCCCGCGAGGACTGTGAGTGCTGTGAAGAGCAATGCCCACCAGATCTTTAAGTAGCCCAGGAAAAAGATCAGGACCGGTATGCTTAAGTAAAGAAGCGCCGCACGAAAATACGCCGTGTAGCCGATCTCGAGCGAGATATCTTTGAGACTTCGGTTGGTCTTAAGTGTATCAGTGGTCCTCATGTGTGCTATTATAATACAAATTGCTCTTTTTGTTATAAAGAGCGGCCCCACGGAGGATCGTATGCTCGTAAGTCTGATCGTACCCTGTTACAACGAAGAAGAAGCGCTGCCGTTTTTGTATAACGCACTGTGCGATGTTCGTAAGGAAGTAACGGATCACAAGTTCGAGTTTATTTTTGTTAATGACGGAAGCCGCGATAAAACGTCCGCTGTTATTAAAGGGTTCGCCGCGGAAGATCCTGATGTGAAGTATATTATCTTTTCACGTAACTTCGGTAAGGAAGCTGCGATGTATGCAGGACTTGAAAAGGCTTCGGGAGACTTGGTGGCTATCATGGATGCGGATATGCAGGATCCGCCGTCGTTGATCCCGTCGATGATACGGACAATTGAAGCGGATGAGGCGGACATTGTGGCATCCAGGCGAGTCACCCGCGAGGGCGAGCCGAAGATTAGGTCATTCTTCGCCAGATTGTTTTATAAGCTGATCAACAGTATGGTCGAAGTGGAGATTGCCGATGGTGCCAGAGATTTTAGACTGATGAAGCGCCAGGTGGTGGATGCGATTCTGGATCTTAATGAGCGTCAGAGATTCTCGAAGGGTATATTCGCCTGGGTAGGATTCAGGACGAAGTGGATCGAGTATGTTAATACAGAAAGAGTCGCCGGCGAGACCAAGTGGAGTTTCTGGAAGCTGTTTAAATATGCGATCGACGGTATTGTTTCTTTTACGACCGCGCCTTTGAGACTGGCTACTTATCTGGGCTTCGGATTTGCAGGTTTAGGTTTCTTCTATCTGGTCTACTACTTCATCCGCGCAATTATTCTGCGCATATATAACGAAGTGCCGGGTTATCCGTCATTACTTTGCTTCATTCTCTTCATCGGCGGCCTGACTCTCATGTCTCTGGGTATCCTGGGTGAGTATATCGGCCGTACGTTCATTGAAGTAAAGCGCAGGCCGCTGTATATCAAGGCCGAGGAGTCCAAAGAATAAGTTAAATCGCTCTCACTGCCAAAAACACTGCCATGTACAGTGGATTCTGGCTGTAGTTTTGGCAATATCAGCTCATATTGCCATTTTCACTGCCAGTGGATGGTAAGTTTGGCAGTGATTTTGGCAGTCAATCAGACGATGGCTTCTTAAACAGATATTGCTTAGCCAGAGAATCAGTCATTACACCTATAATTCTTCGCATCGTTTGATGGTCAGGTCGGTAGTCTCCGTCACTCGAGATAAATGCCACATCGCGGTTGATATATAAGCCTGCGTTGATGTAATTAGCTATCTTCCTGGAGTTCTTATTTACATAACCCAGATTACCGAGACCACCTAGAGCCTCAAGAAATCCGCAGCGATTAAACTCAGGAAAATTCATAGACATATCAGGGCTTACTTTTTCAGTTCCGACTCTGAAACAAGTCTCATACTTGTATTCGATATCCAGATCATCAAGTAGCTGAGCAACATCGGTCTCAAAGTAGGACCTCATATAAGTGCCGTTAAGCATTACTTTACGGTCTTTCTCTTTAGGATTGCTGTCAGGTTTCAGCCGTTCGTAAAACTGAGAGTTAAACGGATTATCAACATTAGGCCTGAGTATGTAATGAGATGCTTCATATTCAAGCGATCCTTACAGCCTCCGACGTACGCAACGTTATGAAGCTTGCCGTCATCATCTATATCAAAATCGATCTGCTGAGCACAGATTCCCTTAGGTGCAAAAGTTACGTGTTTCATAGTAAACCTCCTTTATGTGTAAGCGCGCTGAACGCCTGCTGCGCAAGTTGCGGAGGAGCTCAGCGACGAGCGCACTGTTCGCGGCCAGCAGCAGGCTACAGCAAAGCTCTCCAGCCTGCCTCGTAGAACGACCACAGCTTATACAGCGCATTTCCCGCCTTGCATCTACCCGCATCATGCACGATCAGCTCACAGTAGGACTCGAACAGACCGCTGATCAGAGAATGAACAAACTCCTCCTCCAGCGAGCCGCTATAAGGCTTCAACCCATCTGCGACCAGCTCGGTCAGCTCGTGGAACAGCTCGGAATAAACCGTTCCTTCACTTCCCGCCACGAGCAGGCGCACGCCGTCGATGTTATCGAATGTGTATACAAACAAACGCGTAAAACGGGACTTACCGAAATCCGAATAATCTTCGCCATCGCGCACGGCAAACAGAGCCTTCAGAAACTTAGCGTGCTCCCCGACTATCCCGTCGAACACTTCGGCCTTGCTCTTGTAGTATCCGTAAAATGCGCCGGTGGTAACGCCGGCCTCACGCGCGATGGAGCGCAGGGATGCGTTCTTATAGCCGTTGGAGATAAACTCCTTCAGCGCGGCTTCGTTGATATTCTTTATGGTAGCGGGATCAGCGTGATTCATAAACTCACCCCAGCTCTGCCCTTAAGGCCTCAAGAAGACGGTCATTGTCTTCCGTGCAGCGGACAGCCAGGCGCAGGTAATTGCGTCCGTTGGTCTTGGTCGTCAGCTCTTTAATTAAAATCTCGTACTTGATAAGCAGCGTCTTAAGAAGTTCCTTAGGTGAGATGGAATCATCGAGCTCCACCATCACGAAGTTAGCCTGCGAAGGGATCACGCGAATCCTGGGAATATTGCCGAGCTCACACATAAAGCGGGCCCTCTCAGCGCGGATCTTCACGAGCGCCGCGGCGTAATCGTTCTTATACTTCTCTTCAATCTGCATGTAGAACTCGCCGAAAGAATTGATATTCCAGATGGCGACGTCCTTCTTCATGCGCGCGATGGTCTCCGTGTCACCGGACGCGAGCACGCCCAAGCGCAGGCCGGGCACACCGTAAGACTTGGAGATGGACTTCATAACATATAGGTGCGGGTTCGGTTCCAGGATCTCGTTGTACAGAAGCGAGGAATCCAGCTCGTCCGCGAAGTCCACGAAAGACTCATCGATCACGAGCCTAATCCCCTTCTCACGCGCCCACTCTACGAGGCGGAGCAGGTCAGCCTTACAGATATAATTACCGCTCGGGTTATCCGGGTTGATCACGATCAGATTATCGATCGACTTGTCACCAAAAAACTCCATCAGGTCGTCGGCAGTATACGAATAATCGTGGTTCTCGGGCACGAACACCAGCGAGTCATCAGACGAATACCTATTCGGATACTCCTCGAAAGTCGGCCTCACAAACCCGGTGACTCCTGACAGCAGCGACATTAAAGACTTAATCAGTTCAGCCGCGCCGTTGCCGACGATTATATTCTCCACATGCACATTAAACTGCTTGGCTGCAAGCAAAGAGTTCACGCGCATGCCCGAGGGGTACTCGGTAAGCAAAGTATCGAAATTGGCACGCATCTCCGCCTTCATGCGCTCGGGCGGGAAATACGGGTTAACCAGGTAGCAGAAATCCAGAAGCTTCGGGTACCTCCAGTAGCCGCCGTAACGGCCCTGCAGCAGAGCCACGCGCTCGTCCGGGTCGGGCGTGAAAATAGAAGTAGCAATATCAAGATCCTGAATATCATCTATCTCGTACCACTTCTGGCCGGAAAGCCTCTTCGCCTTGATCACGGGCTCATCGAGCATGGTGATGACGCGCAGAACCTGCTCGTAGTACTCGTTCTCGCCCAGGGCCTTCTCGTAGGCCTTCAGGAACGGCACGTAATATTTACAAGAAAAATCGCGGGAGAACTTGTAAAGGTTTACGGTCTTGTAGTACTCGCCGCGCTCCTCGTAGTGGAGCTTCTTGCCGGGGACGAAAGCTGTGATGTTGTCGTCGGAATCGAGCTTGATGCAGGTGCCGTCCATCCAGGACTCGTACTTGTCGACCAGGGCCAGAGTATCACGCGGGTCATTCACGAGCTCGTCCAGGACCGCATCCTCGAAGATCAGGTCGGACTCGAAAAGCAATGTGTCGTCCTCGCACAGCTGCTGTGACGCCAACGCCAGCGAGTAGATGTTATTGGTCTTGTCGTAGATGGGGTTGTCGATGAAAACCACGGGAGTGGTCAGCCCGAGCGTGCCGATGTAGTCGACGAGCTTAGCGCCCTCATACCCCGTGACGATCACGATGCGGGAGACGTTCTGCCGCTCGATCTGGCGCAGCATACGCTCAATCAGAGTGACGCCGTTAACCTTGACCATGCATTTCGTGTTGTTAGAAGTGAGCTCCTTGAGCCTCTTGCCCATTCCGGCTGCCAGAATTATCGCCTGCATACGCGCTCCTTAGTAAATTCTCTACCCCATTTTAACTCATAGGGAGGCCAAATACTCCATGAAATTCTCTTTGTTCTCGAGCGCGGTGGTGGTGGGGCGGCCCAGGTCCTCACGCGCACCGATGGAGCACTTAACTTCGATCAGGGACAGCTCGTCACGTGCCTTGGCGGCCTCAAGCTCGCGGTCTAAAGCCTCGAAGTCATCTACGCTCACGGCATTGGGGTAGCCGCAGGCCTTGGCGATGGCAACGAGGTCCAGCCCGGAAGCTACTGTAGGCATGCCGCCGACAGTCTCGTGGGCACCGTTATTGATCACAACGTGGATCATATTCTTAGGCTTGTTGGCGCCGAGGACGGCCATGGAGCCCATGTGCATCAGGACTGCGCCGTCACCGTCGACACACCACACGCGGGTGTCAGGCTTGTTGATGGCAACGCCGAGAGCGATGGAAGACGAGTGGCCCATGGAGCCTACTGTCAGGAAGTCGTACTTGTGGGACTGGCCGTTGGCCACGCGGGTCTCGAAAAGTTCGCGGGAAGCCTTGCCCGTGGTGGAGACG
>JAFSPU010000011.1 GCA_017451265.1 Clostridiales bacterium
CCAGCTATCAGGTATCTCAAACGGCACCTCATCGGATATACAAACCGGCTCATTTTTGCCGACCTTCTCATAAGGCAAATTATCCTCACCACGGAAGATGTAGGAAGGATTCTTTTCTTTCTTGATTTTGCCTTCTTTTATGAGCTTTTCTTTCTCCTCACGGATTCGTTCGAGCAAAACACTTGCAGGCTCGTCATTAGGATCTTGCGGCACAAGCTTGCCTTGAACCGCCATCTGGAGTATGGAGTTCTTTAATTGCTGCGCGTTCATATTACTCCTCCAGATTATCTATACCGAGTATAGATGTGATTTCCGCAAGTATCCTGTCAATGTCAGCGTTAAGACTAGCTCTCTTCTCCTGATATTGACGAATAAGCTCATCGGGAGGAAGTATCTCTTCTTCTTCGTGAGGATATCCGCAAAGATCGATATTATAATTTCTTTCTGCTATATCCTTCGCTGTGTACTTCTTCGCCTTATCGAACCCCTCAATGGTAATCTCTTCTCTGTTATTCCACCACTTAATCGCCGGTTCAAAGTGTTCCAGCTTCATCGGCTTGGTCTTAGAGAAATTCTTATATCCTTCCGGCATATCAAGACGATAGAACCAGACATCTTCTGTCGGCTTTGTGTTATCAAAGAACAGAATGTTAGTCGTAATGGATGTATATGGAGCAAACACGCTATGTGGCATACGTATTACCGTATGAAGATTGAACTCTCTAAGAAGTTTCGTCTTAATAGCAACTTTTGCATTATCAGTTCCAAACAGAAATCCATCCGGGAGAATTACAGCAGCTCTTCCATTCTTCTTTAGACGATACATGATAACTGACATAAACAAATCAGCTGTTTCACTACTGGCTAGATCATCTGGAAAGTGGTTCTTTACTTCGGACTTTTCGCTTCCGCCATACGGAGGATTCATCAAGATAACATCAAACTTGTCGTCATCTGTATAATCCAAAACGTCTTTCAACAAAGAGTTTGCGTGATAAACCTTCGGTAAATCGATATCGTGCAACAGCATGTTAGTGATACAGAGCATGTACGGGAACTGCTTCTTCTCAATACCATATATGGAATTATTGAAGAGTTCCTGATCCTCCGTCGTCTTAACCTGCTTGGAAAGTTCCTTCAGCCAGCTTGTAAGGAATCCACCGGTACCGCACGCAAAATCCGCAACTTGTTCTCCTATCTGCGGCTTTATCATCTGCGCCATAAAGTCTGTCACCGCACGAGGTGTATAGAATTCACCGGAAGATCCAGCGCTCTGCAATTCTTTAAGAATAGACTCGTAGATCTCACCAAATGCATGGCTCTCTTCATAATCCCCGAGATCGAGACTGTCTATGATATTGATAACCTGGCGGAGAAGAACACCATCCTTCATATACTGATTGGCATCTTCAAATGTTGTCTTAACAATGGATTTCTTGATAGGTGTGTCCATATCAATCGGAAGATTCTTCAACGAGGGAAACAATTCGTTGTTTACAAAATTCAGGAGTGTATCTCCTGTCATAACATCCTTGGAACGATCGTCATGCGCCCAATTACACCATCTGAACTTCTCTGGGATTATGGACTGATAGTTGTCTTCATTAATGTCCCAGTCTTGTTCCTTGGCATCATATACCTTTAGGAAAAGCATCCACGCTATCTGTTCAATTCTCTGAGCGTCGCCGTTTATACCGGCATCATTACGCATTACATCTCTTATTTGCTTTACAAAGCTCGAAAGATTACTCATTAACCTGCTACCTCATATAATTCATTCTCTAATTCATGTACGGCATCGAGATATGCCTGCTTTCCGCCAAAGTAGCTAACTATTTTGGCAGGAGCACCATATTTATTAATGGGATCGAGTTTCAATACGTCCATCTTCTCAATCTCATATATATTGGAATCAGTGTACTTCTCAATAAGAATATCCAGCACTTCACGGGCCTTATCACTGTATTTCGAAAGGAAATCCCTTTTCTTTACACCTTCGGCTCGTTCCTTACGTGTTAAAGGCTTCTTATCGAATGCTATATGGCAAATGAAATCAAAGTCATCTACATCATCCATTCCCTGATCGTGTTTCAGCACCAAAAGGTCTATTCCACGTTCGCGGAATTCTTCGTTAATTGCTTCTTTACGATCCTCAGCATTCCATCTAAGAATAAAATCCTCAAGAGATGCATATTCACCGGTTATACTTGTTTTTGTGTAATCAATGATATTCTCTTGTCTTAACAATTTGCCGTTTGTATCGTAAACAGAAACTGTTTTATTGATTACCCTTACCTCACAACCATTAACATCAACATACGGCTTATACTTAGGATCACTCGGGACAGGTGGATCAGGATAAACCGGAGGATCAACCTGAATAGTTCCTCGCGGCTTACCATTAGGATCGAACCCCTCGTCGGGCTCAACTTCACCATCCCACTCCGGATCAGCAAAAAGTCGAGACACGCCACGGAAATCCATAATAGTAAAATGTGTCTTGCCTTCTTTCTCCCTCAGACGAGTTCCACGTCCGATAATCTGCTTAAACTCCGTCATCGAATTAATCATCTGATCCAAAACGATAAGCTTGGTCATCTTGCAATCAGCGCCTGTCGTAAGAAGCTTTGATGTTGTTGCAATGACAGGATACTGTGATGATACGGAAATAAAGTAATCAAGCTTGCTCTTTCCATAAGTATCACTTCCGGTAATACGCACTACATAATCTGGATTCTCTTTAACCATATCAGCATTAAGATTCGACAGAGCGATTCTCATTCGTTCTGCGTGGTCTTCTGTAGCGCAAAAAACTATCGTCTTGGCCATACGATCTGTTTGTCTGAGGTAATTAGTGATTTCAAGTGCGACCTGATTGATGCGGTCTTCTATGATTATGTTGTAATCATAATCGCTGTTGTTATAGATTCTGTCTTCAATCTCATTACCATAAACGTCAAGCTGCCCAGCATGAGGTCTCCAACCATCCCCTATATCTGTTGTTATATTGATTACTCGGAAAGGCGCCAAAAAGCCGTCCTCTATTCCTTCTCGCAAACTGTATGTATAGATAGGATCTCCAAAATAATTAATGTTAGATATATACTTTGTTTCCTTAGGAGTTGCCGTCATACCTATCTGTGTTGCCGAAGAGAAGTATTCAAGTATTTTTCTCCAATTGCTATCCTTCTTCGCAGATCCTCTGTGACACTCGTCTACAATTATCAAGTCAAAAAAATCCGGCTGGAATAGTGCTGCCAGTTTGCTTACTGTATCATCATTATCACTCTCATCATCCACATCAGTGTTTCCCGTCAGCTGATGATACAATGAGAAATACACCTCATGAGAAGTGATTGTCGTAGGATCGTCTTTGGCAAAATTAATCTTGTGTATTGTCTTTTCCAGAGGTGCAAAATCCTGCTGTATAGATTGATCAACAAGTATATTGCGATCGGCAAGATAAAGAATCTTCTTTTTCAATCCAGAGTTAAGCAGTCTGTAGACTATCTGAAATGCAGTATATGTCTTACCTGTACCAGTTGCCATGACAAGCAACAACCTATTCTTACCCTTGGCTATCTCGTCTATCGTCCTATTGATTGCTATTCTCTGATAGTATCTAGGTGGATATGTGGTTTGACTTGAATAATATGGTTGATTAATAGCATCCAGTTCGCTGTCACTCAACCCATTTCCTTCATTAGATTCATTTATATAGCGTTCTTTTAATTCATCATACGTCGGGAACTCATCCAAAGGAATCTGTCTTTCAAGTCCAGTAAGAAAGTCATGTTCCATGAATGCATCTCCATTGGAGCTATATGCAAAAGGAACATCAAGGGTCGTCGCATAATCTATAGCTTGCTGCATTCCATAAGAAACAGAATGATGATTGTCTTTTGCTTCAACAACTGCAATAGGATTGTTGGCATTGAAGTAAAGAACATAATCTGCTTTCTTCGGATTGCTTCTTGATACTATATTCCCTCTAAGATTGATTTTACCATCAGTGAACTTAACCATAGTTTCCATGGTAATCTTATTGGTCCATCCACGACTCTGAATCGCCGGCGTGATGAAATTCAGCTTTATATCTTCTTCGGTCATCTGACTTTTAGGTATTAAAGTATCCATAATGACTCTCCGATCTACTTCTCATAAGATTGAATTATCAGAAGATACTTATAATTATACTCTAAAATATACCGATTATTGGTACATTCACCCCTGTCTCCGACACCCTCGACAATCTCAAAGGAACGGGTTCGAGGCCCGAAAATCCCAAAATCGCGCAAAAGTTAGCTCCGTTCAGGTAAACTTTTTGCCCGGGATTTTTTGCAAAAATAAATCCGCAAACGCCCGTCGTTTGGGTATTTGCGGAAAAACTAGCTATTCCGTAGCGCTAGCATGGAGCGCGTTACGAGGCTCGAACTCGCGACATTCAGCTTGGGAAGCTGACACTCTACCAACTGAGTTAAACGCGCATAATGCCTAATAATTCTATTTCAGGCACCTTTTTATGTCAATGAAATCAGGGAGCCATCAGGATCCTGGAATCCTTGCAGAACTTGATGAAATCGTCACACATCTCATGACGGAAAACGATCTCACCCTCATCATTCTTCAACTCATAAGGAACCCAGAACTGCTGATCTGAGAAATTAGCCCATGTGAGTATATAAGAACACCTTGAACCCGCCTCAAACGAGCTCAAGAAAGACAGGAACTCTGTAAACCAATTCTTTATCTTATTATCTTTAGGAGCGAGTCCTTCATAATATCCTTCACCGGAATCAAGCACACGTATTCCAAGCTCGGTTATTGCATAGGGCTTGCCGTGCTCGAGTGATGCAGCCCACAGGACCTCCAGTGACTTCTGAAGATTATCGTAGAACTTATCGGTCTCCGAAGGACGGTCACGGTAGATATCCATGCCGAGAACATCTATATAATCATCACCGGGATATCTGTCCATATACTGCTTTACGCTGTCGAAGAATCCGTTCGGCGAATACGCATAAGCAAAGGACTTAACACCCTTCTCATCCTGCAGATAATTAATCGTATATCTGAACAGCTCTATGAACTTATCATCAGGAAGATGCTTTCTTCCCCACCAGAACCATCCGCCGTTATCCTCATGAAAAGGTCTGAACAGCATCGGAATCGGCTCTCCGTCAACATCTACGCACAGCGAGGCAAACTCAGCGATCTTATCCAGGAATCTTAAATACTTCGCATTCAGATCACCGCCCGGAAGAATACGTATGCCGATATTACCGTCAGTAAAGTTAGGAGAATAATCGAAGAAATCATCGCCGCCTAAAGAGAAATTAGGCATATGCGCGGACAAAGTGATCAGACAGCCTTCACGGTGAAGTTCCTTAGTTACCTTTATAAGCTGATCAAAATTACCCTCATATCCGTAAAAACTCAAGGTATCGATTCCGACGACGGCGGGATGCTTACCTACAAGATTCTTAATATCGGACTCGGTTCCGTCACAGTTACTGATCGATATACCGATATGGCCGGCGTTCTGCTGCCCGAACATGAAATCATTCGAGTAAGCTACGTCTTCTATCCTGCCTAAAAGCTTGTAAACACCCGGTATACGTTCGTTTAACATTGTTACAAACCCTTATTTATCAGCCTTTCTTCTGAAAATCGCCGAAAGGATCGGAAATATCCTCTATATCGCCTCCGAGGTTCTGTATCGCCGACATCATCTCGTAGAAAAGCTCTCTCGTGATGTCTGTCTGGTGACGGTTAATGTAATTCTTAAGCATCGGGACCGCCCTGTCATCACCGTAATCGGCAAGACAGATAACAGCATAGATCTTGTTGGTCATGGAGCGGAATGCAAGTCTTAAGGCATTATAGATTTCCTCAGACTTCTTCTCCTTGCCGATATTGGTCAGCATAACGACCAGATCCTCACAGGGACCCTCCATACCGTCGTCCTTATGTTCCTCAAGGCGCTCTATCAGCTTGGAAGGCGCCTCATCAGGGAATGATTCGATATATTCTGCGATGGAATCAGCAACAAAGCTGTGCGTTCTCTCATAACTCATGAATCTGTCGAGGACATCATCGATAAGGGTGCTGTCATGCCTTCCCGCAAGAATTCTCAGACTCGCCTTCACCTTCTGGAACTCCATCTCAAATAGCTTGTCCTCGTCATCCATCTCCTCGTCACGCCATGCGGACTCTCTTACCATGGTGCGGGCATAACCCTCTACCATGGCAGCGTCATCTATCTTAACAAGCGCATTTACAACGCTTGCAGGCACGCCGCGGTCAAGCTCTACGGCACAGAACTCAAGAATTTCCGTTAGTTCTTCAAAAGAAAGCTGTGCGAAATAATCATTCATGGACATTCCGCCGAGAGACTCCTGGGGCTCTGCCTCCATGAGAAGGCTCTGCTCCTCTGTCTCCTGCATGGCAACGCGGTGCAGATACTGCTCGTAAGTTACGTCATCCTCCTCAGGCGGCTTCTCGTCCATCTTATCCGCGAACTCGTCAACCTTCTGCTCGAGAATGAGACCTGCGATCTCATCGTATCTTCTGAGAGTATCTATTACCTTCTGTTCGATCATGTTAATCTCCGTTTTGTGTTTAAAAAAACAGGCTCCGCAGGAAATATACCTGCGGAGCCGCCTTTGACTGGAGGTGCCACCCGGATTTGAACCGGGGCATAAAGGTTTTGCAGACCTTGGCCTTACCGCTTGGCTATGGCACCGCATTCCTCAAATCGTGCTTGCTTATTATGCAAAAGCAAACGCCCTTTTGTCAAGTGCTCTGTTAATATTATATGCGCGCATGTTACAATATTCATATGCGCGGTATATATATAATTATTAAATGGGAAATATCCCGTATCTATTCTAACTGGAGACGAGCAGTCGCTACCTTCGTAGTTCCCGCGGCAGTCATGATGGTTGCCTTATGCATCTTCCCTTACCTGATCAATTACATGCTTACAGGTTCTTTATCCGAGAAACCTGTCACTATTATCAACGCGCCGGACTCGTTCACCGAATATGTCGAGTCTACTGAAGGAACCACCGTATATTCATACAAATATATAACCGAAGATGAATTCTCCGAACTTTGGGACTCCGGAGAAATCATTAAGCAGCTTAAGTCCGGCTCCCTGTACGTCATGTTCCGGGAAAATTCTCACACTGCATATGTAATCTGCAACGGAAACTCATCCATCGCAGGCAGTAAGGCGGACAGTTTCATTGAAGTTGTAATGGATAACTATAACGACACTCTCGCATCTCAGGGACAGACCGTTTATACGACGGACTCCTTCAATCCGGTTACTAAGCTTCTTGACTACAGATCAGACGCCAATTTCGGTGCGGCAAGAGTAATACCGCCCGTACTGGTACTGCTCATCTACTACTGCATCTACTCGCTCACCAGCGACATGTTTGCCTCCGAGCGCGACAGAGGTTTCTACGACAAGCTTCTAATGACTCCGGTCTCACCCAAGAGCATCATGCTAGGCAAGATTCTTGCGAGTACTATCCTCGTCACGGGAGCCTCTTATATCACATTCATCTTCCTATTTATCTCATCCTGGCTTAACCGCAGCAACAGCTCCACTTCCCTCATTCCTTTCGGACTGTTCCTGCTGCCGGACCAGCTTGCGGTAATCGCGCTCGTAATTCCCGTAACGGCTTTTCTGTGTGCCGTTATATGCGTAAACATAGTCTTTTCCATAAGGCACATGAAGGACATCATCCTGAACCTTCAGATGCCGCTCATATATCTGATGGCAGACCTGTTCTACCAGATCTTCTCGCTCAATCCCGGATGGCTTGAATTCGCCATTCCGGTCCACGGCAGCATCGCGGTGATCAAGACCGTTTTCCTGTCGGAGTATAAGGCGTGGCAGCTTATATGCATGCTCGTGGCGAGTCTCGGCTTCGCACTTATACTGCTTAACAAGACTTTCAAGAAGGAGGGCTACAACCGTTGATAAGCGTAAATGATGTGCACAAGAGCTACACCAAAAACAAAGAGACTATCAAGGGAGTAAGCTTCGAAGTTAAAGACGGAATGATATTCGGCCTTCTCGGGCCGAACGGCGCCGGCAAGACCACTCTCATGCAGATGATATCCACGCTGCTCTCCCCCTCCTCGGGAAGCATCACCATCGACGGTCTCAACGCCAAGGACAACCTCCTCGATATACACAAGCGCATAGGCTACCTCACCACAGAGGTCAGACTCGACCCCATGTCGACTCCCGACAAGCTGTGGGACTTCTTCGGCGAACTCTACGCCATCCCGCGCGAGGAATCAGCCTCACGCAAGAAAGAGATCTTCTGCAAGCTCGGCATCATGCCCTTCAAGGACAAGAGGATAAACGAGCTTTCCACAGGTATGAAACAGAAGGCTTCCATCGCGATAAGCCTTATACATAATCCGCCCGTCATCATCTTCGATGAGCCTACAAACGGTCTCGATATCCTGACGAGCAAGCAGGTTACGGATTATCTCATAGAGCTTAAGAACGAGGGGCACTCCATCATTCTTTCCACACACATCTTCTCTGTAGCCGAGAGCCTGTGTGATGAGATCGCCATCCTCGTCGACGGAAAGATCGTGGCACAGGGTGATGTCGATTCACTGGTAAAACAAACCGAAGCGAAGAACTTCGAAGAAGCTTTCTTCAAGATATACGTGGAGCATCATGTCGAAGAATAAAGGACAGGCAATAACGAAGAATATGATCTGGAAGAGCGGCCGCGGAGGAACACAGATCTGCGGTACCACCTTCCTGCTCGCTTTAGGATTCGTGTGGACGGTAATCGTCTGCATGTATGCTGCCGTGCTTTATTACTTCGGATTCAACGATTACACATTCACTTCAAAATATGTGATAGTCGTAAATGCACCGGACTCTTTCATCGCTTATGAGGATCTTAATCCCTATGAGGAATCACTGATCTTCTATGAGGAATGGGACGCTCCTTTCGACTTCATGAAGATGAGCGAATTTATGCATGAACACGCGGCGGGATTAACCGTTGTCTTCCCTGATGACTTCGATGATCAGATCAAGTCAGGAAGCATCCCTGAAGTACTCACCTATTACCGTACCGACACACTTGGCTATAAGGACCTGAAAGACAGTTTCAACGATAATTATCTTGACGGCTACAAGGCGTATCTGGCAGACATCTTCAACCTGTCGGCTCAAAGCGACGCCTGGGCTGTCACCAACGACGGCATCCCCACTAACGGCGACTTGTCCGGGGTTATGCTTTTCGCGCAGGCCATGGGAAGGAGCTTCCTGCCTATACTGCTGTTCATCGTGCTTCTTTATGCTGCCATGTCTAACGGCACCGAAGCTATCTCTGGACAAAAAGAACGAGGCACTTTCTCCAGGATCCTGCTGACACCCGTTTCACGCAGGGACATCATACAATCATTCACGAACGGCGTATTCATAAGCGCATCAATACCCGCGTTCATAATAATCGCGCTCGCATTACTGATACCGGTATACCGTCACGCTTCGGGCATCATCCCGCTTATCCTGCTGACACTTTCACTGTCTCTTTTTATCTCGGCGCTGACGGTAATGATATCCGTAATGAACGACTCCGTATCATCTGCGCAGACGGCCTTCCTGCCGGTATTCTTCATACTGGTATCAGTGGCCGTCACATGCATTAACGGAGGATCCGATCCCGAGCAGTTCTATTATTTCATACCGGTATACGGCCAGTTCTACGGCCTGGGTGATGCCTTTAACGGTTCGCCTAACCTGAGCGGTGCGCTGGTATGCTCTGCAATAACGGCGGCACTCGCACTGGCCGTAATCGAAATAAGCACGAAGATACTTTCCAACGAGAAGTTCACCACCACTGCTTCCTCCGAGGATGAGGATAAAGGAACCGAACCTACCGTATTCAGTTCATTCATTGACTCTGTGATCGGCATGTTCGATGTCATCTTCTTCCCGCTGTTCATACTGTCTGTCTTCCAGATCCTCGCCATGATCCCCGTCGCCGTAGTCTATACGAGAGACCCTCTCTATTCGGACTTCATCGCGGGTCTTGCGGACGTTGGCACAGTCGGAGACATCATGCGCAAAGCCATGGAGATCATCAGCATCTTCATGAACGACAGCAGATTCCTCGCACTAATGTCGTTAAGCTACATCCTGATAATCATCGCCTGCATGTATAAGTCCAGAGGTGCCGCTAACGTCGGCCTCATCAGGAAGGACTTCGGCAAGCTCTACGGCAAGGGTCTGATAGTCGGAAGTGCGCTCATGACTCTTGTTTTCATCCTGCTTCTTATCACGCGCCACGTGACTGTGGAAGGCTTCGGCTTCCCGTCCTCCAAGGCACTGCTGTTCCTGTTCTCCGTGATCATGTGGGTCCCCCAGGGTGCTGCCGAGGAAGTCATGTTCAGAGGCTACATGATCCCCAGGGTCAAGTCGCTGTTTAAGAAAAATGCACGCGCAGGAAGGATCGCTGCCATCGTCATCTCGTCGGTACTGTTCTCAGTATCACATGCATTTAACGGCGGATTTAATATCATCGCGCTCATCAACATCTTCCTGTTCGCAGTGCTTTTCGCACTCATCTACGAGCGCACGGGAAGCATTGCGCTCACATGCGCAGCACACACCATGTGGAACCTGTTCCAGGGCAATGTTTTCGGCCTGTCGGTAAGCGGCAATGACGCCGTGCCTTCCATAATAGCCACGAATTATACGGGAAGTGATTTCGGTCCTGAGGGCACACTCGAGGCCACCGCTGTGATCACGGCTGCGCTGGTGCTTTTCGTTGTTATGTCGCGTAGAAGATCGTCTTCCCCGAAGAAGTCTTAACCTCGCCGAAAGAAGTGCCATAAGTCATCGTAAGCAGTTCCGTATCAAGCGCGCCGCACACCTTTATTATCCTGCCCTCTTTCATGAGAACGAATTCATCGCCGTAACGGGCCGCATCGTTGATGTCGTGGAGGACGATGATAAACGACTTGCCCTGCTCCTTAACAAGCTTCACCGCCGTATCCAGAATGTGCTTGGTGTGAACGATATCGAGATTGGATGAGGGCTCATCCATAATGAACCACTCTGCGTCCTGGCAGACCGCACGGGCAGCCATGGCACGCTGCTTCTCGCCGCCAGACAAAGTGTCGTAGATCCTGTGCTGCTTATCGGAAAGCTCCATGAGCTCAAGCGCACTGTCAATGTGCTTTCTGTCCTCTTCGGTCTCATCCGTAAGGAAGCGCGCCTTGTTATAACGGCCTAAAGCCACCGTCTCGCGCACGGTAAGGCCTACATTGCCGTAGATCTCCTGCGGGATGTACGCAAGCTTATCCGTGTGTGCAAACTTCTTTACGAGAGCCTTTATGAGCGTAGTCTTTCCGCAGCCGTTGGGACCGAGCACCACAGTGATCCTGCCCTCGCGGAATGTGTGGGTGGCGTCATCAAGAACGACGTTACCGCCGTAGCTTACAGTGATGTTCTTGGCCTCAAGATTCATACGCTGCTCCTCTCCTTCCCGCTTCTGATCCTGCTCTTCATGAGAAGGATAAGGAAGTAAGGTGCACCTATAAGGCTCGTAACGGCACCTATTGCGAGCTCGCCGGGTGCAACTACGGTCTTACATACCGTATCGCAGACGACCATGAATACAGCGCCTGTGAGGAAGCTTAAGGCGAGTCTTCTTCTCATGCGCGTCACGCCGAAGAAAGAAACGATATGAGGAATGATAAGTCCCACGAAACCGATAATGCCCGAGTTTGCTACGCACACAGCAAGAAGAGCCGAGCACGCGCCTAGGGCTATGGCAAGCGTCCTTTTAGGGTTAACACCCAGGGTAAGTGCCGCTTCGTTTCCAAGCTTAAGCACATCAAGCCTCGGGGCAATGATGATAAGCACCGGCATAAAGATCGCAGCCGCCACCGCAAGCAGCTTGGTCTTATCTGTAGTCGATGCCGAAAAGGTACCGAGCATCCACATGTAAACGCGTTCCATCTGCTCCAGGTGAAGCGTCATGAGCACGGTTATAAGCGCGCTCATTATGGATGAGATGGCTATACCCGCAAGAAGAGTTGATGATGTGTCATAGTGGCCGTTATGCGCAGCTATGGTAAAGACCATAAGCCACGTTATCAGCGCACCTATTACAGCACCGATGTAAGCGCCCGTAAAAGCCTCAAACAGGATTACTCCGTTAAGACCCGTTACGATGGCAACGGCTGCTCCTAAGGCCGCTCCGGAACTGATACCAAGGACGGAAGGATCCGCCATGGGGTTTCTGAAAACTCCCTGCATAATACAGCCGACAGAAGCGAGCGCGCCTCCGACCAGTGCCGCTGTTAAAGTCCTCGGGATACGTATCCTCCCGATGATCGTCAGCGTGGTCTGGGGCAGCAGCTCCTTCCCGCCGGTAAAATACTCAATTACGTCTTCCAGGCTGATCCCGGAACTTCCAAGGCATAGCGAAACCGCCATCACGCATATCAGCATGATGACGGCTATCGTTAGCTTGATTAGAAATCTGTCTGAGTGGCGATTATGCGCCTGCATGGGCTACAGAATTATAGTCCAAAGCATACTCGTAAACAGTTCTCAGAGCATCAACATTTCTGGGACCTACTCTCTCAAAAGTGTTGGCATCTACAGCAAGAACTGTGCCGTTCTGTACAGCTGTGAGCTCTGTGTAAGGCTCTGTCTCCATGAACATATCATAACCCCAGTCAGGTACGAGGATGATGTCAGGATCTGCAGCGAGGAGCTGCTCTGCGGAATAAGACCATCCGTCAGCATCGCTTGCAGCATTAACGCAGCCTGCAAATGTGATGATGTCGTTGATGAATGTGTCAGGTCCTGCAGTGTAATCGCCGTACTCACCGAAGCTCATAGCATAGTAAACTGTGATTCCGTCTTCAGCGATTGTCTCCTGAGCCTCGTTGTATATCTCAGCGATCTCATCGGAAAGACCCATAGCAAGCATGTCACCTTCCTCGTGGAGACCGAGAACGTCAGCTACTGTCTGCACTGTGTAGATCATGCCCTCAAGGGATGTCTCGTCCTTGATGATAACTACTGTGATACCTGCATCTGTGAGTGCGTTGTATGCTTCCTCACTGAAGATGGAAGATGCAAGAACTACGTCAGGCTCAAGGGAAACGATGAGCTCTGTGTCAGGAAGGTCGATGGGACCTACGCTCTGAATGTCAGCAACCTCTGCGGGATAATCGCAGTAATCGGATCTGCCGATGAGCTTATCCTCACCGCCTACAGCATAGATTATCTCTGTGATAGCAGGTGAAACGCTTACGACTGTCTCAGGCTCTTCCTCGATCGTTACTACGTTACCGTAAGCATCCTCGAGTGTAAGAGGATATGAAAATTCATCTTCATCAATAACAACCTCAGTTACAGTCTCTTCTGTTGTTTCTTCCGCTGTCTCTGTTACTTCAGTTGCTTCTGTTGTCTCTGAAACTGCGGACTCCTCGGAATTCTCATCCGAATTTGCACAAGCCGTGAACGCAGCAGCTGCTACGGAAAGGCTGAGTGCCAAAGCTATTAACTTTCTCTTCATGACAAAGTCCTCCTGTCAAATTCGTCATTTATTCGGCTATTGCCGTGACGATTAGATTATAATATATCCATGTTGACGAAGAATCACAGAATTATTAAGCTATTCCTCGCTTCTGTTAGTGCATTTTCAATAGCGTTTTGCGCCGCCGGATGCGAGTATATCCTCATCGAAAATGAGCCTTCCGCAGCTGACAGCATGCCGGAAGGAGTCGAGCTTGAAGGACCTTACGAGGTCGACCGCGTGGTAGACGGAGACACGCTGATCGTATATATCGACGGCGTCCGCACCAGGGTCCGCCTCATAGGCATCAATACCCCCGAGTCAGTGGCACCTGAAGAAGAGCGAAATACCGAAGAAGGCGCACTCGCCTCCGACTATGTTAAGACGCTCATGGACGAAGCGGACTACGAAGTATGGCTCGAATATGACAACGAGCGTTACGACCAGTACGACCGCACGCTCGCTTATGTCTATATCGATTACGACGGTGAAGTCGTCATGCTCGAGCGTCTCCTCCTGGAGGAGGGTTACGCCGAGGCCGTCATCTTCGGTACTAACGGCAGATACTACGATGAGTTCTGCGAGCTCGAATCAGACGCGTCTTAAATAGAGAATATCAATCCCGCGAGTGGCGACATGAATACCATCACAAAGGAGAAGCACCACGAGTTCACCGAGATGAGCGTGGCGCGCTGCCCCGAGGGCACGAGTGAGTTTAGCTCCACGTCAGCCCTGATCTGAATCAAGTCGTCCGCGAAGGCCGCCATAAAGCCGCCTGCCGTCATTACCCACGCAATTCCTGTGAAGTTGGCCGCGAAGCCTGCCGTCACCACCGCAAGGCACATGATGAATATCCTGCCGAAAGACCAGTTCTTTACCTTCACCGACAGCAGAGCACCTAAGACACCGCCGAGACTCATGGCGAAAAGCAGGGGGCCCAGCACCCAGTCGGGGATGCCTGTCATGGGCAGCTTTGCCTGCAGGAAGAAAAGCAGCAGGATGTCGATGGCACCGATGAGCGCATTGCGGAAGATCAGCCCCGTTACCCTTGCGTTGCCCTTAAGAAACGAGAAGCTCTCGCCCACGGTCTTTTTGACACGTGCCGTAAATTCGCTGTCGGCATTGCCTGCGATAACCTTGTTCTCTTTAAGTGTCAGCGCCACCAGTATCTGTATGGAAGCCAGTATGATGCTGATGATGTGCGCCCTGGTATTTCCGAGCATGACCGCGACGCCCGCAGCAAGTGTGGCAGCGCCGTTAGTGATGCGGTAGATCATGGTCTGCGTGGAGATGTATCTGTCGTAGCCGTCCTGCCTTCCGTGCTCTTTAAGAGTGTCGTAAGCAAGTGCCGAGTCAGAGCCGCTCGCAAAGTTATAACTCAGCGCGTTAAAGCCGATAGACACGGCAACGCCCCAGAAGCTGCTTATCCACAGAATCCTTAAAACAGCCGAGATGACAGAGCACACGCTCGACATAAGCAGGCTCTTCTTTCTGCCGAAGACATCGGCGAACACGCCTGACGGGATCTCCGCAGTCAGGCTTACAAGATGAAACACAGTCTCGAGCAGGCCGACTTCAATGACGGTATACCCGCAGGAGACCAGGAGGAGCACCCACGCAGCACCCGCGATGGAGGCATTCCCGAGAAAATTCAGCACATATAATTTGCGTAATTGTTTCTTACAAAAATTCATAATAAAACTCCTTTTTGATTCACAGATCTTAAGGAGTCAGCGCGTCTATTTCAGATTAAGTCAAATGATGAATATTACCCGAAAAAGGGCGCACTAACCCTGTCGGAGTCATCATAGAAACCGTTCATAAGCTGTATGTTAGGTGTTATCCAGAACATGAGCTGCGCCCCTTTCGTTTGATCTGTATCACTATAACGCATCGCCGCTTAACGGTCAAATGCACTCGATTATTATCCACCTCATACTGCCGACACCCTCGATGCTCGAGTCGACAGTATTATCGTAAACAAGCCTGTATCTTCCTGCTGCATATGTGTCGATCTCATAAAGAAGATCGGGATTCGGATAATTGATCAGGAAAGCGTCGTTGTCATAACGAGCCCTGAATGCATCCAGATCCGAGAGAGTATCCATGCTCATCTGACCTCTTATGTGATCCTCGCCGGAGAACTCACTCATGAAAGGATCGATGCGGTTGTCGATGTGGACCTTCACATCATGGAAAGCAAGCCATGAGCCTGTGTCGAAGGAGTTAAAGATCTTCTCATAACCCTGCTCCTTAATAAACTCCACTGCCTGCGGATCATAAGCTGCCATCTTCTCAATGTCCGCGAATGTGCCGGTGGGAAGATATGCATTAACCTGGATCACTGCCAGCGCCGCCATCATGAGGACGATGCAGCCGGACAGAACTTTATAGAAGAAATCCGACAGAGTTAATGAAGGCATCTTCTTAAGCTTTAATACCTCGGAGCCGAGCCACTTCAGCAAGGACTCATACTGCTCGGGAGCAAACATCAGGAATGCGACCGAGAAGTAAGAAACGAATCTTTTATAAACGCAAGTCAGGATGAAGAACATGCACAGAAGCGCAAGCTTTGTCACAGTCTTCTTCTCGAACTTTCTGATGCCTTCACCCGTCATGAATCCGATCAGGACCAGAAGTATCAGGACAGCCTGCAGGATGCTGAAGCTCATCGGCTTCCACTCATCCACGAGCACCCAGATATCGGTGGCACCGGACTGCTTTAAACCGAACAGCCAGTTTCTTATTCCCATCGGGTTAAGAAGAGAGAGTATAAATCCTGAAGCAAGACCAATGCTTAAGGAGCCTGCATCGCGCAGTTTCTTATACAACAGCTCTATCACGATGAACACTGCATAAACAACGAAGTACAGCGGCAGGATTCCGCCCTGAAACCAGCCTAAAAGGAAGCACGAAACGGAGAATACGATCACTCTGGTAAGAGGTTTACGGTCAGTCATGAACACTGCCATGAGAAGCGTGACCAGGAAGATGGATGTAACCGACGGGCGCACATTGTAATCCGGGTAACCGTTAAGCATCGGCGTGATTGCGATCACGAGTGCCGTTATAAACGGGTGTGCCTTGTCCTTGCTGTAGCTTAAAGCCGTGAATCCGGTAGCGTAATTAAAGAGCGTTCCTACTGCGATCACACCCCACAGACCTATCATCTTGTACATGAAGCCGAGCAGCAGATACCAGCCGCTCTCGTGGGCCGTGAAGACGAGGTTCTCATGCCAGCTGTAGATCTCATCTGTGATGAGGGTGCCGCGTGCAATGTCGTCGAGACCGATCTTAATCTGGATGGCGGTGTCTCCCGTCATGCCGAACATAGACGTTATGCCTGCGAAGGGACTGAAGAGCAGAAGCACCACAGCGCACAGGAAAAGGTTAGCTGCAGTAAAACGCTTCTCGCGCCGGGTTTCAAGGGAATTAAGTTCACGCATAAGGGTTGGTGTTGTTCCCTTTCATCTTTTTCTTCATGCTGTACATCTTGCCATCAGCGAGCTTCAGCGCACCCTCCACATCGCCGGAAGACAGATCGAACTCCTCGATGCCGTACGCAATCTCGAGCTTGATCCTTGGCTTGTATTCCTCGTTATATTCATCGATCATCTTCTGGAACTTAACCTTCGTCTGCTCGAACTCGAGTCTGTCCTTGAGCTCCTCGATCACCACGATGAACTCATCGCCGCCCGTTCTGTAGCAGTTGCCGATCTGGCCGAAGCTGTTATTTATGATCTCGGCGCCGGCCATGATGTGCCTGTCGCCTTCCTTATGACCGTAGGTGTCATTAACCAGTTTAAGGTTATTGATATCGAACTGTATGATGATGCCATTGCCCTTAGCACGAGGTCTGCTGAAGTCCTCCTGGTCAGTGAACGCCATCCTGTTTTTAAGACCTGTCAGAGCATCTGTATAAGCGAGCTTACTTAATGCCTCCGCTTCAGTCTCATACTTTCTGTAGGTCATGAGAGCGTAGATCTCGTTGATTCCGAGGATGAATACGAACAGCATCAGACCTAATCTGAAGAAGTAGGCTGAATCTATTCCGGGCTCGCTAACAAAGTAGCGGATGAGATCGATGATACCTCCAACTACTACGGAGAAGAAAGCCACCGCCATAACGATCCTGGTACCGATGTGTTTCTTGCTGACCTTCATCATGGCCACAGCACTCATTACGGTGTAGACCACAGCCAGAAGACACTCAATGTGATTGACCGTCAGCATGTTATGGTAAGTCGATACGCCTGACGCCGTCAGTATGATCTCTGCTATAAGCGTCAGCCCTGTAAGAGCAATCAGCACATTGGCAAACCTGGCATATCTTCTGCCCGTAAGCAGGCACACGAACATAACGCCGAATGCCGGCAGGATGATAAGGCTTATATAACTTACGAAATGCATCGTGATCGGTGTACCGAGTACCATACCCGCCACACCGGTACTGCAGGCAGTCCATACGCCCGCACACAGGGCAAAAAGGCCCATGGCAGATATCTCCATTCCGGAGCCCGTGTTGCGCATCAGGGCAAGGCCGCCTAACACCAGCGAGATACCCATGAGTGCGATTACGACCGAGACACAGTACGGAAGCAGCGAAGTCTTAAAGATATCCGTAACGAACGAATTACCGGACTCCAGACAGATTTCCGTAAAGCTTCCCTTGGAACTGTCTATGGCTTCCGCACGAATCTCCACAGAGGAACTGCTTCCCACCGCACCGAGATTGATCTCATGAGGATATGAACCGTAAAACTTACCGAATACCGACAGACTCTTGGGTCTGAAACTGTAGACAACTTCACCGTCTACAAGAACATCAAAAAGAACATTCTTGGACAGGAAACAGAGGCTTCTTCCGTTTACCTGATCAGCCGACATCTGTGTGCTGAAAGCTGCATTATCGTAAAAGCCGGATATTACAGACTCCTCATTCCCTTCGACTATGTACCAGCCGTGATCAAAGCTTATCCTGTCACTGTCAGTACCGCCTACCATAGTGCCTGAGACACCTATTATTATGGTAAAGAAAACCAGCATAACGGACAGTGAAATGACCGTTATGAAGATCGGGAATTCGTTTTGTCGGTATTTATCACCCATTAAAGAAGCTGGCCTCTTCCGGATCCTGTGCGTTAGCTACATCATCATCTATATGATCTGAATACGGATAAAAGACGATCTTCTCACCGCAGAACCTACATCTTCCAAGCATAGGACTGGTCTTTGACTCCTGGATGGCCTTACCGCAGCGGGGGCAGCTCACGATGTGGGCATTCTCATATGCAGGCTTGGTCTTCTTATCAGGATCCAGGATCAGCTCATTGATCTTGGCATGCAGCTGATCAATCGTAACTCCGTTCTCCTGCAGCACTTCCCACAGAGCCTGTGAAATGATCTCAAGCTTTTTTACTCTTCCCTGAAGATCATTGATGTTCTCGGCACTGTGATCATGATGAGGATTCTGGTAGTCCTTCATCTCCGTTCCGAAACTCTTTAGTGTGTTAATTCCCATATCTATCTCTCCTCCTTATCGAAGAAAACTCCACTATTGATTTTATAATATCGGCATTTCTTCATCAAGGATAATTGATATAGAAAACCCCGCCGGAAAACCGACGGGGCTTGAGTGTTTTCTTTAGGAACAGATTACTGTGCTGTTCTCTCGTGTCTTGCGTACTTAGGAAGAAGCTTAGGTGATACTTCGTGTGTATCAAGACCTGCGTCCTTAAGCTCCTTATCGTAAGCTGCAACGTGGTCGAGGTTCAGGTTACCAAGCTCTACGGAAGCATACTTGGCAGCTGCCTTCTTACCTGCGTTTCTACCGAATACGATAACATCGAGGAGGGAGTTACCCATGAGTCTGTTTGTACCGTGGATACCGCCTGCTGCCTCACCTGCTACGAGGAGGTTAGGGATAGCCTCTGTGAAGCCGTCACCGTTGATCTCAACACCGCCGTTCTGATAGTGCAGTGTAGGATAGATGAGGATCGGAACCTTTCTCATATCGATACCGTAGTTCATATACATACGGAACATGGCAGGGATTCTCTTCTCGATCGTTCCCTCACCGCCTAAGATCTCGATCATAGGTGTATCGAGCCATACGCCCTGGAGGCCGCCCGGGATATCAACACCTCTTCCCTCTCTGCACTCACGGATAACGCCGGAAGCGTTAACGTCACGAGTCTCAAGAGGATGGATATAAGCCTCACCGTTAGCATTAACGAGCTGTGCACCTACGGATCTTACCTTCTCTGTAACGAGAGCGCCGAGGATCTGTGAAGGATAAACAGCACCTGTAGGGTGATACTGGATGGAATCCTGATACAGAAGAGGAGCGCCTGCTCTGTAAGCGAGGATAAGACCGTCAGCAGTAGCGCCGTAGTGGTTGGATGTCGGGAAGCCGTTGTAGTGCATTCTGCCTGCACCGCCTGTAGCAACTACAACTGTCTTAGCACGTGCTACGGAGTAGTCGCCTGTCTCCATGTTGAGAAGGACAGCACCTGCTACCTGACCCTTGTCATCCTTAATGAGCTCTACAGCAGATGTGAACTCGATTACCGGGATACCGAGGTTGATAACCTCATCCCTAAGAGTTCTCATGATCTCAGCACCGGAGTAGTCCTTAGCTGCGTGCATTCTCTTTCTGGAAGTACCGCCGCCGTGTGTTGTAACCATTCTGCCGTCGTCTTCCTTATCGAACTCAACACCGAGTCTGTTAAGCCACTGAATAGCATCAGGAGCCTCGGATGTAAGTCTCTTAACGAGCTCAGGCTTAGCCTTGAAGTGACCGCCGCCGAAAGCATCGAGGTAGTGCTGTACAGGAGAGTCGTTCTCCTTGTCTGCAGCCTGGATACCGCCCTCAGCCATCATTGTGTTGGCATCGCCGATACGAAGCTTTGTAACGATCATTACGTTAGCGCCTGCATTGTGAGCCTCGATAGCGCAGGAAGAACCTGCTCCGCCGCCGCCGATAACGAGTACGTCTACATCGTAATCAATCTTGCTGATATCAACCTTGTCTGTCATGAGACGGCTTGTGGAGTGGAGCATTTCAGCGAGCTCTACAGGAGCCTTCTGACCCTTGTTGGGGCCGACCTTAATCTCAGCGAATGAATCAGGGTTATAGTCAGGATGGAACTGCTCGAGGAGCGCATCCTTCTCATCAGCGGTAAGTCTTCTGGGCTCCGTCTTCATACGGGCTTCACGTGTTGCTTCCACCTTCTTGATGGATTCCATCATATTTTCGGGATATGGTGCGTACATTATCTTAAGCCTCCTTACTTCTCGATCTCTCTTGTGTTGTAGAGTTCCTTGATCTCATCGATAGGCTTTGTCATCATATCCTTCATTGCCTCATCGAACTTGCCTTCATTGATCTCTGCGACTCTGTTGTTAAGGTGCTCTGCCTCAGGTGTCAGATACTTACCGTTAAGTCTTCTGGCAAGCATACCTACCATAGGATGTGAGATACCTGCAGGGCATCTTACTGAGCAGCATCCGCAGCTTACGCAGTCGAAAGACTCCTCTGCACAAGCCTTGAAGTCACCTCTCTGAGCATAAGCGATGTACTGCATAACGTTGAGGCTCTGTGTGCAGGCCTTAGTACAAGCGTTACATCCGATACATGCATAGATCTCAGGATAGAGAGACATCATAACTTCCTGGTTAGCCTTGAGGTCCTCGATGTTGTAAGTTCTCTTATCTGTAGGGAAGTAAGGGATACGTGCGATATACATACCTTCCTGAACCTGTGTCTGGCAAGCAAGACATGTATGAAGCTCATTCTTACCCTTAATTCTGTAGATAGTTGTGCATGCGCCGCAGAAACCGTGGCGGCAGCCAACGCCTCTTACGAGTGTATAGCCGGCATACTCAAGAGCCGTCATGATCGTGAGATCTGCAGGCACCTGGTATTTCTTACCGTAAAAATAAACATTTACCATCTGTTCCATAATCTTGTTCCTTTCACATCAGTATTCATCGGGCATTTCTTCTATCTGGTCAAAACGGAAAACCGGGCCGTCCTTGCAGACGTATTTGGATCCGATATTACATCTTCCGCATTTACCGACTCCGCACTTCATACGAAGCTCAAGAGTTGTATAAACCTGATCATCAGTAAAGCCCAACTCCTTCATTCCCTGAAGAACGAACTTGATCATGATCGGCGGTCCGCAGATAAGACCGATCTTATCTGTTGAGAAATCGATTTCCTTCAGGTAAGCAGGAACGAATCCTACGTGGCCGTCCCAGCCTTCCTGCTCTCTGTCGATAGTAAGGTATACGTTGACACCTTCGGTATTCATCCACTTCTCCTTGATCTCCTTAAGCTTAACGAGATCGTCAGCGGATCTTGATCCGTAGAGAATATCGATTGTTCCGTAATCCTGTCTGTTATCGATACAGTAATTGATTACTGATCTTAAAGGTGCAAGTCCGATACCGCCGGCGATGAACAGAAGGTTCTTGCCCTTGAGTTCTGTATCAACCGGGAAGTTGTTTCCGTAAGGTCCTCTTACGGTGATCTCGTCACCTACAGACAGACCGTGGAGGTACTCTGTAAGCAGACCGCATCTTTTGATGGAGAACTCCATGTACTCCTTATTCGTAGGTGAAGAAGTAATGGAGAACATTCCCTCTCCTACACCGGGTACACAGACCATAGCGCACTGGCCGGGCATGTGCTCGAACAGCTTTCCTCCTCCGGGCGCATTAACTCTGAAAGTCTTTACGTCAGGAGTCTCCTGAGTGATGTCGGTGATAATACCGACGTGCGGGACCAGGATGTCTTGATTCTTATTGTTACCACAATCACACATGTACTGTTCCCCTCCTTACTTATTTTCTGCGAAGGCCTTGATAACCTTCACGATATTGAGCGACTGAGGACACTTCTCAACGCAGCGGCCGCAGCCTACGCACATGAACATACCGTCATTGTTTGTAGGATAGTAAACAAGCTTGTGCATGAATCTCTGACGGAAACGCTGGAGCTGTGTCTGTCTGTTCTGTCCGCCTGCCATGAGTGTGAAGTCGGAATACATGCAGGAATCCCAGCATCTGTATCTCTGGATGCCGTCCTTGGTGGTGTAATCCTTGATGTCATAGCACTGGCATGTGGGGCATACGAAAGTACATGTACCGCAGCCGAGGCAGCCCTTGTAGACCTTATCCCAGACTTCAGACTTGAACTTCTCGTCAGTCTTGCCTGCACCCCAACCCTCGAGTGAGAGGTCAGCGTTGGGAAGCTGCTTTGCGATACCCTCGATGTAAGCCTTCTCTTCCTCGACCTTAGCGTCAGCATCAGCCTCCTCGAAAAGGTTAGCTACCTTAGCTGTGAGAGCCTCACCCTTCTCGGTAAGAGCCTTCCAGTAAAGCTTGCCGTCGATCATCCATGTGGCAACGTCTGCCTTAGCCTTGGAAGGATCAGCAGGATCAACGCCGAATACTGTACAGAAGCAGGACTCCTCGGGCTCGTGGCAGGCAAGTGCTACTACGATGCCGTGCTCTCTTCTGGACTTGTAGTAAGAGTCAACCGGATCAGTAAGGAATACGTTGTCCATAACTTCGATGGCACGAACGTCGCAGGGACGCATACCGAAGATTACGAAGTCCTGATCAACGAGCTTACCGGGTGTTACGTTAAGCTTTGTTCTGATAGGTGTATTTGCTGCCTTCTCGGCATCATCACCTGCAGCAACATCGGCAGGAACGATCTCTCTGTTAACAGTATAAAGCTGCTCAACCTGAGGGAAGAATGCATCCTTACCGGATCTGATCGTCTTTAATGTGTCGATGTCACCCTCTGCGCCTTCCTTCCAGAACCCGTAGTTGGTCTGTCCTGCAGTCTTGATGGGCATGAACAGATCATAGGATCCGGCGATGGCGGCATACAGAGAATTGAGGTTTTCTTTTGCAATAGAATACATTACTTGTCACCCCTTCCTACAGCATCCTTCGGTTCCAGATCGTCGAAGGTGAAATCGGTAAGAGGGCTCTGAGCCTCAGGATCTTTTCCTGCCTGGAACTCTCCGTAGAATGTATCAATATCCTTGATGAACTTTCTGTTGAACAGGTGGAGAGGAATACCCTCGGGACATACTCTGCTGCACTCGCCGCAGTCTGTACATCTGCCTGCTACATGGAAAGCTCTGATGATATGGAACATCTTCTCCTCGAAGGAGTCGACGTTAGCCTTCTGCTGTGAATCGAACTTGGTGTTATCGAATACGCACTTTCTGCAGGAGCATGCGGGACATACGTTACGGCATGCATTGCAGCGGATGCACTTGGAAAGCTCAGACTTGAAGAAAGCGAATCTCTCTTCAGGAGTCATCTTCTCGATCTTGATAACTTCCTCGAATCTGTCAGCATCGCCTGTATCCTTGGACTCGCCGATGACCTCATCGAAGATCACGTGATCCTTGCCCTTGCATACATGGCAGCGGTCGAGCATGAGATCTGTGTAAGCCATCTTCTTCTCGCCGTAGATAGTATCGAATGTAACGTCTCCGTCACCCTCGATATCAATGCCTGAGATGGACTTGATACCCTTGATACCGGCCTTACGAGCCTTCTCGATATCGAGCTTGCCGCGGCAGCCTACACCGATAATGTAAGTGTTCTCACGGTTAACTCTGTGCTCTCTGATAAGCTGGTTGAAGCTGTAAGTATCACAGGGCTTGAGGCATACTGCTGTCTTACCCTCGAGCTTACCTGCCTCGATCATCATCTTGGACAGGTTGGCGCCGCAGAATCCGTCATATACGAAGTTGTCAAAATCTTCGGGCTTCTCGAAGTAAGCGGGTTCCGGATTATAGGGCATGTCACCCTTCTTCCAGCCGATCGCTCTTACGACTGTGCCGTCAGCGATCAGTTCCTTTAATCTATTGATCAATTCTTGCATCGTAGATCCCCCAATCTGACATTCTCGCCCAAGGACTTGATCTTCTCGCAGAACTCATTCATTGTCTTGGAGAACTTCGCACCTTCAGCGGCGGAACACCACTCTACTCTTGTTCTACCGTTCTCTACGCCGATGTACTCGAGCATGGAGAAAAGAAGAGCCATTCTTCTTCTTGCATAGTAGTTACCTGTGGAATAGTGGCAGTCACCCGGATGGCATCCGCAGATGATAACGCCGTCAGCGCCTCTCTCGAATGCTCTTAAGATAAACATCGGGTTAACACGTCCCGAACAGGGGACTCTGATGATCTTAACGTCGGCAGGATACGACAGTCTTGAAGATCCTGCGAGGTCAGCACCTGCATAGGAACACCAGTTGCAGCAAAAAGCTACGATCAACGGACGGAATTCCTTGTTCTCTTCGTTCATCGGCATATAGCATCCACCTCCGTTGTAATCTGTCTGTTGGAGAAGCCCTGGAGATCCATCGCACCGGAAGGACAAGCGGATGTACAAGCACCGCAGCCCTGGCACAGAGCGAGGTTAACCTGAGCAACTCTTCTGGTCTCTCTCAAGCCGTGATCCATGACCTGAACGTCATCATAAGTGATGGCACCGTAAGGACATACATTGGCACATGTGGAACATCCGTTACACAGGAGTGTGTCACACTGAGCTGTGCAGGGGTTGGTCTTGAGGTGATCCTTGGCAAGGAGGCCGATAACCTTAACGGCTGCAGCACCTGCCTGGGAAACTGTCTCAGGGATATCCTTAGGTCCCTGAGCCATACCTGACAGGAAGATACCTGCCGTAGGAGACTCTACAGGACGAAGCTTAGCGTGAGCTTCTGTAAGGAAGTTGTTGTTATCGATACTTGCTGTGAGCATTGTAGCGATCTTTCTTACACCGGGGTTAGGCTCGATGGCAGCAGCGAGAACGACCATGTCGGCCTTCATATTGATCTGCTTACCGTCAAGAAGATCAGCAGCCTGAACGAGGAGCGATCCGTCGGGCTGAGGCTTAACCTTGCCGACCTGACCCTTGATGTAATTTACGTGATACTGCTCTACAGCTCTTCTGTAGAACTCATCGAAGTTCTTACCGGGTGTTCTTACATCAATATAGAATACAGTGATGTTAGTATCCGGCCAGTGGTCCTTGATGAGCATGGCGTGCTTAGCTGTGTACATGCAGCATACCTTGGAGCAGTAAGGCTTACCCTTCTCATCACTATCGCATCTTGATCCGACACACTGGATGAAAACGATGTCCTTAGGCTGCTTGTGGTTGCTCATTCTCTCGAGGTGACCGCCCGTAGGACCTGCTGCGTTCATGAGACGCTCGAGCTCGATGGATGTGATTACATCAGGAGACTCGTTGTAAGCGTACTCACCGAACTTATCAAGATTAATAATGTCGAAGCCTGTAGCAACTACGATGGCACCGTACTTAACTGTTACGATCTCGTCCTGCTGCTCATAATCAACTGCCTTGGAAGGGCAGATCTTAGCGCAGACACCGCACTTACCTGTCTTGAAGTATGTGCAGTTCTCACGGTCGATAACAGGTACAGCAGGTACAGCCTGAGCGAAAGGCATGTAGATAGCAGGTCTGTTACGAAGACCTCTGTCGAACTCGCTCGGGATGTTACCGATCTTGCCAAGAGGACACTTTGTGGAGCACTCTCCGCAGCCTGTACACTTATCGAAATCGATAGATCTTGCTTTCTTTCTGATATCAACGTCGAAGTTACCTACATAACCGCTTACCTTCTCTACTTCACTGTATGTGTAGAGAGTGATGTTAGGATGCTGGTTAACTTCAACCATCTTAGGTGTGAGGATACAGGAAGCACAGTCCAGAGTAGGGAATGTCTTATCGAACTGGGACATTCTTCCGCCGATGGAAGGCTCCTTCTCAACGATATCAACTTCGTAACCTGCATCAGCGATATCCAGAGCTGTCTGGATACCTGCGATACCGCCTCCGATAACGAGTGCTCTCTTTGTAACAGGGCTCTCGCCTTCCTTCAGAGGAGTATTCAGGTTAACCTTGGCGATAGCTGCTCTTGCAAGGATGACGGCCTTCTTCGTAGCCTCTTCCTTATCCTTGTGGATCCATGAGCACTGCTCACGGATGTTGGCAACCTCTACCATGTAAGGATTAAGTCCTGCCTTCTCGGCACATGCTCTGAATGTCTTCTCGTGCATACGAGGTGAGCATGAGCAGATAACAAGACCTGTAAGTCCGTATTCCTTGATGGCCTCTATGATCTTCTCCTGACCGGCCTCGGAACACATATACATGTAGTCGTCAGCGTATACAACGCCGGGCTCGTAACGAACGAGTTCGACTACCTTCTTAACATCTACCGTCGCAGCGATATTGGTACCGCAGTGACAGACAAATACACCGATTTTCTGCATATATTACCTCCTGTACCTGCGGAATGCGCTTACGAGAAGCTGCTGAGGGAGATCTTCTGCAAGAAGTCCCGGAACCTCTTCGGGCTGGAGGTAATCTCCGCCTCTCTGTCTTGCCACGATCTGACGGGTAGCATCAACGAGCTTACCGGGCTGGACGTCTCTGGGACATCTCTCGATACATGCGAAGCATCCGAGACACTTCCATGCAGCCTTGGACTCAACGAGCTCATCGAGGTCGCCTCTGATGATGTATGAAGCGAACTGGTGAGGCTTAATATCCATCTCACTGTAAGCAGGGCATGAAGCAGTACACTTGCCGCATCTCATGCACTTATAGGGATCGCTGCCGCTGATCTCCTTGATGAGTTCAATCTTCTTCTCTAATTCAGTCATGCTCATGCGCCCTCCTTTACACCGAGTGCTTCAGCAAGGAGCTCTGTGAAATAGTAAACAGGAACCTTGGAAGAAGCGTCGGACTTATTGAGGTTATACATGCAAAGAGGACATGCAGTGATGAGACAGTCAGCACCGAAGCCTGTGCTGTCATCAAAGATCTGTGCTGTTCTCTGCTTTGTAAAATCAGGGTCCTTAAGAGCTGTGTATCCGCCGCAGCACTCGTTTCTCATGGAGTAGATAACAGGTTCTGCGCCGAGAGCTCTGATGAAGTCTTCCATGATCTTCGGATTCTCCGGATCATCGAAGTCAAGGATCTTTCCGGGACGGAGAGTAAGGCAGCCGTAGTAAGCGCCGATCTTCTTACCCTCGAGAGGATTAACGACCTTCTTGGCAAGCTCATCAAATCCGATAACGTCTCTTAAGACCTCAAGGAAATGAAGGACCTTAGTCTCACCTGCATAAGCTTCTTCGAAGCCGCAGTAATTGTTAGCACGGGTCCTGATGTCTTCAACGTTCTTCATGTCGTCGTTGACGCGCTTAAGCACATGGTGGCATGCCGAGCAAAGAGTAATAAGATCCTGGCCCTGCTCCTTGGCATAGTTCAGAGCTCTTACAGATGAAAGCTTGGTAGCTATCTCATCCGTACCGAGGGGATAAACTCCGCCGCAGCACTGCCATTCGGGGATCTCAACAAGCTCGAAGCCCAATGCAAGCGCACTTGATCTGGCATACTTGTCCAGATCCTGCGCCTTGTTCTTCAAGGTGCATCCGGGGTAATAACTGTATTTCATAATACTTCCCGCCATCCTCTTTCTTAATTATTGGAATATGTAGAAACATATGCAGCTATAATCAGCTAACTTTAAATGTAACAGAAATATAATCATCTATAAACCTGAAAAAACGGGCCGTCGGGAGCCCCCGCGGTCCGTTCTCAAATTTAGTTAAAATATAACGGCGTTATTTAAAAATGTAATTCTAAATGATTTTCAAGTCATCTGTAAGAGCCGTATTTTGCCTTCTTCTCAGCCTTCTCTTTATACAGCTTCTCATCAGCCATATCGATGATCTCATGGATGTCGATATCACTGCCGCAAGTGAACTCACAGATACCCGTACTCATGTCGATGGGATAAGGCTTATTCGCCGCTTCGTTATGCCTCTTGGTGATGCTGATGATACGGTCCTTGATATTCTTCTCGTAATCGCTTACCTGCACCATGGCGAAGACAATAAACTCATCGCCTCCGAGACGTCCGATTATGTCACCCTCACGGAAGGATTCCTTAAGGATAGAAGCAATCTCACGCAGCGAGAAGTCACCGTCATCGTGACCGAACTTGTCGTTAACGTACTTGAGGTTATCCATATCGGCAAAGCAGATAAGAGCTCTCTTTCCCCTGTTATCCGGCTTGGCGATCTCGGCCTGTGCGAATTCCAGGAAGCCTCTCCTGTTATAAAGGCCCGTGAGCTCATCGGACTTCGCGATGACATCAAGTCTGGAGTTATCCTCCATGAACTGGTTAAGTGAAGCCTCGAGCTTCTCCTTGGCCCTGTTCTGATCCTCGATCATAAGCAGTGACTTCAGGGTAACCGCAATCTGGTACGAAACCGGAGACATGTTGTTCATGTTGCTGTTGTCCATCTCGGATACCAGCATGCCGTACATATCATCACCTACGAACAGCGGGAATACGACTACAGTCTGTCTTCTGTCTTCGGGAATGAACTCATTCTCAAACATGTTCTCGGTTCTCAACAGCTGCTGCTCCTCAGGAAGCATCCTGATACCTTGCTCGTCGTTGATAGCCTTAAGAAGCACAGACGGAGGACATCTCCATTCGACATCCGCAGACGTCTTGGTATTGCCCTGGAACAGATACATATATGTACGTCTGAAACCGACTGTTGTTAATCCGTCCAGAAGATGATCGTATGGGATATCTGAGGTGTTGCTCATTAGGAATACATCACCGGTCTGCTTATTGATAAGTCTGGATATTCTTTCTGTCTTGGACAGATTCTCTCTGGTAAGTGAAAGTCCCGCAAACGAGAGATGACGGTAGTAATCCGCGAACATCTCATTAAGGAGAACCTGGTTCTTCTGATCCTTGATAACGATCGTTCCTTCATACAGAAGCGACTGAAGAAGATTAAACACCTTCTCAGGAGTCGTATATGCAAGAAGGTTAGTCTCCAGGATAGTCTCGAAGGCATAATTAACAGTCTCCAGGATCTCCTTGTCACAGCCTGACATAATGAACTTCGCATATTCTTCAAGGAAGGCTCCGAGCGTCTCCTTGATCCTTATGACTGAATCGTCGTCATCAAACATACCGAACAGGTACTTGATGCTCTCATCTACAAATCTTCTGCTTCCACTTTCAAGGCCGTCAAGTCTTAATCTTTCACGCTGCAGTTCCACATCAAGACCGTTACATCCGCAGGAGGATCTCTGAACAAGATAAGTACGGATACTCATCCTCTCGATCTTCTTACCTTCGATAAATCTTCTGGCATTGAGAATGGACTTGTATGTAAGGTCTGCAGAACTTGCATCTACAGTAGTAAGAGGCGGGTTCATGGACACTGCAAAAATGTCATCATCAAAGCCTGTAACAAGGATATCCTTGCCGGGCATCTTACCCATCTCCTTAAGCTTCTTGTAGCCTCCCAAAGCCATTACGTCATTGGCAAATGAGATGGCCTGAAGACCGGGATTGGATGTGACGAGCTGCTCGACCTGCTCCGCAACGTCCTCTGTAAAATCTCCGTATACGACCTTCTTGTCATCGTATGCAATTCCTTCGGACTCGAGTGTCTCCCTGTAGATCTCGAGACGCTCAAGAGCATCCTTGTTAGTCAGAGGACCGCTCACAAAACCGATGTCCTTGCAGTTATGCTTGACGATAAGGTGACGGATAGCCTGACCTAAACCGGTGCGGTTATCGTACATAACGGATGCGTATCCCGGATACTCGGTAAACAGAAGAACCGTGGGCACCTTGGGAAGCATCTTAAGGAAGTCTTCCTGCTGCTGCTGATCGGCGCGCGAGCAGATGATACCGAAAAGAACATAGAGAATATCAATATGCTTCTCATTGATCAGCTTGAAGACTGAATTGTACTGATACTCATACTGCTTATCCTGATATCTGGTATCGGACTTGCCAATATAATGGCCGGGGAAAATGTACAGATTGGCATCGATCGCCTTGGCTGCGAACTCCGCACCCTTACAAGCCTGAGCTGAAAAATTATTATCAAGATCATCTATCAGAAGGCCGATATTAAGGCGCATGTTCTCACTCATATAAGTTCTCCTGATGATAAGCCTTAAGCTTATTTCTTCGCATGTTTTCTGCCAAGCAGGAACAGCCCTGTATAAGCCGCTGCAACAACGACTGCTCCTACAATTAATAATAATGGATAGTTGACCTTATTTTCGTGAAATTCTTGTGAATTGTCTGTCTCTACAGAAGTCTGAGCGGTCTCGGTAACGGCAGAGGTTTCGGCTGTCGCTGCCTCCGAAGCCGAAGTCTGGACGGGTTCTGTAGTCTGCACAGGTTCCGTCTCTTCCGTATTTTGCGAGGGCTGCGCGTCACTTCCCGCGGGAGCATTATCGATAAGGGCAGAAGTGATGCCTTCGTTCCATGTGAGAGCGTTGCGGTCCAGGATGCCATAGCCGCCGTAATCAGAGATACCGTTATCCCACCAGATACACCTGATTCCGCGTGAAGCTGCCTGCTGCACATAGTAAGCTGCATACTCAGCCCTGTCGGCATCATTATTCTGACTCTCAACTCCGAACTCGCCTATGATAACGGGCACCCCGAGTGAAGACGAGAAAGATGCAACCGAGTTCATCATGCCGTCGATGGCATCCTTACAGTTCTGATCAAAGCTGGTGTAAGAAGCATCACCTTCATGAGAGCAGAACTGCCACGGCGTATACGCATGAACCTCACAGATAAGATGGTTCGAAACTGTATCTGTCGGAAGCACAAAGCTGTTAAGCACATTCTGATCTGTGGACGCGACATATGTGTTTACGATGAGGTTTCTTGTGGAGTTATTGCCGCCTGTGGCACGGACGGTATCAACGAACACCTGAGCGAAGGAATTGACCGCATCATAGGCGCCATTACCCGTTGTCGGAGCATTCCAGGAATTGTTCATGTCGAGCATCTCATTATAGCCCTCGAACATAAGACGGTTGTCGTAGTCCTTGAACTCATTGGCGATATTGGTCCAAAGGTTAGCAAAGCGCTGCTGTACCGAATCAAAAGTGCCAGTGTCGGCAATTAGCCAGCAGACCTTGTCTGAACCGTGTTCACCGGTATCATGATGTACATTCAAGATTACATAAAGGCCCTCATCCAAAGCCCAGTCTACTACCTCATGCACGCGTGACATCCAGGCCGCATCGACATTGCCTTGCGAGTCAGTAAACTGAGCCCAGGTTACCGGTATCCTGATGGTGTTGAAGCCGCGCTCACGCACAGCGGCGATCATGGCCCTGGTGGTAACGGGATTACCCCAGCATGTTTCCACAGCGGAGGGCGTGACATTATTTATCCATGTTCCGTAAGCATCAAGCGTATTACCGAGATTCCAGCCCACATTCATTGCGGAGACCTGCTCGGAAGCGGTCATGGGCGTATCTGCCCTGACGGGCGACACTTCAGGAACAGCTGCAAGCATAAACAATGCCGCAACAACAGCCGACAAAACTTTCTTCATAACAACCTCACATCAACGGAGCTACAAACTTAAGAAGCTTAGCCATAAGCTTGTATCCGAGTTTCTCATTCTTTATCGTCTCAGGAGTAACCTTTCTGCACTTGGGAACCGTCTCCTGAAAGTCCTTTTCGATGTCCGCAATGACATCGCACTTGTACATGTAAGCCGCACACTCAAAGTGGTGGTACAAGCTTCTGTAGTCAAGGTTAATGGAACCCACCATGCCCTTGATGCCGTCCGAGACCATTGCCTTGGAGTGGATGAAGCCGGGAGTGTACTCGTATATGCTGACGCCCGCCTTAATGAGCTCACTGTAGTGCGATTTCGCGATGGCGTATGCAGCCGCTTTATCAGGGATACCGGGCAGTATCAAAGAGACATCAACGCCTCGCAAAGCTGCGAGCTTGAGCGCGTTTTTCATGGTGTCGTCAATGATGAGGTAAGGCGTCATGATGTGAACATATTCTTCTGCGTGTCCAAGGGTATCGAGGAAGGCCGCCTCGCCCGCCTGATATGAATCCAGAGGAGAATCGGAGAAAGGCATGATGAAGCCGGTCGAATCCCCGACATCAACTGACTTGAAGTTATCCACCTGCTCGAAGGACGGCTCAGGAATATAAAGATTCCAAAGCTCGAGGAACATCTGTGTGAAGCTTCTGACCGCGTCCCCCTCAAGTCTTAATGCATTGTCTTTCCAGTGACCGAATCTGGGCTTCAGATTGATATACTCGTCAGCCATGTTTACGCCGCCCGTGTAAGCCACCTTACCGTCTATAACTAAGATCTTACGGTGATCTCTGTAGTTGTAGTAAGTGGACAGGAACGGATAGATACGTGAGAACTCCTTGCACTTTACCCCGAGGTTGTTCATTCTGGCCGTATAGTCAGGAGGAAGCAGCGAGATCTCGCACATGCCGTCGTACATAACGCGCACGTCGACGCCCTCGGAAGCCTTATCGGCAAGAATGTCCAGAACCCTTCCCCACATGTAGCCTTCAGCTATTATGAAGTACTCCACAAAGATGTAATCCTTGGCCTGCTCAAGGTCCTCGAGAAGCTTTTCAAAGAAGTCGGAACCGCTTGAAAAATATGAGGCGGAAGTATTCATAAACACAGGGAAATTACCCGTATTGGACATGTAGTGGCAAAGTCCTGCCATGTCAGCTTTTTCTGCTGCAAGAGCATCGGTAACAGCCTTATCCTGAGGGATCCTTCCCTCGGTCTTCTGCTTAACGTCAAGCAGGTTGCGCTTCAGCTTACGGCTGCCGAAATCCAACTTGGTGAAGCCCAGGAAAAGAGCTCCCGGCACAGGGAAAAGACCGATGAGCATCATCCATGTAAGCTTGCTTGTGGAATCCATGCCGGAGTTATAAAGATAGATGACCATCATCACTGAGAATACGAGCATTACAGTGTTGATGTTGGCTACATATTCATCGAACAGAATGTAGAGCGTGACAAGCACCACGATCTGAACGATGATCATGAGCAGGATGAACATGAACCTTGAAAAAATGACTCGCAGTATCCCCCTGGGACGCGGCTTAATAAGTCTCAATACCCTCCCCTCACGGGAAGAACCTCCGGTGCCGCTCATCGTATCTCGTTACTTCCTTTACGGGCCTGCTTATCAGCATACATACGCATGTCGGCAAGCTTGATCAAGGCCTCGAGATCGATCTCATCTGTGATGATGCACTCAGCAATACCCATGCTGGCATTAACACTGTAATCGAGTCCCTGAACGAACGGATCCTTCATGGAATGCTGGTGGATCCTCTCACGGATAGCCTCATAGTCGTCAGCGATATTAACGTCTCCCACCATAGCCATGGCGAACTCGTCACCGCCGTATCTGGCACAGATACCGTTCTCACCCGCATATGCCTGCAGAGACCTCGACAGGATGATAAGAGCATTATCACCCTCCAGATGTCCGTAATGGTCATTGATATACTTGAGACCGTCCATATCGATAGTGAACAGTGAGAAGATACGACCCTTATTCATCGGATCCTTAAGCATCCTGTCGATGCCTTCGAAGAAGCCGCGTCTGTTGTAAAGGTCGGTAAGATAATCACGCTCGCTTAAGCGGCTGATGGCGCTGTTGGCCTCCAGGATCTTGGCCTTATCGATAAGCGAGCTTACCATCGCAGATACATAGATACCGAACTCCTCGAATCTCTGATGTCTTCTTATCTGAAGATCAGAAAATGCGCAGCTCATATATCCGTATTCTTCAGTCATGGTCCTGATCTGTCTGAACAGGATGGCATTTACGCCGCTGTCTTTGACAAGAAGCTTATCCCACTCAGGCAGAGGGTATCTTAAGTTATAGAATTTCTCCTTGGCTGCGAACACCTGCTTACTTCCGTGGAAGATGGAATGTACGCATCCGTCACGGTAGCCCTTGGTGATGCCAATGAAATAATAGTCGTCCTTCCAAAGCCACAGGAAGCGGTTAAGGTAATCAAATGTCTCATCGATATTGCTCATGCTAAGTGTACGGGTAACGAGCTTACCCATCTCGAGAGTGTGTCGGAAGTAGTCCTGATTGCTTGCTGAAAGTGCGTTGACCGTCTCCTGTAAAAGAGGCACCTCCGCCTTTATGCAGCCGCAGGAGTCAGCTCTTCTCTCGGTATATTCGATAACGGTCTTGATGGTCCTTCCGTTAAGCCACGGAACCTTGCCCTCGATGATGTCTATTACGTAGTGGCTCAGGCTCTCATAGGCCGGCACTGCAGTAGTGATCGAAGGCGAATGAAGGACGCCGTTAAGGATACCGTCAAAGCCGGTTACGATACAGTCCTCAGGAATGCTGTATCCGTGTGCCTTAAGAGCATCACATACGCCGAGCGCCATGGAGTCATTGGCACAGATATAAGCCTCCGGAAGTTCCATTCCCTTATCAAGCTGCTCATTAACCACACGCGCAGCAGTAGCATCCCAGAAGTCACCGTAAAGGATATCTTCCTTGGTCACCTTAAGCTTGTGTGCAGCCATAAGTCTCTTATAGATATTCTCACGCTCGATGGAGTACGGATTATCAGGATATCCGCCGATGAACTTTACCTTCTTGCAGCCGTGATCATCGAGTATATGATTAACGATCTTCTCGAAACCTGAAGCATAATTAAGAACTGCGTTGATTACGCCTTCATACTGCCGCTCCAGGAATACGACAGGGATGCACTTTCTCTTACACAGTTCCCTGAGTTCATCCAGGATCTCAGAAGTCTTGATCATCTCAGCGAATACGACCATCGCAGACATATTAAATCTGCTTATGAATTCGACAAATTCCTTACCGATCTCAGGCTCCGCCGAACTCTTGTCATCAAGACCGAAAGTAAAGCCTGTGATCACATAGTCACGGTTAATCTCAGGTACAAGAAGTGACTGAATGAACAGGTTAAAGTTCTCCGCATCATCCCATGAACCTACAACAGCGATAGTCTTGCGCTTATTCTCGCAGACAGGAACCTTCTCGAATCTGATATTACGGATCGAAACGGAAGCGTCATTGGTGCAGTTGCCGAGGTTAAATTCAAGTCGGCCGTTATCGTCATCGGCATCCGTCATCTCGAAAGGAAGATAATGAGTCTGCCAGTCGGTATCAAGCTCGATCACGGTATCTTCAAGGTATCTGCACCAGTGAACATTAGGAGCCGTCACGGCAACCTTCATGTGCCTCTTCTCCGTGGCCATGGCCTCGAAGGAAACCTGATACTTATCACCCTTAAAAAGCGGGAGACCGCCCTGGTCAAGCTGAACGGAATACTCGGCATCACCGGAATTCAGGATCTCGATCTTAAACGAGTCCCCCTCCCTCTCACATACAGCCTCACCGGCACATGCCAGTTCGAACTTCCAGTCCTTCGGACCGTTACCGAGGTAATTGCCCGTGGAATCCGGGTCCTTAAAATGCTTCTCGTAATCGGGAACGGAAACGTTCTCATCGTAGGATTCTTTCCTGTAGACCCTGATGTAATCAATGAGGCACTCTGCCTCAGGGCCGAAGGATGTAAGTCTGGTGGGATTAGCTGTACCGTTACCGCCGATGGAAACATCAGCTTCTATGTGGAAGGGCTTATTGTACGGAGCAGGATAAGGATTCATCAGACCTTCGTCGTTGGTGGAATACCAGTAGGACTCAGAGTAATACTCCTCCCCGTCAAGGAAGAAGGTAAACTTTCCGGGAACCCACTCGACTCCGTAAACATGGAAATCAGCCGACAGATCAGTCCTGCCGTCACCGTATGTTCCGTTACGAGTCTCTGAAGGATTTCCGAAGTGAACGATACCGTAACCGTTCTCAACATACTGGCCGTCGGCAACGAGCATATCTACCGAACCGGATCTGGGCCACTTACCGTATGCATTATCTGTGGGCAGAAGTCTTAACGCGGTCATAAAGCCCTTGCCGCTCGAGACCTTTACCCTGGCTTCCACATAACCATATGTGAAATCCACCTTGCCCTTGGTATTTATCCTTCCGGACTTATATGAAACTGCTTTATCCGGGGAAATGATCCTCTCTGGCTTGATTACAAGGTTTCCGTCATTTACAAAAACGTGTTGGCCGTCATCAACGATGATCTGTAATTCATCGTTATCCCAATGATCGGGATGCTCTTCGACGTTCCAGGAATCGCGGTTAAGATCACCGGCGTCGAATTCATCCTGCCAAAACAGCTTATAACCTTGTTTTTCCAGCTCAGAAGAATCCATGATGCCATTTTATCACGCATCATATATTAAAAATATTAGTATTTTGTGAATAATAAAAGCCCCGAGATATTCTCAAAGCAGATCCGTGAGTTTGACCCCGTCCAGATAATCGTTAACCAGCGAGTCCAGTTTCTCCCACATGGATACAGTTCTGCACACATCATAGCGGTCACATTTCTGTGCTCCCTGCGCAAGGCATGCAACAGGCGCAATGTCACCCTCGGCCGCCCTGATGATCTCGCCTACCGTGTACTCATCAGGCTTCTTCACAAGGCGGTAACCGCCGCCCTTTCCGCGGTGTCCCAGAACAAGCTTATTCTCTACCAGAAGCTTCATGATGGCCTCCAGATACTTCTCGGAAATCTCCTCTCTGGAAGCGATATCTTTAAGCGAAATGAACTCGCCGTCTTTGCCGTATTCGGCCATATCAGTCATAACTCTGAGAGCATAGCGCCCCTTGGTCGATGCTATCATTTGCTGTCCCCCCATGACACGAAATAATAGAACTTAAGCCTTACCTTAAAGCAACTGAATGTAAAAGTCAAAAGAACCATTACAAACTGAAGTAAAACATCTGACAATATCACAAAATTTATAGTAAAATAAATATTATTTGCGAAGGAGGTTCAGTATGAACTACAGAATCGAAGGCGGGAGCTTACCCGTTGTAATCATCAGTCTTAACCCCGGCGAATCAGTAAACTGCGAATCAGGCTCAATGAGCTGGATGTCAGCAGGTATCAAGATGCAGACATCTACCGGCGGAGGTATCGGTAAGATGTTCGGCAGAATGATGACAGGCGAATCCGCTATGATCAACACATACACAGCGGAGCAGGCAGGCGAGATCGCATTCGCTTCCTCCTTCCCGGGTTCCATCAAGGCCATCGAGCTTAACGGCAATTCCTTCCTCGCACAGAAGGGTGCTTTCCTCGCTTCTTTCGGTAACATCGAGCAGAGCGTAGGAATCCAGAAAAATGTTGGTGGCGGTTTCTTCGGCGGTGAGGGCTTCCTCATGCAGAGATTCACAGGTACAGGTATCGTCTTCCTCGAGGTTGACGGAACAGCTATCGAGTACGATCTCCAGCCCGGCGAGAAGATGGTCGTTGACACAGGTTACACAGTAATGATGGACAGCACAGTTAACCTTGAAGTTGAAATGGTTAAGGGTGTTAAGAACGTTCTGTTCGGAGGAGAGGGTCTGTTCAATACAACTCTCACAGGCCCCGGAAAGATCATGCTCCAGTCAATGCCTGTATCGGCTACAGCTATGGTACTGTACAAGTACATGCCGCATCCGAAGGGATAATCCGATTCTTTCAGAAACAGCAAAGCCGGAGACATGTTCTCCGGCTTTTTATTTGGTTCTTTAGAAGTGCAGGTACATCTCCAGCAGACTTACGAGGAAGGCCGCGGTACAAGTGGCAAGGGCAACCACCAGGAGATTCTTGCCCTTATACGCGAGCACAAGGGCCGTAAGGGCACCGGCAGCAGCAGAAAGCATCGAGCTTGTGGAGTACAGGATAGCGGGGAACGTCATCGCCGACAACACCGAGTATGGGATGTAGTCGAAGAAAATTTTCACGCGTTTGTTTTTAATCTTCCTGCGGAAAAGCGTGAATGGTATCGCACGCACAAGGTAGGTCGTCACCGCCATGACAGCAAGCATGATAAAGAAGGCCTTATTCTCCATCCTGCACCTCCTCCTTAAGCTCGCTCTCGGGTGTGATCAGGACACCGATAAGCGCGGAAACCACAGCGCAGATGATGATGGCGAAGCCGCTTGAAACGTGCGCATTAAGAAAAGGAACATAACGGAAAACCACCGCCAGCAGCACCGCGATGATGCACACAATGCTGATGGTCTTGGACTTGCGGCAGACCGGCAGCACAATGGCGACGAACATGCCATAGATGCCTATTGCGAGGCATGAGGTGACGGCAGGCGGAAGCACATTGCCCAAGACTGCGCCGAGAAGCGTGCCCAGCGTCCACCCTGCAACAGGAAGGACACCCAGGCCGGTCATGTACTTGAAGCCCACTTTCTCCTGCGTGCTCGCCAGCCCGAAGATCTCGTCAGTGATGATGTATGAATCCACAAGGCGTGCGGGAACTGTCATGGAAGAGTCTGTCTTCTGCGACAAAGAGATTGCCATCAGAGAGTAACGGAGGTTTATAACCAGTTGAGTAACAGCCATCTCGATCAGGCCGCCTCCCGCAGCCATAATCCCTACGCCTGCGACCTGGCCGGCCGAAGTTACGTTGGTAATCGAAATAAGCACTGCCTGCCACCAGGTAAGGCCGCTGTTAACAGCCATTATGCCGAAGGAAAAAGATACCGACAGGTACCCGAGGCCGATGGCAAGGCCGCTCGTAACTCCGTGTCTGAAAGTCATTATGAATTATGCGGGAAGCTGCGTAGCAGTTGTATCTACAGGCTCACCGTAAACTCTTCGCACCTGATCGAAGGTTACGAAGCAGTCGAGCGATGTAATGTCCATGATCTGATCCATGGTCTGAGTCTCGTCATTTACATAATAGACGTTCTCGCCGGCGCAGATGTATTTGTCAATGAAAAGGACACCGTCAGCGTCGGTATGTGTTCTTACGAACATCATAAGACCGTTGTTGAGGTTAAAGTACTCGTCATGCTCTTCGATATCACGTGTTACAACAAGTGAGCAAGATTCGAAAGCACCGTCAGAACTGCAGATATAACGGGATGAGCACTCGCTGCCAAGGGGCGTATAGCCGCTCGCTGTAACTACCGATACCTGACCCTCCCCGTTCTGTACGAAGGAACGGTATGAGTCCTCATAAGTCGTGATAAGGCTTACCGCCTCAGTGTAATCAGGGATATAAACTGTCTCCTGCTGTGAAGCGGGTACATAACAGCCGCATACAGCCGCTGCCATCACTAAAATCATACCTGCCGCAGCCAAAAGTTTCTTAATACTCATGTCATCATCCCCTTACCGGCAATCTTACGCGTGAGATTGTATCACAAAGCTGATTGACAAAGAAGTACAAAGCAAGTACAATTATCAGGCATTTGAGCCGAATACGGTTCAGAAACGATCATGGAGAAGTCGCCTAGCCTGGTCGAGGGCGCACGACTGGAAATCGTGTAAACCCCAAAAGGGTTTCGAGAGTTCGAATCTCTCCTTCTCCGCCAGAAGCAATGAAGTTACCCCCATAATTTGGACCGAGAGGTTACAATTTATGGGGGTGCTTTTATGCTCATCACACGAGAAACCAAATTGGCAATAGTGAAAAAACACCTGGAAGATGGTGTTACACTCAAAGAACTTTCTGAGGAA
>JAFSPU010000012.1 GCA_017451265.1 Clostridiales bacterium
GACCGGTCCTAATATGCCTGAATGTGAGAGACTTATCGGCAGCATAGAACATTTCTACGGACATCTCGAGATTGAGTGCGAAGGACATCTGGGTCTGACATCGCTCGAATACAGGGAACAAGTTGAATCCAGGAAACAGGAAATCCTGGACTTTTGTAAGAGCATTTAACGCTTAAGGTATTAGTAAGAATAATAAACAGCAAATCAGGCTAAAACATGAGTAAAACAACAAAACTGACGCTTTTTATACTGATTTCTTTTTTGTTGCCTATGGCAGCTTTGTTTTTTCAAAGCAGGATTACGAATGATACCGTCAACTTGTTGCTTTTCGGTGTGCAGGCGGCATCGCCTTCGATAGCTGCGTTTGCAGTTCTCTTGCTAAGTAAAGAAGTCCGGCCGCATTTTAAGGTTATCTTTCAAAAGGCACATATAACTGCTGTGATAGTTGTTCCGGTGCTGATAGCATCAATAACCATGCTGATCAGTAAATCCGTATATTGTATAGTTTGGGGAAAAGAATTTTCTCTGGGAAATATATCCGTGACTAAATGGCTGATCTTACTGTGGGCGTTAGTTGCAGAAGAATTGGGATGGAGAGGATATCTTGAGCCGTTACTTCAGGAAATGAAGATCAAGAAATGGGTCATTCCCTGTGTAGTAGGCATTATATGGGGCCTTTGGCATTACCATTATTTTATTCAAGGCAGAATTGATGTTCCCCTTCTGCTGTTTTGTGTCGGTTGTATAATCGAAAGCTATATATACAGCATATTGGTAAGCACCACGAAGAATGTACTATCTGCTATGATCTATCATTTCTCATGGAATCTGATGGTTAATCTGTTCATGATCAATCCATCCGATAACGGCGGCAATATCATTCCTTACACTTTGGTGATCATATTGGAAACAGTGGGAATAATCATATATGGATTATACCGGTGGAATAAAGAAAGCTCTTCGGACATTGCTTTATAATTAGATGAGAATATGAACAGATTAGAGGTTTAAAGAAAGAGGAATATAGGTGTGTTAGTAGTAAAGCATGACGAATTAACGGCAGAAGAATTTATCTATATGTGGGAATCCGTATGGGGTGCAGGACCATCTCTCGAGCAGACGAGACTGGCGATGGATAAGACCTTATATAGAGTATCGATATTTGATGGCGATAAGATTGTTGCGATGGCAAGGGTTATAGGTGATATGGGCCTTTGTTATTACATCAAAGATGTTATAGTGTTGCCTGAATATCAGGGAAAAGGGATTGGTAGGATGCTGATCGCTGAATTGTTAAAGTTTATCAATGATCACGGTATTCCAGATACAGATATTTTTGTTGAGTTATGTGCAATGCCGGATAAGATTCCGTTTTATGAGAAATTCGGTTTCTCCGCTAATGAGGCTCAGCGGTTGAGAATTATGCATCATGTAGATTAGTTTCGAAGAGAATCAGGATATTTATCAAACTTCTTGGGGATAAAGGAGAGCATATTTATGAAACGTGAACTGGGAATTGCAAGATGCGGATTGGCATGTTGCTTATGCTCGGAAAATGTGACATGTAAGGGGTGTAAAAGGGACGGATTCAAAGAACTGTCATGGTGCAAAGACGCTGAATGGTGTGAAGTGAGAAGATGCGGTATAGACAAGAATGTATCCGGATGTTATGAATGTGAGCCTGCAAACTGCCGTAAAGGGCTTTATGCAGATAAGATCAAAGCCCGTGCTTTCGCTGAGTTTGCAAAAAGGTATGGTGTAGAATCTCTTCTCGATTGCCTTGATAAGAACGAGAAGGCCGGCATCGTCTACCACCGTGAAGGGATCATGGGTGATTATGATGAATTTGATGATCTCGAAGATTTGATCGATTTCATCAAGACCGGCAGAAGATAAAATCATCAGGATAATAGATTAAGATAAATCAAAGTACTATCGCAAAGAAGTCCAATGATTTGCGACAAATTTGCGACAAAATGCAGAAGATTTATAAATGCTGACATAGACTTGTATTTTTAACGGATGGTCCGAAATGCTTGAAATATAGGCGTTTGCTGGCTTTCTGTTTTCCCGACTTTTTGCATATATCCGATAAGTCCGGCAATCTAATCCTGACTAATTCCTACTTATTTAGATGGTATAATAACCTCATGGACCGGTTCTTGGATTTCTGCCGCACATATCAGACTAGTCTGATGCTCTTTTTGCAGGGAGTGTGCGTGGCGATTGCTTTCCTGACGATCTTCATGCGCTACCTCAAGCGCTCTCGTGATAATTCCGCTGATTTGTCTTTTCATAGAGCTTCCGGGATTGATCAAGTCTGTGAAGGTCTGCAAACAAATTGATGGAGACGAACCGTATAGTGTAAAAAGAAGAGGCGTCCGGTTTGTATTATTACATGTGAGTGCGATGATATTTACTGTCTTGTGGTTGGTTTCTATGTTGTATATCACTTTGCAGTTCTTGCAATGACAGGAGAACTTACCGCCCTGATACTGTTCAATGTCATGTTTATGATGCTCGATTGTTATAACTTTGGATTCTCTTTTGTTCTTGGTTTAATATGTATCTGGGCGTACAGGAAGACCGGGCATCTGATTGCCCCTATGATCGCTCACGGCGGTATCAACATCATAAGTCTTATATATTGGGTATTGATGAGCAGGTAAATATGGATAAGGCATATCTTATAAAACAGCTTAAGGCACTTACGGACGGGTTCAGTCTCGGCATCACTGAAGATACGATCTCCAAAGCTATCGGGTTCTCGAGATTCAAGGTTTATTCCAAGGGCGAGATCATAGCCAGAACAGGCGATAAGGCGTCTTCTGCGGGGCTTGTTATAAGCGGTATGGTCAGAAGCTACTATGTTGACAGGGAAGGCAACGACATCACGCAGTATTTCGCGGCTGAAGGAGGATGGTGCATCGATTCCGGGATGATCGGTTTTGAGGAGATGCAGGCTAACTGGGAAGCGATCGAGGATACTACGGTAATGCTTTTCGATGTGAGGGACATGAAGGAGCTCATCTGTAGTGACGAGCAGCTTAAGGATGCGTGGATCTCAGTATTGGAAAGCGGAATGCGGTACAAGGTCTACAGGGAGAACGGCTTCCTTATGGAGAACGCCACAGAAAGGTATATATCTTTTCGAAAAAGATACCCCCGGCTGTCAGAGCGCATACAGCTGCGCTATATCGCGACATACCTCGGAGTTAAGCCTGAAAGTCTGAGCAGGATAAGAAGCTCCATGAAGGAAGACGCGTAGAAGTCGCCTGCAGTATTTCCCCGCTTAAGATTTTTTGGAAGCCTTGGCTATCATGTGGTTTCCTATTGTCAGCATGGGGATGACGTATCGAATAGATTTTATCGTTCACACTATTCCCAATCTGTTGAACTATGCGCGTTATAAAGGTCTGTGTTCAAATATAATTCATTATTAAATAATATAAAATAAACTTTAGATGCCTTATAATCTTCTCATGGGCATGGATTATACGTGGTTTTATGTTGAAGTATATCAATGACCATTACGGTCATGTGGAAGGCGATCATGCTATCAAGAGAGCCGCTGATGCCTTGTATAAGGAGAAAGCCGCACGGACATGAAGAAAGTCTTGATTATCATCATCAATGCGATTCTCATAGCCTCGATATTGGGGTTTGTTGTCCTCTACACGGGATTTACAAACAGGGAAGCGTACATGAGGCAGATTGAACACTTCGAGAGTACTACTGTCACCATGGAGCAGGTTACCCAGAATTACCTGGAAGGTGAGCAGGGGATCTGTGACGTCTGGGCCCGCTATATCAATAATCAGAACATGACTATGGAGGAAGCGGCTGAATATATACGTTCCTCTCATGTTCTCGCGAATACTTCGGCTCATCTGGTCTTCCTTGATACGCTCACCGGCCTTTCGACGCGCCCGAGGCAGGGAGCGGCTGATGACTATGAGGTCTCATATGAACGCGTAAGGATAATGGACAGCCTGAACCTAACGGACGCGACAGGAACTTCTATAAGGATCTCACGTGCCTACACTAATCCCATGAACGGCGAGCAGTCTCTGGCTTTCTGCAATGCCATTACGCTGTACGATGAGAACGGAACTCCCCGTGATGCGGTTCTTCTAAGAATAATCCCAATCTCGGAGCTTGAGAAGAAATGGATCTTCCCGCAGTCGGAACTCGTGAATGCCGAGCTTGCCATGATAGACGCGGACGGCAACTATATTATCAAGGACCCCAACTTTAAGAATTCTAACTTCTTTGAATTCTATACATCCTATAATTCATCGGACCTCGAATCGACTAATCAGCTGTTCGACAGGATTACAACTTCGACAGGTTCAGTCTCGATGCTTAACTCACACGAGCAGGAATGTATCCTTGCCTTTGCTCCCGTAGATGCCACCTCGGGCTGGACTTTGATAAGCCTCGTTCCGGCAAGCGATCTTAAAGTGGATCAGAATGACTGGCCGCTGTTCAGCGTCGTCTCTGTGGGCCTTTTGATCCTGTTCCTGTGCGATTTGTTCTACGTGCTGGCACTTAACAAGAGGCTTCAGATCACGGCAAGGGAAGCAGAGCAAGCCAACAAGGCGAAAACAGACTTCCTCTCAACTATGTCACACGACATCCGCACGCCTATGAACGCGATCATAGGACTTACTGCCATCGCCGAGAAGAATCTCAGAGACCGTGAGTCCACGGAAGAGAGCCTGAGGAAGATAAGCCTCGCCGGCAATCATCTTCTGACTCTGATCAACGATATTCTGGATATCTCCAAGGTGGAGAGCGGTAAGCTTAAGCTCAGTCCGCTGACTTTTTCTATCGTGGAGACTGTCGAGAATCTCGTAAATATCTCGCAGCCGATGATAAAGGAGAAGAATCTGGAATTCAGTTTCCATATCAACCGTATGGAGAAAGAATATCTGTATGCAGATCAGCTCCGCCTGAATCAGATATATATCAATATTCTCTCTAATGCCATCAAGTATACTGAACCCGGCGGGCGCATAAGTGTTGATATGACCGAAGAAGACAGTCCTGAATCAGGCTGTGTTCGTCTGGTCTATGTTGTGGCAGATACGGGTATCGGCATGAGTCCTGAATTCATAGAGACTATGTATCAGCCTTTCTCACGCCAGGTAGACAGCCGTGTCAACAGCATAAGAGGGACCGGACTCGGTCTTGCCATTACCAAGCAGATGGTGGACCTTATGGGCGGTACTATCGAATGTCAAAGCGAGATGGGCAAGGGAACAACATTTACGGTTGTCCTGGATATCCCGGCAGCCGAGAGGCAGCGTGAGGAGATGAGACTTGATCCCATTGACGTGCTTATCGTTGATGACGATGAGGTTATGCTCGAGACAGCTGTCGATACGCTTGAGTCTCTGGGGGCTTCCACCGAACAGAGCAGAAGCGGTCTGGAAGCACTCGGTATGATAGAGCACAGGCATCAGGCGGGCAGGGATTACGACGTTATCATCGTCGACTGGAAGATGCCTGATATTGACGGTATCGAGACTATCAGCCGAATCCGTTCGGAGGTAGATGCCAAGATCCCGATTCTTCTTATATCAGCTTATGACTGGTCGGATATCGAGGAGAAGGCAAAGGAAGCAGGCGTGAACGGATTCGTCAGCAAACCTCTGTTCCGCTCCAAGCTCTACGATAAGATCAACAACCTGATTGGCAAAGAACCGACCTCGATCGAGCCTGAAGAGGATTATTCGGACCTTCAGGGAATGAAGGTGCTTGTGGCAGAAGACAATGACATCAACTGGGAGATCGTCTCCGCTATGCTTAATATGTTCGGCATCACCTCAGAGCGTGCGGAGAACGGACAGGTCTGTGTTGATATGATCAGCTCGGCCGGAGCAGACGCCTACGAGATGATCTTAATGGATGTACAGATGCCTCATATGAACGGACTTGATGCGACCAGGGCGATCCGCGCACTGCCCGATCCCCGTGTCTCTTCTATCCCGATCATCGCCGTGACTGCGGATGCTTTCTCCGAGAATGTCACTGAGTGTCTGAACGCAGGTATGAACGGACATATATCAAAACCTATCGATATCAAATTAGTAATTAAAGAGATCCGCAGGATCCGGGAAGAGAGGAAACAATCATGAAGAAGATGACAAGTATTTTTTTATCGGCGCTGATGGTCTTGGAACTTGTCGCGTGCAGTACTGCGGTACAGGAAGAACCGGCTGCCAAAGTCTTCACGCCGTCTCTTGATGCTTCGATAAGCTGCCAGATCAATGTTGCCGGCGGTTATGATAACTTCGAGGCGCTGGAGGCCGAATTTGATCATTTCAATGATTTCTATCCCAATGTGGAACTTACTTACACGAAGATAGATGACTATAACAACATGATCGGCACGGTCCTTAACGGCAATGATGCTCCCGACATCTATGTAAATTATTCATGGATGTACGGCAGGGATCAGTACAGCTCTTCCATAGAGCACGCCGAGGATTTGTCAGACCCCGCTCTTGGGCTTGATCTGGAATGCATCCGCCCCAATATCATCTTGAATACTGCTGACGGTTCGCTTCCTATGGTGCCGGTGTTCTCGAACACTTACGGGATGCTCGTAAATACTGACCTTTTTGAGAGAGAAGGGCTTACGGTACCTACTACTTACACTGAACTGGTGGAGGTGTGTGATGCACTGCGCGCGAAGGGTTACGACAGCCCGATAATGGGCTTCTCAAATGAAGAGACGACGTCGCTTTTCACACTGTCGGCTTACCCGTATTTCTGCGAAACTGTAGCAGGTGATGCGCAGGCTGTGGCGGACTTCAACTCCCTTGATCCTTCTGCAGGTGAGTATATGCGCCCTGCACTTGAGAAGATAGAGCAGTTTGTTAACGACTGCGGTGTGGACCTTCAGGTCTGCGGTGAGATCGAGAATAACTATGATGCCGTTATCATGAGATTCTTCGAAGGCGATGTTCCCATGATGACTGCTTCGGGAGATACGGTCTCGGGTACAAGGAAGCGTGAGAGCCGCTCGGAGGCGTTTATAGCTAATCCCTTCGCTTATACTTTTGTTCCGATCCCCATGTCTGATGACGGCGCCACATTCCTTGATATGCCGAATCTTCAGTTCTCCGTCAATAAAGACAGTGAGAACCTCGAGATGGCTAACGAGTTTATGAGGTTCCTGATCACTTCCGCGGAACTTAACAACATGGCTCAGGAGAAGGGCCTTATGTCACCGACGCGTGATCTGTCCTTCAACAGCATGTACGCGGCATTCGGCAATATCCCTGAATCGCGTATCCTGTCTCCGGAAGAGATAGGCCTTACGGATGATGCCGTAATCCAGTTAAGACTGGCCGTTTACGGAGTAGGAACAGGAACGATGACGATAGACGAAGCTGTAGCAGGCTTCGGCACTTACGGGCAGTAGACCGATTTGCCGGGCACATATAAGATTGGACTGTCAGAAGCGGCGCCGATGCTCCTTTTGTCTTTTAGTGAACCGGAGGATCTATGAACACAGATTTTGATATAAGACTTGCAGATATGACGTATATTGATAGCTGTGTGGAGATCTTGCAGGATTCTGTGCTTGGGAAAGCATATTTCAGCGATCACAAAAAGGCAACTGACATGCTCTCATATGCAGTGGCACAAAACAACGTATATGTTGCGTTGGATGAAAATGGAAAATGTCTGGGGTTTATCTACTACATGACAAAAGGTGTCTTTGGAAGTTACCCGTATCTGCATATTATTGCAGTTAAAGAAGAATACAGAAGTCATGGCATCGGGAAACAGCTTATGAGATTTTTCGAGGATAATGCTTCTGATCAGCCTCGGGCTAAATACTTTTTAACTGTAGATGACTTTAATCCAAGAGCGAGGAAATTATATGAAAACCTGGGATATAAATGTGTTGGAGAACTTCCTGACTTTTATAAACAGGGGATCAATTGCTATCTGATGATGAAAACCAGAGGAATAGAAAATGATCGAAACTAAGCGTTTGTTATTACGTGAATTTTAAGCATAGTATAGGATCATATGTGACGACAAAGTCTCCGGTGGTGTTGTAATCCATGTTGAAAAAGACAGAGGCTTTCTCGATCTCCTGTTTACTTTGCCGGATGAACATAGCAAAGGGATCGGATTCCATAAAGGCCCTGATGAGCATATGGATCCCGGTGAAGAGGATTGTGGTGGCAGCGGAATGGATTTTCGCTTCGAAAAGGTGGTAAGGAAAGAGGTGTTGCTATGACACGTAGACCAAGATGCCGTTGCATTAGTCAGTGATCATGAAGAAAGCCATGAATGCGGTCACGGCGGATGGTATAATCAGCAGTAATGATTAATATGGGGATTAAGGAATGCAGGGATTACTGATGTGTGTATTCAGTGAAAATAAGTCAGTGCACAAGGGAGGGATAAATTCATGAAGATTTACAAGAGAAGTATTGCGTTGATTCTGGTTGCCGGCATGATGCTGGCATCTTCCTGCGGTAAGACCGCAGAAGAGACATCTGAGGCTGAGACAACAATCGTCGAGACTACGGCTGAAGAAACAACAGTGCAGACGACCGAAGAAACAACTGCGCAGACAGAAGAAACAGAAGAAACGGAAGAGTCCGAGGCTTTTGAAAGACCTGATGCCCTTGAATTCGACATCTCTGAATTCCCTTTTGAGATCAACGAATCCACGTTCGTTGAGGCATCGGAGAATGTCGGCGGAACGATTTTGTACGGTACAGATGAATTTATGGGTTTTGTTTCCAGCTTACGAAGCGGTGAATCCAGCGCCATGGAGCAGTACATCTCCGGTATAGGAGTTGTTGTGAGCGGAGATGATGTTGATTCGCTGATTGAACAGTTTGGAGATGCGTCTGCCGGCATGGGTACAGGTATTGACGAACACCTGACAGATTTGGGCATATTCACGGCTGCCGATCCTTTGACACAGGATTATCAGATCGTCGTTATGTACTACAAGGTTGATGACAGTGAGTGCCTCGCTGAGTGGTTTGATTCAGCATCGGAAGGTTATATAACCGGAATGCCAGAGCAGTTCTCGGAAAACGAAGACTTCCAGATGGATATGAATTGGTACACAGACGAAGACGGCGATGCATATGCATTGCTTTCCAGTTTTGTGTTAACGGATGACTCAGTTGCGGATACCGGTTATCCCGATCACTCCGGTGCATTTATCGGGATTTACGTTTCAGGCGACAACGGAATGTATATTTCCGTAACTGACTTCAGCAGCGATGCAACAGGTATCGATATGCTGGATGAATTCTGCGATGTAATGGGCATCATTAGCCCGGTAACCGAGTAAGCGGTCAAATGAATGTTTATGATTTTGACGGAACTATATTTTATTCTGATTGCTCAATAGGCTTTGCTTTATGGTGCATGAAACGCCATCCCAAGCTTTGTTTTACATATCTTCCCATGATGATCAGGCATTTGATTCTCTATAAAAGAGGTAAGATACCGAATTATCTTCTGCAGCGTAAGATGTTCAGTTATCTGACAAAGGTTGACGATTTTGATGTTCAGATAGAAAAATACTGGGATAAATATGAGAAGAAGATCTCTTCCTGGTATCTTGCCCAGAAGAAACCGGATGACCTGATAATAAGTGCGTCCCCGGCATGTATTATCGGACCTATAGCCAAAAGACTGGGCGTGAATTATATGGCTACGGAATATGACCGGGAGCTGGGAGTCTTTGTAAATAATCTTATGTACGCCAAAGAAAAGGCAAGATATATGGTCGATCACGGGTTCCCGCTTATCGATAATTTCTATTCCGATTCACTGGCGGATTTTCCGTTGGCGTTGTGTGCCGAGAAGGCTCATTTGGTTACCGATAAGGCAACAACCGTAAATGACTGGCCTGAACTTGATCCGGAAACTATGGAGAGAGTCAGCAGAAAGATCGATACCGGGTGGAACATTCATCTGAAAGAGGGTGATAAATAATGTATGTCATTATTTATGACTTTGGTACCAGCAGCTTAAAGACCTGTCTGTTTGATATAGATCAGGAAATCCGGTTGCTTACAAGTTCCACCGGTTCTTATGGTCTTTATTTCTCTGATGACGGCGGCGCCGAGCAGGACACCGAAGAATGGTGGGCGGCGTTATGTTCTACTACACATGATTTGTTTGCCAAATCAGATGTTAAACCTGAGCAGATTGAGGGACTGGCATTCTGTGCGCAAATGCAGGGAACGGTTCTCGTTGATAAGGACGCTAATGCAGTCAGACGCCCGATGAACTACCTGGATCAGAAGGGCTTCAAAGAATATAAGGAGTGCATGGGACGCGGAATAATCAAAGTTTCCGGCTGCAGCTTATATAAACTTGCAAGGAATCTGATAGTTAATTATGCAGGCTCGACCAGTGCCAAAGATCCTGTCTGGAAGTATAAGTGGGTCGAGAATAACGAACCCGAAGTATATAAGAAGATCTATAAATGGCTTGATATCAGTGATTATCTGGTTGCCCGCTGTACCGGCAGAATAATAAGGACTGCCGATACTGCATTCGCAACATTCCTTTATGACACCCGTAAAGGCAGGGAAGGCTGGAACAAAGGTCTTCTCAAGATGTATAAGGTTAATCCCGAACATATGCCGGAGATTATTGACAGTACAGATCTGGTCGGCGGTCTGACACAGAAAGCTGCGAATGATCTGGGGCTCGTGGAAGGGATCCCTGTTTTCGGTGGCGGAGGTGATACGACTTTTGTCAACATAGGAGCAGGATGTACCCGCCCCGGCGATACCCATATTTATGTGGGAACATCCGGATGGGTCTCTACATATCTTGATTACCAGACGGTTGATATCAATGCGATGATTACCGGTGTACTGTCAGCGAAGCACGGGTATTTCAATTACTATGCAGAATTAGAGACTGCCGGAAAGTGTTTCGAGTGGGTAATGGATCATCTGGCTCTTGATGAGGTGGGAATCTACCTGGAACAGAAAAATGTTACTGATGATGTGGAAAGTAAATATACCAGCCTGTATGACTATCTTTCTGATGAAGTAAGCAAGGTCCCTCCGGGAGCAAACGGAGTGATCTTTACCCCTTGGATGCATGGCAACCGCTGCCCGTTTGAGGATTCAAATGCTGCCGGTATGTTCTTCAATATTAAGATAGAAAACGGCAAAAGGGATATGATCCGGGCAGTGCTTGAAGGAATCTGTTATCACCTGCGATGGCTTCTTGAAGCCCAAGAGACCAAGGTAAAGACATCTGAAACCATCAGATTTGTCGGCGGAGGTGCCCTGTCATCTGTTACATGCCAGATGCTGGCAGATATTACCGGCAGAACGATAGAGACTGTAAACAATACGCAGGAAGTGGGTGCGATCGGAACGGCTCTTGTTGTAGCTGCAGGAATAAAAGGCGTTGATGTGTTGCAGCTTGCGCAGCAACTCGTTAAAACCAACCACATTTATATTCCGAATCCCGGGAACAAAGATATATATGAACGTAACTATAAAGTGTTCAAGAAGCTTTATAAGACAAATGCCTCGAATTTCAGGCAGCTGAATCAATGATGAATACCAACAGTAACAAACGACTCATCTACGGTCTGGCTTCGCTTATTCTGTTAGGTATAGAGATACTTATAGGTCTTTATGCGCACGGATGGGTCAGAAGTTACCTCGGTGATGTGTTGGTGGTAATCCTTCTGTATACCCTTTACAGGACCATAAGTCCGGACAGGCCCGCTAAATGGTTTGTTTTACCGACAGTCATCCTGATATTCTCATTTGCAGTCGAGTTCCTTCAGCTGTGGGGGTTCTGTGACCGGTTCGGAATAACCAATAAACTGCTCCGCATCATTATCGGAACAGGCTTCTCATATATAGATCTGATAAGTTATGCAGTCGGTATAATTCCCTGTTATATTATTGAGTTCGTGAGTAAAAAACAGATTTAGAAAATTTTTCTTGAACCACGTCTTCGTAATGAAGGCCTTTCTGATTGGTATAATGCTGATATCAGTAATTGCAACCGCCAGTTGACACATTTTCAAGTCGGCTTTCTGGTGTGCAACCGTGGTCGTTGGTATCGTAGGGCCATAAACTACGGAAAAGGAGTAGGAATGAAAATGATACTTGCAGATAAGATCATTGATGAGAGAAAGAAGAACGGCTGGTCCCAGGAGGAGCTCGCGGAGAAGCTCGGCGTCTCCAGACAGTCTGTCAGCAAATGGGAAGGCGCGCAGAGCGTCCCCGACCTTCAGAGAATACTTGAGATGAGTAAGCTCTTCGGAGTAAGTACTGATTATCTTCTTAAGGACGACGAGACAGTAAGACCTGTAAGCGAAGTGGAGGAGGACACCGGCAAGGCCATCCGCAGAGTCAGCATGGAGGAAGCCAATGCCTTCCTTAATGAGAACGGGAAGTTCGCGGTAAAGATCGCGACCGGCGTGCTGATTTCAGTTCTGTGCCCGGTACCGCTGCTTTTGCTTGAAGCTTCTAAGGAAGCTGGCCTGTTCGGCATAACAGACGCCATTGCGGGCGGCGCGGGAACGGTAGTGATTCTCCTGTTGATCGCGGCGGCACTTGTTTTCTTTATCCCCGCAGGCATCGCAGCTTCCAAGTGGGAGTGGCTCGAGAAGGAGATCTTCGACACTGAGTACGGGGTCGACGGCATGGTAAAGGACAGGGCTGAGAAGTTCCAGCCTAAGTTTGTGACTGCGATCACGTCAGGAACGGTGCTCATCCTCCTGGGCGTAATCGGCGTTGTTGTCAGCGCAATGGTAGACGGGCACGGCGATGCGCTTACTGTGGCAATGGTAGGCGTGATGCTCATGTGTATTGCCATAGCCTGCTTCATGATCGTTAACGCAGGAATAATCAAAGACGGTCACTCTAAGCTTCTGCAGGAAGGCGATTACAACAAGACCGCTAAGACAAATTATGTTCTTAGGGCAGTAGCACCTGCTTACTGGCTGACTGTTACTGCAGGTTACCTTCTCTGGAGCTTCCTTACCATGAACTGGGGCTTCACCTGGGTTGTCTGGCCCGTCGCCGGTGTGCTGTACGGTGCGATCGCCGTCATACTTAACGGCGTTCACGAAGCCAAGTATAAGTAAGAAACAATTTCAGAGCAGATAACCGAAGGTGATACAATATCGGTATGCATACCGATAAGAATTACCTTTTCGAATCCGAGAGGCCCGGTAAGGCCCTGGCCGTAATGGCACTTCCGACGATCATAAGCCAGATGATCGTCCTCATTTATAATCTCGCAGACACATGGTACATCGGACGCACCAACGATCCTAACATGGTTGGTGCGTCTTCGCTTGCCGTTACGCTTTATCTTGCCGTCGTGGCGCTGTCCAATGTTTTCGGCGTCGGCGGCGGTACTCTCATGGCAAGGCTTGAAGGAGAGAAGAAGATTGACGATGCCCGCAAGGTCGCTTCCTACAGCGTGGCAGTCGCGGCCTTAAGCACGCTTATCTTTTCGCTCCTCATACTGATCTTTATCAATCCCATCCTGTACTTCCTGGGTGCCGATGCGGACACTGTTGTTTATGCCCGTCAGTATGTGCTCATGACTTCGGTTATCGGCGGCGTTCCCACGGTGCTTTCCATGTGTATGCCCCAGCTCCTGCGCAATGCAGGTTACGCGAAGCAGGCAGGCTTCGGCGTCGGCATGGGAAGCCTTCTTAATGTGGTGCTGGACCCGCTTTTCATGTTCGTCATCCTGCCCCGGGGCAAGGAGGTTTTAGGCGCAGGCATCGCGACCATGCTCTCCAATGTGTGCTCCATGGTCTACTTCATAGTTCTGTTCGTAAAGCTTAAGGATAAGACGGTCCTTTCCATCCCGACCAGGATAGAAAAGATCGGCCCCCGGAACACCAAGGAGGTTTATTCTGTCGGCATCCCCGCGGCGTTCGCCATCTTCCTTTTCGATGTGGTGACGATAGCGCTTAACAAGCTCACGGTCTCTTACGGAAACATCCCGCTCGCGGCCATGGGAATCGTGCTGAAGGTGGAGCGCATCCCCATGTATATCGGCCTCGGAATCTGCCTGGGCATGGTGCCGCTAATCGCATATAACTACGGCTCCGGCGACCGTGAGAGGATGAAAGAGATAAGCTCGGTTGCCAAGAAGTCGGTAATAATATCTTCATGCATATGCACGGTGCTCATGTATATATTCGCAGGACAGATCGTCGGCATTTTTATCAAGGACGCGCAGACTATCGAGTACGGTATCGTATTCCTGAAGGCAAGAAGTCTCGCCATGCCGTTTATGGTAATAGGCAACTATATCGTTCACTACATGAATGCAGTAGGCAAGGGTAAAGTTTCGTTCAAGCTCGCAGTAATAAGGCATCTCGTTCTGATACTGCCCATAATGCTTATTATGAATATGTTCTTCGGACTTAACGGTCTTGTATGGTCGCAGCTTGTATCGGATGTTATCAACACGGGTGTCGCACTTATGATCTACCGCCGCGTGGAAACATCCATAATGCAGGATGTTACTTCCGGCCGGTAAGGTAATAGACTGCGAGCTGCGTGCGGTGCGCGAGGCCTTCTTTAAGAAGGATATTGCTGATGTAGTTCTTAACCGTGCCCTCGGAGATGAACAGCTTCTCCGCGATCTCTTTGTTGGACAGACCTGACGCGACAGCCTCGATTATCTCGATCTCACGCGCAGTGTACTTATCCTTATCGAAGTTGCTGTTCGGGCGTATGCCGGCATCCACGAACTTGTCGAAGACCTGCTCATCCATGACCTTGGCGCCCTGGTGAATAGAGCGGATCATCTGCTTTAGATCCTCAGGCTTGTGGTTCTTGATGAAGTAACCCTTGGCGCCTTCCGTGAGCGCTTTCTGCACCAGGTCATCGTCATCGAAAGTCGTGAGTATCATGACCTTTCCGAGGTTCTCCGAAGTGAAGATGCGTGTCGCTTCTATGCCGTCCATCACGGGCATCTGGATGTCCATGAGCACGACGTCACAGGGCGTCTTGCGCGCGATGTCGACCGCTTCCTTTCCGTTGCCTGCACACCCCACCACATCGAAGTCATCGTCTATGTCCAGAATGATCTTCATGCCGTCTCTTACGAAATCGCTGTCATCTACAATAAGTACTCTGATGGGGTCCATATCAACTCTCCTTATTCTTCTGCTCGAGCGGCAGTACCATGTTTATTGTAAACCCGCCAAGCGACTCAATGTCCAGGTAACCCTTTACCTTGCGCACGCGGGCTTTCATGCCCTGTATGCCCATGCCTTCCTCAATGCTGTCCGCGCCCTTGCCGTTATCGCTTATGGTGGCGCGTACCACCTCGCCGAGCACATTAATGCTGATTCTTATCTCATCGCACCCGGAGTACTTCAGCGCGTTCGTTACCGCCTCGAAGGTGTTGTCCAGGATTATCTCCCAGATGTTCTCGGGGATGGTGCGGCCGTTCTCGTTAACCTCGAGCGAAGTCCTTATGCCGTACTCCTCCTCGCACTCGCCGAGAAGCGCCTGCAGTGACTTTAATGCCATGCGCGACTTGTCAGGGCGCTCGTTCCTTATGATGACGCGGATCTCGTCCATGCTGCCGCGCAGGTTGTCGATGACTTCCTGCAGGATGCCGGTGCTCTTCGCGGGGTCTTTTTCCACCAGCACTTTTGCCGCCTCGAGTTTATAAAGCGAGCCGTTAATGCTGTGGCCGAGCTTGTCGTGCAGTGCCTGCGAGATCCTGCCCTTCTCCTCCAGAAGCTCGTTCTCATGCTGGAGCCTTGACTTGTAAAGCTCGTTCCTGTGCGCTTCCTTGCTGTGCTCAATGTCTGACTTGAGCTTGGACTCCTCCTCCAGGTTGTCCTCGGTGGCCTTGGCGTACCAGCCGATGACTTTGTTGTGCTGGTAGTAGATGAGCACGAGCAGCACCATGACCACAAAGTAGTACTTGAGGTCCAGCCCGAACTTCCACGCCAGCGGCAGTATGTACATGACGCCGAGGTAAGAGGGCGTGGGAAGTGAGCTCACGAGGTCGAGATACGTTATGGCCGTGAAGCAGATCCCCACGGAAGGAAAAAGGAACAGCGCCGCAATTGACGCTGCTCCTTCGCCTATTATCCAAATTTTACGCGGAACCTTTACGGGCTCGGTCTCGGGCATCACTGCGAAAAGCAGAAACACCGCACTTATGAGTAACGTTAAGCCGCCGGCTGACGGGTCGTCCAGGAAAGAAAACACACCTTCGAATGCGAGGGCGATTATGCCCAGGGCCTTAACAAAAACAAAGTAGTTGTTTCTTATCCGGCTTTCCAAGATCCCGTTACTTCCTTAATCCTGCTCACGTACGCGGAGCCCCATGACTCCTATGACGAATATTATAACCAAATACGCTGCCGTTACACAAAGCATCAGGGTGTAGCCGGAGGAGTCGCCGTTCATGAAGCGGTTGATCGTAAACATCGCCCATCTCTGGGGCATCAGGAGGGATGCTTTCTTATAAAGCTCGCTCGCACCGCTGATGTCAAAGTACGTGCCCGCAATGAGTGCGGAGATCGCCCAGATTACGAAGGCGAGGATCGCTGCAGGTGCCATGGTGTCGAAGTACAGTCCTGCGCACAGGCTCATCAGGTCGAAAATAAGACCCGTGAGGAAGATGACCGCGAAGAACTGCAGGGGTGTGATGCCGATGTCACTCTTTATGAAGAGGATGAAGCTTACAGTCATGAGAACTGCCTGCGTGAGCGCGATGGTAACCGACAGGAGTATCTTGGACAGAAGATAGCTCGCCCTGCTTGCCCTGGTGAGAAGGATCCTGCTGTAGACGTGGTCCTTCTTTTCTGAGAACACCGTGTTCAGGATAAGAACGCCGCCGAAGACGAATGCCAGGGAAGAGATGGCCACGCAGAAGGAGACGTTTCTTGTCTTGTAGTAATCCACCTCATCACCGCCGCCGGAGACGAATGTTACCTCGGGCATTTCATATGTGTTTCCGATGCCTGCAAGCTCGTTTTCAAGGCTCGTCTTAAGCAGGTCGAATCTCTCGTCTTCACCTACAGAATACAGCTCGGTTTCTTCTGCGTTTTCACGCAGCACGATTACCGCACTTACATGGTCTTCGTTAGCCGTGTATTCAGCGTTCCCGCGGATCTGATCATCTGTCAGGGAGGACGCGTCAGCGCGGAAGATCTGGAACAGTCCCGAAGCGTTTAAGTTGCTGCAGATGCGCTCGGAATCTTCATCCATCACAGTGTCGTAGACCTTAACCGGGTACCTGTAGTAATCGACGTTATAAGCCATCTGCTCATCGTAAGTCGCGAGGTTATGAACGTCGTCCGACAAGTCGGCTGCCGGCATCCTGTACCACAGATCCATGAGGAGTGTGGACAGCACGGGGATCAGGATCCCGATGATGATAAAAGCTTTATTACGAAGGATGAGTTTTCCTGAAGATTTTGCCATCCTTAATGCGGAACTAAACATAACTTAAACCTCTTTCTTCTTGGCTGTGATGAACATACCCAGGCCGATGCTGACAACTGTCATGAAAGTGAGCACTGCGAGGCACGGCTTAAGGTAATCGCTGCTGCCGTTGACCGAGAGCTCCACGAGTGTTCTGTTGACGTAGTACAGGGGGGAGAGCTGCTTAACTGTCTGTGACACGGAGCTGAGCATATAAGTCTCGAAGCAGCCGCCGACGTAACCCCAGAACCAGATGACTACGAACAGCAGTCCGATCGATGCGGCGGTGTTCCTGAAGATGATGAAGAACAGCATGCCGAATGCGATGAAAGCCAGTGTGGTGAACAGCATGATGGCCACGCTTAAGACGGGGTGTCCCAGCTTGATGTCAAACAGGAACAGCACGAGTCCTCCTGTGATGAGCACCATCGAAAGCCATGTGGTGAGCGCGCATGCGATAAGCTTGCCGAGGTAAGTGTGCACGCCGCTTGCCGTGGAGCTTCTGAAGCGGATGCCGATGTTCTGTCTTCTTTCGGTGATGTAGATCAGGCACAGGAACACGGAGCACAGCGAGGCAAAATACATCGTCTGCACAATGCAGTAGTATGTGTCCGCATCCGCCTGCTCGGCGGCTTCTATGCTTCCTGTGTTTACGCTTATGCTTGCGGTGTCGCCGTTCATTATGTGGTCGACATTATACAGGACGTACTGCACGATCCTCGCGTCGATCTCGGCGTTGCTTCTTCCCATGATGCTGTATGAGTCCTCGCCGAAGTCTATGAAGACATCGATGCTGCCGTCTCTTATGAGCTTCTCCGGGTCTGCGTTATCGTACTTTACGACAGTCAGCCCCTCGTCCTCGAAGCCTTCCTTTATGTACTCTTCAGCGTAGCTGTACTTGCTGTCTTCGCTCATCTCGTAGCCGATGGTGAAGTCCTCGCCCGTCTCGGCCTGGTCAAGCAGAGTGTGGAAGACATTCGTGAGTGCCGCTATTACGACCAACGCACCCACGATGGTGATGATTATCACGGACTTGGCCCTGAAGATGAGCTTCAGGTAATTCTTAGTTAATGTGAAAATCCTGCTCATGTTATCAACCTTCCGTGTAATCTCTTAACTTCTTGCCTGTGAGTGTGAGGAAGACTTCCTCGAGCGAGATCTCCTCGTTCTTGTCCTTCCTTACCATGTCCTTAAGTTCTTCTTTGGTGCCGATGGCGATTATCTTGCCGTTGTCCATGATGGCGATGCGTGTGCAGATGGCTTCCACCTCTTCCATGTAGTGGCTGGTGTAGATGACCGTGGCGCCTTTTTTGTTCGCGGTCTTGATGCTCTCCAGGATGAAGTTTCTTGACTGGGGATCGATGCCTACCGTGGGCTCGTCGAAGATAAGAAGCTTCGGGCTGTGTCCCAGTGCGCATGCAATGTTAAGTCTTCTCTTCATGCCTCCCGAGAAGGTCTTCGCAAAGGCGTTGCGTTTGTCGTTAAGCTTAACGAAATCGAGGGACTCGTCGATGGCATCCTTAAGTGCCTGCCCCCTGATGCCGTACAGGGAAGTGAAGAGCTCCACATTCTCCCATGCCTTGAGGTTATCGTAGATGGCGAGGTCCTGAGGGATGTAGCCGATCAGCGGCTTGATCCTGTTTATGTCTTTTCTGTTGTTGTAACCGAAGACCTCGATCGTTCCTGCAGTGGGCTTGAGAAGTGAGCAGACCATGTTCATGGTGGTGGACTTGCCGGCTCCGTTAGGACCCAGAAGTCCGAAGATCTCTCCTTCGCGGATCTCCAGTGACAGGCCGTCTACTACAGCCTTGTTGTCATATTTCTTGATAAGTCCGTCCAGCTTTACTACCGTTTCCATTTCTCTATTCTCCTTAATCTTCGCGCCCCTTAGCGCCTTTTCTGATGCTATTCTACGAAACCCCTGATTTCTGCGGTAATGCCAAAAGACAGTTTCTGATATGACTTTAGTCACATTGCGCACGTGACTGCAGATATGAACGATGTATAATCAATTCATATGTCATATCTGTACGAGACACATCTTCATACTTGCGAAGGAAGCGCCTGCGGTGAGGTAAGCGGGCCGGATTATATCGATTACCTGATCGGTAAGGGTTATAACGGCATGGTCGTTACGGACCACTTCTTTACCGGCAACTGCGCCGTGGACAGGACATTGCCCTGGAAGGAAAGGGTAGAGCTTTATTGCGAGGGCTTCCGCAAGGCAAAGGAGGCCTCCGAGGGAAGAGACTTCGATGTCATCTTCGGCATGGAGTATAACTTCGACGGGGACGAGTTTCTGATCTACGGCCTTAACAGGCAGTGGCTGCTTAATAACCCTGACGTTATGACGCTCGACAGGCACGGCCTGTATAAGCTTGTGAAGCAGTCCGGTGGCATAATGGTGCACGCTCACCCTTTCAGAGAGAGGAACTACCTTAAAGATATCAAGCTCACGCCTGACGTGTGCGACGGCATCGAGGTCTATAATGCCGCCAATACGCCTAATCAGAATGCACTTGCTTACAAGTACGCCCTGCAGCTCAAGCTGCCTATGACCGGCGGCTCCGACATCCATTATTTCCATGACAAGGAGATGGGCGGGGTGCTGTCACCTAACAGGATCACAAGTACAGTAGAGTTCAAGGATGCGCTTCTGGCGGGGCTTTTGACGCCTGTAAGCGTCTTTGAAGGCAGGATTACGCCCGTAGATCAGATCCCGGAGCAGATAAATCCTGCAGGAAATCCCACATTTCCCGTCTTATTAACATAAAATTTTCTTTATAAACTCCCGCGCGTATATATAATAAGAGTACGCCTTGTTTTGGGGAGGTATTTTTAGGTATGAAAAAGATTATCGGCCGAGTGCTGATGGTACTGCCGCCGATCGCACTGCAGGTTATCTGGTACTATCTGGCTTTCGTTTTGCTGGAGAAGATCTTTAACGGGCATCTTTCGGATGTCGTCACGGTGGTATTTACCGTACTGGCAGTCCTGTTCGTAGTCGGAATCGTGGCCAAGAGAGACGAGAGCTCTTATAAGCTTTTATGGGCCATCGTTATCGTAGGTTTCCCGATCCTGGGTGCGATGCTGTATCTGACTCTCGGACATAAGAGCACAGGCGCCAAGCTTAAGAAGAAGCTTAATGCCACTTCGAAACAGCTCATAGAAGGAAAAGAGATCAAGGCTGACAGTCTGATCTCCGAGATTAAGAATGATGACATGCGCATCGGCCAGACGCTCGATTTCATCAACGATTCCACAGGCTTCCCGGTCTATAAGAACGGCACATCCAAGTACTATCCTTTCGGCGAGGATATGTTCGCCGATATGTGCGAGGACCTGAAGAAAGCGCAGAAGTTCGTATACATCGAATACTTCATCATCCAGCGCGGCAAGTTCTGGGATACCATGGTCGATATCCTCGCAGAGCGTGCGGCTCACGGCGTAGATGTCAGAGTAATGTACGATGACCTGGGAAGCATCGCCACTTATTCTGTTAAGGACATTCTCGATCTTAAGAAAAGAGGGATCATGTGTATTCCGTTTAATCCCTTCTTCCTGATCAAGTCCCAGCTTAACAACAGAGACCACAGGAAGATCATGGTCATCGACGGACAGGTCGCTTACAGCGGCGGTGTTAACCTCGCTGATGAGTACATCAATGAGATCCATCCCTACGGCAAGTGGAAGGACATCGGCTTCCGTATCACGGGTGATGCCGTTAAGTCCTACACATACATGTTCGTGGAGTTCTGGAATGCATTCGTAAAAGAAGAAGACAAGAAGATCGATGCATTCCTCATCAAGTTCCCTGAAGTTACATATGAGAAGGATAACGGCTACATCCTTCCTTACTACGACTCACCCATGCGTGACGAGCACACCAGCAATATCCTATTCTGCGAGATGCTCTCCGCGGCCACAGATTATGTGTGGTTCTACACGCCTTACCTCATGCTCGGCGATGCCCTGTTTGACGCTTTCATAAGAGCTGCCAGAAGAGGCGTGGACGTCAGGATCATCATGCCGGGCATTCCGGATAAGAAGCTTGTTTACAGGCTATCCCGCAGCTACTACGAGGACCTCGTTAAGGCCGGCGTAAAGATCTACGAGTACACTCCGGGCTTCGTTCATGCCAAGGCATTCATCGCTGATGACAAGGTCTGCGGCATCGGAACAGTAAACCTCGATTACAGAAGCTTATTCCTGCACTTCGAGTGTAATTCCGTTTACTACAAAGCTGATATCCTTAACGACCTCAAGCAGGATTATCTGAACTCGCTCGAAGAGTGCGCAGAGGTTAAGTACGAGAACATTAAGAAGGGTTTCTTCCACAAGTTTATAGACAGTCTTCTCAGAGTTGCAGCACCGCTGCTGTAAAGGTAGGTACATTTTATGAGACAACTAACACCCAGGGGCAACATGAACGACCGTATGGATGTTGCCATCAACAAATTCAGATCAAGAATGACATCATATCCGCCCGGAATGTGTCCGCTTGTCATGTACAGGACCATCCTTCAGATGTCGATGAACCAGTCCTGCGGCAAGTGTATTCCGTGCCGTGACGGCCTCGTGGAGGCAGAGCGCATCCTTAAGACGATCATCGAAGGTGATGCAGGCATCGAAGCTCTCGATAAGCTTAAGGAAGTGTGCGAGATGATCTCCGAGACCGCTGACTGCGCGGTAGGCGTGGTGGCTGCAAACACAGTTCTCGACAGCCTTAAGGAGTTCCCTGACGAGTACGAAAGTCACATTAAGAACAAGCGCTGCGTGGAGAACGTTAACCAGACGGTTCCGTGCATCACGCTGTGTCCTGCACATGTAGATGTTCCGGGTTACGTGGCTCTCATTAACAAGGGTGATTACGCAGGAGCCATCAACATCATAAGAGACCGTAACCCTCTTCCCACGGCATGCGCCATGGTCTGCGAGCACCCGTGTGAGAGAAAGTGCAGAAGATCCATCATCGATCACCCGATCAACATCAGGGGCCTTAAAAAGTTTGCTGTGGATCAGATCACTGCAGACAAGGTAAAGACACCCGAGCCTAATGTGGCCACCGGCAAGAAGATCGCCGTGGTAGGCGGAGGCCCTTCCGGTCTTACAGCCGCTTATTTCTTAAGCCTCATGGGTCACTCGGTCGACATCTACGACGAGCACGAGAAGCTCGGAGGCATGCTGCGTTACGGTATCCCCGAGTACAGACTTCCCAAGGCAAGGCTCGATGAGGACATCACAGCCATCCTTAATGCCGGTGACATCACAGTTCACACGGGCACCAAGATCGGCCGAGACGTCACGGTGGAGGAGCTCGATGAGAAGTTCGATGCAGTTTACTTAGGCCTCGGCGCTCAGCTCGGCAACAGAATGCCGGTAGCTAATGCTGACTGCGCTAACGTTATCCCTGCGGCAGATTTCCTGCAGGCAGTGGCAAGGGGCGAGGCTCCTGATCTTACGGGCAAGCGCGTGGCACTTATCGGAGGCGGTAACGTTGCCATGGATGCGGCGCGCACAGCAGTGAGACTTAACGCCGAGTCCGTTAACGTTTTTACCAGAAAGAGAGACGACTACACCGCGCTCGCATCTGAGATTGAGAGCGCAATGCAGGAGGGAGTTTCTTTCACGACACTGCTGTCGTTCATGCACCTTGAGGCCGACAAGAACAACCCCGGAAACATTTCCGCTGTATGGCTCCAGCCCGAGTACGTTGCCGAGTACGATTCGATGGGCCTGGTTACGACCGAGCACTCGATCACCAAGTACCCTTACAGATTCAAGTGTGACTACCTGATCCTCGGCGTAGGCCAGAGGTGTGATGTCGAAGTCTTCGACAAGGCGGGCATCCCCACCAACAGGGGAAGGATCCTCGCGGATACTGCCTGCATGATCGAGGGCAAGGAGAAGTTCTTCTCCGGCGGCGACTGCGTTACAGGTCCTTCCACGGCTATCAATGCCATTGCGGCGGGCCAGGTGGCAGCGCATAACATCGATGAGTTCTTAGGCTATCACCACAAGCTCTACTGCGATTCCAAGGCACCTACCCCGATGCCTAACAAGTGCATCCCGACAGGCCGCGCAGAGATCGAGGAGAGACCTCCTTATGAGCGCAAGAAGGATTTTCTGCATGTGGAGGAGCAGATGACTCCCGAGGAAGCCTTGAGAGAATCCGGCAGATGCTTAAGATGTGATTACTACGGCTGCGGCTGTATGGAAGGAGGCAGAGCGCCATGGTAAACATTACTGTCAACGGCAAAGCCTTAAGTGTAAACGAGAACAGCACGATCCTCGAGGCGTGCTCTGCAAACAGGATCAGGATCCCCACTCTGTGCTATTTAAAGCAGATCAACGAGATCGGTTCCTGCCGTATCTGCATGGTGGAGATCGAAGGGTATAAGAACCTTTTTGCCGCGTGCAGAACGAAGGTTGAAGAAGGCATGGTGATCACCACCGAGTCCGAGAAGATCACGAGCTACAGGAAGCACATGCTTGAGCTCATCCTTTCGAACCACAAGGTCGACTGCCTTAACTGCGCACGTAACGGCAAGTGTCAGCTCCAGGAGCTGTGCAATGAATACGACATCAAGGACACCGAGATCAAGGGCTCCAGAAGACACATCGAGAACAAGCTGCCGAGACTCGACAGCAACCCGTATCTGTCTTACGACCCGAGCAAATGTATTCACTGCATGCGCTGCATCAGCATGTGTAACAGAGCTGCTGTAAACGGCGCACTGCAGACGGGCAGAAGCGGTCTGTTTAAGACCATCGAGGCACCTTTCGGCGAGAACTGGAAGTCCACCATCTGCGAGTCCTGCGGCAACTGCGCCACCGCATGTCCCACAGGTGCGCTCACTGTTAAAAGAAAGCGCAAGTACAGAAGGTGGGAGACCAAGAAGGTCCTCACCACATGTCCTCACTGCGCCACGGGCTGCCAGTTCTACCTCGTGGTCAGAGACAACAAGATAGTCGACGTTGAGGCTGCAGACGGCCCTTCCAACCACGGCCTGCTGTGCGTAAAGGGAAGAAACGGAAGCTTCGACTTCGTACACTCTCCCGACCGTATCACCACGCCTCTCATCAAGAATAAGGAGACGGGCAAGTTCGAGCCTGCTTCATGGGAAGAGGCCATCTCCTATACGGCCAAGAGACTCATGGAGATCAAGGAGAAGTACGGCAATGAGTCCCTCGCGGGCTTCGCATGCTCGAGATCCGCTAACGAGGACGTCTACATGGTACAGAAGATGGTAAGAACGTGCTTCGGTAACAACAATACCGATAACTGCGCACGTGTCTGCCACTCCGCAACTGTTGCGGGCCTCGCCAAGACGTTAGGCTCCGGCGCCATGACGAACCCCATCTACGACATCACACATGATGTCGACACCATCCTCCTCGTAGGTTCCAACCCCGAGGAAGCGCACCCTGTCGTAGGCATGCAGATCCGTCAGGCTGTAAAGAACGGAACCAGACTTATCGTAGTCGATCCGAGATCCATCGGACTTACAAAGTATGCTGATATCCACCTTAAGCTGCGCCCCGGTACGAACGTCGCATTTGTCAACGGCATGATGCATGTCATCATAAAGGAAGGCCTCGTGGACCAGAAGTACATTGAGGAGAATGCAGAGGGCTTCGAGCAGCTTAAGGAACTCGTTAAGGATTACACTCCCGAGAAGGTCGGCGAGATCTGTCACATCGATCCCGAGAAGCTCGTGGAGGCTGCACGCATGTATGCCAAGGCCGACAAGGCGCCGATCATCTACTGCTTGGGCGTAACCGAGCATTCCACAGGTACAGAGGGCGTTATGTCACTTTCGAACCTCGCGGTAATCACGGGCAAGATCGGAAGATCCGGCTGCGGCGTTAATCCTCTCAGAGGTCAGAACAACGTTCAGGGCGCGTGCGATATGGGTGCGCTCCCGACTGATTATCCCGGCTACCAGAAGGTAGATAACGACGAAGTAAGGGCCAAGTTTGAGAAGGCATGGGGCGTTTCCCTTAACCCGAAGCCCGGACTTAAGGCCACGGATGTTTTCCCTGCGGCAATTAAGGGTGACATCAAGGGTCTGTACATCTGCGGTGAGGATCCGGTCGTAACCGATCCTGACACAGAGCACATCAAGAAGGCTCTGACGAGCCTCGACTTCTTCGTTATCCAGGAGCTGTTCATGACGAAGACTGCAGAGTATGCAGACGTTATCCTTCCGGGTACGAGCTACACCGAGAAGGAGGGTACTTTCACAAATACTGAAAGACGAGTACAGCGTATCCGCACTGCAGTTAAGCTCGAAGGTGACATGAGACTTGATACAGACATCATCACGGATCTCATGAATGCCATGGGTTATCCCCAGCCGCGTCTTACGGCAGCGCAGATCATGGATGAGATCTCATCCGTGACACCGAGCTTTGCAGGTATCTCCTTCGAGAGACTTGATAACGGCGAGAGTCTGCAGTGGCCTTGTAAGGACAAGACTACCTGCGGTACGCCGATCATGCATGTGGGTCATCCTGCGCGCGGAAAGGCTTTGCTGTATCCGGCTGAGTTTAAGCCCGCAAATGAGCTTCCTGATGAGGAATATCCTTTCATCCTTACGACAGGACGAATCCTCTATCAGTACAATGCAGCTGCCATGACCTCCAGGTCCGCAGGACTTGTGGAGATCGCAGGCGAGGGCTTCATCGAAGTTAACTTCAAGGATGCTGAAAGACTCGGCATTCAGAACGGCGAGAAGATCGAAGTATCCAGCCGCAGAGGTAAGATCACTGCCACTGCAAGAGTAGGACGTAAGGTGTCACAGGGCGAGACATGGATGCCTTTCCATTTCCCCGATTCACCTGTAAACGTGCTCACGAATGCAGCGCTTGATGACTTCGCGCGTATACCTGAGTACAAGGTCTGCGCAGTTAACATAAGCAGGATTAAATGATGCAGATAGAAGATGCTGTAAGTGCGCTTGTCGATCAGATCAATCCCCTCACTTCCTGTGAGGTCTGTTCGCTTATAAATGCCGCGGGAAGGATACTCGGCGAGGACATAACCGCCGGTATCTCCGTGCCGTCTTTTCCGAAGTCAGCCATGGACGGTTATGCCGTGCGCTCTTCGGACATTGCGCGCGCATCCGCGGAAAAGCCCGTTAAGCTTCAGGTTTTAGACTGTCTCTATGCAGGCGACAAGGTTCCCGAGGCGCTCATTCAGATGCGCTCGCTCGAGGGCTGTGCCGTGCGCATCATGACGGGCGCTGCTGTGCCCGAGGGCTTCGACACTGTCGTTAAGCAGGAGGACACGGACCTTGGTGAAGACACCGTAAGCATCTGTAAGCCGCAGAAGCCTTTCATGAATTACTGCAAGGTGGGCGAGGATATCGCTGAAGGTACGCTTGTGCTTAAAAGAGGCATGTTCATCGGAAGGTCAGAGATCGGTGTCCTCGCAAGCCTCGGCGTGCCGGAAGTGCGCGTGGTAAGAAAGCTTCGCATTGCGATCATTTCCACGGGCTCCGAGCTTGTCGATGTAGGCTGGAAACTGGATGAGGCCCAGATATATAACAGCATTGAGTACACGCTGGCGGCGGCGCTTAACAAGCCCGCGTTTGAAGCCGTTTTCATGTCCGTGCCTGATGACGAGGATGAGATCAGAAACACGCTTAAAAAGGCTGAGGAGACATCGGATATCATCATCACCACGGGCGGCGTTTCCGTGGGTGAGAGAGACCTTTTGCCGAAGGTGCTGGAGAAGCTCGGCGCGCAGGTTGTTTTCTCCGGAGTTAATGTGAAGCCCGGTTCCCCTACGGTCGGTGCCGTGCTTAACGGCAAGGTGCTCCTGTGCCTGTCCGGAAACCCGTATGCGGCGGTGGCGAACTTTGACCTTTATATGGGACACATCATTGCGGCCAAGACCGGGTGCCTGGCGTTCGTTCCCGTGAGGGAAAAGGCAGTGCTCGAGTCTGAGTTTAACAAGCCCGCCAATGTCAGAAGACTTGTCAGGGCACGCGTAAGCTCGGGCAGGGTAACGATACTTAATAAGAACCAGATGTCGTCGGTGCTTTCCAGCTTTATCGGCGCCAATTGCTATATAGATTTCCCGCAGGATTTTACAGTAAGCAAGGGCGATGAAGTAGATATCATTCGCATCCCGGAGGCGCTGCAGTGAACACCTCGCTTAAGGCATATTCAGTAGGAATACTCGCGGGCGGCAAGAGTTCGCGCATGGGCAAGAACAAGGCCCTGCTCGAGTTTGAGTCGGATACGTTTATCGGCCATGCGGTGAAGGAGTTTTCCGGGCACGAGATAATCATCTCGGCTTCCGGTCAGAAGGAGTATGAGAAGCTCCCCGCGAAGATCGTAACCGATGAGAATAAGGACATCGGCCCCATCGAAGGTATAAGGCAGATCCTTAAGGCCGCGTCTGAAGATTATGTTTTCATATGCGCGTGTGACATGCCTTTCATCACGGACAGGATCGCGGATTATATCGCGGAGTTTATCTCGTCTGATTACGACTGCTATGTCATCACAGACGAAGACCGCATGCACCCCCTGTGTGCCATCTACAGCAAGCGCGTGCTGCCGGTCATCGAGAAGCTGATCGCAGAAGGTGAGCATAAGTTAAGGCTGATCCTGGAGAATTCCCGAACGAAGTTTATAAGTCTCGAGAACACGAATTTCGAGAAGAAGATAGTTAGAAACGTAAATACCAAGGAAGAATACCGCGAGCTTAAAAAGCCCGTAATATTTGCGGTTTCCGGTTACAAGGACTCAGGCAAGACGTGGCTGATCGCGGAGCTGATTAACGAGTTTATCAAGGACGGTTTTTCTGTCGGTGTTGTTAAGCATGACGGACATGACTGCATTGCCGAAGCCGAGGGCACGGATACGTATAAGTATGCTGCTGCAGGCGCTCAAGTCACGGCGGTCTATTCGGATTCGAAGTATGTGATAAGCGGCACGGGAAAGGCTGATCCTGAGGATCTTATCGATCACATGAGAGGCTCTGTTAACCCGCCTCAGATCATAATACTCGAGGGCTTCAAGTCTTCTTCCTATCCCAAGCTCGTGCTCGGCAAAGACGGGGTGTTCCCGCCCGTGGACGAGTCAACTGTCATTCTTAAGATCCCCGGCAGATGCGATGCAGGCGAAGTCGCAGGCATCTGCGATGCAGTGAAGAAATACTTAGATCTTTAAGAAGCAGGTAATCTATGAAACTCATAAATACAGTCGATGCTGTCGGGCATGTGCTTTGCCATGACATGACGCGCATAATTCCCGGGCAGGAGACGGGCCCTGTCTTTCGCAAAGGACACGTGGTGACGGAAGCTGATATTCCGGTGCTGCTGTCCATCGGCAAGGAGCACCTTTATGTGTGGGAGATGAACGACGACATGCTGCACGAGGACGAGGCAGCTGCGGTCCTGCGCGGCATCTGCACAGGCGGCTCTGCCATGTTCGAGACTACTTCCCCGAAGGAAGGCAAGATCGAGATCCTCGCGGCATGTGACGGGCTTCTTAAGATCGACCGCGTCAAGCTAAATGCCATCAACTCTTTAGGCGAGATGATGATCGCCACCGTGCACGGCGACTTCCCTGTCAAGAAGGGGGACAAGCTTGCCGGTACGCGCGTGATCCCGCTCGTGATCGAGAAGTCCAAGATGAATGAGGCCAGGGCTGCCGCAGGTGAAGAACCTGTGCTGCGCCTGCTTCCGATCAGGCCTTTAAACTACGGCATCGTCACCACCGGTTCCGAAGTGTACAAAGGACTCATCGAGGACAAGTTCGGCCCCGTGCTGAAGCGTAAGATGGATGAGTATAACTGCAGGTTTGTGCGGCAGGTCATCATAGGGGACGACAAGGAGCAGATCACTCAGGCGATACTTGAGCTTGCAGGTGAAGACGGCTGCGATGTGGTGCTCGTAAGCGGCGGCATGAGCGTCGATCCCGACGACAGGACCCCTGCTGCGATCCGTGACACAGGGGCCGACATCGTGACTTACGGCGCACCTGTTCTGCCGGGCGCCATGTTCCTGCTGTCGTACCTTAATGTGAACGGCAGGACCGTGCCTGTTATGGGCCTTCCGGGTTGCATCATGTATGCGGCAAGGACCGTCTTCGACCTTGCGCTGCCGCGTGTGCTCGCGGGCGAGAGACTCACTGCTAAAGACATAAGCGCCTACGGTGAGGGAGGGCTGTGCCTTAACTGCGGCATATGTCACTTCCCGAACTGCGGCTTCGGAAAATAAGGAGGAAACAACATGAACTTTTTCAGTCACTTGGACGAAAACGGCGACGCACGCATGGTGGATATTTCAGCTAAGGATGTCACCGCGAGGATGGCAGTTGCCTCAGGAAAGATCAGCATGAGTCCCGAGTGTTTTACGATGCTTCTGGGAGGAACGATTCCGAAGGGTGATGTGCTTTCCACGGCCCGCATCGCAGGCATTATGGCGGCCAAGAAGACCTCGGATCTTATCCCGATGTGTCACACGCTGCTGCTTGAAAAGGTGAAGATTGTTTTCGAGCCTGATGAGTCTTCTTATTCGGTCGGGGCGCGCTGCGAGGTGCGCCTCACGGGTAAGACGGGCGCTGAAATGGAAGCGCTTACAGGTGTTTCCGTCGCGCTGCTGACTGTCTATGACATGTGCAAGGCAGTCGATAAGAATATGGTCATTTCCGATATCTGTCTTCAGGAGAAAGACGGCGGAAAGACCGGACATTATGAAAGAAAAGAGAATTGAGATGAAAAGATTGTTAGCGATTTTAATGGCGGTATGCATGGGGGCATTCGTGTTCGGATGCTCTGCGGAGACGGCGGAGACTGCGCAAGCTGCTGACGGGAATAAGACGATCAATGTTCTTGCTGCTGCGTCTTTGACGGATGTAATGCGTGATCTGGAGCTCGGTTATGAAGCGGATCATCCGGGCATCGACATGGTGTTCTCGTTTGCAAGTTCCGGTGCACTCCAGACACAGATCGAGGAAGGCGCGCCTGCTGATGTTTTTATCAGTGCCGCAAGCAAGCAGATGGATGCGCTTAATGAAGAAAGCCTCATGGACAGCGCAAGCATCAGAGACCTGCTGCTTAACAGGGTAGTGCTTATCGTTCCGAACGGCAGTGAGCTCGGCCTGACATCATTCGAAGATGTAGTTAACGACGATGTGTTTGTTATCGCGCTCGGTGAGCCTGAGTCAGTTCCCGCAGGTAAGTATGCACAGCAGGTTTTCGAGTTCCTCGGCATCTGGGATGAGGTGCAGGAGAGGACGAACTTCGGAACAGACGTGCGCACGGTTCTTACCTGGGTTGAGATGGGTGAAGTAGACTGCGGTGTAGTTTATGCCACTGACGCGTATACTTCCGATCAGGTTACTATCGTAGCCGAGGCGCCGGAAGGCTCGTGTGATCGTGTTGTATATCCCGCTGGCGTTGTTGCAAATTCCGCGGTAAGTGCAGAGGCTGAGCAGTTCCTGCAGTATCTTGAGAGCGCTGAGGCTGCAGCAGTATTCGAGTCCTACGGATTCACCATGGCAGGTTAAAGATGGATCTGTCTCCTTTATGGATAACGTTTAAGATCTCCCTCGCGGCCACGGTCTTCGTCTTTGTGACGGGACTGCTGCTCGCGTGGGGTGTTACGAATTTGAAGAGGGGCAGGGCGGTGATCGATGCCGTCCTGTCGCTCCCTCTTGTTTTGCCGCCGACTGTCATGGGCTTTCTGATCCTGATCTCGGTCGGTTCTAATTCTTTTATCGGTAAGATTCTGGATTCGTTCGGTGCGCGGCTGGTGTTCACCTGGCAGGGCGCCGCGGTGGCTGCTGCAGTAGTATCTTTCCCCGTCATGTACCGCGGGATAAGGGGTGCGCTTGAGCAGGTGGATATTAATGTGATCCGGGCGGGACGCACGCTGGGATTAGGGGAGTTTAAGATACTGCGGCGTGTTATGCTACCGATGGCTGCCCCGGGAATACTTGCGTCTGTTGTGTTGTCTTTTGCAAGGTGTCTGGGCGAGTTCGGCGCCACGCTGATGGTGGCCGGAAATATACCCGGTAAGACACAGACTATGTCGGTCGCAGTCTATACTGCTATGCAGGGCGGTGACCGCGAACTCGCGTATAAATGGGTGGCAATTATCGTCGCATATTCTTTGATAATTCTGGTGGGCCTTAACTGCCTTCCTTCATTAAGGAGGAGCAGAAGATGAAGACCTTAAAAGTTGATATAAAGAAGCGCTGCGGCGAGTTTATTTTGAGTGTTAAGTTCGAGACTTCTTCTGATCGTTTTGCTTTGCTCGGCGCGTCCGGCTCGGGCAAGTCCATGACATTAAAATGCATTGCGGGAATAGAGAAGCCGGATGAAGGTTTTATCTGCCTCGGTGACCGCGTGCTGTTTGATTCATCTAAGAAGATTAATGTGCTGTGCCGCGAGCGTAAGGTGGGATATCTGTTCCAGGATTATGCGCTGTTTCCGAACATGACCGCGTTCGAGAATATCAATCTCATCTGCCGTGATAATGCGCGCACTGAGGAGCTTTTGAAGAAGTTTAATATCGAGGGCTGTTCTGCTTTGAAACCCGCTAAGATGTCGGGCGGTCAGTGCCAGCGTGTGGCACTTGCGCGTATGCTCGCGTCCGACCCTGAAGTGATACTTCTCGATGAGCCTTTCTCGGCTCTTGATAACTACATGCATACGATTATTGAGAGGGAGATCATGGATGTCCTGTCAGGCTTTGACGGACCGTCGGTTCTCGTTTCCCATGACCGTAATGAGGTCTACCGTATGTGCGGTACGATCGGCGTGATGGATAACGGCAGCCTGATCGATGTGCAGGATAAGATGGGGTTCTTCGAGCACCCCGCGACTGTGGTGTCTGCGCGCCTTACGGGATGTAAGAATATAACTGCTTTGACTGCGGACGGGTTTGCTTCCGACTGGGGCATTCAGCTTGAGTTGCCTTCCGGATGCAGTGCGAAGTTTGCGGGTTACCGTGCACACTTTTTCGAGATGGTTGGTGCGGAGCAGAAGGGGAAGCCGAATGTGTTCGAGGTGGAGGTAGAGCGCGTGATAGAGGATACTTTCTCTCGCGTGATCTGCTTCAGACAGAAGGGAAATAAGAGTGAGTCGCCCGATTCGCTTTTGACTTATATTACGGGAAAGGATACGGATGCCGGTGACGTTAAGTTTTTGAGGCTTGATCCTTCCCGGCTGATTTTACTGGAGAGATAAGATGCTTACTGACGGATGCGGAAGAGAGATTAATTACCTGCGTGTATCGCTGACGGACAAGTGCAATCTGCGCTGTAAATACTGCGTGCCGCCTGAAGGTGTGCAGAGGCTTGATCACGCAGATATCCTGACGCTCGAGGAAGTACTGCGAGTGATTTCCATAATGACTTCGCTGGGTGTAAACAGAGTGCGTTTTACGGGCGGAGAACCTCTGGTGCGTAAGAATGTGATAAGTCTTATCCAGAAGGTGTCGAAGCTTGAGAATGCGCCGCGTATGGGAATTACGACCAATGGCGTGTTATTGGATGATTATATCGAGTATCTTATCTTTTCGAATGTGCGGGATATTAATATAAGCCTGGATACTTTGGACCCTGAGGTTTACGAATCGCTCACGGGTCAGGATGCTCTTTCTTCCGTTATGAGAAGCATCCAGGCGTGTCTGGTGAATGAAGTTAATCTTAAGCTTAATGTTGTCCCGATAAAGGGGATTAATGAAGAGGATATTGTTTCGCTGGCGGCGCTGGCAAGAGATTATAAAGTGGCGGTCAGATTCATTGAGCTGATGCCGGTCGGATGCGCCTGTTCTTATGAAGGGCTGTCGAATGATGAAGTTCGGAAGAAGCTTAATGAAGTTTACGGAGCGGAGACTGTATGTGAGGTGGAAGGCGGCGGACCGGCAACTTATGTTACGTATCCCGGGTTTGTCGGACGGGTCGGTTTTATAAGTCCGATGACGCATGCATTCTGTTCGGCGTGTAACCGTGTTCGGCTGACGTGTGACGGTAAGTTAAAGCTGTGTCTGGCGTCTCCCGAGTGTCTGGATGTTAAGAGCTTAATTCGTTCCGGTGCGAGTGATGCGCAGATTGCTGATGAGATTAAAGCTGCGGTCTTGAAGAAGCCCGCGGAGCACGGCCTGAAGTTTACTGACGGCCGGAATATGATAGGTATCGGAGGCTGATATGGGTAAGGTTATCGCTGTATGTATAAGTGAGAAGAAAGGTACAGTTAAGACGGATGTTGGAAGCTGCCGAATCATTCGTGATCACGGACTTGAAGGTGATGCACATGCAGGGTCGGAAAGACAGGTTAGTCTTCTGTCTTATGAAGCTTTCGAAGAGTTCAGAAAGCTGAATGAAGGACGCGTGGATATCGTTCCGGGTGTGTTCGGTGAGAACCTGCTGGTTGAAGGAATTGATTTTAAGTCTTTGCCTCTGGGTACGCGCTTTAAGTGCGGTGATTGTGTTCTCGAGCTGATGCAGATCGGAAAGAAGTGCCATACCGGATGTGAGATATCGAAGATCGCCGGTAAGTGCATAATGCCTGTTGAAGGTGTGTTCGCACGCGTTATTGAAGAGGGTGTGGTGAGTGCCGGTGATGAGATGGTTATTGTTCCGGCGCCGTTCCGGGCCGGTGTGATTACGGCGAGTGACCGTTCGTATAATGGTGAACGTGAGGATCTGTCTGGTCCGAAGATCATGGAGATCCTCAAAGAGAACGGATATGATGTCGTCACTTCCGCATTATTGCCGGATGATGAGTTGGTTCTGACTGATGCGCTGATCAAGATGTGCGATGTGGTAAAACCGGATATTATATTTACCACCGGCGGAACCGGTATGTCACCCAGAGATCATATGCCCGAAGCGACTATGAGAGTTTCAAATCGTGACGTTCCCGGTATTGCAGAATATATGAGGATGAAGAGTATGGAGATCACTCCGAACGCCATGTTGTCACGTGGAGTGTCTGTGATACGTAATAATACTCTGATTATTAACCTCCCCGGCTCTCCGAAGGCCGTAAGTGAATGTCTGTCGTTCATTTTACCGACCCTCAATCACGGTCTCGGCCTCCTCCGCGGCGCCAAACTGGATAAATAGGGCCTCCTGTCTACCCATACGTCGATATTTAACGAAAACTGTCGACATGTCTGCAGACTTTGACAGATATTCGACATTCATGTCTACCTTTTTGAATTTAGGTTGACTCAGGTGTCGACAGCTTTGTCGTTTTTTGTCGTTTTTTGTCGAAAATTGTCGGTCTATTCTGTTTTGCCATCACATATATTGGAGGTATGAGCAAATTAAGTCTATTACCACCGATGTTTCTCAACGCCAGATTGAAGCTGATTGAGAATAAATTAGAGCAGATACCGGAGACGTATACCGGCTATCACAGGGACCGGTTGGTCGTAAGACGGTATTATCATTCGAACGGAAGACGGAAAGTGCGTGAAGCGGATGCGAACAGCGAGATTGGAAAGGACTGGCTGGACAAGTTGGAGACCCGGAAACAGCTGATCAAGTTCAAGAAGCAGCTGGAGGCCATCCTCATTGATAAACCGGACATGCCGCCGATCGATCCTTCCAGGGTTAATACTGTCTACAACAAAGAATACTGGGACAACATAGTAGTTAGAGTACAGATGGAGACGAAGTCAGATGGTTATGAATACCGCGGGATGAAGATGGATTCCAGGGCGGAGATGATCGTGGCACAGACGCTCGATGAAATGGGTCTTCAGTACAAGTATGAGCCGATGCTTATCATCGGAGATGAGATATATTACCCCGATTTCATCGTCTATCTACCCGAGTTTGGAAGATGCTTCTTCATTGAGTTCATGGGCAGGCTCGACAGCGACAAATATATAAGCAGAAACGAATTCAAACTTATGGACTACCTAAACGACGGAATGGTTCTAAACAGAGACCTCCTTATCTTCTGTGGATATGAAAGCAGCATGATCACCGCTGATGAGATGGCTGCAGATATTGTGGCGCTGATAGAAAAATACTGCAGGATTTACTCAATTTGATAGATGCTCCGTGTTATGTTTATATGTAATGGATACTCGGAGGATAGATATATGAGATTTAAGAAGATCATAGCTTCAGTGCTTACATTGTCAGTTATCGCGGCGTCAGCAGGCTGCGCTTCGAAGGATGAAAAGAACACAGAAATAATCCAGCAGGTAACTACGGATTTCTTCGACGCTTTGGTAAATGAAGATACCGATCGTATCGAAGAACTGACCGACGGTCTGGAGTTCGAATCAAGCCTTGAACTTATGAGAGATTACCTGGGCGATAACTATGACATCTTCCAGCGTTTCTTAAGCTATACGGAAGTCGTTGAGATGGACGAAGTCGAGTTCGATTACGATCACGGAGAAGCGGAGATGAAGACAACATTCAGCTTCCTTAATATTATCGGACTCTACGATTACATCGAAGCCGATAGCTGCACACACGACGAACTCATGGAGCTGATCGACGAACACGGTGAATGTCAGAACAAGACCTTCAACCTCGAGTTCGAGTATGACGAAGACAGCGGCGAATGGTATATGACCAAGAAATCCGCCGAGAAGGTAATCAACTTCCTGGGCACCAAGGTAAACAGTTTCCCGACCATAGTCAACATCTCACAGTCAGACGCAAGAGCGATGTTCGAAGACTTCCTTAACACTCTCGCCGAGACCGGAACATACGATGACGTGATGGTCGATCTCGATGCCGAGAATTTCAGAGTTTACGAGAATGTCGTAGACAGAGGCGAAGGCCCCAATACACAGGAAGCCATCGATGAATTCGTCGCGGCATATGTTTCATACATTCTCTCCCACGATTACACGATCGACGAGCCGATCCCGTACCATTACATTCTCACGGGAAGCGCACCTTCGGCCGATGACATCTATGAACAGCTCAGTGCGCCGGAATTCTTCTATGCGTACTACAGAGAGGATCTCAGATACTCATACCTGGACGAGTCCTACGAAGATATGTGGGACAACAAGTCTGCGCACCTTTATAACTGGCTTACGCAGGCCATCACATTTGCAGGTCCGGAGGATTATATCCTGTCGGCCAACGTCAATCCTTTCGGAGTTGAGGGCGGTGTGTTGACCATTTCAAGTGACCTCATCACAGAGCCTGACAGAGGCCTTTATGAGGCGGAGCACGGCCTTGCCTGGGATGATTTCGAAGCGGTTATGAGCGCGGCGGCCGAGAGCCTTCACCTTGACGGTGAGATGAGTGACGACATCTACGATGCATTTATAGACGGACTTACGCCTGAGAATTACGGATACGCATCGAGCGGAGCGGACAGTTCTTCCGGCCACCCGAACCAGGCTGTCGGAACATACGAACAGGTGCCTTCATGGTGCGAGGACGGAAGCCTCGTTTACGGTTACTCGAATCCCGACGAGAACGGCTTCTGGATGTTTTACAGCAAGGAGCCGGGCTACCTCGATACAGTCGGTTACTACATCGGAGACGGCGGAATCTGGATCACCAACTACTACGACTGCGAGTTTAACAGCGGTGACATTCTCGAAGTCGACTGGTGGGTCGACGGCGTTCAGGTCATTGATGCGCTGACTGTAAACATACGAGAAGACGGCACAACGGAGGTCGAAGTATGCCTTCCTGTCGATAACATCGACGACATCTCGGAAATCGAGATGCGTCTGTGGGAAGAAGGCCACCAGCACGTTATCTCTTACGTCACGCTGACGCACAACTGAAGGCGCGGTCAGTCACACACAAAATTAAAACAAGCACATTAAAACCCCGCCGTTAAGCGGGGTTCTTTTCACCTGAAATATCAAGGCTTACTTGATCATCTTCTTGATGCCGTCTACGTCAGGAAGGTCAACCTTTACTTTCTTCTCTACTTCGTTGATAGCCTGGTTGGCAACCTTCTTGGCGTTCTCGTCCTTGGAGAGCTTCTCCACTGCATCCTGTGCGATGTCTTTTGCCTTGTTAAGATCTATATCCATCTTAAACCTCCGTTTTAAAACTGTAACTGCATTATATCACTTGATCATGTGATCGCCTTCAGTGAGCTCCCCGAGGCCGACCGCGTACTCGATGGCATTCTCGCACATGAGCTTCACCTTGGGCGTGCTCGTTTTAAATCCGAGAGCTTTTCCTGTCTCGCTTACAAGGGCGTCACGCGGCATACCGAACTGTGTGCGCGCAAGCCAGATTGCAGCGCAGGCAGCTTCTTCCACCGGCACCTGATCCGCCTCTCTGTCCCCGTCACAGCGGAATGTCTCCGCTATCCTCCAGGGGGCGCGTGTGTCTTTCCAGATGAACCCCCTGTCGCAGTCCGGCGCCTTGTTCAGCGTGATGTTCTGGATGGTGACGGGGTACTTAAGAAGCTTGAGAAGATAGTCAATGCGCTCCTTCACGGGCGGCGTCTTGCGCTTGATCCCGCACGCCTCGCAAAGCCTGTCAGTCAGCACCTCAACGCACACGGGAGCCTCAGCCTCCACGATGGCCTTCACGGCCTGCTTAAGCACATCGATATTGATGGGGTCAACGAACTGCGCCGCAGTAAGCACGGGCAACGTAATCTGCGCTTTTTTGTAAGGGACGGCAGGGTTATCCTGCAGAATTATCCGTTTTTTTTTGCGTCACCGGCGGGCTGCTCGGGAACTTCGGGTGCTGTGTTGTCATCGGCCGGGGCCTTTTGCAAAGCCGCTTCAGCAGGCTCGGGCTCTTCTGCTTGCAAACCCTCCCCCTCGCGGATCTTATCGAGTATCGCCTTCATCACGGCATCCTTATCTTCCCACCAGTCTATGGACCAGATCTTGATCACATTCCAGCCCAGGCCCTTAAGTATCGAGGGCTGGGACACCTCGCGTGCGGTGGCAGTCGTGTGGCTGCCGGATGCGGAACCGTCTATCAAAATACCGAGGCAGTAGCTGTCGGAGCCCTTCTGCCTTACTCCGATATCTACCTTGAAGCCGGACTTGCCGACTGACTTGCACGTCTCGAAGCCCTCTTGCGCAAGGCGGACACACATGCTGTCGATGATGCCCGTGGAAGTCTTGTGAGCGGTCTCGGCAGACGCTGCAGCCTCCTTTAAGTCCTCGCACCAAAGCGAGTTGCCCTCGGCGTACATGAGGAAGCGGCGGAAAGCCTTAACGCCCTCGGGGGTCGCCTCAGAGACTTTGATCTGCTCGGGCTCGAGGGAAGAGAAGACCTTCATCTCGCACCTGGATCTCGTGACGGCAACGTTAAGTCTGCGCCAGCCGCCGTCCCTGTTAAGCGGGCCGAAATTCATCGACACTTTGCCTTCGGGATCGGGACCGTAGCTTACCGAGAACAGGATCACATCGCGCTCGTCACCCTGAACGTTCTCGAGGTTCTTAATGAAGATAGGCTCCTCGCTTCCGAAGGCCCATTTCTCGAAGTCCGCGTCAGTCCTGCAGACCTCGTCGATCATGTCCTCGATCAGGTTCTGCTGCTGGATATTAAACGTCACGATACCGTGCGTGAGCTTGGAGTTAACTGCGTCCTTGGAGCGCGCGACAAGCTCATCTACCACGGCACGTGCCTCGACCTCATTCGTGCGTGTCTTGCCGCTGTCGAAGGTGCCCTGGCACTTAACAAGGTTTACGCGGGACGTGATGTCATCGACTGACGGGAAAGTATATAGCTTGCTGTCGTAGAAAGCGCGGTTAGAGAATGTGATGAGGCTCTCATGGCGGCTTCTGTAGTGCCACAGCAGGCGGCTCTCGGGCATGCCGACCGCGAGACAGTCATCTAGGATGCTCTCCAGGTCTTCGACATCGTAATTCTCGTCATCGAAGGTCTGCTCCTTGAAGAAGGAGGTAGGCGGCATCTGGTTCGGGTCGCCTACTACGACGGCATCCTTACCGCGTGCGAGGACGCCGACAGCCTTACATGTAGGCAGCTGGCTCGCCTCATCGAAGATAACCAGGTCAAACATCGGCTCAGAAGAAGGCTCAATAAACTGCGCGGCTGACATCGGGCTCATGAGCACACAGGGAGTGAGCTCGAGCACCACCTCGGAGACCTCTCTCATGAGGCTCCTTATGGATATGCCGCGGCCGTGGCTCTTGATGGCGCGCTGAAGCTTGCCTAAAGCCGAGTCTTTATTTGCAGTCTCGATGTTCGGCAGCATGGAGCGCTGCGCAAGCTTAAGGCAGATCTCCTGCCTGGTGACACTTTCAAATTCGTCGCTGAGGCTCTTAAGCTTTTTAACCTTGTCGTCAAAGATGCTGCCGCTAAATGTCCTTAAGATCTCGGCCTCATCGATCGTCCTGCAGATAAGAAGCTTGCTCCAGGCTTTCATGAAGGCGGGGAGGAGCGTGTCTTCGTTGACAACACCCTTGCCGAAAGCCTCGATCAGCGCGTTAAGCTTAAGCGCACCGCACTTGGCGGAGGCGCCGTTAAGTATGATCTTAGGCCTGATGGAGCTCTCGTTGGCGGTTATGTCGTCTATTATGCTTCTGACTGAGTTGAAGTCAGCCGAAGTCGTACCGGGCTCCAGGATCTTTATGCCCAGCCTGTTTACGACGGCTGAGCGCGCCGCATCGAACTCCTGATGAGCCTGCTTAAACTCGCCGAGCACAGCAGGAACGACGGCAGCCGGGTCAAAGCCCATGGCCGAGAACTCGTTCTTATATGTAAGCAATGCATCCAGGTGTTTTCCGAGTTCGGGCTCGGCATTTCCGGATTTATCGTAAGATTTAACAATGTTATAAACCTTCTTCAAAGCCCCGCCGCGCAAGGGTCCCCACTTGTTGGCAGCGGCCTCGTAAGAAGCCTTAAGGGAAGAAGCGTCCTGCGCCAGGAATTCCAGGCTCCAGGTCTTAAGTATCTGTGTGCGTGCCCCGAGGAAGCGGTCGATCTTGGCAGCCGTGCGGTCCGCAGAAGCGAGGTCAGCGCCGCCCTCCAGCGAAGGGAAAGAAGCCTTCACGGCATTAAAAGCGCCCTCATATTTGTCTGCGGCGGCCTTAAAAGCGGCAAGCTCCGCGCCGAGCTTTATCTTGGTGTCCTGGCTGTATTCGGTGGCCTTGATATAAGGCAGCTTCCCTGCAAGACCTCTTCCCGCGGCAAGGTACTCGCTTAAAGCCGTAACGGAAGCGTTTATGCGCTCTTCCGTAAGCCCTTCCTCGAAGCCGTTCTCCAGGAGGACATCAGGCGCGCTCTCGTTTTCCGCGTAGATGTTAAGCATCTCGTAAAGCGTGTAGCCGCAGGGTCTTACCGCGGACAGCTCGCCTGCATAGGCATTAAGCTCCCCGCGCCTGGTGCGGATGTCTGCCTGTGCCTTCTCGTAATCCGGGTCAGTTACCGTGTTATGGCGCACCTCGTAGGCTTCCTTGAGCTGGTCGAGGACGTAACCCTTGCGCACCTTGTTGGAGTGCAGCTCGAGGCAGAACGGAGCCAGGCCGATCCTGCTTAAGCGCGCGTAAACCACATCGAGAGCGGCCTTCTTCTCCGCCGCAAAGAGCACTTTCTGCCCGTTTGCGACAGCGTTGGCAATGATGGACGTGATCGTCTGTGACTTACCGGTTCCCGGAGGGCCGTGCAGCACAAAGCTCGAGCTTACCGCGTTGCCGTCCCCGTCCTTGTGCGAGGCCTTGTAGATAGCATAAAGCTGGGAGGAGTCAGCGGAGATAGGAAGGTAGACCTTTGACTCGTCGCTGAAGCCTTTCCCTTCACGCTCCATGTCCTCGTAGTCCCAGGTGAGGCGGCCTTCTATGAGGCTGTTTACGATCTTGTTGGAAGCGATCTGCTCACGGTAGTTATGCATGTCATGCCACATAACGAACTGCGAGAACTTGAACATGCCGAGCACGCACGCGTCGATTATCTCCCAGCCGGGCTTGCTTACGAGCGCGCCCTTCAAAGTGTCGAAGACGCCCTGCACATTGATGCCGTGCTCATCGGGAGGCACTTCCCCCTCAAGCTCGGGCACCAGGATATCGAAGTCCTGCTTGAGCTTCTCGAGGAGCGTGATGTTAACGACTGCATCGTCATCGATCTTGCGCATGACGTAGCGGCCCACGCCGAACTTTCTCACGAGCTCCACCGGCACCAGAACTATAGGTGCGTAGCAGTCGGATTCCTTCTTATCGTCGGTCCACTTAAGGAAGCCGCACGCCAGGAAAAGTGTGCCCGCGCCGTCCTCATCGAGAGCGTTGCGGGATTCCCTGTAGAGCTTCTTAAGGCGGTCCTCGAGCTCCTGTGTGGGCAGGGCAGAGTAGATCTTTTTGTCTTCGCTGCCTTTTACGAGGACTTCGCTGAAGCTTTCTGTGTCCGCAAGGTCCGTGAGCTCATATTCCTTAGCGGGGATGGCGGGCTGCTTCTCGCCGCTTTCCGTCACCTTTTCACCCGCTTCCATGCGCGATATTACTGAGTATTCCTTGTCGTCCGAGATGTCGTCCTCGATGCTGCAGGAGGATGTCACCAGGAGCGGCACCGTGCTGCCTTTCATCTTCACGTTAAGAAGTGCGTTGCGCGTGGTGAGGTCAAGAAGCTTGCGCTCCCACAGATCGAACTTGTCCTTGCTTCTGGAAGATGTGTTCTCAGACATAGTCTTTCTCCTTATTCCACTTAAGTGAGCAGTTCCATTATAATATAAAAACTACTTTCTTTAACGGGAGTGCATGTGGCAGAGCGGATGACGGGCCTTGTTTTCGACATTGACGACACACTTTACAGCAGGCAGGATCTGTTCGTTAAGGCGGCGCAGAATGTGCTCGGGGTTACCGTGCAAGACCCAAGCGAGTTCGTGCGCATTTTCTATGCCAAGAGTGACTTAAATACAGCCGAGCTTGAGGCGGGGCTCATCACCACCCGCGAGTGCAACGGCTGGCGCTTCGAGGAGACTTTCCGCGAGCTGGGGCTGCCCTTTACTGCGGGCACCGGCGTGCTTGCTGCCGATGCTTACCTTGAACTTCAAAGTCACATGAGCCTTACGGATGACATGAAGGCGCTGCTTTCTTCTCTTGCTGCTCGCGATGGTATTGTGCTCGGCGTGCTTACGGCAGGCGAGTCGGCACATCAGTGGAACAAGGTCGATATGCTGGGGTTGTGCTCATGGATCCCGCGCGGGAATGTGATCGTGGCGGGCGATGTGGGCGTGAGCAAGCCTGACGTGAAGATCTTCCGCCTGATGGAGGAGCGGCTGGGGCTTAAGGCTTCCGACATGTGGATGATAGGCGACTCGTATAGGCATGATATCAAGGGCGCGCTTGATGCCGGCTGGCATGCGGTGTGGCTTAACCGCCGCGGTTTGTCTGTCGACGGCCCGGTGCCGGACTACGAGGTCCTTACTGATGAGGCGCTCGTCGGTATATTAAGGAGGGAGTTTTAAGTGATTTTCGGTAAGAAGAAAGACAACGCGCCCTCTTATGACAAAGAGCATGAGGTCCCCGCACTTAAGAGCAGCATCTGCACAGGCGAGCAGACCGCGGGCTTTCTTAACCTCGAGACCAATAAATACCGCGATGTAATGCTGATCAAAACCCCCGCAGATCTTGAGGTCTTCAAGCGCACTTACGGCGTGGATGAGCTGAAGAAGATCTACTGATCTTTTGTTGTGCACGAATCGCAGTACGGGCAGGAAGAACACGAGCTGTGGCAGCCGCCTTTCTTCTTGGATTTAATTATGCTTAAGATCGCGAGTACTACGCAGGCTGCAATGGCCGCGATTATTATGAGATCCCAGATATTCATAAGCGTATCAGCCGAGTCCGCATAAGATGCAGATCATTCTTGCGATGAACGCCATCACCCATGCCAGAGTGCACTGGAAGATGACGACTGACAGTGCCCACTTGCGGCCCATCTCGCGGCGGATGGCTGCGACTGCTGCCACGCAGGGCGTGTAGATCAGTGAGAACACGAGCATCGATACCGCAGCGGTAGTGCCGAGGGATACCAGGCTGTCACCGAACATGGATGTCATTACTGCGACGACGCTTTCCTTGGCCATGAAGCCGGAGATGAGTGACGTGATGATGCGCCAGTCTCCGAGGCCTATCGGCGCCATGACGGGCTCGAGTATTCCCGCGATGCTTGCGAGCATGCTGTCGTGAGGGCTCTGTGTCAGGTTAAGACCGAAGTCGAAGTGTGACAGGAACCAGACCACGATGGTCGCGATCAGGATTACCGAGAACGCGCGCTGGATGAAGTCCTTGCTCTTCTCCCACATGAGCTGCGTGACATTGCGCGCGCCGGGGAGACGGTAGTTCGGAAGCTCCATTACGAAAGGCACGGCTTCACCCTTGAAGATGGTGTGCTTGAAGCCAGTGGCCGCGAGTATTCCCGTGAGTATGCCGAGCAGGTAGATCAGCGTGATAATAAGCCAGCTGTAGCCGGGGAAGAAAACGCTTACGAAGAAGCCGTAGATGGGAAGCTTTGCCGTACATGACATGAAGGGCGTGAGCAGGATCGTCATCTTACGGTCGCGCTCGGAAGGGAGTGTGCGCGAGCTCATTACGGCGGGAACCGTGCAGCCGAAGCCGATCAGCATGGGCACAATGCTCCTGCCGGAAAGGCCGATCTTTCTTAAAAGCTTATCCATTACGAAAGCCACACGCGCGATGTAACCGCTGTCTTCAAGCAGTGAAAGGAAGAAGAACAGCAGGATAACGATAGGGAGGAAGCTGACGACTGTGCCTACGCCCTCGAAGATACCGTCCAGCACGAGGCTTTGGATGGCCTCCGTGACGTTGGCGGCTTCCATGCCTTTCTGCACTATGCTGCCGAGCAGCTCGATTCCCGAGGCGAGCAGGTCCTGGAAGAAAGGTCCTATCAGGAAGAATGTCAGGTAGAACACGAGGCCCATGATGAGAATGAACATGGGGATCGCGGTGAAGCGGCCTGTGAGGACCGTATCAATCTTGCGGCTTCTTATGTGCTCGCGGCTCTCGTGCGGCTTGATGACGCACTCTTCGCACAGCTTCTTGATGAAGTCGAATCTCATCTCCGCCATGGCAGCGCTGTGGTCGAGGCCGCGCTCGTTCTCCATCTGGAGGATTATGTGCTCGAGCATCTCCTGCTCGTTCTTATCAAGCTTAAGCATCTCCACGAAAGACATGTCACCCTCAAGGAGCTTGGCTGCCGCAAATCTGAAAGGGATGCCCTCACGCTTGCCGTGGTCTTCTATGAGGTGGCTTACCGCGTGGAAAGCTCTGTGTACTGCGCCGCCGTGGTCTTCAGGGTCACAGTAGTCGTATCTGACAGGCCTTTCCTGGTACTTGGCAATGTGCACTGCGTGGCGCACGAGTTCGTCTACACCTTCGTTCTTGGCAGCTGAGATCGGGACTACCGGCACGCCGAGCATGGCCTCCATGGAGTTTACGTCGACGGTGCCGCCGTTGCCGCGCAGCTCGTCCATCATATTAAGAGCCACTACCATGGGCATGTTCAGCTCCAGAAGTTGCATCGTAAGGTAAAGGTTACGCTCGATGTTGGTGGCGTCCACGATGTTGATGATGGCCTTGGGCTTCTCGTTAAGTACGAAGTTTCTGGAGACCATCTCCTCGCTTGAGAACGGGGACATGGAGTAGATGCCGGGAAGGTCTGTGATGAGGGTGTTTTCTTGCCCCCTTATCTGGCCGTCCTTACGGTCGACCGTGACGCCCGGGAAGTTTCCGACATGCTGGTTGGAGCCTGTGAGCTGGTTAAACAGCGTTGTCTTGCCGCAGTTCTGGTTGCCTACGAGCGCGAAAGTAAGGAGCGTTCCCTCAGGAAGCGGATCTCCGTCCCCCTCACGGTGAAAACGGCCTTCCTCACCGAGACCAGGGTGTTCTGCCGTCTTGCGGTCGGACAGGGTCTTCTTGTTGACTGATGCCTTCTCGGGCTCCTTGCCGGGTTCGATCTGTTCTATACCGATCTGCTCGGCCTCCGCGAGCCTTAAGGTAAGCTCGTAGCCGTGTATGCGGAGCTCCATGGGGTCGCCCATAGGAGCGAACTTGATTACCGTTACTTCGGCACCGGGTATCATACCCATATCAAGGAAATGCTGTCGTAGTGCGCCCTCACCGCCGACTTCCGTAATGCGGGCGGACTGACCGGGTTTTAATGTATTAAGTTTCATGATTACTTCTTATGCTGCTCCTGATGCGCTTTGATCGCATTGAAGGTCTTGTCGCTTATGTAGTGCTCGATGCGGCAAGCGTCTTCGGAAGCTGTTTTCTCGTCGACCCCGATGCTGATGAGCATTTCGGTGAGAACTACATGACGCTCGTAGATCTTCTTGGCCTTAGCTGCGCCCTTGCGCGTGAGCTTGAGAGAACCGTCTTCTCCGACCTTGACCATGTCTTCTTCCTTGAGGATGCCGAGTGCGCGGCTTACGGAGGGCTTGCTGAAGCCCATGTGGTTGCCGACGTCGATGGCGCGGACATTAGGGTTTTCCCGGGAAAGAACATATATAGTCTCGAGATACATCTCGCCTGATTCCTGCATAGTGACGCTCCTCTTATATTATTAATATACGCGGTTAGCTTATCACAACTGCCGGGAAACCGCCACCTGAAAATCTCTATTGACAAGTTAGCGAACGGTAACTACAATGTGTGCGGTTAGCCTTGCCTAACTAATATATATAAGTACTGGTTAGCGGAAGCTAACGTATGGAGGAGACAATGATGCCGCTTAATCTTGCAGATGTAGGTGAACCCCAAATCATAAAGAAACTGGGCGGAAGCCCTGAAGTGAAGAAGCATTTGGAGGACATGGGCTTTAACGTAGGCGGTGAAATAAGCGTTGTCAGCACTCTTAACGGCAACCTGATCGTTAAGGTCAAGGAGAGCCGTGTGGCGGTAAGTGAAGAGCTTGCCCGAAGGATCATGATCTAAAAACAGGAGGGAAATATATGAAAACACTGAAGGACGTAAAGATCGGTCAGACGGTTACGGTGGTGAAGCTCCACGGTGAAGGTGCCGTTAAGCGCCGCATCATGGACATGGGTATCACCAAGGGCACATCGGTTTATGTGCGTAAGGTAGCTCCCCTGGGAGACCCGGTCGAAGTAACTGTTAGAAACTATGAGCTTTCGCTTCGTAAGGCTGATGCCGAGATGATCGAAGTGGAGTAATGAAGGAAAGGAATCGGAGTAATGAGTACAGTAATAGCCTTAGCAGGTAACCCGAACAGCGGTAAGACGACCCTGTTCAATTCGCTGACCGGATCCAACCAGTTCGTAGGTAACTGGCCCGGCGTAACGGTAGAGAAGAAGGAAGGTAAGCTTAAGAAGCACGATGATGTAACCATCACGGACCTTCCCGGTATCTACTCACTTTCCCCGTATACACTCGAGGAAGTAGTTGCGAGAAACTACCTGATCAATGAGCGTCCTGATGCCATCCTTAACATCATCGACGGTACTAACCTCGAGCGTAACCTTTATCTGACAACACAGCTTACCGAGCTCGGTATCCCTGTAGTAGTCGCTGTAAACATGATGGATATCGTGGAGAAGAACGGCGACAAGATCAATACAGAAGAGCTTTCAAGACAGCTCGGCTGTAAGGTGGTTAACATCTCCGCCCTGAAGGGTGACGGTGTCATCTCCGCTGCTGAGGCTGCTATCGAAGCGGCCAAGAACGGCAAGACAGTTCCGATGCATACATTCTCAGGCCCCGTTGAGCATGCGCTTGCACATATCGAGGAGGCTGCGGTTCACGGTCTTCCGGAGGAGAGACAGAGATGGTATGCGATCAAGATCTTCGAGAGAGACGACAAGGTCTTAGAGCAGCTTAATATTGCTCCCGAGACGATGAAGCATATAGAGAGTGACATCGCTGCTGCCGAGAAGGAACTCGATGACGATGCAGAGAGCATTATCACAAATGAGCGTTATATCTATATCGCAGAAGTCATCAAGGCCTGCTACAAGAAGAAAAATGCAGGCGGACTTACAACATCCGATAAGATCGATAAGATCGTAACTAACAGATGGCTCGGTCTTCCTATATTCGCAGTGATCATGTACCTTGTTTACTGGATTGCGATGGTTGGTGTCGGTGCTCCTGCCACAGACTTTACCAACGACTGCATCTTCGGTGACGGATTCCACCTTTTCGGCATGGACGGCGGTTACGGTGAGATCGCAGAAGAATATGCGGGTGCATCCGCTATCGTTGACGGTTACGACGCTTATGTCGAAGAGAACGGTGAGGCTCCCGCAGTTGAGTTTACTTACGAAGTAGAAGACGAGGAGACACTCGAGATTACAGAGGAGACAGCAACTATCGCAGAGTACGAAGACGCAGCTGCTTTCCTTGATGAGATCGGTGACGAGCCTGATCCTGCCGATTACGGCACATGGGTTCCCGGCATCCCGGCTCTTGTAGAGAGCGGCCTTGATGCAGCTAATGCTTCTGACTGGCTCAAGGGTCTTATCCTTGACGGTATCGTAGCAGGTGTCGGCGCTGTTCTGGGCTTCGTTCCCCAGATGCTCGTACTCTTCCTGATGCTCGCTTTCCTCGAGGCTTGCGGTTACATGGCTCGTATCGCATTCGTACTTGACCGTATCTTCAGAAAGTTCGGTCTCTCCGGTAAGTCCTTCATTCCTATGCTCGTAGGCGTAGGCTGCGGCGTTCCCGGCATCATGGCGAGCCGTACGATAGAGAATGAGCGTGACAGAAGAATGACTATCATGACGACGACGTTCATTCCCTGCGGCGCTAAGCTTCCTTTCATCGGAATGGTCGTAGGTGCCATCTTCGGCGGTAACGCTTGGATCTCTGCTTCCGCTTACTTCATCGGTATGGCTGCCATCATCATCTCCGGTATCATGCTCAAGAAGACAAAGATGTTCTCAGGTCAGCCTGCTCCTTTCGTAATGGAGCTCCCGGCTTACCACATGCCTACACTCGGCAATGTTCTGAGATCCATGTGGGAGCGCGGCTGGTCCTTCATCAAGAAGGCAGGAACTATCATCCTTCTTTCCACTATCGTTGTATGGTTCACAAGCTTCTTCGGCTTCACTGACGAGGGCTTCCGTATGCTCTCTGAGGACGAGCTCGATCTTTCCTTGCTTGCTACAATCGGTAACGCCATCGCATGGATCTTCATCCCTCTTGGCTGGGGTAACTGGCAGGCAACTGTCGCTTCCATCACAGGCCTCGTAGCTAAGGAAAATATCGTAGGTACTATGGGTATCCTCTACGGCGGCGGAGAGCTTACAGCGTGGCAGACACTTGCTCAGAACTTCAACGGCGTAACAGGTATGTCCTTCCTCGTATTCAACCTCTTGTGCGCACCCTGCTTCGCAGCTATCGGTGCTATCAAGCGTGAGATGAATAACGCTAAGTGGACATGGTTCGCCATCGCATATCAGTGTGGTTTCGCTTATGTGATCTCACTCATGATCAACCAGTTCGGCGGTCTGTTTACAGGTAACGTAAATGTTATCGGTCTTATCTTCGCAGTGGCAGCACTCGGATTTATCATCTACATGCTGTTTATCAAGAAGTATAAGGAAGCAGACAAACTTAAGGTATAAGGACTATGCAGTGGATCGCAGATAATATCGGAAATATCGTGATAATACTCCTTCTGATCCTGATGGTGATCGGAATAATAGTGAAGCTTGTCAAAGATAAGCGTAAGGGAAGATCACCCTGCGGATGCAACTGCAGCCACTGTGCCATGTCCGGTGCTTGTCACTACAAAGGTGACAGTAAAAACTGATTATACGAGTACCTCCGTATAAAAACTGCGCAACCCCGTACCTTGCTCATGGTGCGGGGTATTGTTCGGAGGGAAGGGGATAAGAATCGGAAATGATTTTGATGATGAAGAGTGAGAGAATTAAGACGAGGCAGAGTTAGCCTGAAGATAAAGCAGCAAAAAGACATATGGCTATAACGAAGGTTACAGGATTAACAGAAGAAGAACTTAACAGGATACGGTCGCTGATCGGCGAGTCGTTCGTGACTAACGAGCTTTTCCATAACTGGGGTTCTCTCGAACAACGCCGAGATGATGTCATGTGTTATATGAGCATCTATACCGATTTTGTCTATGAAGCGGGAGAACTGTATTCGAATGAAGACGGGACCGGATTTATCGGCCTCGAAGATTCCGCGCATGCTGCCAAATGGCCTCAGATAAGGATGCTGTGCCGCATGCTGGTCCGTATCAGGTTCTCGAAGATTAAGTCACTGATGAAGTTCATAAAGCAGATTGAAGGCTCGAATGCGAAGTATGCCAAGCAGCGTCACATAGATGCGCTGATGGTCTGCGTTGATAAGGATCATCAGGGTAAAGGTATCGCGACGGAACTTATTAACTTCGCCAAGGACATGGCGAAGAAGGAAGGCGTGCCGCTGCTTTTCGACACGGATATGGAAGCATATGCGAATATGTACCGGCACTTCGGGTGCGAACTGTATAACACTGTAACCGCGGATAACGGCGTGACACGCTACAGTCTGTGCTATATAGGGGAGGGAGATGATGATGCACGTGAGCGATAACAACCTTTATGGCAAGGCGGTATTACTTGTACTATTGTGGTGAGTACGGAATCATAAGGATAGCAAATGAGATTTATTACACACGGTGACCGTAATAATAAAGCGTTGATGCTCATTCACGGGATGGGTAACACTTCCGATCTGTTTGATCCTGTCCTGAAGTATCTGCAGGATTACTGTGTCATCGTCTGCGATCTCGACGGGCATTCGGCTTCGGAGGACAGTACCTTTATAAGTGTAGAGGATTCCTGCGGGAAGATAGAAGAGTATGTAATCCGCGAGTTTAACGGTGAGCTTTACGGGCTTCTCGGGTTCTCGCTCGGAGGGACGACTGCGGTGGAGCTCATCTCGCGAGGGCAGATAAAGGTCGAAAGAACGATCCTTGATGCTGCGTTTATTATCCGCATGGGAGCGATGACATATCCATATAAGTGGCTGTTCCAGATCTCCATCTGGTTTGTGAAGAAGGATATCCGCCTGCCGCGAGGTCTTGTCGAGAGCATCATGGGTAAGGGTAATGCCGATATCATCGATACGCTCTACAAAGGAGTAAGGTTAAAGTCTATAGGCAATGCCTGCCTGTCTGCGTATAAATACGACATGAAGGATTCGATCCGCGAATATAAGAACCTTATTGTGTTCTGGCACGGCTCGAACGAGCCCTACCCGGTTAAGAGTGCTGCACTTCTGAAGCAGTATCTGCCCCAGCTTGAAGTACGCGTGTTCGATAACATGGGTCACGGCCAGCTTCTGCATCAGCACCCGGAAGAATACGCACGGCTGATGGTAGGTTTTCTGGGCTGACAATATCACTTAGAACCGTCCCCGGTGGCTTAGGGGAATAAAGTTGACAATGCAAGAGCAGGCTTCTATAATACATATGAACAAATGCTCATGTGTTCATATGATGGAGGAGGAAGTACGTGAGTTCCATTACGTTATACCAGGTCATCGCTAAGTTTTATGATCTTCTGGATGTAACTTACTTCAGAGATTATGAGAATAGTCCGCGTAAGGCTGTGCTTGAGCGCATCGGCGAAGAGGATACTGTACTCGATCTTTGCACGGGAACTGCGACCAACGCCGTCAATATCGCGAAGGCTAAGCCCTCCGTCGAGATCACGGGCATCGATCTTTCTGACAAGATGCTCGAGGTTGGCAAGTCTAAGGCCCGTAAAGCACATCTTAACAATGTTACATTAAGACAGATGGACGCGACGGAGCTTGAGTTTAAGGCAGGTTTCTTCGACACGGTACTTATCTCGCTCGTTCTTCACGAACTCGAGGAAAATCTCGCGGGAAGGCTCATCCTGGAGGCAAAGCGTGTCCTCAATGATAACGGCAGTATTATCGTGACGGAGTGGGAGCGCCCATCTAAAAGCTCACGGCGGGTGCTTTTCGCGCCGGTAGCGCTACTGGAGCCGAAGCCTTACAAGAGCTTTATAAAGAAGGATATGTACAGTTATTTCGACGCTTACGGGCTTCGTGTAGACGAGTACGTGCACTGTGATTACTCGCGTGTGCTGGTGCTTCGCAAGGCGGAGGAGAAGGAGCTTGATATGGAGCTTGCGCCTTACCTCGAACAGACGAAGATGCTCCTGGAACACCATCAGGAGACGGGTATCATCAAGACCTTTATTTACAGGCATATTGGCAGGCATCTTATGAACCGTAATGTGAAGAAGGTAAGAGGATGAGAACGAAGATAACTGTGGGTATTGATAACATTGCTTCTCCGGGACTGAAGGGTGAGTGGGGACTGTCACTGCTTATCGAATATGGCGACAAGAAGCTCCTTCTTGATACCGGCGGTTCGGAGTTGTTTATCAGTAACTATAAAAAGCTCGGACTTGATGTTGCCGATGTTGATTACGGTGTGTTAAGTCACGCCCACTGCGATCATGCGAACGGCATCCCAGCGTTCTTCGAACACAATAATAAAGCGAAGTTCTATGTAAGTGAGAATACAGCTCCTGACTGTTACGGGAAGATACTCTTCGTACGCTTCTATTCAGGTATCCCGAAGACCATGATGAGTGATTATAAAGACCGCATCGTTAAGATATCGGGTGTAAGTGAGATCGCGGACGGAGTGTATATAGTACCTCACCGTGCAGGAGGATATCCTGAGCTTGGGAAGAAGGCACATATGCTTCGTAAGACCTCAGAAGGGTTTAAGCCCGATGGTTTCTGTCATGAACAGAGTCTGGTCATAGATTCCGATAAGGGACTTCTAATCTTCAACTCCTGTTCTCACAGCGGACCTGAGATCATCATTTCCGAGGTAAGAGAGGCGTTCCCTGATAAGGAGATATACGGTTATCTCGGAGGCCTGCACCTGTGGGACAGACCGGAGAGTGATATCCGCGAGGCGGCGCGTGCATTCAACGAGTCTGGCATCGAATATATCGCGACCGGCCATTGCACCAAGAACAGGGCGTACAATATCCTTAAGGAAGAACTCGGAGACAGGATAGAACAGTTCCGAACAGGACTGAAGATAGAGGTGTAAAAACTGTATGTTAAGACTTACATTAATCCTTGCTTTAGTAGGGCACATATTATGCGGAATCTGTGACTGCCTGCTGTCATATACACCTAATGGCAGGATCGATCTTACTTGCATAAAAGATTCCGAGAAAATGCGTAAAGAATTCGAGCACATGCCTCTGTCTTATCCTCTTACTTCGGTGGTCTTAGGGACATTCGCGATACTGGCGTTCTCGTTCGGTTATCTCGGCTTAAGCAGATGGATGTACGGGCAGGCTCCGATGAACGGGATCATCATGCTTATCGCATCTATGGTATTCATAGTTCCAATAGTCTCGCATCACATAATCTGCGGCTTCGTCGAGTGGTTCTACGTGAAGATGGAACGCACGGATGAAGCGGGGAAGGCAGTGCTTACTTTCCAGAAACAGACTATATCCACGATGGTCGTCGGATACTTAGGGCTTCTCGCTTTTGCCGTTACTTTACTGGTGACTATTGCGTGCGGAAAAACAGAACTCCCGTGGTGGACATGCTTCATTAACACCCTGCCTTTGTTTATAGTCATGGCACCGACCAAGATCCCGGCCAAGGGCAATGTCGCAGGTGCTTTGATGTTTGCGGGACTTCTTATACTATTGTGGTGACAGATCATGAACGCAGAACATATTACATTAGAAAAGCTCTCTTACACTCCCAAGGTCAAGGCATGGATTAATGACCGTTATGGCAAAGAAGAAGGTGCGGTTATTTGGAAGCAGGTCGAGAAAAACTACAATGCATATCTCGAAGGCTGTCCTGAATACGGCGGCAAGAAGAACGGCCACGGAGAAGGAATCTACGGCGGAATGCTTATATTCGCACTTTATCCTGCGCTTCCCGATCAGCCGCCTGTAGAGGAATTGTCAGAGTTTGTCAGCGGGCTTTTTATGGAGCCGTTCCGAAAGCTCGGCAAAGTGTTCAATCTTAACCGCAGCCGCGATATGTGGATCATCGAGAAGGTGTTTAAGAAGGTCGCAAGGCGCGATGCCAAAGATATAAAGAAATACCCTGCAGGATTCATTACTGTGCCCGAGCCCTACGATAAGGAGCATCACGTAGCGAGATATCATTTCGAGCAGTGCCCGAATGCTGACTTCGCCAGGAGACACGGTCTTCTTCACGTGCTGCCGCTGCTTTGTAACTCCGATTTCACGGGGATAGATCTGATTCACGGCAAGCTTATACGCTGCGGTACTTGCGGCAATTCTGATAAGTGCGATTATATGATCATGGGGGATGAGAATCCTCTTGCTTCTAATTGCGAACTGGTTGCCGACGAAGGAGGTTTTCTTGTAAGCCGGCGTAAGGAGAAATGACATATGACTATTGATGTTTGGATCGGGTTACTTATACCGTTTATCGGAACTTCGCTTGGCGCCGGCTGCGTGTTCTTCCTGAAGAACGCGATCGGTGAGAAGGCCGAGCGTGCACTGCTTGGGTTCGCGTCCGGCGTCATGGTGTCGGCGTCTTTCTTCAGCTTGTTGATGCCGGCTCTTGAGCAAAGCGAAGACAAAGGCGCGTTAGCATTCCTGCCCGCATCCATCGGATTTGTCATAGGCATGCTCTTCCTTCTCGTACTCGACAAACTCGTGCCGCACACCCATATGGACAACAGCGAAGAAGGTGTGCGCTCCGGTCTTAAGAAGACGACCAAGCTCATCCTCGCTGTTACGATCCACAATATCCCCGAGGGAATGGCGGTCGGCGTTATCTACGCGGGCTGGATGTACGGCAATGCGGGTATAACTCTTGCAGGCGCACTCGCACTCTCCGCAGGTATCGCGATACAGAACTTCCCCGAGGGGGCCATCGTCTCCATGCCTCTTCGTGCTGAGGGTATGTCTAAGGGTAAGACTTTTCTCTACGGTGTCCTCTCGGGTGCAGTAGAACCTGTGGGTGCCCTGGCAGTGATACTTGCAGCAAGTATTTTCGTGCCGGTAATGCCTTACTTCTTAAGCTTCGCGGCAGGTGCCATGATGTATGTAGTTGTTGAAGAACTGATCCCCGAGATGAGTGAGGGTGAACATTCGAATATCGGCACGATCTGTTTTGCTATCGGATTCACGATAATGATGGCGCTCGACGTGGCGTTGGGTTAATCTACTAATTCCCGCATAACTCCTCCTCTTTTATTAGAAGTTAGCATACGCTAACCGACAGAAATATACCAACCATGTATGCGGATGTCAAGAAAAGAACTATTGACGCTGTACGAAGTATTTGATACAATATAATTGCATAAACGGAAAGGAGATTTGCTATGAGTACAGTCTATGATTTTACGGTAAAGGATCGTAAGGGTAATGAGGTAAGCCTCAAGCAGTATCAGGGCAAGGTTTTCCTGATCGTTAATACAGCAACAGGATGCGGCTTCACACCGCACTATGATCCGCTCGAGGCGATGTACAAAGAGTTTAAGGATCAGGGCTTCGAGATCTTAGACTTCCCTTGCAACCAGTTTGCTAACCAGGCTCCCGGCGATGCCGATGAGATCCACGAGTTCTGCACGCTGAAGTTCGGAACCGAGTTCCCGCAGTTTGCGAAGATCGATGTTAACGGAGAGGATGCGGATCCGCTTTTCGCTTTCCTTGCACAGCAGAAGCCTTTCGAAGGTTTTGGCAAAGGCCTTAAGAACGCGGCTCTTAACAAGTTCACTGAGGCCAACAACAAGAAGTACGGAGACAAGGCTTACATCAAGTGGAACTTCACGAAGTTCCTTATTGACCGCGAAGGCAAGGTTATCGCGAGATTCGAGCCCACGGTCGACATGAAGGAAGTAAGAGAAGCAGTTAAGGCTGCACTGTAAGGAGATAAGAAGATGAATTACGCAGTAAGATACTATACGAAGACAGGTAATACCAAGAAGCTTGCAGACGCTGTCGCGAAGGCAGTCGGAGTTGAAGCTCTGCCGATAAGTTCTCCTGTTGATGAGAAGGTCGATATCCTCTTCCTCGGCAACTCATATTATGCTTTCAACATCGATCCCGAGGTGCGAGATTTTATAAGATCGCTCGATCGCAAGAAGGTGGGATGCATCGTTAACTTCGGTTCCGCCGCGATGCTTAATTCGACTTATAAGAAGGTCAAGGCCGAAGCCGATAAGGTCGGTATAAAGATGGATGAGCGTGAGTTCCATTGTAAAGGTGAATTCAAGGGAGTGCACAAGGGAAGACCGAATGAGGATGACCTCAAGGCTGCGGCAGAATTTGCGAAAGCGGTTGCAAAGATCTGAAAAGAGGAATAAGAAAGGGCTGTGAGTTGGTTCACAGTCCTTTTTGGTGGCGGAAATCTCGAGTCAGGAATTAAGATCAATCCATATTCTTCAACGCTACATCCATCGGGATCTTCTTGATCCTTATAAAGTCGATCACCGATACGAATGCATATCCGATGAGAAGATACAGAGCAGAAAGCGCGAGCGATATGGGCTTCATATAGAATGCGAAGTAGCCGTCCATCTGATACATGAATACCTTGAAGATATAGATCATCAGTAAGTATCCGACAACAAGACTTATAAGCGTAACAACCGTTACAATGATTGCGGTCGGCAATATATACAGAGACCCGATCTCGCCGTTATGAAATCCCAGGATCTTAACCATCGAGATCGCATTCTCATTCTTCTCGATGATGATCTTCGCGAGCAGATAGATCAGTGCGGCCGCGAGTACGATCAGAACATACTGGAACACTTCCATCATGTCACCCATCGAGTGCATAAGCTGCGTGGTTACTTTGACGATGTCCTTAACCGTGATCACAACGGCGATGTTCTGCTCATCGATGTCAGCGATCTCATTACGTGAGAAGAAGCCCGAGAAGTCCCCCTCGTCCATACCGAACACGCGGTTGAAATTATCATTCGGCATGAACACCGCGATGCCTCCTTCGTAATCAACAACGCCGACAATGGTAAACTCATAAGACTTGTTCTCGTACTCCTCGTGAAGCGTGATTACATCTCCTTCATCAGTTCCGAATTTCGCCGCGAAAGCACTCGATACAAATACACAGCCGTCATCGACCGAACTGTCGATATCGACATAAGCGCTGTCATCGATGATGCCGTAAACAGTAACACCCTCATCGCCGCCGCTTCCGAAGCCCTGCATCGCACCCGACAGATCCTTCGGATACATAAGACCCTTAGCACTGAAGATCTCGGCGGTGGGCTCAGAAGATGTGATATATTCTCCGTCGTCATTCTTAGAATTCATCAGCATATACTGATAATCAGCGATAGTCATATTGGGCGCTTCATCAGCATAGTGAGTAAGTGAATCGGGAAGACCGAACGCGAAACACAGCATCAGCTCGATGAAGATTACGCCGAATACAAGCACAGCGTAATTAGGCATGTTCTGCAGCACGATCCTTAATCTGAACCTTCCGAGGAAAGACCATGAGGGTATCCTTCTCGCTTTAGACTTACGCGACTTACTGAGATCGTGTCTTAAGAAACGAAGCGGGCTGATCTGAAGCTTCGTCACGATAACAAACAGATTGATGAAGAACATCAGGACAAGCGGTATTACAGTCGTCTTCACAAGCGCGTCAACACTAAAAACAGCATTGCATGTCGGGAGGCTGTAGCTGTTGTAATACAGGTCTTTGGCTACTCCCATAAACCATGTGTAACCGATAAGATTACCAAGCAGGGCACCTACAAGAGTAACGATCAGAGGCATCGACATGTAGTGCACTATAAGCTCGCCCTTGGAGTAGCCTGAAGCGCGCAGAGTGCCAATAACGGACGCCTCTTTCTCGATAGTGGTGTTGATAGTGATAGCAAATATAAAAGCGATGACGGCGATCAGGATATAGCACAGGATGGTCGTGCCTGCCGTGTCGTGTCCGATGTCTTCAGGCGCGAAGTTAGAAGCCTGGCGAAGGTACTCGGGAAGGTAGTCCTCGATGTCGTTGTCGTACACCACAGACTGCGAGATCAGCACCTTGAGCATGTTGTCAGCGAAGTTTGCTTCAGCATTCCTGTCGGCAGGCGCCTCATCATAGAAGTATGCATAACTGTAGTGCAGTCTCGCATTAAGCTCCTCGAAAGCCTCCGGCGTCACCATTCCGACATCGAAGCTAAAGGCGTTGAACATCATGTCTGTGTTGTTCTCGTGGAGTGTCAGGTAGTTAACGTATGAGATGAGGCCGACGATCTCGAACTCTTTGCCTCCGACCGTGATCCGGTCGCCGATGCCTACGCCTACGTTATCTGCGTGCATTCTGTCTATCGCAATCTCATTCGATGCTTCGGGCGCACGGCCCTCGTTGAAGTTTGCCATATCGACTTCGGAGTCGCTTCTGTAGATCCTGACGGTGCCGTCCTCAACGCCGTCGTTATCATCGTCCTCAGACTCGTTACGGAAGAAGTGCTCATAGACAGTTACAGGCACCGGCACGAAACCATCTTCATTAAGCCCGTAATCATCTGCGATCTCGTCCCATTCCTCATCAATTGCATCGATGACAGCCTGGTGTGCCTCCGCATAAGCTTCATCGACAGCTTCGAGGTATTCGTCTGACTCGCGTGCCTCAGCAAGGGCATCCTCGAAGTTCTCTTCCATGGCAGTATCGATCTGCGTCTGGATCATCTCCTCGTCGGTGATGCCGTAAGCCTCGCACTGGGCGCGTACACCGTCCTCGATCGCTGTCGTGACCTGATTGTTAAGTTCTTCTTCGATAGCTTCGGCTACCTCTTCGTCAGCTTCCTTCATGCCTTCATCGATGAAGTACTGTCTGACATCAGCCATCTCGCCTGACTCGAGCGCCGCGAGCATCTCCTCGGAGGCTTCGGAAGACAGCTCGAAAGACCCGTGCTCAAGCTTTAGCAGGTCTACATTACGGTCTATAGCGGCAAGCATACTGTCGTGACCGACATACATGCCTGAGATAAGTCCGATCATCATTACCATAAAGATGATGATTACCGCATACTTATGCCAGTCCGAACGAAGCTCCTTCGGAATCCTTTTGATAAGAGGGTTTCTCATAGCGATACCTCCTTACCATTCAAGCTCTGAAGCCGGGATCTTCTTGTCATTGATGTCGTTATGACGGACGACACCGTCTCTTAATTTGACTACGTGATCTGCCATGTACTTGATGGCTTCGTTATGGGTAACCATGATGATCGTGGTGCCGTACTTCTGATTGCAGTCCTCGATCAGCGCCAGGATCTCCTTGGAAGTCTTATAGTCCAGAGCTCCTGTAGGCTCATCACACATCAGGATATCGGGGTTCTTAACGACAGCTCTTCCGATGGATACTCTCTGCTGCTGTCCTCCTGAGAGCTGATTGGGATACTTATACTTGTGGTCCTGAAGACCAAGAGTGGTCAATACTTCTTCCACATCGAGCGGTTTGTCGGAAAGATATGCGCCGACCTCGATGTTCTCTTTAACATTCAGGTTAGGGATCAGATTGTACATCTGGAAGACATAACCGAGATGCTTCCTTCGATAAGTCGTAAGCTGCTTCTCGTCCATGTCTTCGAGCTTGTCACCTGCGATGCTGACGTAACCCGAATCCGGTGTGTCGATACCTCCGATGATGTTCAGAAGTGTCGACTTGCCTGAGCCTGACGGTCCTAACAGTACACAGAACTCACCCTTGCCGACGGTGAAGTCCATGCCTCTAAGGACGTCCTGTCTTGCTTCGCCTGTACCGAAGCTCTTCCGTAAGTCTTTGATCTCCAAGAAATTTTCTGCCATTTTTCTCTCCTCCCGGCATTAGTTTTCTTGAATTCCCTGAATCTTTCCAAACAAAAGACCCAAGCACAGCCGAACTACACTTGGGTCATAATCAATCAAAAAGTATAACATCATGTATAGTTCGTTAAAGCTATACATGAGTCTCGCGATTTAAAACAAGCCAGACGGTTAGGTCAGGATGTTGACTTGCTACGCTTGAAGCGCTCGCTACTCCCCCATGGGAATTACGTGGTGAATTTATCATATGTTTCCCAATATGTCAATTTTGGTGTGTATAATTAGAAATATGAGCAGCACAGCCGTCCAACAAACCAAAGATACATTCGGTAAGTTATTTGAATTTCTTATCAAGAACAGCTTCTCGTTTACCGTAGGAGTTATGTGTTTTGTGCACGCGGGCCTGCTGCTTTTCATGGGAATAACCGGCGTAATGCCGCTGTTCTTCTTTAACATCTTAAGCGTTGTCGTTTACATATTCTGCTTTATACTGTGCAGGTTCAGGCTCATCATGCCGGCTTATGTAAGTATCATTCTTGAGGTTACGATCTACACCGTCATCTCCACCTACTATGTCGGACTGAAGTGCGGCACATACTGCTTCCTGTTCTCGATCATTCCGATAATAATCTACTTCGGAAGTTACCTTTTTAAGGGTTCCAAGAGGCTCAGCATAGCGATCATGCTCCTGCTGAATTTTGTTGTTTTCATCGCGCTTTATCTGAGGTTCGGAAACTCGGAGCCGATATACGATCTTGCTCCTGCCGCGCGGTTGTTTCTCGTTTTTTATTCAGCCTTCGCAATGGTGTTCTCGGTAATCTTCTACAACGCCATGTACATTTACATGAGTGAGCACGAGGTTACCACTCTTGAGCAGAAGAACAGGCAGCTGTCGACGGACGCAACGGAGGATGCGCTGACGAGCCTTCTTAACAGAAGAGGATTCCTGCCCCTTGTTGATGAACTGATGAAGGACGAGGGTTCAAGCAAGTTCTGCGTAGCCTTCTGCGACATTGATAACTTCAAGCACGTTAACGACTCTTACGGTCACGAGGCCGGTGACGAAGTACTCAAGCACATAACGCTTCTCATCCGTAAGGAGATGAATGGCAGCGAAGTGTGCAGGTGGGGAGGAGAAGAGATCGTCATCCTTATGAAGGACAGCGATATCGAGCAAGCCCGCGAGAGGATGGAGCACTTAAGAAAGAGTGTTGAAGTAACGCCAACACTTTTCTTTAACAAGGTGCTGTATGTGACTATCACCATCGGAGTGGCTCAGAACAATGAGATATATAAGGATCCCGAGGATGTGATCAAGACCGCAGACCGGAGGATGTATTACGGTAAGCAGCACGGCAAGAATGTGGTGGTCTACGAGGATAATAAAGACTAACAAAAAAGGCAGTTCATTACGAACTGCCTTTTATCATGCCTTAAAACTTAAGATTAAGCCTTAGCTGCGAGGAACTCGTTTACCTCAGCTACAGTAGTGTCTACATCCTCGGGTGTGAAGCCGTGAACGTACATAGCCTGCTCGAGGCTCTCACCGCTTGCTGCCATGCAGCCGATGCAGTGCATTCCCTTCTGCATGAGGATCTGAGCGATCTCCATGTCCTGATCGAGAATATCTGTAATAAGCATATCCTTTGTAATAGCCATAATTAATCTCTCCTTCTCTTTTGGATTTACCTCAGTCATTATATAACGGTGTTATATTTTTGTGAAGAGGGCAAATAATCCATCAGAAAAGATCTGTTCCCGTAATCTGCTCGATGTTTGACAGTTGATCGAGAGTTATGCGTCCTTCGCTGAGAAGACGCGTTACGGCGGGAATGATGTATTCCGTGCGCTCTGTAAGATCAGGGATCTCAAGGTCGAGTCCCAGGCCGCTTACAGGTTCAAGCAGCAGGTTTCCGTTCTCGTCGGCCGTAACCTTGAATACTGTTTCCATAGGACCGACTTCAGCCTGAGCCGTCTCTTGTGCAAGCGCGCCGAAAAGCTCGGAGGCAATCGACATGTAGCTAAGAGTGTCGCCGTTTAGCATGGACTCGATATAGTCAGCATAAATAGGTACCATGACGTCTTCGTTATCAAGCACGTTATTAAGAATAGTCTGCATGTCCGGTCCGGTACCCGTTGCAGTCACGATAATGTAGTCGTCTGTGATCTCTGTGGCCTCTGCTACATAATCGACTCTGGAGAAATATCCTGACAAAACATCTCCGAAACCGCCCATCGTACCTGCTAACTGTGCATAAGAAGCGAGCTGACTGTCAGGGTCGCTTAACATGGCTGCCGCTGCATCGATGTTGCCTGCGGAAAGATCGGTCATGAATGTGTTTACAAGCTCCAGCGCATTCTCTTCGGTAAGCGCTGAGAAGTTCAGATCTGCTATGAGATCCATGAGATGATTATAGTAATCCTCAGTGGAATCAGCTTCGATGAGCCATGCCTCATCCATTTTGTTAAGCTCGTATTCAAATGTCTCATCCTCAGTAGCCTCGAGATCTGCAAGGGCTGCGAGGAATTCTTCATATGAATAACCTTCGTCGGCGATGGATTCGATATCAGGAAGAGTGATCGTAACTTCCGCTGAGGCGGTTCCGTCTCCCATTTCGATGTTTCTAATTTCATATTCTGATGCGCCTAAGATGGCTGCGATCAGTTCGGCCTCGGTATCACTCATCTGCGCTGTGAAGAAAGCATCCTGTCCGTCTTCTACGATCCTGCTCGCATATTCGTAATCGGCATCATGAAGTGCTTCCATATAATCCGTGAGTGCCTCATGTGCGTGGGGCTTCTCAATTTCAGAAAGCACACTGCAGCTTGCCAAGGTGCCCATGATCATGGCTGAAGCTGTAATAACACTAAATATTTTCTTTGTGTGCATAAAAATCCCCTTCCCGATTAGTCTCTATAAATTATAAAGCATATAAGGGGAAGGGGTAAATTGCAGTTTATCTGATGGCGTCCTTCATGGACTTAACGTACTCGCCCACGTAAGGTGCGGCTTCCTTGCCGTACTGAGCAAGGATCTTGATGATGGCGGAGCCTACGATGGCACCGTCGGAGATGCCGGCCATTTTCGCTGCCTGCTCGGGAGTGGAGATGCCGAAGCCGATGGCTACCGGTGTGGATGTATTCGCGCGGATGACGTCAACGATGGACGCGAGGTCAGTCTTGATCTCGGAGCGCACGCCTGTAACGCCGAGGGAGGATACGAGGTAGATGAAGCCCTCAGCCTCCTTCGCAATCATCGCGATGCGGTTCTCGGATGTGGGTGCGATCAGCGAGATGAGGTCCACGTCATACTTATGGCAGATGGGCAGGAACTCTTCCTTCTCCTCGTAAGGGAGGTCGGGAAGGATAAGGCCGTCGATGCCGATCTCGTTGCATGTGCTGATGAATCTCTCAGCGCCGTAAGAGAAAACCACATTGGCATATGTCATGAAGACCATGGGGACCGTGACGTCAGTTCTGAGCTCACGCACGAGGTCGAACACCTTATCCGTGGTAACGCCGCCCTCAAGTGCACGCAGGTTCGCGCCCTGGATGACAGGTCCTTCTGCAGTAGGGTCTGAGAAGGGGATACCGAGCTCGATCAGGTCTGCGCCGTTCTTAACAGCCTCACGCACAACAGCGGCAGTAGTCTTAAGGTCGGGGTCTCCGCAAGTGATGAAAGGGATGAACGCTTTACCGTTCTTAAATGCTTCTGCGATCTTACTCATGGATGTCCTCCCCTCTGTAGCGGGCGATGGCCGCACAGTCCTTATCACCTCTGCCTGAGATGGTGATGACGATAATCTGGTCCTTGCTCATGGTAGGTGCGAGCTTGCGTGCATATGCCACTGCATGTGCAGACTCGATCGCAGGGATGATGCCCTCCGTCTTGGCAAGGTACTCGAAGGCGCATACAGCCTCCTCGTCCGTAACAGGCACATACTCAGCGCGTCCGATGTCATGCAGGTATGCGTGCTCGGGGCCGACACCGGGGTAGTCCAGGCCTGCTGAGATGGAATATACAGGTGCGATCTGGCCGTACTCGTCCTGGCAGAAATAAGACTTCATTCCGTGGAAGATTCCGACTCTTCCCGTGTTAACTGTGGCCGCGGTCTCGAAGGTATCAATGCCTCTGCCTGCAGCCTCGCAGCCGATGAGTCTTACGTCCTTGTCCTCGATGAAATTATAGAAAGTTCCGATGGCGTTGGAGCCGCCGCCTACGCACGCGATGACTGCATCCGGCAGGCGACCTTCCTTCTGCATCATCTGCTCCTTGATCTCCTTGCTGATAACAGCCTGGAAGTCACGCACGATGGTAGGGAAGGGGTGAGGTCCCATAACGGAACCCAAGCAGTAATGTGTGTCGGAGATGCGGGAAGTCCACTCGCGCATTGCCTCGGAAACGGCGTCCTTCAGTGTGCGCGTTCCGGACTTGACCGGGATTACTTCAGCACCGAGAAGCCTCATGCGGTAAACGTTCAGGGCCTGCCTGATCGTATCCTCTTCACCCATGAAGACCACGCACTCCATTCCGAAAAGTGCGGCTGCAGTAGCAGTGGCCACACCGTGCTGACCTGCGCCCGTCTCTGCGATGAGACGTGTCTTGCCCATCTTCTTGGCAAGCAGTGCCTGTCCCAGTACGTTGTTAACTTTATGTGCGCCTGTGTGGTTAAGGTCCTCTCTTTTAAGATAGATCTTGGCGCCGCCTAAATCCTTCGTCATCTTCTCTGCATAATACAGACGTGAAGGCCTTCCTGCGTATTCGTTAAAAAGCTCCGAGAGCTCCGCCTGGAACTCGGGATCATTCTTATACTTGTTGTAAGCCTCCTCCAGCTCTATGACTGCGTTCATCAGCGTCTCGGGGATGTACTGTCCGCCGTGTATGCCGAAGCGTCCGTTGGGATTAGTCATGTGTTTCTTCCTTTCTGACGGCGCTCATGAAAGCTGCCATCTTCACATTATCTTTTACGCCTTCGGTCTCGATCCCTGAGCTGACGTCGACTGCATAAGGATGAAGGTTCCTTACAGCCTCGCCGATGTTCTCGGGGTACAAGCCTCCCGCAAGAAAATAAGGTCTTGTTATGTTCTTAAGCAGGCTCCAGTCGAACGTGACTCCGTCGCCCATTCCGGCATCAAGAAGCACGTAGTCCGCAGGGCAGTCCTGAGCTCCTGAAAAGCCGCCTTTTGCTCCTGCACGGAAAGCCTTGATGACCTGCTTCCCGGAAGCTTCCTTGAGCTTAAGGATATATGTCTCATCCTCGCGCCCGTGAAGCTGCGCGATGTCGATTATATCATCATTAAGAAGAGACTTAACAACTTCTATATCTTCATCTACAAACACGCCTACAGCCTTGATGGACGGGTCAAGCTCAGCCTTAAGTTCCGCTGCCTGCTCACGCGTTACCGCGCGCTTGCTTTTCGGCCAGAATACAAAGCCTATGAAGTCGGGCCGCAGCTCATTAGCCGCTTTTATATCACACTCGCGTGTCAGTCCACAGAACTTAACCTTGGTCATCATGCACTCCTGAAAGATTCGAGCATTGCCTTCTTATCTTCGGCTCTCATGAGAGCCTCTCCTACGAGCACTGCATCCACGCCGGCCTTCTTCAAAGCAGCGACGTCAGATGCATCCTTAACTCCACTTTCGGATACGAAGATAATATCATCTCCCACGAACTCCTTAAGCCTCATGCTGTTGCCTGTGTCGACCGAGAAATCCTTGAGGTTTCTGTTGTTGACGCCGATGAGCCTCGCGCCTGATTCAAGTGCCATCTTAACTTCGTCCGCATCATGCGTCTCCACCAGCGCGGAGAGTCCGAGCACATCGCAGATGCCGATGTACTCGCGGATCTTTTCTGCACTTAAGATGGAGCAGATAAGAAGCACTGCAGATGCGCCAAGGAGCTTGGCCTCGTAGATCATGTATTCGTCCACTGTGAAGTCCTTGCGGATGCAGGGGATGCTTACGGCAGACGTAATCTCCTGAAGGTATTTATCGCTTCCGAGGAACCACTTGGGCTCGGTGAGGACCGAAATGCAGTCAGCGCCGGCGGCCTCATACTCGCGGGCAATTTCAAGGTAAGGAAACTCCTCCGCGATGATGCCCTTGGACGGGGACGCCTTCTTGCACTCACAGATAAACGAGATGCCATCTTTGGAAAGCGCCTTCTCGAAGGCGAAGTCACCCTTGGGCAAAGCCAGAGCAGCAGCCTTTACCTCCTCCAGGGAGCGGACGGCCTTTGCTGCGGCAACGCGTTCGCGTGCGTGGTCTGCAAGCTGGTCTAAGATCGTCATGCTTCTGCCTCGGGACGGTTGCTGACTTCAATCATCTTCTGCAGTGTCTCGTAAGCCTTGCCGGAGTCAAGGATCTCACCTGCAAGCTTGACGCCGTCTGCAAATGTCTCTGCCTTGCCGCCGATGTAGAGGGAAGCGCCCGCGTTCATGAGAACTGCATCGCGCTTAGGTCCCTTGGCGCCCTTAAGGATGTCGATGGTGATCTGCGCGTTCTCGGCAGGATCGCCGCCCTTGAGGTCATCCTTGGTGCAGCGTGAAAGGCCGAAGTCCTCAGGTGCGATGGTGTATGTCTTGTACCAGCCGTCACGGATCTCGCTTACCTTTGTGGGTGCGCTCATGGAGATCTCATCGAGCTTGTCCATGCCGTAAACTACCATGCCGCGCTTTACGCCGAGGCTTACCAGAACCTGTGACAGAGGCTCTACGAGGTACTCGTCGTAAACACCGAGAAGCTGCATTGTGGGCTTGCCGGGGTTTGTGAGGGGACCGAGGATATTAAATACAGTTCTTACACCGAGCTCCTTACGGATGGGCCCTACGTACTTCATGGATGTGTGGTACTTCTGTGCGAAGAAGAAGCACATGCCGGCTTCGTTAAGCATCTCAATGCAGCGTGCGGGACTCTGGTTGATGTTGACGCCCAGGGCCTCGAGGCAGTCTGCTGTGCCGCACTTGGAAGAGGCTGCACGGTTGCCGTGCTTTGCGACCTTCATGCCGCCTGCAGCAGCAACGAGTGCGGAAGTGGTGGAGATGTTGAAGCTCTGAGCGTTGTCTCCGCCTGTGCCTACGATCTCGAAGATTTCCATGCCTGTCTCAACGGGTGTGGCGTGATCTCTCATGGCAGCAGCGCAGCCTGCGATCTCGTCTCTTGTCTCAGCCTTTGCGCTCTTAGTGGAAAGGGCGGCGAGGAATGCCGCGTTCTGTGTGGGAGTTGTCTCTCCGTTCATGATCTCGTTCATTACGGCGAATGCCTCGTCATATGTGAGGTCTTCTTTGTTTACGATTTTTACGATTGCTTCCTTGATCATTGTCTTATGCCTCCTTGATAAAATTCATTAACATCTTTTTGCCGTCGGGTGTCATTATCGATTCCGGGTGGAACTGCACGCCGTAGATCTTATATTCCTTATGCTGCACCGCCATGACTTCTCCGTCTTCCGTGAGAGCCGTGACCATGAGCTCGTCGGGGATGGTCTCGGGGTCAGCCGCGAGTGAGTGATACCTTGCCACCTTGCCCAGCGGGATGCCGTCGAAGAGCTTGCATCTGCCGTCGAACCTTACCACTGACTGCTTGCCGTGCATGAGCTCCTTGGCGTAAGTGATGGTGGCGCCGAAGGCTGCGCAGATCGCCTGGTGTCCGAGGCACACGCCGAGGATAGGGAAGTCCTTGCCGAGCTGCTTTACCACATCGATGATAACGCCTGCGTCCTCAGGCCTTCCGGGACCGGGGGAGAGGATGATGCGGTCGGGGTTTAACGCCCTGATCTCATCCACTGTGAGCTCGTCGTTACGGATGACCTTGATGTCCGGGTCGATCGCGCCGATGAGCTGATAAAGGTTATAAGAAAAACTGTCGTAATTATCTATAAGCAGGATCATAATTCATCCTCCTGTGCGAGCTCGAGTGCCTTGAGTGAAGCTCTTGCCTTGTTGAGGCACTCCTGATATTCCTTCTCGGGATCGGAGTCGGCTACGATTCCGGCGCCGGATCTTACGAAGACCTTGCCGTTCTTCTTGAACACGAGTCTGATCGCGATACATGTGTCCATGTTACCTGCGAAGTCGATGTAGCCGATGGCACCACCGTAGATGCCGCGCTTGTTGTTCTCGAGTTCGCCGATGAGCTGGCATGCTCTTATCTTAGGCGCGCCTGAAAGAGTTCCTGCGGGAAGCACCGCCTCGATGGCATCGAAAGCATCGTGGTCGTCCGTGATTTCGCCTCTTACTGTGGAGCCGATGTGCATGACGTGTGAGTACCTCTCAATGCTGTGCAGCTTCTCGACTTCGACTGTACCGAACTTGCTGATCTTTCCCAGGTCGTTTCTTCCGAGGTCAACGAGCATGTTATGCTCCGCAAGCTCCTTCTCGTCAGCGAGAAGCTCGGCCTCGAGTGCCTTGTCCTCTTCTGGAGTCTTGCCGCGGGGCCTTGTGCCTGCGAGGGGGAATGTGTGGAGAACGCCGTCCTTAAGCTTTACGAGTGTCTCCGGGGAAGCACCTGCAACCTCCACGTCCGTGCCTGAGAAATAGAACATATACGGGGAAGGGTTGATGGTTCTTAATACTCTGTAAGTGTTAAGCAGGCTGCCCTCGAAGGGTGCGGAGAGTCTGTTGGAAAGTACGATCTGGAAGATGTCGCCTTCCTTGATGTGATGCTTGCCCTTTTCAACCATCTCGCAGAAAGCCTGCTTCTCGAACAGGGGAGTAACCTTGCCAAGAAGCTTGCCGCTTTTCTCCTCGAGCTTCTCGCCGTTATGGAGAAGGTCTACGAGTGTTTTCAGTGTCTCGACCGCGCGGTTGTAGCCGTCCTCGCCCTCGTTAAGCTTCATGTTCTCGATGACAATGATCTTCTGCTTCAAGTTATCGAAAGCGATGACCTTGTCGAAGAGCATCAGGTCAACATCCTTGAAACCCTCCTCGTCCTCCACATTGCACTTGGCTGTGGGCTCGCTGTATGTGAGGTAATCGTATGAGAAGTAACCGACCAGACCGCCTGCGAAAGGAGGGAGGTAATCGAATCTGGGACTTCTGTATCCGCTCATGATCCTTCTTAATTCCGCTGAAGGATCCTTCGTCTCGATCTTCTCGTCTCCGATCTCCAGGATGCCGTCCTTGCATGTAATGAGCTCCCTGGGGTTGAAGCCTAAGAATGTGTAGCGGCCCCAGGTCTCGTTAGCCTGTGCCGACTCGAGCATGTAGACGTGATCTGAAGCATTCTTCAAGATCTTCAGTGCTTCGATCGGAGTTGTGAAATCGGATAAGATCTCGAGGCTTATGGGAAGCACGTCGTACTTGCCTTCGGCTGCGATCTTCATAGCCTCTTCCAGAGTAGGTCTGATCTGCATTGTTGTTGTCCTCCTTCTTTGGTTGAGGACAAAAGAAAACGTCCTCAACAGATATTACTCTGTCAAGGACGAATAATTACATTATCCGCGGTGCCACCTTGATTTACGGTTTACCGTACGCTTTTAGCAGGATACCATCATATCCCCGGCTGTTAACGGTGCCTTCCGTCGCAGAATACTTTGCCTATGCATTTGACTGCGCCCTCAGCGGTCCATTTGACGATTCGTTTCTTACCTGACTCTCAGCACCACAGGCTCTCTGTAGAGGCGTCGTCGCCGTTATCTCCGCATCAACGGTTTGCTTTATGGCGGTAATTTACCACAGTAAAGTGTAGTTTGTAAATAGGTTTTTAATAAATGACTACCCCCAATAACTACCTAAGTCGGCGACACTTCAGCAATTACAATTGTTTGATAATTCTATTTATCATTACCTCCGAGGAGCACATAGAGGAGGCGGTAGAGGTCGGCGGCGTCCTCCAAAGAGAGGTTTACGCACGCGCTCATCTTCTTCGGTACATCGAGGCATTCCTCTCTCAGATCGAAGCCCTTCTTTGTCAGCTTTACGATGACCACGCGCTCGTCTTCAGTGCTTCTTTCACGGGTCAGATACCCCTGAAGTTCAAGTTTCTTCAGCATCGGGGTCAGGGTGCCGGTATCAAGGAAGAGTCTCTTGCCGAGGTCTCCCACGGTCATTCCGTCGTTCTCCCACAGTGCCATGAAGGTGATGTATTGCGTGTATGTAAGTCCAATCTCCGAGAGGATCGGCGTGTACATGTTTATGATCTCTCTTGATGCCGCATAAAGAGGGAAACAGAGCTGGTTATCCAGCTTCAGCGCCTCGTATTTATCCTTTTTCTTAGCCATACACAAGCTCCTCTCGCGATTGCATGTTTACACCCTTAAGGATAGCACGCGCGCGGGGCTCTTTGGGGCTTTTCCAAAACCGTTAAAACTTTGTTTATCTTTTCGAAACTTGTGTGACTTCGAAATCAGAATTTTACTGTTTTCGGAGCGGCTGTGAATGAGGAGAATGTGGCCTCGGCGTTATTGAAGTAAAGAACCTCGGTGTTGTCATCCTTAGCAGAATACATGGCCTGAAGCTCGGGGTAGCCTGCGAGCATATGAGCCTTGGCTTCCACACGGTCGTCTCTTACGAGCTCGCCTGAAACACGCAGCCAGGTGCCGTCCTTAAAAGCGCAGATCTCCACCTTGGGGTTAGCCTGGATCTGCTTGCTTACGGGCTTTATCTTGCCTGTCTGGATATAGAGCTTATCTTCAAATATATCAACGGTGCCGAACGGTCTTACTCTGGGCTGATCGCCCTCAACTGTAGCAAGATAGTATGTCTGTGCAGACTTGATGAATTCATATACTTCGTTCATAGGGAACCTCCGTTTTCTTTTTATTCTAACTCAATCCTGAACGATATTCTTCGCCCAGATCCCGCTTCTGACCATGATCTCACCCACGGTGCACTTGATAAGCTCAGCCCACTGCACCGAGAACATCATGACGGGGACGCTTACGGAAGTAAAACGGCTCAGGCAGTACGCGAGCGGCACGACGATAAGCCAGGTGTAACCGCAGTCGAAGACGAACGTGATCAGCGTGTTTCCGCCGGCTCTTATGATGAAGTAGGACGCGTGCGTGAAGGCCATCAGCGGCATGACAATACCCGACAGAACTATCAGGATGGTCGCGAGCGATCTGACCTCATTCGTGGTGTTGTAGAACATCGGGAAGAAGGGCGCGAGCATCATCATGATGATTCCGCAGGCAGCCGCGAATACGACCGTGAGATCACGCATCTTGATGGCATAGTCCTTGGCAACATCGACCTCGCCGGCACCGAGTCTTTGTCCTACTACGATACCGATGGACTCGCCCACTGCTATAAAAGCAACCGTCATGAGATTCCACAGCGTCTGCTCGATATTAACTGCAGCTACAGCATCGAGGCTTCGGAAAGAGTAGCACTGGTTGAGCACCGTCATGCCGAACGCCCAGAGGGTCTCGTTCGCCATCAGCGGCAGTGACTTCAGCACAAACTGCGACACAAGCTTGAGCGGCATTCGGAAACTTCGAAAAGCATCGATAATGAACGGATTCGAAGCTGAGTGCGTGCCCGTGTAGATCATGAGCACGAGAAGCTCGACATAACGTGACACTACGGTAGCGACAGCAGCACCGTTAGCGCCCATCGCGGGAAGTCCAAACAGACCGTAGATGAGTACGGCGTTTCCTGCAAGGTTAACGAAGATCGCTACCATAGTGGCGACCATGGGAACCCGGGTATTACCCGTGTCTCTTAAGGTTCCGGAATAAGCGTAACTTAAGCCGATAGGAACAAGGCTCGCGATGATTATGTTTATGTAGTCGACACCGATCTCGAGTGTCTGCGCAGCATCCTCGGGAGTGCCGTCGCCTTTAAGGAACCACGACACCATCGTAGGAGCCAGAAGGTAATAAACGACGCCTGCTGCCAGAGCGAGTGTAGTGTTGGCGATGAGCTTGAAGCGGAATGTGTCACGAACGCCTTTCGTATCGCCCTTGCCGTAAAACTGCGCGGTAAAGATACCGACGCCTGCCGTGGCTCCGAACATGAGAAGCCAGAAGACGAACATCAGCTGGTTGGCGATGGCAACACCGGAGATGGCGTTCGTACCTACGCCGCCGATCATGAGGTTATCAAGAAGGCTCACGAAGTTAGTCAGTCCGTTCTGAATGATCATGGGGACTGCTATGCCGAGCACCATCTTATAAAAATCTTTTGTACCTAGACGTGATCTGATATTCATAGAGACAAATATTAGCACAGAAACAGGGGGCGGTCATATGTAACTGTAAATATTCTCAAGAATAATTTATAATGGGGCATATTAATTAAAAGAAAGGTGATGGATATGAACACAAAAAAGTTCGTTAGTATGGTTACTGCGGCCTCCTTGTTCACGCTTTCGCTCAGCGGATGCAGCCTTCTCGGAGGCAAGGACAAGGCAGCTATCGAAGAGACTGCTACAAGCTACATCGGCTACATCATGAGCGGCAAGCTTAACAAGAGCGCTGCACTTGTTGTAGATGAAGAGGATTACTTCCAGGAGAACGCATTCCCCGTTCAGCAGGAAGATCTTCTGAGCGTAGTCTTCGAATCCACAGAGTTCGAAGTGGAAAACATCGAAGTAAACAAGAATTCCGGTTCGGCTGAGATCGTTTTCTCAATCCCTGATCTCGATTCCATCGCAGACGAGGGTTACTCCTTTACTGAGTTCCTGGATGCTGTCGGTGATATCGATGATAAGGTCGAGGAGACAGTGGAGTTAGACTTCTCCAAGGACGGCGATGAGTGGCTCATCGAGGGTGATTCCACAGAGGATCTGTTTAACTTCTTCGGAGGCATAGGCGCTGACCTCGAGTTCGGTCTTTCCGAAGGTTCTGCAATTGAAGCGGTAGATACATTCGTTAATTACCTTGCACAGGGTGATGTGGACGGAGTTCTGTCCATGAGTCCTGACGGAGCACAGATCTTTGATTCCGTCGGTGAGATCATCGATAACCTCGGTGACACCACCATTATGGGAAATATCTTCTCCTCTTATTACAGCAGACTTGAGTACACACCTTCCATAGTCAGTGCTAACGAGGACGAAGTTGTTGTAGCCTTGGACGGTACTGCTCCTGCTGCACAGGCAGCTGTAGAGGCTGCACTTGAGGATCCTGATGTACTGACTCCGATCATCGCTGATTATCTGGAGTCCAATATCAACGGCACTTATGATTTCACTCAGATCGCAGCTTCCATTCTCGATGCAGTTTATACTGCTGAAAACGGAACTACCGAGACAACTGACTACAGCGCTACAGTCACGGTTACTGCCGATGATGAGGGTAATTTCTACTGTGATCCCGATGAAGGCTTCTTCTTCGACTTTGATTTCCCTGACATCACAGACAGCGATGCGCTTATTGTTGATGCACTGGGACTTCTCCTCGATCAGGGCAGAATCTCACAGAGTGATTACAACACTTATCTTGCAGCCTTCGGCGGTTCTTCTTCCGGTGGTTATGATGTAACTGAAGTTCTGGTTACTGAAGGTGAAGATCTTTTCGATTATGAGTACAACGTTACTGCTGATATGATCTATGTCTATGTACAGACATGGGATTATTACGACACAGGTGATTCCTTTAACTATGAGATCTCGGTAAATGGCGGCAATGCCGTTTCAGGCCAGTATGTTATGCCTAACGACTTTGAGGATATGATCGAGATCCAGATCCCTGTTGACGATCCTTCAGGTCCTTCCGGTTCTTATGTTGTTAAGGTCTTCGATGAGGGTTCTTCATCTTCCGTACTCATCGAGCTTGAGATCATCGTTATCACAGAGGGTGCTCCGGTTACACCCGGTTCCGTACCTGCATTCGGCCAGTCAATGTCCACAGGCAATGAAGGTGATGATTTCTACGTATTCCACTTCACAGACGGAAATGGCAACAATTACACAGATCCTCTCTATCCCTCCAACAGAGGAGCAGTAGATTTCTTTGTTATTACATGGGGCTACTACGATGTAGGATCCGGTGTTGACTGTGATGTTTACCGTGACGGTGAGTATGTTGATACGATTACAGGCTTCAACAGCCAGAACGCTACAGATACATTCACATTCTCCTACGAGCCTGACAGACTCATTGACGGTGATTATGTATTCAGACTCCATGATGTAGAGGATAACGGTATCATTTGCGACGCATACTGCACAGTCCGCACATCTAACTGACCGGTTCAGGAAAATTATTAAGATGATGAGGCGCCCTGTCGGAAGACGGGGCGTCTTTTCTTGCGGATTCGTATATAATGAGGCGAATTCGAAAAACGGAGTTAAATCATGAGAAGACATATTGCGGCGGTCCTCGGCGCCGGCATTTGCTGGGGAACGATGGGATTCTTCACCAGGAATCTCGCACAGATGGGGATCGGGTCTGACGGCGCGATCATCATAAGATGTGCCGTGGCTGTGATATGCTTCGCTCTTGTCATGCTTCTTAAGGATCCTTCCTCCTTTAAGGTAAAACCCAAGGACTTCTGGTGCTTCTTAGGCTCGGGTCTTTTAAGCTTCCTTTTCTTTAATTTCTGCTACTTCACCGCCATCTCCATGATGAGCCTGTCCGCCGCCGCGATACTTTTGTACATCGCGCCCATCGTGGTCACGCTGTTGTCGGCGCTGCTTTTCAAGGAGAAGCTCACGCCGGTCAAGATCATCGCGGTCATTACGGCCTTCGCGGGCTGCTGCCTGGTCTCGGGTCTTATGGGCGGCATCAGCATCACGGGCAAGGGCCTGCTGTTCGGCATCGGCTCGGGTGTCGGCTACGCGCTGTACACGATCTTCTCGAGGTTTGCGTTGCAGCGGGGCTACACTAGCAACACCATTAACTTTTACTCGTGTCTGCTCGCAGGGATCGGCGCCGTGATCATATGGCACCCGCATGACCTTCTCGCGAATGTTTTCGCGTCCTCGGGCAGTGTGGCCTTCTGCATCATTGCGGGCGTTGTGACGTGCTTCGTGCCCTATCTTCTGTACACATACAGCCTGACGGGACTTGAGAACGGCAAGGCTTCGGTGCTCGCGTCTATCGAGCCCGTGGTGGCTTCGATTGTGGGCGTGCTGCTTTTCGGCGAGACTCTCGGCGCGGCTAACATCGCAGGTGTTATACTCGTACTGGCGGCAGTGGTGCTGCTTAACGTGAAAACGAACCGAAGCGAGGAAGGAAGTGCAAGATAATGAACATGCCTAACGATCCCGTAATGCTCTTAAGTTTCATCAACACACAGCTGCGTGACAATTACGCCACACTTGACGAATTAGCGGCAGCTTACGGCGTAAATGCTGATGATATAAGGGCTAAACTTGGAAGTATTGACTATACATACGACGCAGAATCAAATCGCTTTGTATAAATATTAATGTTGAATGACGGGCGCCGACAATATACAATCGGTGTTGGTGAATTTTAAGTATATTTTTAGACAGGAGATATTAATATGAGACAGAAACCTGTAGTAATGATGGTCCTCGACGGCTACGGCATCACAGAGAAGGAAGAGGGTAACGCCATCAAGATGGCAAACACACCCGTTATGGACAAGCTGATGGCCGAGTGCCCTTATCAGCTCGGTTACGCGTCCGGACTTGCTGTAGGACTTCCTGACGGACAGATGGGTAACTCCGAGGTAGGTCACATGAATATCGGTTCCGGCCGTATCATATATCAGGACTTAACTCTCATCACAAAGTATATCGAGGACGGCGTCTTCTTTAAGAACGAGGAGCTCCTCCGTGCCATCGAGAACTGCAAGAAGAATAATTCCGACCTCCACATCTGGGGTCTTCTCTCTGACGGCGGCGTTCACAGCCACAACACACACCTGTACGCTCTGATCGAGATGTGCAAGAAGAACGGCCTTGAGAACGTTTATGTTCATCCTTTCTACGACGGCCGTGATACTCCTCCGGCATCCGGTAAGGATTACCTCCAGGCTCTGATCGACAAGATGAACGAGATCGGATGCGGTAAGGTAGCTTCCATGTCCGGCCGTTACTACGCAATGGACAGAGACAATAACTGGGACAGAATCCAGAAGGCATACGATGCACTCGTATTGGGCGAAGGTGTTAAGGACACAGATCCTGTTGCAGCTATGCAGAAGTCTTACGATAACGGCGTAACAGACGAGTTCGTACTTCCTACAGTCATCACTGATGAAGCAGGCAAGCCCCTTTCTGTTGTTAAGCCTAACGACTCCGTTATCTTCTTCAACTTCCGTCCTGACCGCGCACGTGAGATCACAAAGGCATTCTGCTTCTCCGATGAGGACATCGCAGCTGCCGAGGGTGATGCAGCAGATCCCAAGTGCATCAAGTTCCTTAAGAGAGCTAACGGCTTCATGCCCCTCACATATGTATGCTTCAAGGACTACGATGAGACGATCCCCAACAAGTTCGTTGCATTCAAGAAGGAAGAGATCACCAACACACTCGGTGAGTATCTTGCCAAGAACGGCCTGAAGCAGCTCCGTCTTGCTGAGACAGAGAAGTACGCTCACGTTACATTCTTCTTCAACGGCGGTATCGAAGAGCCTAACCAGGGTGAGGACAGAACACTCGTTAACTCACCTAAGGTTGCTACATACGATCTTAAGCCTGAGATGAGCGCTCCCGAGGTTTCCGAGAAGCTCGATGCAGCTATCACTTCCGGCGAGTATGACGTGATCATCATCAACTTCGCTAACCCTGACATGGTAGGCCACACAGGTGTTATCGAGGCTGCTGTTAAGGCTGTTGAGCGTATCGACCAGTGCGTAGGCGCTGCTGTTGATGCAGTTAAGAAGGTTGACGGCGTTCTCTTCATCTGCGCTGACCACGGTAATGCCGAGCAGATGATCAACTACGAGACAAAGGCACCTCACACAGCACACACAACTAACCCTGTTCCTTTCATCCTCGTTAACTACGATGATGCTTACACACTCCGTGAGGGCGGCAAGCTGTGCGACATCGCTCCTACACTTCTCGAGATCATGGGCCTGCCCCAGCCTGCTGAGATGACAGGTAAGTCACTTCTCATCAAGAAGTAATAACCGAGCGCCCTTCGGGGCGCATTTTTTAAAGCTATGAATTACCGCAAAGACAAACACGGCGAGGACATTTCCATCCTGGGCTACGGCTGCATGCGCTTTACGACTAAAGCCGGCAAGATCGATATCCCCAAGGCCGCGCACGAGATCGGGCTCGCAATAGAAAACGGTGTCAACTATTTCGATACCGCGTATATTTACCCCGGAAACGAGGTGGCGCTGGGGCAGATCCTGGAGGAGAACGGTTGGCGCGATAAGATCAAGATCGCGACTAAGTTGCCGCAGTACCTTGTGGGAAGTAACCCGAAGGCTTTAGACAAGTTTTTCGAGGAAGAGAAGAAACGTCTGCGCACGGATTACGTGGATTACTACCTGATGCACCACTTAACTGACGTTTCTGCCTGGAACAAGCTAAAGGCTGTAGGTGCGCGCGAGTGGCTCGAGGCCAAGAAAGCCGCGGGCGAGATACGAAACATCGGTTTCTCTTACCACGGCGACACTGAAGGATTCCTCGGTATTCTTAACGATTACGACTGGGATTTCTGCCAGATCCAGTACAACTACATGGACGAGAACACGCAGGCAGGCGTGGAAGGCCTTAAAGCTGCAGGGCGCAAGGGCATTCCCGTCATCATCATGGAGCCTTTAAGAGGCGGTAAGCTCGTGGAGCTTCCTTCCGGGGCAAGAAGTCTTCTGGCGCAGGACCCGAAGGGCAGAACTGCCGCGCGCCTTGCCTTTGAGTGGCTTTGGAACCAGCCTGAGGTTACTTGCGTGCTTTCCGGCATGAACTCGGAGGATATGGTCCTCGAGAACGTGGAGGCCGCATCTCAGGTGCAGGCAGGCTGCTTTACTGAAGCTGATTTCACGCTCATTGAGGGCATTAAGGAAGAGATAAGAAAGACCACCAAGGTAAACTGCACCGGCTGCCGTTACTGCATGCCGTGCCCCAGAGGCGTAGATATCCCGGGCGTTTTCAGGTGTTATAACCACATGTATTCCGAGGGTAAGGGCGCAGGCTGGAGGGAGTTTATGCAGTCAATCGCACTGCAGGACAAGCCGGGACTGCCTTCGCTGTGCGTGCAGTGCGGAAAATGCGAGAAGCACTGCCCCCAGAACATACCGATAATCGAGACTTTAAAGCAGGCGGACAAGGCTTTGCAGCCCTGGTATTACAAGATTGCGACCAAAATCGCAAGAAAGTTTGTTTTATGACCTAATATTTAAGCTCTTATTATGTGATACAATGCAGTGTATATCGTTTTTGTTGGAGGGCAGGCCATGATCGGAAAAGGAAGAGAAGTGCTGGGGTATTTTGCAGAGCGCGCAGCAGAGCACTGGGACCCCGCCAATGCGGCAAAACTTCAGACTTTCATCAATGATCCTGAGAATACATTACCTTCATCTACTAAGCTCGTTGTAGTCGAGGGCGGATCTGCCGACGACCGTAAGGAGCTGTGTTATTCCCTCAGAACAAAGCTTAACGGTCTCCACACAGTTATCGTTATCGTAAGCGGCGAGCCCACATTGTTCGATACCAACGGACTTGTAGGAATCGAGAAGAATATCGTGGAGACTGCTGAGACACTCGTAAGCCTTTCCGGAGACCCTGATTACATCATTCTTCACGGCAATTTCACAGACGTTGAGTACACATCTCTGCTCGGCCTGTTCGATGTTGTCTTCAGAAGACACTATTATGCCAAGGTTGAGGGTGATTCAGTTGAAGCCAATGCTACTCACATCTTCAACGACATCATGGAGCGCTTAAGATAAGGATTACTCCTCGCGCAGGGGCAGTTCCACCACTTCCACACTTATATTATGAGATTCTAAAAGGCGGATCATGTCATCCGTCTTTATAAATACTGTCGCCGTATTATCGTTCGGGTGGCAGCCGATCAGGTACGGTTCCTTAAGAAAATCCGCATCAAGATAGAATTTTACGTCACATCCGGCTCTGTTAAGCAGGCCGAAAGGGCACACTGAGCCCGGAATGAGGTCGAGCTTCTCTTTAAGAGCCTCGGGGCTTCCGAAAGACAGCGGTCTTAAGCCGTGCTCTCTACGGAAAGCCTTAAGATCCACTTTTTTCCCGCCTCTGACGGTGATAAGGCAGTAGTTTTGCTTCTTGTCGTCTCTTACGAAGAGGTTCTTGGCGTCTGCTTCGGGGTGCGGGAGCTCCACTCCGTGGTCTTCTCCCATGTGAAAGACTGCAGGATGCTCCACAGCCTCGAATTCTATCCCGTTATTTTTAAGAAAATCGTATACTTCCTGTTTATTCATTCTTGCCTGAAAGGTCCTTTACTATCTCGGAGGCCATGATCAGACCAGCTACCGAGGGCGTGAAAGCCGAGGAGCCGGGTACATGGCGGCCTGTCTCGGGGTCAGCCTGTCCTCCTACGAGATTTTTAATGGGTTCTTCCTTGGAGAAGACCACTTTAACATTGTTAATTCCGCGTTTTTTTAGCTCTCGGCGCATAACCTTGGCGAGCGGGCAGACCGTTGTTTTACTTATATCTGCCACCTCAAACATCTCAGGGTGAAGCTTGCCGCCCGCGCCCATGGATGAGATGACGGGGACACCCGCTTCCTTGGCGCGTGAGATTATCTCGGTCTTGGCCGCGACCGTGTCCACACAGTCAGCCACATAATCGTATGAGGAAAAATCAAACTCGTCTGCCGTCTCGGGGAGGAAGAAGCACTGCTTGACCGTTACCTTTGCGTCAGGGTTGATGTCGCGGATCCTCTCGGCCATAACCTTCACCTTGCTCTTTCCGACTGTGGAATGCAGGGCGATTATCTGGCGGTTCAGGTTGGTTATGGAGACCACATCGTTATCCACGAGGATGAAAGAGCCGACACCGGACCTTGCGAGGGCTTCCGTGACATAGCCGCCGACACCGCCGATGCCGAAAACGGCCACGGTCGAAGCCTTAAGCCTGTCTATGGCCTTCTCACCGAGCAGAAGTTCAAGTCTTTCAAACTGGTCTTCCATCAAAAACCTCTTTTACTTTAGCAGTAAGGCAGGCTGCGGCATTATTCATGGATTCCGCTTCACTTATGTCTTCCGAGATCGAATATACCTCATCTGATATGCATTCGGAAAGGGTTTTCTTATCGCATTCCACTTTCCCGGCAAAAGCCATCACGCGGCAGCCGTGTTCCTTGGCTAGACGCGCAATCACATAAGGGAGCTTGCCCATCGGGGTCTGGGAGTCGATACTGCCCTCGCCCGTAATGACGATGTCGGCGTCCGTAAGCTCATCTTCAAGTTTTATCTGCTTCGTTACGAGCCCTGCGCCTGATACGAGCCTGCCGTTAAGAAGTGCACCGAAAGCATATCCGAGGCCTCCGGCGGCTCCCGCGCCGGGAAAGTCAGAGGGCTTGCCTGCATTGCGCGCAAACAGAGCGATCCACTCATCCATCTTCCTGCAGCTTTCTTCGTCAGCGCCCTTCTGGGGAGCGAATACCATACTGCAGCCGGAAGCTCCCGTGAGCGGGTTGTTTACATCGCAGGCAATGAGGAATTCAGAGCCCTCAAGCCTGGGGTCGAGCCCGGAAGCATCGATGCTATGTGTCTGCGCAAGCCCTGCCGCGCCGGGACTGACGGGTGAGCCGTCTTCTTTAAGTATGCGTAAGCCCAGGGCTGAGAGCATGCCTGCGCCGCAGTCGTTGGTTGCGCTGCCACCGAGGCCGATGATAAAGCGCCTGCAGCCTTTATCGAGAGCGTCCAGTATGAGCTCGCCGACGCCTTGGGTGGTGGTGTAAAGCGGGTTGCGGTCCTTTTCGCCCAGCAAGGTGAGCCCGCATGCCTGGCTTATGTCGATCACGGCTGTGCCGCCGTCTATGATGCCGTAGGAGGCCGTAACTTTCATGCCGCTTAAAGGCCCCGTTACGGTTACAGTCTGGCTTTTGCCGCCGCGTGCGCGGGTTATGATGCCGGAGGTGCCTTCGCCGCCGTCCGCCACCTCAAGGATGCGGATGTCAGCGTCGACGCCCGCAGCTTTTATTCCTTCACAAATGGCAACGCCCGCCTCATACGAGGTGAGCGTTCCCTTAAATGAATCAGTTGCAATTACTATCTTCAATATCAGTCTTTCTTCTGTTCGTCTTTTTTGACCTCAGTGACCTGAGCGGGTACGGGTGCGGGAGCAGGAACGGAAACGGCCTTCTTGGAAGCAGCCTTCTTCTTTCTCTTCTTGATGACGATCCTTACCACTACAACAGCCACAACCAACAGAATGATTTTAACACCAATTCCGATCGCATTCTCTGCGAGATAGAGACCCAGGTCCTGGAACCATTCCTTGGCCTCGTCGAGGCCGTCATGCCATGCCTCGCTGATCTTCTCGGAGTAAGTCTTAACGCGGGCTTCCTCGACTACTGTCTCCTCGATAACCTCGGAGATTGTAAGGTTAAGTGTGCTGTAGGAAGAGAGGTTCTCGAGCACGCGCATCTGTGACTCGTAGCTCTCGATCTGGTATCTGATGCTTGTGAGCTCGTCCTGCAGGATGAGGATGGTCTCGAGTGAGTCTGCCTGCGCGAGAAGCTCATTGAGAGTGTCCTGCTCGATCCTTAAGGACTCAACTCTTGCCTGCATGTCAGTGTAGCTTAATGTGACGTCTTCTGTGCTCTCGTTGCTGCCTGTGATGAGTGCTGTGTTGCCGATGGTGCTGACGAGCTGGTCGAGTGCCTCGGAAGTGACTCTGATGGTGTAGCTGGCAGTTCTCAAGTCGCCTGCATTGCCCGTGCCGTGGAAGCTCTTGCTTTCAATGTAGCCGCCGAGGGCTGCTACCTGTGCCTCGATGCTGTTTGTAAGCTCGGGGAAATTCAGTGTCTCGCACTGCACGGAGACGTTCCTGATGAGCATGCGCTCTGTGACTGTCTGGCCTGACTGGGTTACGGGCTCTGTGGATGAACCGGAGCCGGATGAGCCCTGTGAAACGCTAGCGTTTTCCTCATAGTAGTAGGCGTCTTCGGTCGCGCCTTCCGTATAGAAGCCGTCATTGACCGCGTAGTCCATCGATCTTACTTCTTCTGCCGCGGCTACGGGGGCTTCTACCGCCTCATTATGAGCTTCAACTCTGGCAGAGGCGCTTCTTTCAGAGGAACATGAGGCTGCACCAAGCAGCATTACTGCTATAACTGTTAAAGCTAAAAATCTCTTTGTAAACGTCTTCATAATCATACCCTCCTTAGGTCTTACCCATAAGACGGAGACCGGGGAGGGCAGGTCACAATAAATTTCCAAACGGAAATCTTGATAAAAGAAACGGCATATTTTACGATTATATTTGGAATAAGGATCGGAGGGATAAATATGGGTTTATTTTTTGATCTTGGAGATATTATCGATATCGGTTTGCAGGTAGCGCGTTCCGTGGAGGCGCGTGATGAACTGCTTGCATCCCAGGCGCGCGCAGAAGCAGCCCGCAGTGAGGCCGAGCAGCAAAGACACCGCGCATTAGCTGAGACCAAGGCGCTTGAGAACAGGAAGCTTGCGGAAAAGATCGCAGCTGAGTCTGTTGCTATTTCCTGCCAGAGCTGCGGTGCGCACCTTGCGTGCCGTAAGAATGCCATCAGCTTCTGTGCTTACTGCGGTTCTGCCATAAGAGTTACGGCCGAAGGAAAGGCCTCGGTACTTTCGCCCGAGGCCCGTAAAGCCGTTATTGACCGCGCAAGGGCGGAACACGAAAAGAAGAATCAGTAAAGACTCTGGATTTTATCACACAAAGTAGAAGCAGGTGTCCCAGGCGGGTATGGAGGGCGTGTGCCTCATGTAGACCTTGTACCTGGGGTTAAGCTTAAGCACCTTAAGCGGAAGCTCGAAGATGTCTTCGCTCCTGTGGTAGCAGGCAATGTTCATCAAGGGCTTGCTTTCGGTTATCGTCTGCATGCCGCCGTCTATCGCAGCTGCTTCGGCCCCCTCCACGTCAAACTTGATGAAAGCCGTCTGTCTGCCCTTTACAAGCCCGTCGATAGTGACAGTTTGAACCTCATTGCCGCCTTCCTTGTCGAGGCTGGTACCGCGGCCGATGTTGCCGGTGACATCTGCGGTGCCTTCCCTATCAGAGACGAAGGCCTGAGTGTACTCAATGTTGTTTATTAGGCACGTGTTCTCCTTAAGCTTTCTCATGTTGCGCTTGTCGGGCTCCACCGCAATGAAGCCGGTCAGGTCATGCATCAGGGAGGAGTAGCGCATCACCGTGTCGCCGTCGTAGGCCCCGAGGTCCAGGAAAAGACCTTTGCGGTCCTGCGGCAGAACGGCGTCGGCTTCCTCCTGCGAGACCTCGCAAAGCCTGAGGTAGGCCGTTTTGCCCGTGAGACGCGCGTTTATTATGCAGTCGAAAGTTTTGCGTGAGAGTTCGTCCGCAAGAAGCCCGCGCACAATGTTGATCTCGCCCTCGTGATTCTCGCAGAATTCCTTGTCGAAAAGGTTCTGCCCGTAGACCGGCACGTCCGGCGCGTAGAACTCGCACTTGTCCGCGATCTCGTCAGCGTAATCGAGCACTTCCGGGCGCGAGGAGCCGAAACACATGAGCACGATCATGTCCTTGCCGTAACGCTCGAAGCAGTCCTCGAAGGACTCCACCTGAATGTCATGGAATGTCCTGTTTCTTACGAACCCCGGGCTTGCGAAGATGCCGCTTACTGACAGGCCGTTTTTATCCAGTACTTTTATGATCTTGTCGGCGCCGTCACCCGTGCCGTAAAGCACGATCGGGCGGCTCTTCTGTGTCTTTAGATATGTCCATAGATCTGTGTCGAATGTAATCATTCTTCTATTATATCCTGTGTTAGAATTAATACATATTTTCTATTACAGGAGGTATCTATGGCGGACGGCAATGTAAGACCCGAATCAATGGAAAGAATCACAACGGAAGCTCTTGCACAGGCATTCATCGATGAGCAGGTGAAGAGCATCAGGGAACAGGTCAAAGACAGCAAGGTTCTCCTCGCACTTTCAGGCGGCGTAGACTCATCGGTAGTCGCAGCACTCCTTATCAAGGCCATCGGACAGAACCTGGTATGCGTACACGTTAACCACGGACTCCTCCGTAAGGGTGAGCCTGAGATGGTATGCAAGGTCTTCCGTGACGAGTTGAAGGCAAACCTTATCTATGTGGATGCCGTAGACCGCTTCCTCGGACTTCTCGAGGGCGTTACGGATCCAGAGCAGAAGAGACATATTATCGGTGAAGAGTTCATTAAGGTCTTTGCTGAGGAAGCTTCTAAGCTGCAGGGCATCCGCTATCTCGGACAGGGAACGATCTATCCCGATATCCTCGAGAGCGAGCAGGGAATCAAAGCTCATCACAATGTAGGAGGTCTTCCTCCGGAACTGAACTTCGAGCTCGTGGAGCCCGTTAAGCTTCTGTATAAGGATGAGGTAAGAGTTGTAGGTAAGGCTCTGGGCCTTCCTGATAATATGGTATTCCGTCAGCCGTTCCCGGGCCCCGGCCTCGGCGTAAGATGCCCCGGTGCCATCACACGTGACAGACTTGAGGCAGTACGTGAGTCTGATGCTATTCTCAGAGAAGAGTTCGAGAAGGCAGGCCTCGCAGGCAAGGTATGGCAGTATTTCACGGTTGTTCCTGATTTTAAGTCCACAGGTATCAAGGACGGCAAGAGAGCATTCGAGTGGATGTGCATCGTCCGCGCGATCAACACAGTCGATGTAGTGGAGTGTACGGTAGAGCCGATCGAATATGACCTGATGTGCAGAATCACCGACCGTATCACGCACGAAGTTCCGGGAATTAACAGAGTGTTGTATGACTATACGCCTAAGCCGACTGGCACGGTCGAGTACGAGTGACCTTAAGGGCCTCACTACGTACTCCGCGCTTCGCTTGTGCGTAAGTCCGTTCGGCGCCGTTAAGGCCACTCGGACTAAATAGAAAGCATGAAAGCCCCGTAAATAGGGGCTTTCATTTTTTTAGCCAACAAAAAGCCAACATGATTTGCAAACTCAATTTAAACTCATGTCATATGAGATATCTGTAGAAGGGTTTCTTGCTGATATAATTTGATGTGTAGATGAGAGGAGAGATCTCTGATGAGGAATGCACAGCGATATTGATCTCTTAACCGGGAGGCGTTTTGTCTGTGTTGGGTGATGACGGATATCCGCACGGCGTTCCGATGGACCACTGGTATCCGGATGATAAATAGTAAGGAGCCTTTGATGGTGGACCTGACATTACTTACGACTGAACAAAGAAATCCTGAGAGTACAGATTTGGATAAGATGAGCGCTATAGAAATCGCGAAGCTCATGAACAGTGAGGACTTTAATGCGGTTGCGGCTGTACATGAAGTACTCCCGCAGGTCGCCGAAGCCATCGAACTTGCTTCGGAAAGATTACGGGAGGGTGGCCGAATAATTTACATTGGTGCCGGTACTAGCGGCAGGCTCGGTGTGCTCGATGCTTCTGAGTGTCCGCCTACTTTCGGAGTCTCACCTGGTATTGTGGTGGGGATCATCGCAGGTGGGGACGAGGCTTTATGCCAAGCTGTGGAAGGCGCGGAAGACAGCACTTCTTTGTGCGAAGAAGACTTAAAGGGCATCGGTCTTAATTCGAAGGACTTGGTAATTGGACTGTCGGCAAGCGGCAGGACACCATATGTTATATACGGGTTGAGATATGCCGGAAGCATCGGCTGCAGCACGGTTGCCATAGCATGTAATAAAGACTCACTTGTAGGTAAGGAAGCTGATGTTGCCATTGAGCCCGTAACGGGTCCTGAAGTTCTTACTGGTTCCACGAGGCTGAAGGCCGGCACTGCGCAGAAGATCATTCTCAACATGATCTCCACGGGAAGCATGGCTATGACGGGAAGGGTCTATCAGAACCTCATGATCGAAGTCGAGCCCCTGAATGAGAAGCTCAAGGCAAGGGCAGAGGGAATAGTGCAGATAGTGAATCAGGGAGGTAAAAGTGACAATGAATGCTGATGAAGTGAGCGCACAGTTGCTGGAATATCTGGGCGGCAAAGATAATATCAGGAGCAACATGGCGTGCATGACGAGGCTCCGTGTCGGCGTTAAGGATATGTCCAAGGTCTCCGTCGACAAGTTAAAATCAGTCGAAGGCGTCCTGGGAGTAGTCGAAGCTGATACGATCCAGATAGTGTTTGGGCCGGGCAAGTCGGGCAAGATACTTGAGGCCTTCTCTAAGCTTACGGGGATCGGGAAGAGCATGGTCTCTGATTCAGCAAGTTATGTGGCCAAGGTTAACAAAGATGCATTGAAAGCCAAGCATAACAAGCCCTTGCAGCGATTCTTTAAGAGAATAGCTGATATCTTCATTCCGCTGCTGCCAGGAATAATCGCAGCCGGGCTTATTAACGGTTTGACAAATGTTATCAACGTCTCTTCCAATGGTATGTTAAGCGGAATATGGTGGTACGAGTGCATAAGGACGATGGGATGGGCGATGTTCGCATATCTCTCTGCTTTTGTCGGATATAATGCCGCGGCACAGTTCGGCGGCTCACCGATCCTCGGAGGCATAGCGGGAGCTATCTGCATTGCAAATTCGGCGATGCCCCTGCTTTCCAAGTTCAATGATCAGGAGGTTATTCTGCCTATGACAGGAGCCGTCTATAACCCTTCGAACGGGGGCCTGATTGCAGCGATGATCGCAGGCATGTTCTTCGCATGGATCGAGAAGAAGATAAGGAAGGTCATGCCGGAAGTGTTAGATACTTTTATCTCGCCTCTGCTGGTTCTTATCATAGGGGGATTATCGATAGTTATTGTCATACAGCCTGTCGGAGCGATCCTTACCGAGGGGATCTACATAGCGATGGATTATATATACGGCAGCCTCGGTGCAGCAGGCGGCTTCATATTGTCTGCGGGATTCCTGCCACTTGTTGCCGTAGGTCTCCATCAGGCTCTGATCCCGATACACACACTGCTTAACGATCCTTCGGGTCCTACGGCAGGAATCAACTACCTTCTTCCAATTCTGATGATGTCAGGAGGCGGACAGGTAGGTGCAGGCATCGCTCTTTACCTGAAGACGAAGAATAAGAAGCTTCGAAGACTTATCAGGGATTCTATTCCGGTCGGAATATTGGGAGTCGGTGAACCTTTAATGTATGCGGTCACGCTTCCTTTGGGCAGGTCATTTATCACAGCCTGCGTCGGTGCGGGTTTTGGCGGAGTTATGGCTTCGCTCTTTCACATCGGCACCACTACCCAGGGAGTTTCCGGTTTGTTCGGTCTCCTTATAGTCGAACCCGGCCAGCAGATTAAGTACATTATTGCAATGCTATGTGCTTATATAGGAGGATTTTTGTTAACGTGGTTCTTCGGGGTTGATGAAGAACGGATAAATGCTGTATACGGAGAATAATAATGACGGATTTCTAATCGTTGAAGATACTCTGCTTCAATCAATGGTATATTTTTATTCTTAGGAATCTTCTTTACCCGAAGAGCAGCCGCATAGGAGCAGACTTATAACGAGTGCGATGCTGGCTATTTTTTTCAGATTCATAGATTACTCCCGTGTGTGTTCAGTAATAGAAGAAAATCTACGCCTGCGGTGAGAAACAGCGAGACGATGTTGAGGATAAGAAGCGGTATTGATCTGCCCTTGCTGAAGGTGAGAAGGATTATGTCAAGGTTTTCTATTATTCTTGCTCATGATTAACGCACCTCGATAAGAACGATACACTATATTATATATAACGTTCAACTGTATGCGGGTCTATAGAGGCTTTTAAGAGCAGAAGATGCGGTACCCCCAGGGCGGAAGAGTGATAGACTGACCGGATGACAGTGATTCGCCAGTTATCAGATCCTTATACGAACCGGTAATCTGATGATCAGCAGCATTCATCGAATAGTTGAAGATGAAGGTGATCTTCTCGTTGTATTTGTTGACGCCGGTCTTGATAGAGACCGGGAATACGGTGTCAGGGGCATCGATGCCGGACACAGCGAAAGTGTTCTTCAAAACTTCCATGGTGTCATGTTCATCGAGTATACAGCCAACGGTAGTTACGTTGCCGAGGCGGGCAACTGCTGCAAACCTGCCAAGATACATATGGTCGTATGACGATAAGACCTCTGCTGTCGAAGGTATGAGATACTCCATGAATGAATGGGCTGTACCTGTAAGAGGGAGTGTCCCTTTAAAGCCGATAGAGAGGGGCGACGAGAACTCGTTATATGTACAGCCTGTAAGGTCTGTGAATCCGTGAGGCTGAGCATCTGCATAGACTTTGAGATGTTCGTCCGAGAAAAAGCAGCGCGGTGTGATGATCATGTGACCGCCGTCTTCAACGAATGCCCGAAGTCTTGCGATAGTGATCTCAGATGCGGAGTATAAAGCCGGAACGATCACCAGTGAGTAGGAAGACAGATCGTCGTCGCAGTAGACAAAATCTGCTTCGACGTTAAGTTTCATGCAAGAGTCAAACCATAGCCTCATCATATGGTTATAGTCATCTTCGGACCGTCCGTGGAAAGCTTCCTCGCCGTTGCTTGGAAATTCGTCAATGCCTGTAAGGCTTCTGTTATCCAGCATTATTGCGACACTCGGGGTCTTCTTAAGATATGATATGCGCTCACTGGCCGATAAAAGAAGTCTGCCAAGATCAGAAAGTTCACGGTAGGGATCATTGGGCTGGAGGTCATGACTCAGGATTCCTTTCCAGTAGGTCTCGTAAGAGTTGTGGATCGAATGCCAGTGCCAATACATAACACCGCCTGAGCCTGAAGCCAGGTGGGACAGGGCCTGGAGTGTAAGCTGTCCGGGGTACGGTGTCCAGGAAGGCCTGCCCTGGGCCTGTGTCTCGAGAACCAGATAATTGTCTTTCTTAAGAGAACGTCCGATCGCACCCCCCATCGCTATCTCAAGACCGGTGAGGTCTTCCTTTGACGGATGGTAGATATCGACTCCGGCGATGTCCATACACCTGGCGGCGTCTTTCTGGTTAACTTCAGGCTGAAGACCGAACGAGTGGCCGATCCAGGAGAAGTCAAAATTATGGGTGATGAATTCACCGGGCATTCTGTAGTCGTCGATTATATCTTTGAGGAAAAACAGGAATTCAGTGATGGCATCGCGAAGAAAAGCTCTGTATTCGGCATCAAGCGAACCGTTGATAGTACCCCTTACATCCGGAAAGTCCTCCCAGGATGGTATCCTGTTGCTCCAGTAATCAAGGCCGAATTCTTGATTAAAAGCAGATATGTCCCCGTTGAACTTTTCTTTCATCCTTTCAACAAAGATCTTCTGCGCAACTTCTCCCATAGAACCGGCGGATCGTGTCTCGTTGTCCAGCTGGTAACCAATGATGACATCGTGGTACGGGTTACAGGCTTCCAGAAGCTTTCTGGTGACGCGTTCAGCGTATTTTCTGTATGTTGGATTAATAATATCGATGAGCTGTCTTCTTCCATATAACAGCTTCCCGGTTTTTGTTGTCGCGAGCACATCCGGGTCAATCTTCAAAAGCCAGGAGGGGAAGGCATAAGTAGGAGTGCCGATGATTACGCGAAGCCCGTATTTACGGGCTCCTTCGAGCATTTGTATAAGAGACCGGAAATTGAAAACACCCTCCTCGGGTTCCCAGGTGGACCATGTGGATTCCGCGATGCGTATGACGTTCATATTAGCGTCTTTCATCATCTTAAAGTCCGTGTCTATCCGGGATGCCGGCATATATTCATCATAATAAGCGCAGCCAAATAAGCATTGTTCAGGTTTCATAAACATATACCTCGAAAATAGTGTTGATTTACGGCGGTCAACTGATAGAATGGATATAGCGCAACCGGTTGTGTGGATTCTAACCGATTATGCGCAATTCATCAAGAGGATATTGTTATGACTGACAACAGAATAACTATAGACGATATAGCAAGGGAACTTGGCATTTCAAAGACTACAGTCTCGAGGGCGATCTCGGGAAAGGGAAGGATTGGACCCGCGACCAGAGAGAAGGTACTCGCGTATATCAAAGAGCACGATTACCGTCCGAGCCCTTTGGCTAAAGGTCTTGCCCAGTCTAAGACTTATAATATCGCTTGGGTTATTCCGGGTGATTCCACGGTTACTGAACTGCCATTCTTCCAGAAGTGTATGATCGGTGTATCCGACATAGCGACCGCGAACGATCACGACATATTGTTGTCCATGGTATATGAGGATAACTTCGTAAGCCTTGAAAGAATCGTTAAGAACAGGAAAGTTGACGGAGTAATCCTTGCCAGAACTCTCTATAAAGATCCCAGCGTTGAGTTCCTGATCGAATCCGGAATCCCTTTTGTTACTATAGGCTCCACTCCTTATAAGAATGTACATCAGATTGATAATGACCATATCGGTGCGTGTAAGGAGCTCACAGAGATCCTTCTGCTTAAGGGTATGAAGCGACTTGCTTTGATCGGCGGAGATGAGAACCACATCGTTAACAGATCAAGGAAAGCCGGTTATCTTAAGGCTTTCAAGTCTCTTAACATAGAGCCTGATGATGACATTATCTACATGAATTCGGACACCAAGATTTCTACAATAAGGAATGTAAGTGATGCTTTGTCCAATAATGTTGACTGCATCATCTGCACAGATGACATGATATGTGTGTATGCTCTCGATGAGATAAGAAAGCAGGGCCTCAAGGTTCCGGATGACATAAGGGTTGCATCCTTTTATAACAGCCCGGTTCTTGAGTCTTACCAGCCACCCATCACATCACTTGATTATGACCCTAAGCAGCTGGGCTCCGAAGCATGCTCAATGCTGATCTCGTTCATGAAGGGGGAAGAGGTTCCCGTGAAGAAGCTCCTTCACTACGATGTAACCTTCAAAAGGTCCACGCAGTAAGAGTTTTAAGGATTAGAAAGGTTTTAGTGCAGCCTGGTTGCAAGGATACGCCGCCTCCGTCTTTGCAACAGGTTGCACTTTTATTTTGCCTTTGTTGCACACATCGAAAAGCACCAGTTAATTGTGCATAGTGTTGGCAGATGTGGGTGGGGTTTGTGAAAATGGCATAAAAAATCATGTGTTATGAAATTCTGACTTGATAATTTTGTTAAATGTTTTATCATTACAGTAGAACAACCGGTTGCACACAACCGGCAAAAAACTCACACTAGTTATGGGGAGGAAACATCCATATGAAAATGAGAAAGTTTGTTGCACTTGCTGCAGTAGCTTCCATGCTCATCGGATCATTGGCTGGCTGTTCAGGCGCTACTAATGAGAGTTCCGCTGGCGGAGCAGTCGGAGATGATGCTATCCAGAATCTTATTGCAGCTACAGAGGGAACAGTCTCTTTGACAGTATGGGCTTCTGAGGAAGACCAGGCTTACACACAGGGACTTATCGATGAGTTCATCGCTCTTTATCCTGACGTAACATTCGACATCCAGCTCGGTTCAGAGTCTGAGTCAACATGTAAGGATACTGTTCTCACTGATATCGAGGCAGCCGCTGACGTATTCACATTTGCAGACGATCAGATACAGGCTCTCGTTGATGCAGGTGCTTTGCAGCCCGTATCCGCTTACTACACATATGATGTAGCAAACGAGAATGCTGCAGGTGCTGTTGAAGCAGCTACTGTTAACGGTCAGCTTTACGCTTATCCTATGACAGCTGATAACGGCTACTTCATGTTCTACGATTCTTCCATCTACACAGAGGAAGATGTTCAGTCTCTTGATTCCATGATCGCAGCAGCTCAGGCATCCGGCACTAAGATCGGTATGGATCTTTCAAGTGGATGGTACCTCTATTCATTCTTCGCAGGTGCTGGTCTTACACTCGGCCTTAACGAAGACGGTACAACAAATACATGTACTTGGAACGATGCCGGCGGTACAGATGTTGCTCAGGCTATCATCGATTACTTCGGTACAGGCGTTCTTGTTAACATGACTGATGACGAGCAGGCTACAGCTATTGCAAACGGCGAGATCTCTGCTTGTGTTAACGGTACATGGAGAGCTGAAACAGCACAGGCAGCTTGGGGTGATAACTACGCTGCTGCTAAGCTTCCTACTTACAACCTCAACGGAACAGAGACACAGATGTCTTCTTTCTCAGGTTGCAAGCTCGTTGGTGTAAATGCTTACTCCGATCAGATCGGTTGGTCAATGCTCCTTGCTGAGTACCTCACAAACGAGGCTGCTCAGATCGGCAGATTCAATGCAAGAGGTCTTGGACCTTCTAACATCGCTGCAGCTAATTCTCCTGAAGTTCAGGCTAATCCTGCTATCGCTGCTCTCGCAGCACAGGCTGATTATGCTACACCTCAGCGTGTTGGCGGCAACTACTGGGCACCTTCCCAGACATTGGGTGAGATCCTCGCTTCAGGCAATCCTGACGGCACAGATCTCCAGACACTCCTTGATACAGCTGTTGAAGGAATCGAGGCACCTGTAGTCTAATAAGATTTAATCTTTCCGGGGACGCCTCATATGCATACAAACATATGAGGCGTTTTCTACGGAAAGTATTACCAAAAAGAGGGGTTCTATATGGCAAGCAATAAAGAAGTTCACGCCAAGACTTTCGGTAAAGCCTTCGTAAATTTCTTCAAGGGAATAGCGAATTACTTTACTGATTTCGGCAAGGCTATTTCAAAGGGTGATTTGGCCGTCAAACTGTCAACTGTATTGATGGGTGCCGGTTACTTCGCAAGAAAGAAGTTTGTAGTCGGTTTCCTGACAATGCTTCTTGAGGCAGCATTCATATTCATGTGCATATTCTATGCAGCTCCTAATCTTGCCAAGTTCGGAACCTTGGGTGATACCGTACGTTCAACCCAGTTCGATCCGCTTACAATGCAGAATACGGTAATCGAGGGAGATAACTCATTCCTCATTCTCTTAAATTCCGTTATCGCATTGTTCGCAATCTTCGTATTCATTCTTCTCTGGATCCATAACATCAAGCGTGCTTATGAGCTCCAGCAGGACAGCGAGAAGGGTGTTCACATCGCTACTTTCGCGGAGGACTTCAAGTCCCTCGTAAATGGAAGATTCAATATCACTCTCCTTGCTCTTCCTACTCTCGGTGTCATTCTCATGAATGTCATCCCGATCCTTATCCTTATTGCGATCGCATTTACAAACTACGATCAGATGCATATGCCTCCCTCGGCACTCTTTACCTGGGTTGGCCTTGCAAACTTTAAGAACATTTTAAGTCTGTCCAGCGGAAGTTCCGCTTTCGGTTATGCCTTCTTCAAGGTATTGGGATGGACACTCGTATGGGCTTTCTTCTCAACATTTACCTGCTTCCTCGGCGGTATCGTTCTTGCTAAGCTCATCACTTACCGTAAGGTAAAGTTCCCCAAGATCTGGAGAACATTGTTCGTCGTTACTATCGCAGTTCCTCAGTTCGTTACTTTGCTCCTCGTAAGATACTTCTTCGGTGATACAGGTATTGTTAACAGTTTCTGCACAGGTATCGGCCTTACTGAATTTTTGAAATCAATCGGCCTTGTTGCCAACCACCTTTCATATATACCGTTCCTTACAAATCCCGGATGGGCTAAGTTCATGATCATTATGATCAATATCTGGGTAGGTGTTCCGTATCAGATGCTCATCGCGACAGGTGTGCTCCTCAATATTCCTGAATCCCAGATTGAATCCGCTAAGCTCGATGGAGCCAACGCATGGCAGATCTTCTGGCACATCACGATGCCTTACGTACTGTTTGTTGAAGGCCCGACGCTTATCACAGACTTCGTAAGAAACATCAACAACTTTAACGTTATCTATCTGCTTACTCAGGATACGTTCGTTACGACAAATCAGACTTTGGCAAATGCAAATGCAAAGGAAGTTGATCTCCTCGTAACCTGGTTGTTCAGACTGACCAATGACTACTACAACTACAAAATGGCATCCGTAATCGGAATCATCGTATTCGTTATCTGTGCGGTATTCTCACTCATAGCGTTCTCGAAGTTCCTGTCAGGCGGAAGAGAGGAGAGTTATCAGTAATGGAAAACGCAATTAGTAAACATGACAATTATGAACAGAAAGAACTGAAACTCCGTTCCAAGAAGAAGTCTGAGACAGCAACGACGATCATAATAAATGCGCTTATCGCGATCTTCGCTTTGATCTGGATCATCCCAATCGTCTGGCTCCTCGTTACTGCATTCTCCAAGTACAGGGGAATCGACACGGCACATTTCTTCCCAGCTCAGGGCTGGACACTTGATAATTTTAAGATCGTTCTGTTTGAACCTGACTCAGTAGTTCAGTACATAGCATGGTTTAAGAATACATTTATCATCGCACTGTTCTCATGCATCATATCGACGGCCTTTGTCCTCATGGTATCGTACACATTCTCGTGTATGAGATTTAAGGGAAGACACGCTATGATGAAGTTCTCGATCATCCTGAACATGTTCCCGGGCGTTCTGTCCATGATCGCAGTTTACTTCGTAATGAAGCAGTTAGGTCTTACAAACAGTCATGTAGGAATGGTAATCGTATACTCGGCAGGTTCCGGTCTTGGATATCTGATCTGCAAGGGCTTCATGGATACGATCCCGACTTCGATAAGAGAAGCAGCAAGACTTGATGGTGCATCCGAGGTGGAGATCTTCTTCAAGATAATCCTTCCTTTGTCAAAGCCTATCATCGTCTACACAGTAATCAGTTCATTCCTCGCACCCTGGGCAGACTTCGTCTTCGCTAAGCTCATGTTAAACTCCGGTATCTCGACAGACTGGACGGTAGCAATAGGACTTTACAACATGCTCGGCAAGGATCTGAAGTCTCACTACTTCTCTATCTTCTGCGCCGGCGGACTTCTGATCTCGATTCCGATCTCAGTTCTGTTCATTCTTATGCAGAAGTACTACGTAGCGGGCGTCACCGGCGGTGCTTCCAAGGGCTGATAACACTCAAACTTAGAGGTATAGATTAAAATGCAAAACGACTTTATAGTTAACATAATCCATCGTCCCGAGATGGTACCTGAGTATTCTGAGAAGGTAACAGGGCAGGGTAAGAAGGAGGATATCGGAAGGAAAGCGCTCCTTACAGAGTCACTCGATATCTTCAAGTTTCAGCAGGAGACTGCACACAAGAACGGGCTCAAGACTACGATACACATGACATATGCGAGCCTTTTCAACGAGGAGGCTGTAAGCATAGCTCGAAAAGATCACGACACATACGGAGATGAGATCGCACTTTCTCTTCTCGGTCTGCCGTGCGAGGAGTTCCGTAAGAAGTACAACACCAAGGACTTCTGCATCTGGATGTTCTCTATGGAGGATAAGATGCGCATCGTAGATGATGTCTTCGAGAAGTTTCATGACATCTTCGGCTTCTATCCCGAGTCCACAGGTTCCTACTACATGGACGCTGATCTTACTAACTACATCAAGAGCAAGTATCCTTCGGTCAAGTGTGCTGTAGCAACCTGCTGGGAAGAAGGTCCCAAGGCATACCATACATGTAATAATTCGTGGTATACGCTTTTCGACGGGGGACCGTGGAATCCCTGGATACCTTCAAAGCAGAATACGCACGCCCCTGCTGCAAACGAGGAGGAGGACTCAGGTATAGTCGCGATTCCTCACCTGTCCAGAGATCTCATCGCGTGCTATGACGGCAACGGTTCTAACTTCGGAACGCATCCTCAGAATGTATTAAGAGGCATGATCTACGACACGAAGACATGGGAGTACCCGTATCTTTATAACATCATCGACCAGTACAGAGACCTTGGAAAATACAACGACGGCTACTCTTACAACATGATGTTCGTAGGCCCGGGCTGGCTTAACAAGATGGGCAGGTGGGAGGCTCCTTACGAGCTTCTCAAGAAGTCCTATGAGGACGGTATGGCATACTACGGCAAGCTCAAAAAAGAGGGCAAGCTTCAGGATATGACTATGGCCGAGTTCGCGGATTACTACCGTGCGAAGAAGCCTTACAAAGAGCCTGAGTGCGCACTGTGGCGTGACATCCTTTACGGTTCTGACAAACAGGTGTTCTGGTATGCGGATCCTTACATGAGAGCCTGCATCAACATGGATCAGGGCGGCGCTCTTGTAGACTTGAGACCCTATGTATCGAAGCTTGAGTGGAAGGTCGGAATCGGCACTCCTCATGTGCAGGACGCATCGTATCCGTTCCTGATCCAGGAGAAGTACCGTGCAGGCTACTTTACTCATTACGCGGGTGAAGGAACGATCAGGTCTGCCAAGATATCACATGGCGGAGAAGAAGTTGATCTTTGCCTGTGCAGGACGAAGGCGCATTTCTCCGAGACTGAGGATGCAAAGATACTTACACTCGATCCTGTCGACATCGAGTTCTACGATCTTACCGTAACCCTGCAGACTGTAATTACGTTCGAGAAGGGTTCATCTGCGGTTAAGTATGAGCGTAAGATCTTAAAGATGAGTGACCCTGGTGCAGAAGTTACGATCAACGAATACATGGTCGGCTGCTACGGTACGACCGAGTATCCCGAGGACATGACCAATATTACTCTGGCTGTCACAGGCGGAGACAATGAAGGCTCCGTTAAGTACGAATACAAGTGCCGCGAGATCGCATCGAAAGGCGCATCTGAAGCAAGTGCGCTCATCCCGGATATCGATACGCTCGTATCGCTTAAGACGGACGCCAAGGACGCTTCTGTCTACATCAGGGAAGGCTACGCTTTCTCCCCGATGTACACACTCGGAATGAATAAGAAGATCACTGAAGGAGAGGTTGTAACAACATGGCTCAATCTGGCAAAGGCAAACTGAATTACAGATGTCCCTCGTGTTTTTTGAGAGACCTCGACATCGATATGTTTTATGATAAAGATAAGGATGAGTTCTATTGCATGAGATGCCAGTTTACCGGCAAGGAAAGCGACGTCCTTCAGATGAACGAGATGGTCAGGACCCGCTATAAGGCGATGATGCAAAGATTTGAGAAGTTTGATTTTGACTGATGATCAATATTGACGGTTACATTAAAGGTGCTGATATATCTACTTTGATCGAGCAGGAAGAGAACGGTGCGGTCTATTATGATCGCGGTGTTCGTAAGGACCTGCTTGAGATCTTGAAGTCCTACGGTTTTAACTGGGTTCGCATCAGGCTTTGGAATGATCCGTATTCTGAATCAGGAGAGCCATACGGTGCCGGTACTAATGATCTTCAAAAACTGATCAGGATAAGCAGACGTGCGAAGGACATTGGCCTTAAGGTTCTTCTGTGCCTTCACTATTCTGATTTCTGGGCGGATCCCGGCAAGCAGACTATGCCTAAGGCTTGGGTGGGGAAGAGTGCCAGGGAGCTCGTGCACGCAGTTTATGAGTATACATTGAGCGTGCTGAACGCGCTTCGAAGCGAGGGAGTTCCTCCCGATATGATCGCGGTCGGAAACGAGCTTACCAACGGCCTTTTGTGGCCTTTGGGAAAGAAGCCTGACTTTGATAATATTGCTGCTTTTGTAAGCTCCGGAATAAGCGCCTGCCGTGAATTTGATAAGAACATTCCGGTCATGATCCACCTCGATAACGGCGGTAACAATCCGATGTATGTCGAGTGGTTCGATAACTATATAAAGCGCGGTGAAGACTTTGATGTAATCGGGCTGTCGTACTATCCTTTCTGGCACGGTACCATGCGTTCTCTTGAGAGGAACATGCGCGACATCGAGAGGCGTTACGGGAAGCAGACCGTCGTCGCTGAGGTGTCCACGGGATTTACTATGGAAGACTATGCTTCCTATGAGAAGCTTTCCCCCTCAGAGCGAAAAGGTTATGCCACAAGCCCGGAGCTTGTGTCGAAGGTCGAATACCCTCTTACAAAAGAAGGTCAGTGTGAGTTCATGAAAGAGTTCATGAAGATAAGTTCCGGAAGCGGGCTTAACAAAGGCTTCTTCTATTGGGAACCAGGGTGGATCCCTGTGCCGAATGTGGGTTGGGCTAATGAAGCTGCTCTGGCCTATACTGGTGAGAAGGGACCGGGTGGAAATGAATGGGCTAATCAGGCGCTGTTCGATTACGACGGAAATGCGCTGCCTGCCCTGGAGATCATCAGGGAATTTAACAAGCCTGAAATGTAGTGTTTACAGGCCTTGCGCAACTTTTTGTCGCAAATTTACCTTTTCAACAAAAAACATTTTTCTGAATTGGCAGAATGCTAATTGTTGGCCATTTATCAATCTGTTACTCTACTTAAGAACAATCGGTTGCGCAACAATAAATTGCGCAGTTTAAGGCAACATGAGGTGTTCCCATGAAACTATTAAAAACAGTCAGAAGGTTGATCGCAGGTCTGGTGTCAGCTTCGATGCTGCTTACTCCGATCGCAGGAGCCCGAACGGTATTGGCTGAAGACGATGTCTATACGATATCGATCGATGTCCCCGATACTATTACCGCAGGTGTTCCGGCATCGTTTTCTGCGACGATCACAAAGAACGGTGAAGAGTACGACTTTGAAACCAATGAAGACGGACTTCACGTCTATTGGTGGTGTAATTCTATCTCGTCCAACGGTGGCGGAGATGACTCATTGACGAGTGAATTTACTTTCGATGAGGCGGGAGAATATACAGACTTCCAAGTCGAATTGAAAGACGGTGATTATGCCTGGATCACAGGAGACTACATTACTGTTACTGTATCTGAAGCTCAATCAGGCTCAGATCCTTCGGCAACACCCGATGAGACGGGATATTCAGTACTGGTTACCCCGGCCACGGTAACGGCGGGTGAGCAGACCACATTTACGGCTGCTTTCTATAACGATGGAGTGGAATTCGATCCGTCAGATGAAGGTCTTGTTATCTCGTGGTGGAGCGAGTCACTTAACTCTTCCGGATCTGATTCTTCCGGTCTTACCAATACGTTTACTTATCCTGACGCAGGCGTTTATGATTACGACCTTAAGGTCGAACTGTGGGACCCTTCTGATTGGTCCACAGCTCTGGCGGGAGCTTACGTAACAGTAACTGTTATTGAAGGAACAGATGCGCCTGTTGATACAGACGAGCCGTATTATGAAGCTGTTATAGAAGTTACTCCTTCTGCCCCCAAAGCAGGTGAGGAAGTTACTTTCGAGGTTACGCTTAACTATGTAGATGGTGAGGATGTAACCAAGATCACCGATCTTACAGATACAGGCATTACGGTCTGGTTCTGGAACAACACTTCCGGAAGTGCACTTGATGACAGCACGGGGAACACACTTACGAACACATTTACATTTACCGCAGCTGGTGATTATCAGATTCAGGCGAGAGTTCAGGATTCATCCTGGAGTGACCTGATCACACCTTACCCGGTTACAACAGTAACAGTACTGCCGGGTGACGTAACACCTGTAGAGGGTGATGTTAATTTCGATGGGGTGCCTACACTTCCCGATGATTTCTATCTCGGCGTTGATGTTTCTTCTGTTGTTTCCGAGCTTAACGCAGGAGTCGTCTACTACGACTATAACGGCAACGCACTTACTAATGTTAATTCTTTTATAGGTTTCATCGCAGACCAGGGTGTCAATTGTGTCCGCGTCCGCGTGTGGAATAATCCATATGATTCACAGGGCAACGGATTTGGCGGAGGCAACAACGATGTTGCAACAGCAGCTGCCATTGCAGATGCGTGTGAAGCGGCAGGCATCACGATGCTTGTAGACTTCCATCTGTCCGATTTCTGGTGTGATCCCGGTAAGCAGAAGGTGCCAGTTGCGTGGAGCTCGATGTCCGCTGCGGAAAGAGCATCTGCGGTCGCATCGTTCATAACCGACTCGCTTAATACCATCGATCCTAACCACAATACTGTCGCTATGGTACAGGTAGGAAACGAGACAAACGGTGCAGTCTGTGGCGTGTCTAACAGCTCTGATATGTGCAGGATCTTCGATGCCGGCTGTGATGCAGTTCATGACTGGGACAGCAACGTACGTGCAGTAATCCATTTTACTAACCCTGAGAACGGTACGATCGCATCATGGGCTGCGACATTAAGCTCTGAAGGTGTCTCCGCTGATATTCTCGCGACATCGTACTATCCGTACTGGCATGGTTCCCTTTCTAACTTAACAAACCAGCTTTCTACAGCGAGATCCTATGGCTATGATGTCATGGTCGCAGAGACATCCTACGCATATACTCTTGCTGATTCAGACGGCCACTCTAACACAGTAAGGCCCGGCAACAACGACACAGGCGATAACCTCCTTCAGCCTTTCTCTGTTCAGGGTCAGGCGAGAGCAGTCCGCGATGTGATCAATGCAGTTAATCGTGCCGGTGGTATCGGTACATTCTATTGGGAACCTGCATGGATAACAGTTGGAAATACTTTCGGTTTGTCAGGTGATGCATACGATGCGCAGGTATCTGCTAACAGACTTGCATGGGAGACTTACGGCTGCGGCTGGGCATCCTCATATGCGTTTGTCTACGATCCCGATGATGCTGGACGCTGGTATGGCGGAACCGCGGTTGATAACGAGGCTCTGTTCTATCCTGACGGACGTCCTACAGACGCATGGGGAGTATTCGAGAACATAAGAACAGGTGAGACATCTTCATCTTCAGCTGCAGACAGCGTAGAGACATTCGATGTAACGATCGATGCCGGCAGTAACTATACATTCCCTGCTCAGGCAACTGTAACGGGAAGAGACGGCTCCACATACTCCGCTCCTGTCACATGGCTTGCGGCAGAGCTTGAAGCAGTCGATATAACGCGGGCGGGAACTTATGTAGTTTCCGGAATTTGTGAAGGACTTCTTACTTCGATAACACTGACTGTCCGTCCTTCTACTCTTATAAGTGATGACGTTGCAGGATTTGAGACATCTGATTATGAAGTGGAATACGACGTGACAGGCGAAGGCATCACGGTCCACGATACACACGATGCAAGATCCGGAAGCTATTCAGCACACTGGTGGTCCGCTGAAGGCTCTGAAGGGTCGATAACACTGACAGCTCCGTTCGAGCTTACTGAGGCGGGAACATACGTCTTTACAGGCTACGTGCAGGGTGACGGCGATAAGGGTTCATACGTGACATTTAAGATAGTTGATACAGCTACAGGAGATGTACTGGCAGCGAGTGATCAAGTTCAGACTACAGGCTGGAATACCTGGTTGATGCCTGAGGCGACACTGTCTGTTACGGAGCCTGTTACTGTAAATCTCGTGATTGATATTAACTACGCCCCTGACGGCTGGGGAAGTGTTGATGATCTGCTTTTCTACATGGCTGAGTCCGGGGAAGCTGCGATCGATACTGATACAGATACTGAACAAGCCCCCGTAACAGAAGCACCGGTATCTGCCGCTGTTCCTTCTTCGGGATCTTCATCCGGACAACCGTCTTCTAACGTCAATGCTCACGACCTGTCTTCGTTTATCGATATACTGTATAGAAGACTTCTCGGCCGTGAGCCCGACGAGTCCGGAAAGCAGTATTGGCTGTCATCGGTAAGATCAGGTGATATGACTGTCGGGGAACTGATCGAAGGATTCATAGGAAGTGAAGAGTATCAGGCTCTTAATAAGACAAATGAGGAGTACATTGAAGATCTGTACTTCGTATGCTTAAGAAGAGGTTCGGATGAAGCCGGACTTGCCAACTGGCTGGGTATTCTTGCGACTGCAGACGACCGCACGGCCATCATTTCCGGATTCATTAACTCTGAGGAATACAGAAAGCTTTCTCAGGATTGAGTCTGACATTAAGGCTATATGTAATTATTAAAGCCACTGAAGCTCAAGCTTCAGTGGTTTTTTGATCAGTAACGAAATGCAATTAGTATTATCAGTTTTGGGTATGCTTTGCTGGAGGTGCACAGGCGTCGTTGACGATTATATATTATTGGGTTAAAAGTAGTAATTAAGATCATTATAAGTTGAATTGGTGATATAGAAGATAGATCAGGGGGTCGTATGTTTGTCGTTCTTTTAAATGTTGTAGTCATTAGTATCATTATCGGGATTGCCATAATCCTGACCCTTATTGCCATAGGCTTGATAATCGGCTCTCTTGTCAGATCCGCTTTAGCGAAGAAGAAGAATAAGAAGACGAAGAAGATAGGTTTATGGATAGGCATCACAATGATCGTTATCCCGTGGATCCTGGTCGCGGTGCTTGTAATCTCCGCTAATGTCGCTGATGTCGAGAATAACAGATGGCTGCCCGGCAGGGAGGACCTTGCGGGTGTTATTACTGACCGTGATGCGGATGAGCTGCACGACATGATGGCAGACTATGTTGTAGATGAGAACGATATCAGTGTTGATGATGTGGAAGCTTTCTTGGATTCCTGTAATATCGAGAATGTGAGCAGCAGTGATCTCGAGAGGTACACGGGTTTTTCTTCCCGCGACAACCATTACAGAAACTATACCAGTGAAGAGAACGGAAGGCGCCAGACCTGCTTCCAGTATCACATGTATAACGTTAACGACGAAGGCGGCGCCATCTATATCGCGGGAGTAGACGGTGACGCTGAAGGCGAAGAGTATGTAGGCATCTATTATGTCGCTTACACACTGGACGACGAGACTATATCCATAGGCCAGATGCCGCCGTCAGAGCATTAAGAACCTTAATTATCCCGCCGATCAGAGCCCGAGCATTACCATACATATGAGTATGACGATCAGGCGATCAGGGCTCTCGATGCGTCGGAATACAGTCTGACGTATAGCTGACAGGAACCATGAAGTTTGAATAATTAGGAACAATATGTTGTTAGAAACTGACAGATTGAGAATTACCGAACTTACCGTGGACATGGCAATGGATGTCCATAAGAACTCCTTGGATGAAGATACGAGGCGTTTTGTTCCGGATGAGGTCTTCGAGACCTTGGAAGATGCCCAAGAGACGATCGGTTTTCTGATCTCTCAGTATGGTTCGACTGAAGGACCTCTCGTCTATGCGCTGATCACCAAAGAAGACAACAAGAACATCGGCTATGTTCAGTTGGTCCCGATCGAAGACGGAAAGTGGGAAATCGGTTATCATGTTGCTAAGGCTTATACAGGAAAGGGCTATGCAACTGAAGCCGTTACAGCTTTTCTTCCTGTTATGGCAGCAGGAGTCGGTGTCTCGGAAATATACGGCATCCGGCTTCAGGAGAATGCCGCCTCGGGACGGGTGCTCGAAAAGTGTGGGTTTACGGTGCTTTTCGAGGGGGAAGGTCCTTATCACGGCGGTACGTATAAGATAAGCAAGAGTGTATGGCGTAATGAAGATAAGGGAGGTCTTTTATGAAGAAATGGTATGACGAAGAGTATGAGTTTACTGTTGAAGTGACAGGTTACTTGCATGGAGATCATACAGAGAGATATTGCCGTAACGGTGAAGAGATAGGCGATAAATATACCTGCACATACGGCTGTCCCGTAAACGAAGAGGGATACGGTATCTGTTCGAAGACAATGATGATGCTTTATCGACAGGTACAGTCGAGTACGAGTGACCTTAAGGGCCTCACTACGTACTCCGCGCTTCGCTTGTGCGTAAGTCCGTTCGGCGCCGTTAAGGCCACTCGGACTAAATAGAAAGCATGAAAGCCCCCGTAAATAGGGCGTTTCAGTTTTTTAAGCCCCTAAAAGCCCCCATAATTTGGATGTTAGCATTTTTGAGAAGTCCGGGCGTTGTAATCAAGAATCCTTTTCCCAGATGCTATAATTATCATATCTGAGGGAGTGATTCCTTGGAAGAGAAAATCAACAGAAAAATGAGCAAGGATATGCATATGAGATTAGATGGTTTCGGTATATTTGTTGAAGATATGTCGGTAATGATCCGTTTTTACAGAGATGTTCTCGGATTTGAGATAAAAGAATCAGAGGATACTTCAAACGTTTATCTTGTTAAGGACGGCACTCTTTTCTTGTTCTATGGTCGGAAAGACTTTGAGGCAATGACTAGCCGAAAGTATGACTACGTAAAAGGTCTGAATGGCCATTTTGAGCTCGCCCTTTATGTCGATACTTTTGATGAAGTGGATGCTACATATAATCGAGTGATCGAGCAAGGTGCAACGTCTGTCCTTGCTCCTACCACTGAACCATGGGGACAGAGGACTTGCTATATTGCCGATCCCGAAGGCAATCTGATAGAGATTGGTTCTTGGGATAAACCGTATGAGGAAAAGGATTTGTAATAGAAGTTCAGTATAGAAGATAGACAGGTAAAGAAATATCGCAGGAATGATTCATTTATCTACCAGATATGATGTTAGAAGTATATGTATACCGGTCAGTTTAAATCGTTTTCTTAAGGCGACTTTAATCCGGGTGCATATGCGTTTCAATGCTTCGTATGGTAAGATGCATGATATGGTAGAATCGTGATTGTAGGGATAGGTATTGATGTGAATAAGGGAGAAGCAAAATGGAGACGATCAAGAGCCACAAATGTCCTTCGTGCGGCAGCAATCTTACGATAGATAACGATAAGCAAATCTATCTATGTAAGTTCTGCGGATCAACGTACGACTACGAGTATTTCCGTGAGGACAATGCCATTGAGATGGGGCAGACGTATCTGTCCAGAGGTGAATTCGATGCGGCCGCTGATGCTTTTAGATTTCTTCTTACTAAGGATCCGCACGACTTCAAGGCGTTAAGAGGACTGATGCTCGCAGCGGGGCGTACGGGCGACGTTAAAGACCTTACGAAGTTCATCGATTCCGGTGAATTCATTTGTGACGAAGAGTCGGTAGAGTTCGTAAAGAATAACTGCTCAAGCGAAGATAAAGAATACTTTGATGACTTTAATGAAGTCTATTCAAAACTTATTAATCTTACGAAGCTCAGCAAAGAATATAAGGATCTTCGTAATGACAAGAAACAGATCGAAGACAAGATACAGCTTCAGAACGGCAGATATAAAGAGCATATGATCGTCGACCGTGACGGAGTGGAGCACGAGCCGAAGAACGTCTTCATCGTGCTGTGGGTTATCGCTGCGATAGTGATGGCCGTTACCATCTTTGGTGTGATAGCTCTTTACATTAAAGCAGGCCAATCTCCGGCCATCACGGTCGGTATTAGCGGAGCGGTCGTAAGCCTGCTGCTCATCGGATGGAATTGCAAGGTGAATCTTTCCCAGGTTAAGGCGGTACAGCAAATTAATACCGGTCTTAAAGATCTCTACGATAAGGCGGCGAAGCTTCAGGAAAGAATAGATAAGTTAAGTGATGAGATACACGACATTTCATCACAGACGAAGCGTGCCTGTGCGGCTCTATGTAAGAAAGACAATGCATTGGGAAGTTTACGGGAACTGTAGAGTACGAGTAATACCACATCCCCGAGAAGCCTTGTAATTACGGGCCTTTCGGGGATTTATTTTGCCATTTGACCCGTCATTGACCCGAAAAGGCCATAAAATATGCTTGAAATACCCCAGAGAAACTTTTAAATTTATGGTATAAAAAGTGATTTGCTCTCGATAGGATAGTAGAGGTTCTTATGATGGTGAGCTTTCAGTCAAAAGAAATACCTTTAATTAAGATTAAGAGTAGGGATAGTCGTTTTACTGGTAAAGGAAAGTAAAATGAGTAAAAAAGTAATTGTCTTGGATTCACTGTTTGTGATTCTTCTTTTGTGTGATCTTTTGATCCCCATGATGATCAACCCCTTAATGGAGAAGTACGATTGGTGGAGTGAGTTCTACGGAATGTATCTGTTTCCGTCTTTGTTCATTCTCCTCGCGTTCGAAGTCGTCATGATGTTCGTTACTCTCGTAGCCGTGATACTTGGAATCAAGAACCGCAAGAAGTGCTCCGCGAAGAAAGTATACGGACATGCATTGGCTCAGGTTCTGATGAGATTTATACAGATACCTGCCTACGTAATAATCTTCTACATAGCTTTCATCGCGATATTCGGAGTATTCACTATCCCTATCACCATATTATTGGCGGTCGTTGATGTGATAAGCATTGCGCTTACAGGATTCTGTTCTATCGCGGTCTATGCGGAGATGCAGAATAAAGGCTTCATTACCGGCACTGAGCAGGGCATCTACACAGTGTGTGCTTTCATCTATTGCCTGGACGTTCTGGTCGCGCTCATAGCCTTCATCCGTGCTTTTATCTATAAGCACAGAATCGGGCTCGAGCCGGCTGAATAATTACATAGAGATAGATGTTCCGCTAACTCCTCCCTGAAGTACTCCTGCGATAAAGAAGTATGCGAAGAAGAGGAGGCCGTCGATCAAGTACTTGAACACGGGTGAGTGATACCAGTGTGTAGTTGTGTGCTGGCCTGCATCTGTGCTCATGGATTTCTTCTTACGGGTTCAAAGAGCCCTTCCACATTGAATTTCTACGAGAAGGCCGGATACGACTGCACTACGAAAACAGCTTTCTATCAGAAGCTGTGAGGCGCTCATAAGTGGCGGTGTTATAACACCGGTTGCATAAAAGCAACTTGCAGGTGGTGGCACGAGTAATTAACGTCACTTATACTCTTCTTGGAGGTGAACGGAAATGATATTCTCGGAAAAGCTTCAGGTATTACGCAAGAATAAAGGTTTTACTCAGGAGACCCTTGCTGAGAGGCTTAATGTCTCGAGGCAGGCAGTCGCGAAGTGGGAGTCGGGTCAGGTATATCCCGATATCGGCAATCTCATAGAGATAAGCAATCTTCTTAATGTAAGCGTTGATTATCTGGTCAAGGACCAGGACTGTGCATTAAGTGCCAAGGATGTTCCCGATACAGAACTTGATGAGCTCATAAGGTTCAGGCTTGAAGCGAACGTAAATACTTATGCTGCCTTCATGAATGAAGTGGATCCCACCCGTCCCGAATCGCATGACTTCCGCTATGAGAACGGCAAGTATATGTATCACGACACTTACGTCGGAGGCGAGAAGTTCGCAGGTGAAGAAGCGGTCTGGAAGGATGGCGTGGCGGTCTATGCGATGAATTATATGGGCCACGTGTTAAGTGACGGTTTCAGCGGGAATTTCCTTAAGGAGGCTCTGCGTGCCGCAGATGAGAAGATGCCCTACCGGGGCCCTGAATTCTATCAGTCGGGCGAGTATCTTTATAAGTGTAATGTGACCGGTGATTTTACCTGGTTCCAGGGATACGAGGAGATATATCAGGGCGACGTCAAGGTTTATGAATGTGTGTTCCACGGCGGAATGGTAGAATGACATCTGAACATGCCCCAAATCATTAGAATTGCTGATATGAAAGACTTTGAAGCAGTCCGCGACATTACGCAGACTACGATCAGGGCTGTATATCCTCCTTATCCATTCATAATTGTGCCATTTATGTGGGTTATATACATTTATGTGACATTGTATTCAAAGATAGTTAATAATCCTTTTCTATAATCAAGATATATACCTACGGGAATAATATGTATTGGAGGTTATATATGAAAAAATTACTATCCGTGCTGCTTTCATGCGTTATGTGCGGCACATTGATGTTAACTGCTTGTGATGCTGCGCCGGAAGAGACTTCAGGCGGAGATGCACAGGCTCCGATCGAAGAGATGCTTGTCGGAAGATGGATGTCATCGACAATAGACGGTGAACCTGCAGTAGCCAATGAGAAGACCGTGTTCTATATAGTCTCACCTTCTGAGGTCTATTCCAGCGTATCCCGTGTAAATGAGAACCGTTCGCCTTGGCATGCTCCTTCGTTAACGGATTTCACGATTGACGGCAATGTTATTACATTCACCAGCAGTCCGCGCGAGGGCATAGCGATCATTCGCGAATACGATATCACCGAAATAAGTGATAACGAGTTTACTGCGAATTTTGTAATCACACATGTACGTGACGGTGAAGAAACTTCTGAGGCAGCGAGAGTTGTTACATTCGTAAGGATTAATGATGATTACAGCAGCGACATCGTCGGAACTTGGGAAGGCAGCTGCACCAGCGAAGGATCTGTATTTGATGACGGTCAGCCTCACCGCTGGGAATACCATGATGACGGCACCTACGTTTATTACGTACAGGAAGGCGATGAGTGGGTTGCTCATAATGACGGCGATTACTTTGTAAACGGTATCCTGCTGTGCACCCGTTGGTTTGACGGTGAAGTTGATAACCGTGAATGGTGGGAGATCAGTATTGACGGTGACACAATGTCGTGGACAGCTCTCAGAGCTAACGATGACGGCACGACCTACACGGCTACATTCGAGATGACAAGAGTAGCGGAATGACATAATCGTCATTTTGTTAATATCTCCACAAAAGCATGAAGCACAGGGGCTAATGGCCTCTGTGCTTCTCGCTTTTCTTTAGCTGTTTCAGTTCAAACTTACGTTCTTTCTCGGCCTCTCTCTGTTCGCGGCTTTGATTCTTGCGTTCAAGCTTGCTCTGCTCCTGTAAAAGCTTTATCGCCTGCTGCGATCTTGTTCCGATGCCTTTGGCAGAGGTATGCCTCTTAGCTTCTCTTTGCAGGCGCTTCGGATTATGCGCCGTCTTGCTTTCCACAGCTGCCACAGCCGGGCTGAACCTTATTTCCTGACAGTTCCTGAGAACGTATTCGTATACTTCGCTGTCCTTAGGCTCTGCTCCGAAAGTTACCTTAGCTGCGGATAGTTTACCGCGGTCAGTCCTCTCGAATACGCCCACCCAGAACGGGTCCTCGAAATACACTGTCAGAACCAAGCTTACTTTGCCCATGACAATCCCTCCTTTAAGAATTGATGAGCAAAGAACGGACAACCCGGAGGGGCAGGTTACTTACCCTGAAGATCAGGACGGCCGGGCTACCTACCGGCTCTGGCATATCTTGCGATGCACGTTGCGTTTTTATCTTTGCATTGTTGCTTTATTATTCTACACCCGTTTCGGAGACGGCGTCGCTGTAATATGTACTTTTACGAGACACATCTTCATACCCTTGAGGGAAGTGCCTGCGGCGAGGTCGCGGCTGCCGAGTTCCTGCAGCTGGAATTCCATCTGATAATTAACGAACAGACGCTTATGTGATGTGGTTATACAGCGCCGAGGGCTTCGTGAAGCATTCTGATGCCCTGCTGTGTCAGAAGCTCACGGTGTTCCGCGGGGGCGCTCCTTTGAGCGAAGTCAATGATCCTGAGAAGACCCAATGTGCGCGCCTTTTGCTCGATCCTCGTAAGTTCATCGTCACTCATCCCGTCGAAATACAATGAGAGCGTTCGCTTCCAGATGTGGTGCGCATCCCCGACGGAAATTCCAAGGTGAACCGTCGCTGCTTCGGGAGCCATCTGTGGGAAGATCCAGTATGAATTGGCGATTGTTGCCAGATCGAAGATAGAATCTCCAAAGCAGAGTGTGTCCATGTCTATGAGCATTGGTTTGCCTTTAACTATTATGATGTTCTTCAGGTGAAAATCGCCGTGAAGAAGTTTGGTCGAATCGGGGATGCTTCTTATCAGATCTCTCAGCTTATCCGCGGCATTGTTTCCTATCAAATGTTCGGTGTTGTCAACCCACTTTAAGTGATCGGCCTTCATGTCTGCACATTCCGCAGTATCCGCATCGATGCTGTGGATATGCTTAAGGAGTTCGACGGACATATTGATAAAGTTCTCGAGGTTTTCGGAGGATCTGTTTACATAACTGTCTGTCGGCTCGGCATCGAGCAATTCATAGACGGCGCCGTAACAGTTGCCGACCTTCACGATATCCAATGAGATGGCGGTAGGAACTTTAAGGATCAGGGCCCGTTTGGATCGTCTCTTCTCCATTAAGACTCTGTCAAAAGGAATGTCTTCCCTGTAAACCTTAACGATCTCATCAGGAGCGATGCGGTACACAGCCGCGTGAGCTCCTCTTCCTATGAGCTCGCATCCTTCTATACTAAGCTGTTTAAGTTGATCTTTGTTCATACTCCGCGATTACTTCCTCCAGGATGTCACAGGCAACGTCGATCGTGTTCTTACATCTGATCTCAGGCTTAAATGACTGAGCCTTGATATCCTTACACAGGACAGATCCGTACTTCTGATTAAATCTCTGGATCAGCATTCTTGTGACCGGCTTAATATCGGTACTCTCATGTGCCTTCGCTTCAATGTACTTCATGGACAGTATCGAGACTCCGGCAAGAACGGCACCGCAGGTGTTGCCCGTCTGGATTCCAGCGCCGAATCCTCCGAATGCAATCATGTCTCGGTCGTGAAGGCCTAAGTTATAGTAATCGTTACCTGCTCTGATGATAGTCTCGGCGCAGTTGTAGTTGCCTTCGAAATAGTACTTCTCACACAGATCTTTAAGCATAGTGGTCACCTCGTAATGAGTGTAGATTGTTATACTAATAATACTAAATCAGATGATGTTTGAGGGAAATCAAAATGAACTATAAAGTGGACTGCGGCGAAAAATGTATAGTCGGTTATATTCTCATCAGCATCTGATCGTACTTTACCCGGATGGTATAATAACCTTGTCAGGAAGAGAGCCCTTAGTCAAGACAATAATCAGGAAGTCCGACGAGTTTTATGAAAGGTGGTTCCGGTAGCTTATAATGGGATTCTTTGATGCATTCAAAAAGAAATCTTCTCCAAACAAAGAGGATAACACTATAAAGCATTATAAATGCGGACGATGGGAACAGTATGATGTTCTCATGAATGTTAACTTCAGTTGGCAGATGATTGTCGAACTTGCAAACTATATGGCTTCAACTGATATAAGCAATATAGATCAGGTTTCGATAAGTGACCCTATTAGCGGCGAGGATAAGGATCAGACAGCAATACGTGATTATGCTGATAAGATTCTGAATAAGGATTTTGGAACTGCTGATGAGACAAAACAGTGCTCCCCAAGTCCTGAAAGAGTCATGAATGAAGGGTAGTAGAGAATATCATGATAAGACAGTTAACAAAGCAGGATATACCTGAGTGCGTAGATGTTATACGTTCCAGCTTTTTGACGGTTGGAAAAGAGTTTAATATAACACCGGAGAATGCGCCGGGGTTTACGGCTTATGCAACGGATGAAGCGAAAGTGAACTTCTGGATGGATGAACAGCATCGACCGATGTATGGCTTTTTCGAGAACGGGAGGATGATCGGTTATTATAACCTTGCGTTCTCTTCGAACGAAGAATGTGAACTGGGAAGCCTCTGCGTTTTGCCGGAATGCAGGCACAGCGGTGTTGGCGAGGCATTATTGAATGATTCGTTAGTGCGTGCCAAAGAACTCGGCTTTTCAAAGATGAATCTCAGCATTGTTGAAGAGAATACCGTTCTGCGTAAATGGTATGAAGATCATGGTTTTACGCATACCGGAACCAAGAAGTTCGATTTCTTCCCGTTTACATGCGGTTACTTGGAAATGAGCATATAAACGAGGTGAGCATGATATGAAAAAGTGGTATGACGAAGAATATGAGTTTACAGTTGAGGTGACGGGTTTCCTGCATGGAGATCATACCGAGCGGTATTGCCGTAACGGTGAAGAGATAGGTGATAAGTATACCTGCACGTACGGCTGCCCCGTAAATGAAGAAGGATACGGAATCTGCTCCAAGACAATGATGATGCTTTATCCTCTGATGGAGGCCGTAAGAAGCGGAGGGGATCTGATAAATCTCGGAGGCGACGGAAAGTATACCAAGACTGTTGTCTGTCCTGACGGCTGTGTGATATTTAAACTGACTGCCAAGCCTCTTGGCAATGAGAATTTTCATAAGGGCGGTTTCTGGGATTATCCGGATGAGACTTAAGAAGGATCATAATATAATCAATAAAAAGCCTGAAATTACAGGGTTGCAACCGTCGGTTGACAAAGTTCAAGCCATGGCTGGTGGATATGTTAAGGCGGATGTTGCTATTCTCGAGACATAAAATCTCGGAGGTGGATTGAATGACGATTGCTGACAGAATACAGAGTCTTAGAAAAGCCAAGGGCATGTCCCAGGAAGAACTTGCAGACGCAATTGGAGTATCCCGCCAGGCTGTCTCGAAATGGGAAAGCGAGCAGACGACTCCGGATCTCGATAAGATTGTGGTCATGAGTGATGTCTTCGAAGTGACGACGGATTATCTTCTTAAAGGGATCGAGCCGGTTAAGACCGACGATCATAAGACCATGGCAGATGTGCTCGACCAAAAAGTTCTTACAGAGAAGAACGGCAAGCGTGCGAAAGCGGCACTTAAGTGGTTCCTCATAGGCTTCGGTGTTTTACTTGCCATAGATCTGATCTCGATGCTGATCTATTTCCTCGTTAACGGATTCCCCGTCTGACCTGATCTCAACATAACATAAACCTGATGAGAGGTCCGCGAGAGCCGGATCTCAGTATAAGTGCGCTCAAATAAGGAGAAAAATATGCAAAAAATACTAACCTTCATCAAAAATATAAGCCCATTCAACAACCGTACGGACATGCCGAAGCTTCTTTATGTCATCAAGGTCATCCTGTTCTTTTGGCTTTGCAAATTCGGCTCAGAACTTATAGGCGAAGTCATAGCGATCGGTGTTCATTTCGCCTGCGGGAAGAATCCTTTGAAAGGTGAGATGTTTGATACTCAGACGATCACGCTGATTACATACTTCGGATATGCATTTATTATCGGAGCAATCGTGCTGTTCTGGAAGCTTATCCAGAAGAAGACTGTCAGGGATCTCGGCTTCACGGGCAATCCTGTAAGTTATCTGACCGGGGCCTTGATCGGTGCGGTCCTGGTGCTGATCTCAACTATAGTCATATTGCTTACCGGCGCGATCAAGTTTAATGGTGTGTTCGATAAGATCAACATCCCTATGGTCGTGGCCATGCTGATCTGTTATGTGTTGCAGGGCGCCATGGAAGAGATCCTTTGCAGAGGCGTAGTGCATCAGTTGCTTATTAAGCAGACTTCTGTTCCTGTTACCATCGGCGTGAGTGCCGCCCTGTTTACCATTCCCCACCTTTCAGGCATGTCCGGCGATTCCCCCATGATCGTTGCAGCCGCAATAGTCAACCTGATTCTGATATCGGTCATCTTCTCCCTTCTTACTCTCAGATTTAAGAGTATATGGGCAGCCTGCGGGCTTCATTCAGTTTGGAACTATATTCTATACAGTATTCTGGGTCTCAATCTCAGCGGTAATGATGAGATCGTTGCATCCGTGTTTGATATGAGTTCTGTTGGCTCGAACATTTTAAACGGCGGTGAATACGGGATCGAGGCGAGCATTATAACCACTGCAGTGTTGGCAGCCATGATTGCTTTTGTGGTGATGGTAATTAAACCGATAAAGAAATAACTACCCTAGACAACTACCTCAGGTAGTCGTTTCAGGTAGTTATTATGGTCAGGAATGGGAAGGAGGGGGTCTTTAACGCATCATGCAGGAGGAGCCGGGGTTTAATTTGTCCTCGCCTTCACCGGATACGAAATGCGCACGGTACTCCATGTTGATGTCCTTTATCTCACGCTTGCCGTCAATGTAATCCTGATACATATCTGCAAGACCCGCCATGCAACCGTCACACATGCCGTCGATGTTTCCAATCGACTCGGCGACTATTCTCTCGCGCTCTTCGCGGGTCGTATCCTTAATTAAAATGCTCATAAGTTCCTCCGTGCAATTTATTCTACCACTCAGGTATTGACAGAAAATAGGTAATGTATTACATTATCCATAAATGTAACATGTTACCTATCGGAATAAGGAGGATATCCATGAACTACGATGAGCAGATGAACATGAATAATGTCGAATTCGGAAATATGCCGCCGCAGGCGTTTCTATTAGGCCTTCTGAGCGCATTCGACAACCGCTATCAGGCCGCGGCAGACGCATTCTTTAAGGAAATCACCTGGAAGCAGTTTTTTGCCGTGATATGCATCAACCTTTGCAAGGAGCCGCCAACGTTAAACGAGCTGTCAGATGTCATGGGAAGCTCGCACCAGAATGTGAAGCAGATTCTGCTCAAGCTTGAGAAGAAGGGGTTTGTGGAGCTTGTGACGGATGAGAAGGACCGCAGAAAGCAGCGCATACATGTCACGGATGCATGCCGGGACTTCCTGGAGAAGAACGACAATAACGGGCAGCAAAGTCAGTACATCATAGGCCGCATCTTCGACGGCGTGGATGAAGCCAGCCTGAATGCCACCATACAGACGGTAATGAAAATGGAAAGGAATCTGAGCGCATTATGAAGACACTTATCATATACACTTCACAGACAGGTTTTACAAAGAAATATTCAGAGTGGCTCGCACAGAAGACGGGCGGGGACCTGATGGATCTTAAGGAAGCACAGAAGAAGGACGATACATTCTTTGCAGGCTACGAGGCCATCGTTTACGGCGGCTGGGTCATGGCGGCAAGCGTCGTGAAGGTAAAGTGGTTTCTTAATAAATCCGCTTCCTGGAAGGGAAAGAAACTCGCCGTGTTCTGCGTAGGCGGAAGCCCGAATGATAATCCGGACGTCGAGGTTATGCTTAAGAATATGATGACCGATGAGCAAAGAGAATACATCAAGGCTTTCTACTGCCAGGGCGGCTTTAACTATGATAGGATGAATGCGCCGTCTAGGCTCGCCATGAAGATGTTTGTCTCGGCTCTTAAGAAAAAGAAGGATCCGACTGAGGAAGAGAAGATCATGACTCAGATGGTGGCGACTTCTTATGACATCTCGGATGAGAAATACCTGGAGCCTGTTATAGATTACCTGACTTGAGTGTGCTCATTTGAAAGCTCAGAGAACTTATCGATCTTAGCTGAGAGTCTTGATCCTGCCTCTCACGGTATTGCGGGCGCGAAGCATTAAGCGACACACGTAAAAGAGATTGTCTATTGGTTATGCCTGCGATACATGGTTTAATCAAGGTAATAACAAAGATAGGGAGGTGGATAAAACGACAGATAAAGATAAGAAGATCAGTTCTGAAGAACTGAATAAAGTTACAGGCGGCACAGGCAAAGCCGAAATGCCCGCTAACTTCAGACCTAATCAGACATGCCCCATCTGCCAGTGTCCTGAGCTTACATGGCACGGCGTGAAGTATACCTGCAATGAGTGCGGTTACCAGGGGTATGCACTTTAATACTGTGACCAAAAGAATAGTATCGGCCCTGCTGATATTTTCATTGGCGTTTCCTCTCGGGTGTGCCCGCAGTTCGGGTGCACCCGATACTTATGAGGAACTGCTTTTTGATGCCGATGATGCGTATAATATGTTCAGACAGGTTGCTTCCTTAAGAGCGCAGAGCATGTTGTCGATGAAGAAGACATCAGCGTTGAAGATATCGAAGAATTCCTCGCCTCTTGTGATATAGAGAATGTAAGCAGCAGTGATATTGAACGGTATTCGGAGTTCTCATCCGAGGGCATTTATTATGTCTCATATATGCTGGATGATGAGATCGTTTTCTTAGGACAGACTCTGCCTAATGAAGGTAAATAGAATAATCAAATAATCGTGATATAATCCATATATTATTTTAGGGTTATGTTGACGACGCATGAGTGAGAATAGCAGTAAAAGACAGCTTCCTAAGCCTTTGGCCTTCCTGAAGAGGGTTATTTATAAGACCTGCGGTAAAGCAAGGTGGCTGGTGCTCCTGTTGATATTGACACTCGTTCTGCCGAATCTTTTTGCAATCATGCCTTCTACAGAACGTTACTGTACCCCGTTTATGAGCGATGATTGGAATACGTACGAAATCATCCCTCTCGAAAGGGTTGTTGAGTTTGGTATCAACGATGAGGGCAATGCGATCTTTTTACTGGATAACGGTTTCGGAGAGAATAAACTGTGCGCTGTTCTTGATATAGACAGCGGGGTTCAAAGCTATGCTACCGATTCAAAATTTCTGAGAGACTCCGATGGTGAAGAAATACGTGCATATAATTTTGCCGTTACTGATGACAATGTTATATATGCAGTTACATATGATACTACTGACAGCACATTCATAACGGAAGAACGAATAGTAAGGATCTCCGCGGACTACAGATGCTTAGGCGACGTTTGTAAGATCGAATACCCTGTAAGTTCGAGCGGGTCAAGATTAAGCAGACTGCATTATTATGACGGTAAGGTTACTTTTGCTGTTATCGAATCAGACGGAGTAACTCTTTATTCCATCGATACGAATACATCCGGCATAACTATAAGCGATAAGTATATGAACGATTCGAACGGTACATATACTTCATCGGTCATTCCGGTCGACGGCGGATTCCTGTTTTTAAGAAGCGACGGTAATGTATATAGAACTGTATTTGGGCAGCCGCTGGAAAATGTCATATACACCTTCGATATCAGTTCCGAAGGACAGACAGATAATCCATATTTCACACAGGCGGTTCTTCTTGACGGAACACTTTATGTTGTTGATCAGAATCAGCCGACCAAGGTGTTTACTCTTGAAGACGGACAGATGAGAGAAGCCTTCGAGGTTAACAGCGGATCTGTAGTCAGATATCTGGATACATATGTCGATGAGACCGGTGAAGAAGTCTTAGTTGTCTGCTGTGATAATTCTCTTCAGGTATATAAGAACGGAACGCTTACGGATAAGAATATTGTCATCAAGCCCTACAGACATGTTGCCATGTATGTCTCATCCTTCTTAGGTAGCTTAAGTTTTGTATTTCTCACCGGACTTCTGATTAACCTTATCATCAGAAAGAAGACGCTGTTGTTCAAGCAGATCGCTTTTACCATTCCTATTCTTGTAGCCATGATAGTCGGTATAGCGTTCAATCTGTACAGTTATTTCATAAGACTTAATAATGAGAATATCGAGAAGGAAGTATCGATCATAGCTGAGCTTGGCTGTGAAGAGCTCGACGGTTACGATTTCTCCGGACTTCTTACTGTAAATGAGAATACAGGCGAAGCATACCATCAGCTTGGCGACAGACTTATGGGTCTGACTGAAGACCGCCTGTCATGGTTAAGGGATGATTTCTATTTCTCCGTTATCTATCAGAGACCTGACGGGCAGGAGGTTGTTCTGGGAAGAAGTGACCGCATAGTTCAGCCCATGTACTGCTTGTCTGACTTGAATTATGTTAACGGGGATCAGACTGCAGGCGATGCTTATATCGTAAATAACATTCCATTCTGGATGGCTGACAATGCCAGAAAAAACAGCATCAATGCCGTTAAGAGGATCAATGACAAGGACGGCAGCGGTAACTTCTATTTTATTGTAACTACGGAGAATAAAGGTTTCTGGGGGATAAGAAGAGACTTCATCGTGAATGCGTTCATGTACGGCTCTCTTATCTTCGTCATCATGACATTCATCGTTACCATGAGTACTATCGGTATCACAAGATCCATCAAGAAGGCGAGGAAGACAGTCGAGAAGATCTCTGAGGGAGATCTTACTGCTCGAGTAAAATACAGATCTAACGATGAGCTCGGAGAGATCTGTACCAAGGTCAACGAGATGGGCCAGAGCCTTGAGACACTCTTTAACGAGAAGGACAAGGCTGAGAGTTTCTACTACAAGTTCGTGCCGCAGAAGTTCAAGGAGTATCTGGGCAAGGAAAACATATCTGATCTTGCTCTCGGAGACGCAAGCAGCCGCGACCTTACGGTCCTCTTCTGTGACATCCGCTCATTCTCGATCAACTCGGAGATCATGACTGCCAAGGAGAACTTCGCTTTCGTTAACACCGTTTACGGCAAGGCGGGTCCGATCATAAGAGAGAATAACGGCTTCATCGACAAGTACATCGGCGACGCCATCATGGCGCTTTTCGAGAACGCTGACGACGCTGTTAAGGCAGGAAACGAGCTGTACAAGGCTATCGTGCTTGACCCGAAGACAGCGGAGGAGCTAAACGTGAGCAGCATCAACATCGGTATCGGCCTGCACTCAGGCATGGCGATGGTGGGCATCGTCGGCGAGCGCGAGCGGCTTTCCGGCACCGTTATCTCCGACACGGTAAACCTGAGCTCACGTCTGGAATCACTTACCAAGCAGTTTAAGACGGCCATGCTGATCTCGAAGGACACCCTCGACAGGATGGAGGTCACCGAAGCCGTCAGCCTCCGTTACCTGGGCATGATCCAGGTTGCAGGTGTAAACGAAGTTAAGTCTGTTTACGAGGTGCTGGACTGTCTGCCTGACGATGAGAGGCAGAAGCGCGCCGCCAACGCAGACGACTTCAAGGAGGCGATCAGGCTGTTCCACTTAGGCCGCAGAGATGAGGCCTGCGCACAGCTTCAGAAGATCGCTGACGAGGGCAGGAACGACTACGTTTCGGACATGTACCTTAACTACATAACAGAGCTTTCTGATGAAGACAAGGCAAACGTATTCAGGTTTGTACGAAAATAACAGGTAATGGAGACGTACCTATGAGGATTAGAAAGATAATGTGCTCAGTCCTTAGTGCCGCTTTACTGCTCGGCAGTTTTTCAGCGACGGTATATGCGGATGAACCGGAGGTTATAACCGGAACGTATACCTTTACTTCCGAGGAAGGCTCCAATATTCAGTTAACGGATGAATTTGTTTTCAGAGAGGATTGTTTCATGCAGTCTTCTTTTATCGGGTGTGCACATCTTGCCGCGCTCTCGGCTCAGGCTGCGATGGCGTCTTCCACCCGCTTCGGTGATGATGTGGATCCTTATCAGCGGGATCCTTCCAACGGTGCAGCAAATATTCTGGCCATGTTGACCTCCATGGGTTTTACGGATGTAGAGGCAAATGGATGGTATACCACAGAAGCTGAGCCGAATTCCTTGGCTGTAGCGATTGGAACGAGGACTCTGACCGTTGATGGACATGAATATACGCTCCTTGCGATCATTCCCAGAAGCGTTAACTACAGGCAGGAATGGGCAGGCAACATTGATTTGGAAACGGGTAATATTCATGAAGGTTTCCTCGAAGCGCGAGATGAGTGTCTCCGGTTTACAAAACAGTATATTCAGAATCACAACATCACCGGTGACCTCAAGGTATGGATCGCCGGACACAGCCGCGGCGGTGCCGTTTCCAACCTTCTCGGAGGCTTCCTGGCAGGCGGCGGAATCGGATATTTCGGCGGGCAGGTAAGCATCACTCCCGAAGATATTTACTGCTATACTTTTGCGACACCGCGCCCTATCAGAACCGGTGTTACCACTTCTGTTGCATTAAGTGTTGCGGGTGCAAGAGGCGGCACGTATTCTGCCGACACACCCGGCGATGCGTATGTCTATCCTGAGGATACGGCAATAGATCCGACAGGAGCGGAGTTTACAGGCATACGTAATTATCCGCTCGAGTGGGATCTTATCCCCTTTCTGCCGCTAGCCGACTGGGGTTACACCTACTACGGAAATGTATATTCCTTCGATAACGTAAGTGAGGATCAGATGCTTGCCGAGTTGCAGTCGATAAGCCCGTATGTTTATAACTATTATGTCAGCGGCAAGTCTGCATATGATTTCCACGAGAAGACATTCGATCTTGCATCGATGTCTCTTGTTGATATCGGTGAAGGCGGAACTGATGCGGCCATCGCATATTTAAGATCCAGAGTAAGCGGATTAATGACATTGGCTCCTGACAGCGATGCATTTATCAACAGCGGAATGCAGACAGTATTGGCCGGTCTGGCAGGAATCTACGGCATGATGAGTCCGATGTTCAAGACTCAGGAAGGCCTTGTCGGCAAGCTCGCCCAGCCGCTTGTATTCTGTTATCTCGCGTATGCATCAGAGCAGCTGATCAACGAAGGACGCGCTGCGAACGAACAGGAAGGTATCGCGATCGCGATCACCGAGCTTTTGGAATTCTTCCTCGGCAAAGACATCGACTATACTACATACACGGTAGATGAGTTTATTGTTGATCTGGCTTCCTTTGTAAGAGACAACAAGGATTCAGAGCTTGTTCATAAGATGGTCAGTATGATCACGACAGCCGTACCTGAAACATATCAACCCATTATCCGCGGGTATCTGGGATCTTTCTATCCCGGATATGATGACACGACACCTCTGGGAGATGTTGTCGTTGCATATCTTTGTGCATGTGTCGACGGAGCAGATCCCGCTTCGGCGGCTTACAGTGACGACAACAATAAGACGGGTGAAGGCGTAAGAAAACACAGTCTGTACATGATCGCGAGCCTGATGCCTATGCTCGTTCCTGCGCTTCAGCCTGTTGTCGATGCCATCGGATACGATGATTCGCATACGCTTGACGGAAGCGGAACTTTCTCGGGATTTGCTTATGCCGTTATCAAGTATCTGGGCGGCGACAGCTATACGGATATTCAGACCGTGGCTGATCAGAGGCTCGGCGATGCCCTGACAACGGTTTTTAACGATATGCTTACCGCTATGGACGGCATCTATCCTCAGGCTTACATCGATGATTGCCGTACGCATACCGATGCTGTTGTCGCGAATGTACATGAATTAAGAACTGTCATTATGACTATCCTGCTTTATAACGGAGGAAGCTTTGATACCGAGGCTAATATCAGAAATCTGTGCACTGCTGCGGGCAATGCCGGAATGATCGCGAGCACGCATTACGATGAGACGTATATCGCTTATGCCAAGGCAGCCGCACGTATGGAGCCCGATCACGGAGGCTCATCGGAGCAGGTCATTATCTATAACATGATCGCAGGCAGAGATGTCGCATGGACCGGAAGCGGAACGATCAGTTTCACTGCTGAGAGAAATATCGAGCCCGAGACAACATATGATCACTTCACAGCGGTTGTGGTAGATGAGACTCTGGTCGATCCTTCGATGTACACCACCTCGAGAGGAAGCATAAATGTGACCTTAAGCGAGGAGTTCCTGCAGTCTTTGCCTGAAGGCAGACATCTCATAAGAATTCAGTTTAATGACCCGGGCTGCGCGGAGGCATATTTCTATACCGCCAATGTAGTTGCGCAGGCTCAGACCGACGGCACGGCGGGTGACGCGGCTACAGGAGAAGCAGTAACGGGAGATACCTCCATTGCTTCGACAGGTGAGCAGATTGATTACACCTCTATGGCGGTTGTTTTCCTGATGTTCACCGCAAGTGCTGTATGTCTGTACCTGTCACTTAGGAAGCGCAGGGAAGCACAATGATATCTGAACAAACGAAAGCCGATATAAGGAAATATCGTAAAAATATGGAGATCGGTGGGGCCACGCTCATCATCATGGGAGTGTGGTCCGTGCTTCGTTTTATAATCACTTTTCTTCTGGGAACCGCCGATATTGCTGAGATGCTTGAGACAAGTGCCGAAGATTTTGAAAGTTATAAATGGATCTATATCTGCATGATAGTATTGATCTATACAGTCTTCTTCTTTATCTATTACCGTGCTGGTGTCAATTCGATAAGGTTTGCCCGCGGAAGATCAGGCAGCAAAAGGCATCTTGTGCCGGTGACTGTTATTTTGATACTCACTGTGCTGTGTGTTCCGCTGTATTTTGCATCGGGATTCAGTGTTGAAAACATTGATACTGTAATAGCATCCCTGGCTATCGATCTGACCACGTGCTTTATTCTGGCAGATATAATCTATTGCTCCGTAAGGCTTGATAATATCCGTAAGGAAACGCAAGTAAACATCACGGAGTTATAAATATGCAGGAAGATTTTCACTACTACGCCACATACTGCGCGGCCTTTCTTGCAGGATACTCTCACAAGGAGAGTCATGATATCGCATACAGTGCGCAGTTTGTCGACCTTTGTTCTGCGACTTTGCTCACCAAGATCCATGCTCCGGTAAAGGCTGCGACTACCATGCTTCAGCTTGAGATGATGGATGCGAGGACTGATATCATCGGGTTACAGCATATCACGAGAATCTGGTCATCCTTCCACTTCCTTCCGCGTGACCTTTACGCGTCGAAAAGCAGACGCACCAAGCGGTACATGAATAAGTACAGGCTGATCTGCGGGCCGAACGGCGATCTGGTTGTGAAGACGGTCGAACTTGCGCGGGGCAGGAGCCTTCAGCATGTCGGGATTGCCATGCATGTGCTGGCAGATACGTGGGCTCACAGTAATTTCGCGGGCACGCCTTCGCTTGTAATCAATAACACCGACAGCGATTTCTTTGAACTGATCAATAAGGACGGTGATGAGGGATCGCGAAGAGTTAAGTTCAGACACAATCCGGGCGCGCCGGATGATATAGATAAAGGTCTATATACCAACAGTCTGTTTCAGAGCAATGAGAATTCCATCATGAACCTCGGGCACGGAAGAGCAGGACATTTCCCTGATTATTCGTTCGCGAAGTACAGATATGTGCCGGCTTGGGGAGAGTATTACGAGATCGTCAAGGACAACCCCTCGGATTACATTAAGGCGTTCACACAGATGGTGTATGCCATGAAGTGTTTAAGGGGAGAGGAGCATTTTGAGAAGGACATGTACGATGCCGAAGTGCTTGAGAGGTATTCGGACAGACTGAATGAGATCATCCGTAAAAGGCAGCTTATCGCCAGCGCCGACTGGAAGGCATTTGGTGAGGAATTGTCCGGTGAGAGCATTCCTGATTTTGACGTTGATGAGTATCAGGATGAGTACATTAATGCTTCCAGGGAAGAGAAGGACAGGACTTTCCTGGGAAAGTTCATTAAGGGTGCCGAGGCGCACAAGGGCATGGTAACGGAAGAGATAAGCAGGTCCGGCAACAAGCTCGCAGGCTTTTCTAAGATGAAAATCGCAAGAAAGGCGGGTGCGGAATCATGACGAAGCTAAAACGGTTTAACAGCGTGATCGCGGGGCTTGTGATGATCATCGTTGCCCTTATCATGATGGTGTTCCCGGAGGACTCATATATATTCATCCTGCTGTTCCTTGGTATGGGATTTCTTATCTCGGGCATAGGTACTCTCTATTACTATTTCTCACTTGCGGTGTTCATGACCGGCGGCAAACGGATCCTGTATAAGGGGGTGTTGTTGACGGACTTCGCGGTCATGACACTGTCTCTTTCCAATGTACCGAAGGTGTATATCCTGCTGTATCTGGCGGCTATACATATGTTCTCAGGTGTGGTGGAAATTTTGCGCGCGAATGAGACTCGTCAGAGCGGATCGAAGCACTTTAAGCTCAAGCTTACGCACGGTATTCTCAATGTGCTGATCGCGGTGTGCTGTATAATATTCATCAGAAATACGAATGCGGCGGTCATCATCTACAGCATCGGTCTTGTTAATTCCGGTGTCATCCGCATAGCGACGGCATTCAGGCGATCGACGTTCGTGTATATCCAGTGACGGCGCGTTGCACCTTTTCGCGATTTCTGAGAAATAGTGCAACAGGGACGGTATCCGATTTGATAACATATGTAAAAAGCTGATTCTCTAGGAGTAATGGAAGTGAATATCAGACAAGCAACTGAAAGTGATTTCGAATCAGTAAAGAGGATCACGCAGGAGACGATACATGCGGTGTACCCGAAGTATTATCCTGCGGGCGCGGTCAGGTTTTTCTCGGAGCATCACGCGGATGAGAAGATAATACGCGACATCAATGCGGGTATCGTGTATGTAGTAGTTACTGACGATGGTGTTCTCGCGGGTACGGTTACGCTCACTGATAATGAAGTGGACAGACTTTTCGTGCTGCCGGAGTTTCAGGGTAAGGGGTACGGCAGAGCGCTGCTGGACTTTGCTGAGGCGAGGATATCCGAGAAGTATGATGTCATTATCCTGCACGCGTCCCTTCCGGCGAAAAACATCTACCTTAAGCGCGGTTTCCGCGAGGTTGATTATCTTAAGATCGACACGGGCTACGGCGATTTCCTGTGCGCAGATGTTATGGAGAAGAAAGCAAAGTGAATATGAACCAAGTATTTGAATCGGAAAGAATACTCTTCATCGAGCCGACGCTGGATCTGGTGCCGGAGTATCTTGTTATGGTCAACGATATCGAGAATGTGGCGAAGTACATAAGCGACCGCCGCGAGCCGTATGCGGAACAGGAAGAGATCGAGTATATGAAGGAGAAGATCGCAGGTCCCGACATAATGTTCTCGATGATAGAGAAGGAGACGCGTAAGTTTATCGGCAACACGTCGTTCTTTAATATTAACGGCGACGAGGCCGAGTGGGGCATAGTCATGACGGCTTCCATGCAGAATAAAGGCTACGGCACGGAAGCGCTGAAGCGAATGATTGAATACGGCTTTAATGAGGGCGGATTCAGGCGGATCTACTTAAGCGTGTATGTCGATAATCCTCGCGCGATCCATGTCTATGAGCAGTGTGGGTTCAAAGAGTACGACAGGACTGATGTTGATGTGTTTATGGAGATGATTAAGCCATGATAAGAGAAGCGAACAGGGACGATCTGAATGCACTGCTTGAGCTGTATCTGTACCTTCATGAGGACAGCATACCGGATCAGTCCGAGCACTTGAGCGGGACGTGGGAGCAGATAATAAATGACCCGAACCACCATCTCATCGTGAATGAGGTCGACGGTAAGATCGTGTCTTCCTGCGTGTGCGTGATCATACCTAACCTGACGCGTAATGTCCGTCCCTATGCTTTCATTGAGAATGTGGTGACGCATAAGGACTACAGGTGCAGGGGGCTTGCGCAGGAGTGCCTGAACTTTGCGCGTGAGATCGCACTTAAAGAGAACTGCTACAAGATGATGCTGCTGACGGGCTCGAAAGATCCGAATACCTTGCGTTTCTACGAGAAGGTGGGGTATAACAGTTCTGATAAGACCGCTTTTATTCAGTGGCTTTGATTGGAGGTTACTATGGCAAGTTGTGAGACATGTCAGTATGCGGCAATTGATGAGTATACAGGTGAGGCTTTCTGTGACCTCGACCTCGATGAAGATGAAGTAATAAGACTTTCACACAGCAAGAGCAAGGAGTGCCCGTTCTACAAAGACGGCGACGAGTATAAGACTGTAAGACATCAGATGTGATTTTATGAACAAAGAGTGGTCCGCGCTTAACAAGACTATGCAGTCTCAGATTAAGAAGAAAGGTACCTTTGAGGAAGGTATCGGAACATTGTTGACGCTTCGAGATGAGCTGATGAATGAGGTGCTGTCGTGGAGGGAGAAGTATAAGCGCGAAGACTTCGATGCGATGCCGTTTATCAATGCGGACGGGTATCACTGTAAGAATATCGCGTATTCGATTTGGCATGTCTTCAGGATAGAAGATATAGTCGCGCATGACCTGATCGCGGGTGATGACGAAGTGCTGTTTACCGGTGATTATCAAAAGAGGATTAAGTCTCCGATTATCTCGACGGGAAATGAACTGCATAAAGAGAAGATTGCGGAGTTCACTCGGCAGTTGGATCTCGATGAGCTATATGCTTATGCTCAGGAAGTTAAGAAGAGTACCGAGAGTATTCTTTCAGGAATGCCTTTCGAGACGCTTAAGATCGGTGTGTCTGATGAGAGCCGTACGAAGCTCGAATCGCTCGGTGTCGTAAGTAATGACGAAGATGCAATCTGGCTCATCGATTACTGGTGCGGCAAGGATGTCCGCGGGTTGATTCAGATGCCGTTCTCGCGCCACTGGATCATGCACATCGAGGCGTGCCTCAGGATAATGAAGAAGCTGTGATAATACATCCGATACAACCTGTTTACGACAAGGATTCCGAAGTTCTGATACTCGGGAGTTTTCCGTCGGTGAAGTCGAGAGAAGAGGGATTCTTCTACGGCCATCCGCAGAACAGGTTCTGGAAGGTAACAGCAAGTGTATTCGATGAGGAACCGCCACGCACAACAGAAGAGAAGAAAGACTTCCTCATAAGAAATCACATCGCACTCTGGGACGTGATCGGCTCCTGTGATATAGACGGGTCATCCGACTCGAGCATCAGGAATGTGAAGGTCAATGACATAAGTAAGATCCTGACAACTGCGGACATAAAAGCCATATATCTTAACGGCAAGAAGGCTTATCATTTATATCAGCAATATCTGCAGCCGTTCATCAACAGGGATGGTATTTGCCTTCCTTCGACGAGTCCCGCCAACGCGGCGTGGAGCCCGGAGAGACTGATAAAAGCATGGAGCATAATAAGAACATGAGACAAATAATCACCGACCATATAGCACAGCAGTACGGAGTGGAACCGGAGTTTCCGTGGGACAGCACGCCGGAAGCGGCGGTCTTCCGCCATAAGGACAATCGAAAATGGTTCGCGCTCATTATGAATGTAAGGCGTGAGAATCTGGGCTTCGAAGGCAAAGAAAAAATACCCGTTATTAACCTTAAGATCGACGATATCTTCCTTCGCGAGATGGTATTAAGCGAAGACGGCATCATACCGGCTTACCACATGAACAAGCGCCACTGGGTGACGGTCCTTCTCGACGGCAGTGTGCCAGCTGAAAGAGTATTCGAGCTTATTAGGGTAAGCTACGAGGCAACATCAAGAAAGAAGCGTAAGAAGAAAGACCGTGAACCGAAGGAGTGGATCATCCCCGCAAATCCCAAGTACTACGATGTAGTCGGTGCTTTCGGGAAGTCTGATGTGATCGACTGGAAGCAGGGAAGCGGGATCTATACCGGCGACACGGTGTATCTTTATGTCGCGGCTCCCGTGTCTGCGATACTTTATAAATGCAGAGTTCTCGAGACGGATATACCGTATGACTACGAAGACTCGAATCTTAAGATCACAGCTCTTATGAAGATCAAGCTTCTCAAAAAGTATAAGGAAGATGAGTTTACTTTCGATATACTGAGGGACGAGTACGGGGTGACGGCTATAAGAGGCCCGAGAGGCATCCCGAATTCACTAAGCAGTGCACTGAGGTAAGTATGGTAACCATAAGACAGGCGACAACAGAAGATGCGGGAAGGCTTCTTCAAATCTACGCATATTATGTGGAGAACACGGCGATCACTTTCGAGTATGAAGTGCCGACGGAAGATGAGTTCAGGAAGAGGATAGAACATATAACTCAGAAGTATCCGTATATCGTCCTCGAGGAAGACGGCGTGATAATGGGTTACGCATACGCGGGTGTCTTTAAGGACAGGGCTGCATACGACCGTTCCTGCGAGGTCACGATATATCTTGATAACAACGCCAAGGGCAAAGGCTGCGGAAGAGCACTCTATGAGAAGCTCGAAGAGGAGCTTAAGAACAGGGGTATAACGAACCTTTATGCCTGCATCGGTGACCCGATAGAAGAGGATGAATATCTTACAAAGAACAGCGAGCATTTCCATCAGCATATGGGTTACACCAAGTGCGGGGAGTTCCACAAGTGCGGTTATAAGTTCGGCCGCTGGTACAACATGATCTGGATGGAGAAGATGATCGGGGAACACAAATAATACTTGCCTACTATATTAATAGGTTGTACTATGTCTGAATAACCTTAAATCCCCGGGAGGGCACAGACATGACTTTACAGCAGCTGATGTATGCGATCACAACTGCCGACGAGAAATCGATCAATAAGACTGCACAGAAATTCTTTGTGTCGCAGCCGGCCATATCTGATGCCATCAAAGACCTTGAGGACGAGATCGGCATAATCATATTTGATCGTTCCAACAGAGGCGTAACAACTACAGCCGAGGGCGCAGACTTCATCGTATATGCAAGACAGGTAGTCGCCCAGTATGACCTTCTTAAAGAAAGATATATCGACAAGGAGCATAAGGAGAAATTCGGCGTCTCGACGCAGCACTATACTTTCGCGGTTAAGTCATATATCGAGTTGATATCTAACTTCGGCACGGACAAATATGAGTACTCCATCTACGAAGGAAAGACTTCGGAAGTAATTAACGATGTCAGAACTTTCCGCTCGGAGATAGGTGTCATCCATCTCGACGAATATAACCACAGCTTCATACAGAAGTACCTTAAGTACAATAACCTCGAGTATCATAAGCTTTTCGACTGCAAGGTGTACGCATATCTGTCCTCGGAGCATCCGCTTGCGAATGCAAAGAAAGTAACCGAGAGCGACCTTGAACCATACCCATGCCTTACGTTCAATCAGGGTGAGGAGGATCCTATATACCTTGCAGAAGAACCGATCAGTATGTTCGAGAGAAAGAAGAATATTAAGGTTAACGACAGAGGCACCATGCTTAACATGATGATCGGACTTAACGGTTATACGCTGTGTTCGGGCATCATCTGTGAGGAGTTGAACGGAACGGGATACAGGGCCGTTCCTTACGAGAGCCGTGAGAAAACCTCGATTGTATACGTTGTCCGCGAGGGCAGTACTTTAAGCGATCTCGGCCAAAAATATATAGAGAATCTCAGGGCTTACGGGTAATAACTTCAACTTATAACTGAGTATCGTTTTTCCGTATTATCACTTGATATTGTCAAAGGAGTATCATCACATCCATGCAAGAGCCACAAGCCTACTAGGTAAGTGGCAACTGCGGAAGGAGATACACCACAATGTCAAAGATCAACATCAAGGAGCCCAGCGTAGTAATCCGCGAGAAGAGACTCGGAACGATCAACGCTTTCACGGGAACAGCTTCCCAGATCGTGGAGAAGTCTGCCAAGGGCGAGCTTCGTGACTGCAAGAGAAAGTTCTCACAGTGCCTCGGCTGCAACCAGCAGCAGGCTTTCTGCCAGCTCGCGATGATCAGGGATGCGGTCGTTATCAATCACGCTCCCATCGGCTGCGCAGGCGAGTTCGCTGACTTTAACTTCACTTACAGAGTAGAGCAGGCAAGAAGAGATCTTCCCCCTGCGCTCGGCAGATATTACTGCACCAACCTCCTCGAGAAGGATACGGTCTTCGGTGCCGCCAAGAAGCTCGAGGATACTATCAAGCTCGCTTACGAAAGAGAGCATCCTAATGCGATCTTCGTTACTACTTCCTGTGCATCGGGAATCATCGGTGAGGACATCGAAGCTGTAGTAGATGCAGCTTCTGAGGAGCTCGGTATCCCGGTAGTTACATGTAACTGCGAGGGCTTCAGATCCAAGATCTGGACAACAGGATTCGATGCGGCTTATCACACAGTATTGAGAGGTATAGTAAAGCCCGCCCAGAAGAAGACTAATAAGATAAATATCATTAATTTCTGGGGCAGTCACGTATTCGATGAGATCATCGAAAGATTTGGCTACGAGCCTCAGTACATAATTCCTTTCTCTACTGTAGAGCAGCTCTCGCACATAAGTGAGGCGGCAGCATCAATTCATATCTGCCCTTCACTTTCGACATACATGGGTGCAGGTCTTAACCAGCTTCACGGCGTGCCTGAGGTCCTCGTACCGCCGGCATACGGAGTGGCAGGTACGGACAGATGGCTCAGAGCTTTCGGAAAGCTTGTCGGCAAGGAAGAACTTGCAGAGGAGATCATAAAGGAAGGTCATGAGAAGTACCTCCCCGAGATCGAAAAGCTTAAGGAAAGATTCAAGGGCAAGAAGGCGTATGTAACGGCAGGTGCCGCTCACGGACAGGCTCTTATCACACTTCTTGGTGAGCTCGGAATGGATGTGGTAGGTGCAGCCGTTTTCCACCACGATCCTGTGTACGACAGCGGCGACGACAAGCTCGATATCTTAGGTCAGGCAGTTAAGAACTACGGTGATGTTCCGGACTACCGTGTCTGCAACAAGCAGGCATGCGAGCTTGTAAATGCGCTTAACAGGATCAAGCCCGACCTCATCCTTGCAAGACACGGCGGCATGACGCTGTGGGGTGCGAAGTTCGGTATCCCTTCACTTCTTATCGGTGATGAGCAGTTCGGTATCGGATACAAGGGCGCACTTAACTATGCAAGAAGAATAGACGATGCACTCGATTCGATCGAGTTTATCAAGAACTACTCCAAACATGCTTCGAATCCTTACACCAAGTGGTGGTTCGAACAGGATCCCGGATATTTCCAGGGAGACGGTTCAGGAAGAGGATGCGCAGCAGGAAAGGGAGGAGTCTGATATGTCAGGTGCGATCGAACAACCGAGATTTACATGTGCACTCGGCGCATGCCAGAGTGTCGTAGCAATAAAGAAAGGCGTGCCGATCCTTCATTCCGGCCCCGGATGCGGAGTTCAGGTTTCCCGGATCATCGGTCAGGGTGAAGGCTATGCAGGCGGATCCACAATGCCCTGCACGAACGCAGAGGAGTCGGATGTAGTATTCGGCGGCGAGAAAAAGTTACGAGACGTAGTCGAGAATTCGTTCAAGGTTATAGACGGCGATCTTTATGTTGTCATTACAGGCTGCACGGCGGCTATCACAGGTGATGATGTGGCAGCAGTAGTAGGCGAGTTCCAGGAGGACGATAAGCCTGTTGTCTATGTAGAAGAAGGCGGCTTCAAGTCGAACAACTACGTAAGCCATTCGAGAGTCGTTAAGGCGATCATCGACCAGTACGTCGATAAGTTCAACGAAGACCGTGAGGTTATTCCGGGACTTGTAAACGTGTTCGCGAATATCCCTTATCAGGATCCCTACTGGAACGGCAACCTTGAGCAGATCAAGCGGGTTCTTACAGGTATCGGACTTAAGGTAAATATCCTTTTCGGAAACGAGTCAGAAGGCGTGTCAGAGTGGAAGTCGATCCCGCAGGCCGAGTTCAATATTTTCGCAGGGGCGTGGGCAGGACTCGATATCGTGAAGCACCTTAAGAGAAAGTACGGTACGCCGTATCTGCACTTCCCTTACACACCTATCGGTGCAAAGGAGACAACTAAGTTCTTAAGAGCAGTGGCGGAGTTCGGCAATCTCGATCAGGAGAAAGTGGAAGCGTATATCGACCGCGAGGAGAAGAAGTTCTACGCACACATCGATAAGATGGCAAGCTTCATGCTCGAGTTCAGATACGGTATCCCGAGAAGGTTCTACACACTTGCGGATGCATCGAATGCACTGGGCTTCTCGAAGTTCTTCTTAAATGAGCTCGGCATCATCCCCGGAATCCAGTTCATCGTGGATGACATTCCGGAGAAGTATCAGGAGAGCGTGCTCGAAGAGTTCTCGAAGATCTCGGATCTTCAGACACGTGACGTGAGGGTAGTCTTCGATCCTGATGCGGGACTTGATCAGAAGAAGCTTCTGGAGGACGCCAAGGATTATCAGGACAAGAGACTTCTTATCCTCGGAAGTTCATGGGACAAGCACATCGCAGACGAGCTTCATGCGGACCTGCTGATCATATCGGTTCCGGTTCAGCACAGACTTGTAATGAACTGCGGATATGCAGGTTACGAAGGCGGCCTCAGGGCTATCGAGGATATTTATGACAGAGTCCTCGCGACATACAGATAACAAACTCAGAGGAGATCACAAAACAAATGAGACAGATAGCAATTTACGGTAAGGGCGGAATCGGTAAGTCCACCACAACACAGAATCTTACGGCAGGTCTTGCCGAGTTGGGCAAGAAGATCATGGTCGTAGGCTGCGACCCTAAGGCAGATTCGACAAGACTTCTTCTTAACGGTCTTGCGCAGAGAACGGTTCTTGATACTCTCCGCGAAGAGGGTGAGGTAGATGATCTGAAGCTCATCGAGAAGGAAGGCTTCGGAGGCATCAGATGCGTTGAGTCCGGCGGACCTGAGCCCGGTGTCGGATGCGCAGGCCGAGGCATTATCACATCCATCGGAATGCTCGAGGACTTGGGCGCTTACACGGATGATCTCGACTATGTTTTCTACGACGTCTTGGGTGACGTTGTGTGCGGCGGATTCGCAATGCCGATCAGAGAGGGCAAGGCGAAGGAGATCTACATCGTAGCCTCAGGCGAGATGATGGCTCTGTATGCTGCGAACAACATCTGTAAGGGTATTCAGAAGTACGCACTTAAAGGCGGTGTAAGACTCGGAGGTATCATCTGCAACAGCAGAAATGTAGACCGTGAGAAGGAACTCCTGAGACACTTTGCAGAGGAACTCGGAAGCCAGCTTATCTACTTCGTACCGCGTGACAACGAGGTGCAGAGAGCGGAGATCAAGAAGAAGACAGTTATCGATCACGATCCCAATCACCCTCAGGCACAGGAGTACAGAAACCTCGCACAGGCAATCGAGAACAACACACAGTTTGTTATCCCGAAGCCGATGACGCAGGAGAGACTTGAGGAGATCCTCTTCGAATTCGGTCTCATGGATAACATCAAAGACAACTATCACATCTAAGGAAAGAAAAAGAACATGATCAGGGCAGCATTTGCAACAGGAGACGGAGTAAATATCAACAGACACTTCGGTACCGCCGAGAGGTTTGATGTTTATGAGATCGATCTTCAGGCTAAGACATATGAGCTCGTCGATGTTAGACATGTCGACAGTCTCGGCATAAGTCTGCAGCACGACGATTCGCTCATCGCGCGTCTTGTTGATGCGGTTGAAGACTGCAATGTCGTCTTCTCGGCCAAGTCCGGACAGCACGCACGTGTCGCCCTGTATGAGAAGAAGGTTCAAAGCACAGATATAGAGCGTGAGGTGAAGTTTGTTCTGGACAAGCTTCTTACATCCAGGATCAGCATCCTTGCGCCGGAGTATAAAGAAGAAAAAGAGAGGAAGAAGTATGGAGACCCTGCGCGAAAAGGTTCTTTCGAGAATCTGCAGAAAAGACATCCATGCCTGGGAGGCCATTCGAATGTGACGGCCGGAAGACTGCATCTTCCCGTAAGTCCCGTATGCAACATCGGATGCAAGTTCTGCACAAGAGCTTACAACAAGTCGGAGATCAAGCCCGGAGTTACATCGCTCGTCTTGAAGCCTGAGGAGGCTATCGAGACTGTGCGCAAAGCTAAGGAGCTTTGCCCCGAGCTTACCGTGGTCGGCATTGCGGGCCCCGGTGACACACTTGCGAACAATCAGGCACTTAAGACATTTGCTCTGGTTAAGGAGAATTTCCCCGAGCTTATCTGCTGTCTGTCTACTAACGGCTTCAGACTTCCGGAGTGCGTTGATGAGATCGCAAGGATCGGTATTGAGACTTTGACGGTTACGGTCAATGCGGTAGATCCCGAGATCGAGGCGAAGATCAACAGTTTTGTTATCGATGAGAGAGGCTTCAAGCATGAAGGAGTAGAAGCAGCCAAGATGCTTATAGCGAAGCAGCTTGCCGGAATCAGACTTGCTGCCGAGAAGGGTATCGTAGTTAAGATCAACAGCGTGCTCGTACCCGGCATCAACGATGAGCATATTCCTGAAGTTGCAAGAGTAACGGCTGAACTCGGAGCTTCAATCCTTAATATCATTCCGCTTATTCCGCAGAACGAGATGAAGGATATTCCCGCACCGAACTGTGCGGACCTGGAAGCAGTACGAATGGAAGCCGGCAAATATCTTGAGGTATTCCGTCACTGTCAGCACTGCCGTGCAGACAGTCTGGGAATCCCGGGCAAGGGCAAGGATCTTCATGAAGAACTGTACAAAGACAGAAAGGAAAGGGCAGCTGATACATTCAGCCACGGGTAATGAAAATGACTGCATATCTTAAGATAAATGATCTGCATAAGTCTTTCTATCCGCACGGTAAGACCCTTAAGGTTCTGGACGGTATAGATCTTGAGGTGGAGAAAGGCGAGATATTCGGGATCATAGGATTCTCCGATGCAGGCAAGTCAACGCTTGCAAGATGCATTAACAGACTCGAGACTTCCGACAGCGGATCGATCGAGCTAGGAGGAACGGATATCCTTAAGCTTTCCAAGAGAGAACTTTTGAAGGAAAGACACAGGATAGGAATGATCTTTCAGAACTTCAATCTGTTCGATTCGATGACAGTCTATCAGAACATCGCGTATCCGCTTCAGCAGGCGGGCGTTCCGAAGGCACAGATTAAGGAAAGAGTTCTTGAGACCGCAGAGCTTGTAGGACTTACCGATAAGCTTAAGGTTCATCCCGGAGCACTTTCCGGAGGTCAGAAACAGCGAGTAGGAATTGCAAGAGCGATCGTTACGAATCCTGACTTCATCATATCGGACGAGGCGACTTCGGCACTTGACCCGCAGACCACGATACAGATACTGGATCTTCTCAAGGAGATAAACCGCAAGTCCGGCATCACGATCCTCATGATCACTCACGAACTTGATGCCATCAGATACATCTGTAACAGGATGGCGGTGCTTGAAGAAGGAAAGATAACGGAGAGCGGACTCGTAAGAGATATCTTCGAGAATCCCAACAGCAAGACCGGTGAGCTTTTCGCGAAGGTGTTCAGACTCCTTCAGAGCGTGGAACTTACCCAGGGCGGCGGAATCTAAGGAGGAACAAAATGAGTTTACTTGATTCATCTTTATGGGAGGTCATCAAGGCATCCCTGTCGCCGGACATCTGGAAAGAACTGTGGGGACCTATCGGTGAGACTCTCTACATGACCACGGTATCTTCACTGATCATGCTTGTGTTCGGTCTTCTTATCGGAATCCTGCTTACCGTGACTAACCCTGACGGACTCGTTCCTTTGAAGGCTTCGTATACGGTATCGGGCTGGATAATCAACTGTTTAAGGTCTCTGCCGCAGATGATAATGATCATCCTGATGATCCCGGTGGCAAGACTCATCTTCGGTAAGGCATACGGAACGAATGCATGTATCATCGCCATCGCGGCAAGCTGTATACCGATGTATGCAAGGATAGTCGAGAGCAGCCTCCTCGAGATCGAGAAAGGAAAGATCGAGGCGGCGCAGGCCATAGGAAGTAACAACCTGAGCATCGTGTTCAAGATACTTCTGCCGGAGACACTTCCTTCACTAATAAGAGGATTCACGGTATCGGTCATCTCGGTCCTGTCCATGACGGCACTTGCGGGAATGTTCGGTGCAGGCGGCATAGGAGATATAGCAGTCAGATACGGCTATCAAAGATTCCAGCATGACAGGCTGTTCGCATGTGTATACATACTGATCATCCTGGTTCAGCTGATACAGGGCATAGGAAATCTGGTGTCCAAACAAATACTTAAAACAAGAAATCTAATTTAAAAAGAGGAGTTTATTATGAAAAAGAACATTTTTACTAAGAAGGTAACAACAGCAATAATAGCAGGTGCATTGGCACTTTCATTCGCAGGATGCTCGGCTGATGAGCCTACGGCAGATGTAAATGCTGCAGAGGCTTCAGCAGTTGCAGAGGGTGAGACAGTAGTATTAAGAGGTATCGTTGATCTTGTACCTCACTCTGAGATCATTGAGCATGTAGCACCTCAGCTTGAGGAGCAGGGTATCCACATCGAGCTCGTATCAACAGCAGCAGATGCTACTACTAACGAGAGACTTGCATCTGGCGAGATCGACTTCAACTACTTCCAGCACCTGCCTTATCTCGAGAGCGAGAACGAAGCTAACGGTTATGATCTCGTAAGCGCAGGAGGAATCCACATCGAGCCTATCACAGCTTACTCCGATCTCTACACTTCCGTAGATGAAGTTCCCGACAATGCAGTAGTTGCCATCCCTAACGACGGTACAAACGAGTACAGAGCTCTTCTCATCCTTGAGCAGAACGGCTTCATCGTTCTCGACGATGCTGCAAGAGATTCACTGTCCGCTTCCGTAGCCGACATCGTTGAATATGTAAGACCTATCGAGATCGTAGAGATCGACTCCGCGCAGATCATCCCTACAAGAGACGACTACGATTTCTTCATCACAAATACCAATAAGGCGCTCGAGGCGGGTATCGATTCCGCGAAGCTCTTCAGTGAAGGCGAAGACAGCCCTTATGCAAATATCATAGCTATCAGAGCCGAAGATGCGAACAATCCCGCTATCCAGGCTCTTGTAGAAGTACTTCTGTCCGAAGAGACTCAGCAGTGGATCGCAGACAACTATAACGGAGCCGTCATCCCCGTTATCGATCTGGGTAACTGATCAACTTGAGTATCATCAAGACAAAGTACGGTGATCTCCTACCGTGCAGCGGTGCTTCCGATTACAGGAAGAAAAACCGCTGCGCGGTTTTATATTATGATTCCGGTGCCGTAAGAAGCGTTTACTTGGAGGAGCCGTCTGTGCTTTCTTTTCCCGCGGGTTCTTTTCAGGCAGAGCTTATCACCTTCTACGAAGACGGCAGCGCGAAAAGGATATTTCCCCTGTACGGACAGACCACCGCATACTGGAGCATTGAGGAGGAGATGGAGAATGCTCCTTACTATGACTTTAATATTGCAGGCGAGGTCCTGCACATAAGACCTCAGTGCATTTATTTCTATCCTTCGGGAAAGATCCGCAGTATAACTCTCTGGCCGGGCGATGAGATCAGCGTTAACACTCCCGCCGGTATTATCCGCACGAGGCTTGGTGTCGAGCTTTATGAGAGCGGTAAGATACGAAGTATTCAGCCTTATAATGTATATAAACCTTTGATGATGCATGCGGAGAATGCATCACTTGCTTTTCCCGAATAATGAGCTCCCTTCAATAAGTGTTAGAATACTTACCGGAGGGGATACAGGAAGAAGTAAAGATACCTGCAGGCAGGATGCCGTTACCTGATGAGGTGGAACTTATCAAAATAGGCGTGGGTGCGGTGTGGTGCGCAGTTACGCTTTCGCTTAAGGATCTGAAGTAATAGGGGGATAGAAATGGAAACAACAAACAGGAAAAGATTGTGGATCTACATCGCCATCGCATACGGCGTCGCGGCAGTTATGACGTTATTCATGGCGATAGGTAAGGGCAGAGACGTTGACCTTACGGCTTTCGTTAACGTGCAGATGATGTACCCCGCGTGCGGTGTCATCTTGGGTAAGCTCATCGCGAAGAAAGACGGCGAGAAGCTTCCCCTGGGGCTTTACATTACTACACTCATCACGACAGGTCTCATGATGCTGCTGGCACTCGTGTCGATCATCATTCCGATGGAGCCTATGGATATGTCGGAGCCGCCGATGGATATATGGAATCTGATGTCACAGATGGTATTGATTCCGGCATCGGTCGTAGCTTACGTCTTCACCTGGACGTGCAGCAAGGAAAGCAGAAGACTTAACGGTCTTAGCCGTAACAACATCAAGTGGAGCGTTATTCTGGTAGTCATATTCACAGCGCTGACTTTCGCGAGGATCATCATCCCAAATCTTATCGTAGGAAACGGTCTGCAGCCGTTGATAGAGGCTTTGTCAGAACCTATGGTTCTAATGACTCTTCTGGTTCTTCCGGTTAATTTCTTTATGACATGGATCGCATTCTTCGGTGAGGAATACGGATGGAGATATTATCTTCAGCCTGTTATGCAGAATAAGTTCGGCAAACGTATCGGAGTGTTGCTTTTAGGTCTCGTATGGGCTGTATGGCACATCGGTGTAGACTTCATGTATTACACCACCACAGACGGCCCTCAGATGTTTGTGGAGCAGATAATCGCCTGTGTGGCATTCGCGATTTTCTTCGGATACGCATACATGAAGACCAACAATATCTGGGTGCCTGTGATCATGCATTATATCAACAACAATCTGGGAGTCCTTTTCAACGGCGGTACAGCTCAGGACCAGCATGTGGCATGGAGCGACCTGCCTCTCTTACTTGTCGCACTTCTTCCCATGATCATCTTTATACTTATGCCTGTATTTAATAAGAAATCTGACAGTAACAATAGTCTGATAGAATAAGGGCATGAGTTCGAAGAATAAAGACAGTTCGTTAAGACATCTACTATATGCTATGAAACAGATATGGGAAGCAGATAAACTGCTTCTCGTATTTACTTTGTTCAAGAATTCGATCGAGCAGGTCTTCTATGTATTCTTCTTTGTTTACCTGACAAAGTACATCTTCAACTGCATCGAGAATAATATCGAGTACAGCCGCCTGTTTTGGTTCCTTGTGATCGCTTGCTCGGGTCACATCTGCATCCACTTCATCTGCGGCTGGTATGAGACCTATAGGAAGATCAAGACGCCCGAGGTCTACAGGCATATCTTCCACAGAGTAATCGATCTGTCCGACACACTCGAACTTAAAGACTACGAGTCGCCCGAGTTCTACGACAAGTATGCGCGAGCTCTCGATAACTGCGTTGATCAGGCGATGAACATCGCGATCAAGACGGGAGTATATATCGGTAATGTTATCTCCACTATCATGTCTGTATTTATCGCAGTCACGGTCGATCCCGCTTTCCTCGTGTTCCTGATCGTTCCTATGATCGTGAGCCTCTACTTCGGCAAGAAGAATGCCAAGACGAACTTCGAGCGTGAGAAGGCAATCACCCGTGACAAGCGTACGGCAGAATATGTTAAGCGCGTTTACTACGAGAAGAAATATGCCGCTGAGGTAAGGCTCTACGATGTTAACGACCTGATGCTTCAGAAGCAGGAAGATGCCGTTAATAAGATGGAGCAGGTCTCGCTCGGATACAGGATGAAGACCGCCTTCTATTCGTTCATCATGAAGGGAAGTTATTCGATCTTCGCAGGAATACTCGCATACTTCTATGTAGTGTTCCGCGTTAAGTACGGCAACGTCGCTGACGTCTCGAGTTATGTCGCCATGATCACCGCAATGTCGTTCTCCACCAATCAGCTTAAGTCCGCCGTGGAGAACAGGATCTATATCTTTAACGAGTCGAAGCTTTTCGAGAACCTGGAAGAGTTCCTTGAGCAGGACAGAAAGCCGAAGGAAGAGAAGATCGTGCTTAACGAGATCGAATCGGTTGAGCTTAAGAACGTGACTTTCACATACCCCGGTGCGAATACGCCTACCATTAACGGCGTCAGCTTCAAGTGGAGTAAGGGCGAGAAGATAGCCATCGTAGGCTACAACGGTGCCGGCAAGACGACGCTCATCAAGCTTCTCATGGGGCTCTACCCCGTGACGGAGGGTCAGATCCTTGTAAACGGCATCGACATCAACGAGATCGACCTCGATGTGTACCGCGACAGATTCGGCACGGTCTTCCAGGACCTTCAGGTGTTCGCGATGACACTTTCTGAGAACGTTCTCATGCGAAGACCCGAGGGCGAGGAAGACTACGTGAAAGTACGAAAAGCACTCGAGGACGCACAGTTCGACTGCGGGCACAGAGGCCTTACCAAGGGGCTCGATACAGTAATAAGCCGCGAGTTCGACGAGGAGGGTTTTGTTCCTTCCGGCGGACAGGCGCAGAAGATCGCCATCGCGAGAGTTTTCGCCGCGCAGCCTGACATGGTAATCCTCGATGAGCCTTCGTCGGCTCTCGATCCGCTTGCCGAGTACAACATGTACCGCAACATGATGAAGCTGTCCGAGGGCAAGGGCGTCATCTTCATCTCGCACAGACTGTCGTCCGCGAGAATGGCTGATGAGATCTACCTTGTGAAGGACGGTAAGATCATGGAGCGGGGAACGCATGCGCAGATGATGGCGCTTAACGGTTACTATCACGAGATGTTTATGCTGCAGGCCGAGAACTATCAGGACAGCCTGCCCGAAGAGATCATGAAAGGAGCTGCTGCTTTCTATGGCTGAGAAAGAAAACAACATCTCCATCAAGCGTATTGTTCAGAACGCTTTCTTCATGATCAAGTATGCTTCGCACTACGATAAGCCCCTTATCACGCGCATCATGGTGCTCTTTATCCTGTCCAAGGCTGGTAAAGCTATCAACGATACTTTCATCCTTAAGATGATCATCAATGGTCTTACGGGCAAGGCGGAGTTCTCGTCCATGATCGTTCTCCTTCTTATCTCGCTCGTGCTTGTTGTGTGCCTTGAGTGGATCAACCAGCTGATCGACGAGTGGTCGAAGGCGAAGCTGATTAAGCTCAGTGGCACGATCCAAAGAGACCTTATCGAGAACAACAGTAAGATGGATCTTATCTACTACGATGATCCCGAATACTACAACACATATGTTATCGTTGCTGGCAACGCAGATACGGCGATAGAGCAGACCGTCATGGTCGTAAGCAAGACGATCGGAGGCATTGTCGCATTGGCTATCGCTTCCGCCATGATCTTCACGATCGATCCGCTCCTCGCGGTATTCCCGATCGCAGGCTTCACGGTAAACCTGCTGACCCGCTTCAAGATAGAGCAGCTGCAGTACAGCTGGGATGTCGCGAATAAGACTGCGATACGTAAGGCGAACTATTCGCAGCGCGTCTTCTATCAGCCCGAGTATGCCAAGGAGTGCAAGCTCACGGACGTTAAGGTCCCGCTGAAACAGCAGTTCGATGACGCGCTTGATGAGGCGACGGCGGCGGGCAGAAAGTACGGACCTAAGCTTACATGGATCTCGCTTATCAACTGGATCTCGGTATTCACGGTATTCTCGTTCTTCGCGATCCCTGCGTACTTAGGCTACCTCGCGCTTGTGCTTCGTAAAATCGCATTGGGCGATGTCGCTTCCGGTAATAACGCATCGAACTACATAAGAAGCAATCTTAATGAGATCAACTTCTGCCTCGTAGATTTCCAGCAGATCGGTCAGTATGCGGAGAAGTTCAGACAGATGCTCGACTATAAGCCGGTTATCGAGAAGGCGGACGGACTGACGCCTGAGGCAGGTGCTGCGGCGTTGACGCTCGAGGATGTATCTTTCCGTTATCCGCACTCCGAGAAGGAGACGTTAAGCAACATAAATCTTGAGATCAAGCCCGGCGAGAAGATCGCCATCGTTGGCGAGAACGGCGCGGGCAAGACTACCTTCGTTAAGCTTTTGATGAGGCTTTACGACATCACTTCAGGAAGCATAAAGTACGACGGTCACGACATCCGTGAATACGCGACAGACGAGTACCGTAAGAAGATCGGTGCGGTCTTCCAGGACTACAACATCTATGCCGCGTCTCTTGCCGAGAATGTCCTTATGCGTAAAGTATCGGAAGAAGATGCAGACACCGTAGTTAAGGCGCTCGAGAAGGCGGACTTCGGAAAGAAACTGAAGAAGCTTCCCGACGGCATCAACACGCAGTTAACCAAGGAGTTCAGCGAGGAAGGCACGAACCTGTCAGGCGGTGAGAGCCAGAAGGTCGCGATCTCGAGAATCTTCGCAGGTTCCGGCGACAGGACGATATCGATTCTCGACGAGCCTTCGTCCGCGCTCGATCCGGTCTCGGAATATAAACTTAACAAGAACCTCATCGAGAATGCCAAGAATGACACGATCATCTTCATCTCGCACAGACTGTCCACCACCAGGATGGCTGACAGGATCTACCTTTTCGAGCAGGGCACGATAAAAGAGCAGGGTACGCACGACGAGCTGATGGCGCTTAATGGCCGATACCGTGAGATGTTCGACCGCCAGGCGCAGAACTATATTGTCTGATCTTACTTTCGTGCAGTGATGCCGTAACACCATCTTTGAAGTCTGATGAGGCCGCTTACCGTGTTGCGTGCGATGTATTCGTCAAGAAGCGCATCGTCGGGTGCGCCTTCGAGGATCGGAACTTTTGTCAGGAATCCTTTGAACGCCTCTCTGTCCTTGAAGTAATCGCGCTCGCATATCGGTACCAGTGTCACGTCGTTGAAGCCCGCGCGTATCACGTTCTCGTAGTCGGTGATGCTGACGGGCACAGGATTATTCCAGCCCTGTCCGCCGCCGAAGATCATCTTTAGTTCCCAGCAGTCGTACTTGTCTACGCCTCTCATCAGAAGGTGTCCTCCGGGCTTGAGGCAGCGGTGGATCTGAACCGGGTCCGTTATGGTGTGACGCGCTACCACCACATCGTAGTACTCATCCGGCACATCCATCTTCAAGTTGTCCATCACGCGGAAAGTGATGTCTTTTCTTCCGCTTGCCTCAAGATTTCTGTTCGCAGTCGCGATCATCTGAGGCGAGTAATCCGTCGCGGTGATCCCGGCACACTCGGGGTAATTCGCGATGACCTTCTCGCCGCCTCCGGTGCCGAGGTCAAGGACGCGGGAATCCTTTGTCACCAGTGTGCGCAGGACATCATAAAGATCCCAGTCTGTCAGACTCTCGGAACGGATGTCGAACTCATCGAACTTCCAGGAAGCGAGTCTTTCATAGTAGTCAAAATAGTTGTCGTGAAGCATAAAAATAGAACCTCCTTTCACGAACAGCAAAAAACTTGCGCCGTAGCGCTGTGCTTTGTCATTCATGATGAGATTCTGAGGTTCTTATCATTATTAACCCCGCCCGTAAGAGCGTCGCGGCAACGGAACGCGAATAACTAATTGATCCGTTACTCCTTTATCGTAATGCCTGATGAGTACTAAGTCAACAAACAAAGCTCATACGGGTTTACAGAAAGTTTCTACCAAAAACCTATGTTGGCTACTACAATGTATGTATGGCCATTATTTTAAGAAGTACCCGTAAGACTATAGTGAGAATTATCAGCATCATGATGACAGTCATGATGCTGTTGCCTGTAACGGTTAATTCCTCTGCGAACGACATCGTTCGTATCGGTTACTACGAGCAGGAAGTTTTCCAGGAGGGCGCTTCTGATGACGAAGTCAAGACCGGTTATGCCTATGAGTATTATCAGAAGCTTTCTGAATACACAGGATGGCAGTATGAATATGTGTACGGAGAGTTCGGCGATCTGTATCAGATGCTTCTGGACGGAGACATCGATTTTCTGGCTGGTCTGGCTTACAGGGACGAGCGCGCAGATATAATCGGTTATCCCGATTCTCCTATGGGCAATGAGACGTATAGTCTCGTTAAGCATGAAGATGATATAGATATTACCCTTGATCCTTCCACGCTGAACGGTCGAAGAATAGGTGTATTGGACAGTGCCATGGTGGAAGTGCTCCGGACTTATCTTGATGAGCATTCTATCCAGGCCGAGGTGGTCACTTTCCGTGATTATGAACCTCTATTTGAGGCTTTTGACACTCACGATATTGATATCCTTGCAGCTGAAGGTGACGGAGCGTACGGCAGAGATCATGCTGAGGTTCTCTGTCCTTTCGGTACATCGGATTATTATCTTTGTGTCAACATAGCAAGGCCTGATCTTCTGGCTCAGCTTAATGCAGCTCAGGCAGAACTTGCTGTCAATGAGCCGAACTATATCAATACACTTCGTAACAGATATTATCCGGTAAGCATATCAAGTCGTGCCCTGTCGGAGGCTGAGAGAGATTGGCTGGCGAATAACAATGAGCTCACAGTAGGATACCTGAACAACTATCTGCCATATAGTGATACGGATGAAGCAGGCGGGGTAACAGGTCTTATCAGGGATCTTCTTCCTCGTATGCTCGAAGAACTCGGGCTTACGGATATGTCGGTATCTTATGTCGGTTATGACAGTTATGATGCAATGATCTCTGATCTTGAAAGCGGAACGATCGATACTGCGTTCCCAGTAGGCGGCGGTCTGTACTATTCTGAGGAGAACGGTATATTCCAGTCGGCGCCTGTTGTATCGGCTTCGACCGAGCTCGTGTATTCAGGAGATTTTTCCGATCTGACTACTCAGAGCTTTGCGGTCAATGAGAATAACCGGATGCAGTACTACTTTGTAGTAACTTACTATCCTGATGCACAAGTCGTGTTCTATCCGTCGATCGATGCGTGTCTTGAGGCTGTACGCAGAGGTGAGGTCGGATGTACGACGCTTAACGGACTTCGCGCTAACGACATACTGAGAAACAGCCGTTACAACGGTCTGTCCTTGCTGCAGACATCATATGAGGATGACAGATGCTTCGGTGTTCAGATAGGAAATCCGGGACTGCTCAGGCTTCTTAACCGCGGAGTCAGTCTGCTGGGTCAGGACTATGCGCAGAATCTTGCATTCAGATATACCAATCAGCTTTACTCTTATTCCGTCATCGACATGATCCGTAACAACATGACGTTCTTCGGATCGGCAATCGTCATAATAGCGACTGTAATCATTATATTACTCATACGCGACAAGAGACGCTCAAAGCGTGAGATCATGAACAAGGAAGAAGCGCGTAGGGAGCTCGAGGAAGCCAATAAGGAACTTCTTAAGCAGCAGCATCAAAGAGAACAGCAGGACAAGATGATCACTGCACTTGCTTCGGATTACAGAAGCGTATATCACATTGATCTGGATAAAGATGATGCCGTGTGCTACAGAGCGGACCCGACTGATTCCGAACAGACTAAGGAAGGCGTTCATTTTCCTTATCTTGAGCGCTTCACATGGTATGCCGAGAATAAGGTGGCAGAAAGCTACCGTGAGGGATTCCTTAAGTTTATAGATCCTGATAATGTGCGTGAAGCTTTGGCCGATAATGTGATCATCGTTTACCGTTATCTTGCCGTAAGCGGCGGTAAGGAATACTACGAGATGATCCGTATGGCGGGGGAGCGCCATCCCGGTGAACGAGATGACAATAAGGTTCACACGGTGGGCCTCGGACTTACGGTAATAGACGAAGAGATGCGTGAGGCGATGGCTAAGAATCAGGCTCTTGCTGAGGCTCTCGAGGTAGCGGAGCAGGCTAACAAGGCCAAGACTTCATTCTTGTCGAGCATGAGCCATGAGATCCGTACGCCTATGAACGCGGTAATAGGTCTTAACAGTCTTGCACTCCGTGATGAGACTTTATCTGATGAGACAAGAGAATATCTTGAGAAGATCGGTGACAGTGCGCACCACTTGTTGGGCCTTATCAATGACATCCTCGACATGAGCAGAATAGAATCCGGCCATCTGATTATCCGTAAAGAGGAATTCTCATTCAGAAATCTTCTCGAGCAGATTAACACAATGGTTATGTATCAGTGCGAAGAGAAGGGTCTTAAGTATGAGTGCCGTATTGTCGGCGGTGCGAGTGATTACTATATCGGCGACGATATGAAGTTGAAGCAGGTGCTCATCAACATTCTTTCCAACGCCATAAAGTTTACCGAGGCTCCCGGAAGCATAGTTTTTGCTGTGGAGCGCACGGCAGTATATGGTGATCATTCCACGATAAAGTTCAGCGTGAAGGACACAGGTATCGGAATTGACGAAGCGTATCTGCCCCGGTTGTTTGATCCGTTTACACAGGAAGACAGCAGCCGCAGCAACAAATACGGAAGTACCGGCCTCGGCCCGGCGATAACGAAGAATCTTGTCGAGCTTATGAATGGTACGATCTCCGTTGAATCCACAAAGGGTGAAGGAACGGAGTTTACGGTAGTCCTGACTTTGACCAACAGCGATCATCTGAATGCTTCTGTCAGCATGGTCGATCCGAAGGATATGAAGATACTTGTTGTCGATGATGAGGAGATTGCAGCGGAGCACGCAAGAATCGTTCTGGACGAGGCGGGTATCAAAGCCGATACATGTTACAGCGGTAAAGAAGCTCTTAATATGCTCGAAGTATGTCATGCCAAGCACGAGCCGTATAATCTGGTTCTGCTTGACTGGAAGATGCCGGAGATGGACGGCATTGATGTGGCAAAGCAGATCCGCGAACGCTACGACAAAGAGACGACAGTCATTATCCTTACTTCATTTAACTGGGACGAGATAATGGAAGAGGCTATCCATGCAGGCGTAGACAGCTTCCTCGCCAAGCCCCTGTTCGCTTCTAATGTTATCGATGAGTTCGAGCGTATAGCACGCAAGAATAATATGAGTCTTTACAAGGAGAAGAGCCGTGCCGATCTTAAGGGCAGACGTATCCTCATGGCGGAAGATGTTGTTATCAATGCCGAGATAATGAAGCAGGTAATCATAGTCCGTGGCGCGGAGATCGATCATGCTGAGAATGGTAAGATCGCACTCGAGATGTTTAAGAACAGCGAAGAGAATTATTACGACGCTATCCTGATGGATGTGCGTATGCCGGAGATGGATGGCCTTGAAGCAAGCGCTGCCATACGTGCTCTCGCAAGGCCTGATGCAGCGAAGATACCTATTATCGCATTGACAGCCAATGCCTTTGACGAAGACGTTCAGAGGTCTTTGCAGGTCGGTATGAATGCACATCTTTCAAAGCCGGTCGAGCCGGAAAGACTTTATCAGACAATTGAAGAACTTATTTGGGAATCGGAGCAAACATGAGCAAGATAGATAACGCATCTGCATATGATTCAGGAATCTACGACAGCAATATCGTGAACGTGTTGCCGTACTACACGGAATTTCACGCGCAGGTAATGGACCTCGTGAAGGCGATGGGACTTGCGGCACCAGAGTGGCTCGACACGGGCTGCGGCACGGGTACGCTCGCTCTTCGCGCCCTTTCCGAAAACAACAGCATCCGCTTTACTTTGGCAGACCCGTCAACACAGATGCTTGAGCAGGCTCGTGCGAAGCTGGGTGATAAAGTTACTTACGTAAACTGCGGCTCGCATGAGCTTGAGTTTAAAGATAAGTTCGACGTCGTTACTGCGATCCAGAGTCACCACTACTACGATAAACCCGGCAGGGAGCAGGCGGTTAAGCATTGTTTTGATGCTCTTAAAGAAGGCGGCGTGTTTGTGACCTTCGAGAATATAAGAATGTCGACTGAAGATAGTGATGCTATTGGCCTCAAGCGCTGGGAGATTTTCTTAAGTAAGAGTTTTGATGAAGAAGAAGTGAAGCGTCACATAGACAGACGCGGAGTCGAAGTGTTTCCGATCACAGTAGAAGAGCATTTGAAGCTTCTTAAGGAATGCGGCTTTACGTCTGTAAATATCCTGTGGCAGTCATATCTTCAGGCCGGGTTCTGGGCGATTAAGTAAGAGGAGGTCTGTATGCCGGTACTCGCTTCATTTATGGTTCCGCATCCTCCGCTCATCGTGCCTGCAGTAGGCCGTGGCGGTGAGAAGGAAGTCGCTAAGACTATCGAATCTTATGAGAAAGTTGCGGACGAAGTCGCTGCACTGGCGCCGGATACTATAGTTATCACCAGCCCCCACTCAGTGATGTATTACGATTATTTCCATATCAGCCCGGGAGCGGGGGCACACGGCTCCTTTGCGCAGTTTCGGGCACCTCAGGTGGAATTTAATGAAGTATATGATGAGGCCCTCGTAAAGAAGATCTGTGAGAGCGCTGACAGCGAGGACTTCCCCTGCGGCACTAAGGGCGAGCGTGATCCCGAGCTCGACCACGGCACCATGGTACCTCTGTGGTTTATCCGTAATAAGTACAAGGGCGGCAAGATCGTGCGCATCGGCCTTTCAGGGCTGCCACTTAATGCCCACTACAGGCTGGGGCAGATTATAGCCACGGCTGCCGAGGAAGAAAAAAGTAACATTGTTATAATCGCGAGCGGTGACCTCTCGCACAAGCTGCAGGATTACAGCCCGTACGGCTTTGCCCCGGAAGGCCCCGAGTACGATAAGAAGATCATGGATGTCATGGGACGCGCTGCTTTCAGTGAGCTTTTGGAGTTCGACGAGGACTTTTGCGACAGGGCTGCAGAGTGTGGCCACAGGTCTTTCGTTATAATGGCGGGCGCGTGGGACGGCAGGAAAGTGACGGCACGGGTCTACTCGCATGAGGATGTCACCGGCGTCGGTTACGGGATAGGTTCTTTCTACCCTGGAGGAGGTTAACATGGGCGATATTTACGTGGAGCTCGCGAGACAGTCGCTTACAAGCTACATAAAAGACGGGAAGAAGCTGAAGCAGCCTGAGGGACTTCCCGAGGAACTGACAGGCCGCCGTGCTGGTGCTTTTGTCTCGCTTCATAAGAACGGCGAACTTAGAGGCTGCATCGGCACCATCGGCCCCACGACATCCTGCATTGCGCAGGAGATAATAGACAATGCAGTCAGCGCCTCCACGCGGGACCCGAGGTTCCCGGCGGTGAAGGAAAGTGAGATTCCCGAACTCGAGATCAACGTGGATGTTCTGGGTGAGGCGGAAGACATTGACTCTTTGGATATGCTTGATGTAAAAAAGTACGGCGTGATAGTCTCGACGCCTGACGGCAGAAGAGGACTGCTGCTGCCCGACCTTGAGGGCGTGGATACCGTGGAAGACCAGGTGTCTATTGCCATGTATAAGGGCGGGATATATACGGACGAGAAGATCTACCTGCAAAGGTTTGAGGTCGTCCGTCATAAGTGAATTTAATTTAAGGAAGAAAGAGAATGCACAGAAGAAAGTATTTAAAGACAGTAACATCCGTTATGCTTGCGGGAGCGTTGCTGCTCAGCCTGACAGCGTGTGAATCAGGTAAGAAGAACGACAGGGAGCGCGATGAAGAGGAGACGGAGCAAACTGCTGAACAGAAGACGCCCGAGACTTCGTCTGAGACGACAGTGGCGGAGACTTCTGCTGTTCCCGAGACCGAAGCGGCTCCTGACACTTCCGCGGAAGATGACAGATTCAGAGCGTTTTTCGAGAATGAGTATCCTAATCTTAGCAACAGCATGATGTTTGATATCAACTGTATCGAGGTCCTGTATGCGTATGCGGATCTTGATCTGGACGGCATCAATGAGCTCCTGATCGGAGATGTCGAAGGCGTATATGCTGTGGTTTCTGAAGGGGACGGTCTTTACCATGTGACTGAGTTCAACGGATGGAGAACTCAGTACGGCGCCGTGCCGTGTGAGTATGTCGGCAACGGCTGTTTCCTTACATCGATTTATAACGGCAACAACTACGGAGGCGAGTTCTGCGTAGACGTTCTTTGGAGATATGATTCTTCAACTGCAGTAGGCCGCGTTGTTCTCGCAAGGCTGTCCGGTTCCTGGGATCCTTCGAACCTTTCGGAGAATCTGAGTAAATGGGAGCTTTACATCGCAGCGGATGAGAACGGAACACTTTCGGAGAACGATGAAGGCTTCACACCGGATTTCCCTAACTATAATTACTCCATGATCGATTTCGGCGATAACTATCAGTTCGAGAACGGCGAGCGTGTTTACAACGAGATCGAGCAGCAGTTCTATTCTTATGTGGATTCCCACCGCGCGGAGGGTGCGATAGCGGAGTTCCAGTGGATGCCGGTAAGCGGTTTTAACTGATGAATTGAACGGTTTATTGCAATTCACCATCGGTAAACTGCAATTGACCACATAATCCGCACCGGCGCTCGGCGTGATGATAGTATCTCCTCATCATTGAATGGTGAGGAGTATTTTTATGGGAAAGATTAAGGGGTTGGCAGTCCTGTGTGCAGTTGCGACAGCAATGGGTGCTGTTTCCGGCTGTACAGTTACGGTCACCGAGCCTTCTGTGTCTGAGACTCAAGAGACACAGGTAATACAACAGGGACCATACAGACCGCAGGATGATTTCTACATGTATGTTAATGAGGAGGCACTCGCAAACGCCGTGTTCGAATACGGTGATTACCAGGCGGGGACCGCATTCGACGATAAGCTTGTAGACGACAGGCTCGAGGGGATCATTAATGATGTTGTTGCGGGTTCGGGCTATGAGTACGGCACTGAGGAATACATTATTCAGCAGGCATATAACTTAAGACTTAACTACGATTCGGACAATGCAGATATACCCGAAGACCTTGATGCGCTTATGCATGAGATCAATGATGTGAGTTCGATCGCGGAGTTCATGAATCTCGATGCGCGCATTGCAAGAGACTATGCGGTTCCTTGCTTCTTTAATATCGGTGTCGACTACAACTACCTTCAGGCCGATCACAGTATCCTCGGCTTCGAGCAGTTAACCGGCTTCCTCGGCGCGGACTTTGATTCTTTAGAGGATACATATGCGCCTCTTGATGATGTCAAGACGACAGCGAGCCTTTACTATCAGGCATTGGGCCACGACAAGGATTCGTCCGATGAGGCAGGTACAAGACTCGGCTACATCGCGATGGATATCTATAACGGCACCGACCTTGATGTCGTAAGGGAGCTGTTCCCGGTCGAATACTATCAGGTTCTGAACTTCGACGAGACACAGGCGATCCTTAATAATGTAGACCTCGCGGATTACCTGACGGAAATGGGATTTGATTCCGAATACTTTGACGAATTCGCCTGCGTGGATCCCGGCCAGCTGGGAGCACTTAATAACGTACTCACAGAAGATAATCTCGATGCCCTCAAAGCATGGAAGATGGCACAGCTCGGGAAGGAATACCCAAGCTTTGTCGTAAGGGGATATGAAGCACTTGCAGACTACGCAACTATTGATTACGCAACGCCTGAGGAGCAGGCCTTGGATTATGTCCGTAACACCTGCTGGGTACAGACGGATCCGCTGTATCTCGACCGGTTCTATTCAGAGGAGACTGACGAGGCGCTGATCTCCATGTGTGATGACATCAGGGAAGGCTACAGAGAGCTCATTACAAATGCGACATGGCTTACGGAAGAGTCGAGACAGGGCATCCTTCAAAAACTCGACAACATCGTATATGTAACCGGCAGCAGCGTCGGCAGAGCGGATCCTGAAGACTGGTCGGATCTTTGCTACGACGACTACTATTCTTTCTATCTTTCGTACAGGCTTCACGAGCGTGCAGTGAAGGTCGCAAGCCTTGCGCAGCCGGTCGATAGAACGGCTGCCGGTATGCCCATGCAGATGTTAAACGCCTGCTACAACCAGTCGCTCAATAACATCACGATCACCGCGGCTATCACGATCGAGCCTTTCTTCTCGCCTGACCAGGACTACTACACGAACCTGGGCGGCCTCGGCATGGTAATCGGTCACGAGATGGGTCACGCGTTCGACAGCACCTGCATCGTATTCGACCAGGACGGCAACTATAACCCTTCGTGGATCTGCGATGAGGACCTCGCGACTTTGAATGCGCGTAACGAGCAGGCCGTCTCCTACTTCGAGGATAACTTCACGGTCTTCGGCATCTACCATGTCGACGGAGAGCAGACACTCGGTGAGAACTACGCCGACTTAGGTTCACTCGAGTGCATCACGTCTCTTGCACACACGCCTGAGCAGCTCGAAAAGCTTTTCGAGAGTTACGCGACAATCTGGTGCGGCAAGGAGCTTGATGAGGCTGTTATAGACCAGCTTGATACGGACTCGCACAGCCCGTCGATCATCAGGGTCAATGCGATACTTTCGACTCTCGATGCTTTCTACGAGACATACGGTGTGCAGGAGGGCGACGGCATGTATATCGCGCCCGAGAACCGTATCTCGAGATGGTACTGACGGGAGGTGAACGGAAATGAATATAGTACTTAAGACAACGCTTAAAAATATCTTCGGGAAGCCGTTCAGAACGCTTCTGGTCGTCTTCTCGATCTTTGTGTGCAGCTTCGTAGCAATGTTCTGCTTCGACTTCGGTGCTGCCGAGAAAAAACTTATCACGGACCTTTACAGCAAGCTCGGAGGCAACGCGAATCTCGTGTTGACCGTGACTGCCGAGGATACGAGCAGGATACCCGCGGATTTTCCGGAGCATGATGAAGTTATACTGCAGGCCTTCTCTGATACGATCTACTGCGATATAGAAGGCGAGCCCATGTATGCGACCCGCAAGGAATTGGCTGTGTACGGAGTGGACTTCGAGGCGGCGGAGCGCATGGAGGTTATCGGGCACTACGAGCTTGAGGACGGACACGTGATCCTTACCAATCAGGCTGCAGAAGACATGGGTGCTCAAGAGGGTGATACGGTCATCCTTCACGACAATCGCGGAGATGAGCACGAGTTCATCGTGTCGCAGATAGTCGAGTCGGATTACATGAGCCTTCTGCTTCACGGCGACAACGCGCTCATCAACGAGAACGATGCCGAGATCCTCTCGTGCGGCAAGCCCGGATCAATATTGGTCCTGATCGACCTTGCGGACGACACACAGGCTGAGAATGCACAGATGATACTGGAGGAGATCTACCCGACAGCCGGAGTAGAGAACTTCACTATCGATGAGGCAACTCAGGGAGTTCTGGATCAGGTGCTCGGCGTGATGTTCCTTGTGTTCGCAGTTACATTCCTGCTCGTTGTATTTATCACGGCCTCCATCTGTGAGAGGATCGTCGGTGAGCGTATGTCATTCGTAGGTACGCTTCGAAGCCTCGGCATGGACAGCAGGGGAACGGGACTTATCCTTCTTCTCGAGAATATGCTTTATGCGATCTTAGGAAGTGTCCCTGCAGTAGTTCTCTATGCGCTTATCAGAACGCCTGTATACTCTTCAATGATGACAGGTACGACGACAGACGGACAGTCCATAACTTTAGACATTCCGGCTATGTCTGTGCTGCTTCCCGCAGGCGTCGTTATCGGTGCGATCGCGATCGAATGTTTCATACCGCTTCGTGCGATCATGAGAGCTCTCAAGATATCCATCAGAGACATCATTTTCGATAACAGAGATACAGAGTATAAGTTCAGCAAGACAGGACGCATCATAGGTGTCGTAACGGGTGTGCTCTCGATCGTATTTTTCTTCCTTAAGAGCAATATCTTCCTCGCAGCTTTCTGCCTCATCTTCGGCGTCATCTCGCTGGCGTTCCTGTTCCCTCTGATACTGAAGTTCTTCTCCGGACTTATCACGAAAGCAGCACTCAAAGCGGAGAATGAAAGATGGGCACTCGCATCGCGCGAGACGATCTCCAAGAAGAGCACGGTTACAAGCGGCGTACTGTGTGCAACTTCTTCCGCGATGTGCATTATCGTGTTCTCCATCGCGATGGCTATGATCAGTATGTTCGCAGCGGACAGATATCCATACGATGTTCAGGTCACAACTTATGCACAGCCCAAGAACTTCTCATATGTCGAGTATCTCGATGAAGTTGATGATTATGAATACATCTACAATAAGTTCGAGACGATGACAGTCAACGGTGAGCAGAGGATCGCTCAGGTCTACGGACTTCCCGACGGAGGATTCAAGTTTTATAACTCCATCTACGATCTTCCCGAGTCTTTGAATGAAGGTGAGATCTGCATCGAGAGAAGATGGGCAAGACAGAACGGATTTGATATCGGCGATACACTGACTATCGCATTCGATCCGAACGGTGTATTCCCGGTTGAGAAGACATTCACGGTTGTCTCGTTCTTTAATATAGACAGTTACGATTCTTTAAATAACAACTTCGTTATTAGCCAGGATGAGTTCATAAACATCTATCACAATTCGCCTTACTATCTGCTTATCAGAACTTCCGATCCCGACGGCGTCGCAAATCTTATCAGGACTTACAGCATCGGTTCATATTCTGATATTAAGACACGCGACGAACTGATCGCGCAGGATGAGCAAAGTTCAGTGCAGGTAAGAACTATCTTCTCCGCTGTTATTCTGGTCGCTCTCGTGATGACATGCATCGGTATGATCTCGAATCAGCTGATCGGTTTCGACGGACGCAAGAAAGAATGTGCAGTTATGCTGTCGACGGCTATGGATAAGAGAACACTTTCAGGCATTCTCTTCCGCGAGATGTTTATCACTTCGGCTGTATCCGGAACTGCAGGTGCGATAGTCGGAACGATACTTATCTATGTGGTTAAGGCAGCGGTAGATTATACGGATGCGATCAATCTTCCCCTGGATATCAACATCCCTGCAATCTTTATCATGTGGGCGGCGATGGTAGTGCTGTTCGCACTGACGGTACTGTTCCCGGTTAATAACCTGCGCAAGATGAAGATAGCAGAACAGATCAAGTATGAGTAAGAATCAAGGAGTTATATAAAATGAATACGATTATTGAAGTCAGCAACGTAAGCAAGACATTCGGAAAGAATACAAGTCTTAATCAGGTACTGGATAATGCATGCATGTATGTAGGTGAGGGCGAGTTCGTATCCCTGATGGGTGCGTCCGGTTCCGGTAAGTCTACTCTTCTGTATCTGATCGGAGGACTGGACCGCGAGTTCGAAGGAAAGATCTCCCTGTGCGGTAAGGATATCGGTTCGCTGAAGGACCGCGAGCTGAGCAGGCTCCGCCTTCAGAATATGGGATTCGTATTCCAGTTCTATAACCTGGTAATGAATCTTAATGTCGAGGATAATATCCTCCTTCCTGCGACCATCAACGGCAAGAAGAGATCCGAATTAAAGAAGGATCTTGACGATATACTTTCCATCACAGGTTTGACCGAGAAGCGTAAAGCCATGCCCTCCACACTCTCCGGCGGCCAGCAGCAGCGAGTCGCCATTGCGAGGGCTCTTCTCGGCAACCCTGCGGTCATCCTTGCTGACGAGCCCACAGGTAACCTGGACTCGAAGTCCACAAGGGAGATAATGGAGCTCTTCGCAAGGCTTAATAAGGAGAAAGGCATGACGATCCTGCAGGTAACACACTCGGATGAGTGCGCTTCCTACGGCACCCGTACCGTCCGCATAGACAGCGGCAAGACGGTGGGATAAGCGCCCGCAAGGCTGTTAAGGATATTACAGGCAACGTTAAGGTTAAGTTAAGGTTCTCCCATTTGTCCGTTAAGGTTAGACCCGTACAATGGCATTGTAAGATCAAACGAAAGGAAGGCAACTTACAATGACAACATGGAATAGGAAAGAGATTAAGGCAAAAGGAAAGAGCAGCTTCAAGGCTAATTTCTGGAAGTGCGTAGCGACGGCGGTAATCCTCGCCATCGTAGGCGGAGGATCAGCCGGAGCATTCGGAGGAGGCGGAAACGCATTCAGCCGTAAAGATGCCGATCAGAATCACACGATCAATATAGTGAATGAAGACTGGCACTTCGAATTCGATACCGATATGGACGAAGACGGAGCAGGACTGGTTCTTAACACAGGCGACGATGATCGCGCCGAGATCGATGAGGATGTCGCTGAGGCACAGGATGAGATCGAAGCAGCTCGTGAAGAGCTCGAGCAGATGGAGATTCCCACAGAGGCAATCGTGGCATTTACTGTGGTTATGGCAGTAGCAAGCCTCTTCATCATGGCAATCGCACTCGCAGTAGATGCATTCATCGCTAACCCTCTCGAGCTCGGCTGCAAGAGATTCTTCAGAAGAAACCTCGATGAGCCCGCTTCTATGAGCAACATCGCATTCGCATTCGATTCAAGCTACAAGAATATCTGCAAGACAATGTTCTTAAGAGATGTCTACACAGTTCTTTGGAGCCTGTTGTTCGTAATCCCCGGCATCATCAAGAGCTATGAGTACAAGATGATCCCTTATCTGCTCTCTGAGAATCCTGATATGACAACAGAGCAGGCATTCGCAGAGTCCAAGCAGCTCATGACAGGCAACAAGTGGAAGGCATTCGTACTGGATCTGTCCTTCATCCTCTGGGATATCGCAAATATCTTCACATGCGGTCTTCTCGGACTGTTCTGGGTAGCACCTTACAAGGCTTCCACACAGGCTGCTCTGTATGAGGCAATCAAGTACGGTACAACAACAGACGCACAGGCTGTAAATGCATAAGATACATGCCCTCAACAAATGGATTAAGGTATAATGACTAAGGGGACCCGGCGGGTAAACTCGCCGGGTCTTCCGGGGTTAACGGAATAACGGAAGGAAAGTATATGGCGGTTAAGATACTTGTCGCAGATGACGAGAAGGAAATAAGAAATCTCTTAAGACTATATCTGGAGAATGAATCATTTGAAGTGGTCGAGACAGGTGACGGTCCATCCACGCTGGACCTCGTTCGTAAAGAGAAGCCCGACCTTTGCCTTCTCGACATCATGATGCCCGGCCTGGACGGCCTGCAGGTCATGAAGAAGATCAGGGAAGAGAGCAACATCCCGATACTTATCATCTCCGCGAGAACAGCGGATGCTGAGCGAATCCTGGGTCTTAATCTCGGCGCGGATGACTATATCCCGAAGCCGTTTAATCCTCTCGAGGTCGTTGCCCGCGTTAAGTCTCAGGTGAGAAGGTTCTACGACTTAGGTTCCGCGGCAGCAGTCACACAGAAAGAAGAACTTACGGTCAGAGACCTTACTCTCGATACCGAGTCGTGCGTTCTTAATAAGGACGGTGAGACGATAGAACTTACGCCTGTGGAATTTAAGATCATGGAACTGTTCATGAGAAGCCCGGGCAAGGTCTTTACCAAGCAGCAGATATATGAATATGCCTGGGGTGATGATTTCATCGTGGCCGACAATAACATCATGGTCTCCATAAGCAAGCTTAGGACCAAGCTCGATGAGGAGGATCCCTCGCGCTACATCAAGACGCTCCGCGGCTTAGGCTACAGGATGGATAAGTAATGCGAGAGCGGGAACTTAAGCGGTTTATCATAAAAGGCTTCGTCTGGACTGCCGCCGTCGTGACGGTAGTCGAATTCGTGATGATCTATACGATCCTCAATTACCTGATACCGATCCTGCTTGAGAACGCTTTCCCGGCTGTCTATGACATCACGACGCTGCAAGGGATCCGTGATCTTCCGGGAACGACAAAGACGTTTGCCATTCTGATAATCCTTGGCCTCGGCATCATGTCGCTTTTGCCTCTGGCGGCAGGCGGCGTCATCTTCTCAGGACGCGTCACACGCAAGCTTAAGGCATATGAAACCGCACGCGAAGAGGAAAGGGCGCAGGAACAAAGGCAGCGCTACCTCATGATCTCGGACATTGCGCATGACCTTAAGACGCCCATGACGACGGTCTCGGGTTATGCGAAGGCTCTGTCGGACGGGATGGTCAAAGAGGAGCAGGAGAAAGAATACCTGGATGCCATCAAGGATAAGACTTTACGCATGAACGACATCGTGCAGATGCTGTTCGACTACGTAAGGCTTGACTCCGACGGCTTTGCGCTGACGAAGCAGAAGACGGATATATGCGAGCTCGTAAGAGAGTGTGTCGCTTCTTATTATTCTGACATCGAGACTGCAGGTGACGAGGTTAAGATCGATATCCCCGATGAACCTTTAGAGGCCGAAGTCGATAAGATACAGCTGTCCCGCGTCATCAACAATCTTCTGACGAATGCTGTGAAGCATAACCCGGAGGGCACGGCGATCGGAGTCTTCGTTAAGAGCGAACCTGATGAGATACGCGTGTACATTGCAGACAGCGGTGAGGCCATAGACGAGGAGCTCGCTGCGAGCCTTTTCGAGCCGTTTGTTATGGGAGACAAGTCCAGAAGTTCCGGCGGAGGCTCGGGCCTGGGACTTTCTGTGGCGCATAAGATCGCGCAGCTTCACGGTGCGGTGTTAAAGCTTGTGCAGCGTCCTCAGATGCAGCGCTATCAGCTGGGGGAGAAGTACAACAAGGTCTTCCTCATGATCCTAAAGCGTCCGGAGGTGTAAGGTGCGCATAGCCGTAGTCGACGATGAGAGTGTTTTCCGTAAACAGATAACGGAGGAGATCGCATCTTTGTACGGGCGCGAGGATGTCTTGTGTTTTCATTATTCTGACGGCGAGGAGATCATAAGGTCTTTCGAGAACGGGTTCGAGTTGGACGCGGTGTTCCTGGACATCGAGATGAAAAGTGTCGACGGCATGGCAGCGGCGCGGCGCATCCGCGAGTTTAATAAGGATATCCCGATCGTGTTCATGACGAGCCACACCGAGATGGCGATGGACGGGTATGAGGTGCAAGCTTTCCGTTTCTTAGGTAAGCCCGTGGAGCGTGAGAAGCTAAGGCAGACCCTGAGGGATCTGGAGAAGAAACTCAAGGTAGATGAGAAGATCGTGCTGGTAAAAGACGGCGAGCAGATAGTCAATTCCGTGTCGGAGCTCGTGTATGTGGAGGCATCGAATAATTCATGCCGCTTCGTGTTCACGAGGAAAATGATAGAGCTTCGCATGAAGTTCAAGGAAGCGTGTGAACTCGTGGATAAAGTTTCTCAGGATTTCTATAAGTGCCACCGCTCGTATTACATTAACCTGGGACACGTGAAGAAGCTGGCGGCTGCCGAGGTTACGATGGATAACGGGCAGGTCCTTCCCGTGGCAAGAAGTGCTTCTTCTGAGGCCAAGCAGAAGCTGTTCGATTATGTAAGAAGGACGGGCCGTTGATATGAGCGAGCTACTGGTCAAGATCATATACGTGCTTCTGATCTTCCTGCCGTGCTTGGGGTCCCCGATGACGGTTTACTTCATCGATGAGGTGTTAAGATACAGACTCAAGCATAAGAAAGCGATATACATCTTCGCTTTCATTACCGCTGCACTCGCGGGTATATTCTTCACTCTTGTCGGCGGTTACTACGGCGAGGTCAAAGAGGCGATAATCATGACTGACATGCCGATGATCCTGCTGTCGCTTTTCATGATGATCATCATAGGCTTCAACATACAGGAGAAGTGGTACAAAAGGATCGCTGTCGTATTCTTCTCCACGAGCATAATCACTGATTTAAGCACTGTCTTCGCGGGCCTTCGCGAGGAGATAAATCTTATAGGCGTTACTGACAACCACGCCGTTCTATCTTTGCGGTACCTTGCGTATGAGGTGCTGGTGCTCGTTCTTGAATTCCTGCTCTTCGTTGCCATCGCGAGGGTAAGACGCAAGAAGGACGATGTGCCGCTGCCGCTGCCCGTACTGATCGCGATGTTCTTTATCCTGACGCTGTTCACATCTTTGCTTCCCGAGGATTACTCAGACACAACGATTCTTCGCTCTTCTTCGCCGACGATCATCATGCTTATCCTGTCGGCGCTCGTGTTCGTGACACTGCTGTTCTACGTGCGCGTCACGAGGAAAGAGCGTAATGACCTCGCGGAGCTTAACGCCAGGAACGAAGAGTACATTGCGGCGGAGGCGAAGTACTTCGAGCTGTCGGCTAAGGCGGACACGCAGATCCGCGCCATGCGTCATGACATGAAAAATAACGTGCAGGTTCTGATGCTGCTTCTCGAGAACGGCGACTACGACAAGATGAGAGACTACCTCGAGGAAATGGGCGGCAACCTTACTGCTGCCGACATAAGTGCGCACACGGGCAGCACCATCGCGGATGCCATCATTGCGGACAAGTCGCGCAAGGCTTCGGAGGCCGGCGCTGAGCTTGTGGTTTCCGGCGTCATCTCGGGAGTGGAGTTCACGCCCGTGGATATGTGTAAGATACTTGCCAACATACTGGACAACGCAGTCGAGGCGGTGAGTGACGAGAGCCTCTCGGAGCTTTTACCCGAGTTTAAGAAGATAGAGCTTAATTTCAAAAAGACCGATAAGTTCTTTATGATATCGGTCACAAATCCTTGCAGTACTTGTCCCGTGATAGTTGACGGACAGATCCAGACGGACAAGTCTGATAAGAAGAACCACGGCTTCGGGCTTAAGAATGTAAGAGAAGCAGCTTCCGTTTACGGTGGCGAAGTGGAACTGTCATGTGAAGAGAAGTCGCATGTATGCGTGTTTAGAACGGAGATCCTGTTTAATCTGGAGTCCTGATATGATTACAGGAAAAACAGCAGAATTTCTAACCCCCCTGTTGACAGAGCCCTATACCTCGCGTTATGATGTATCTCACATGAGGGGGTATAGGTATGCTTAAGAAAATATTCGCAGGATTAACAACAGTTTCAGTGCTCGCGGGTATGTCCGCGACTGCATTTGCGGCTGAAACTCAGACACCTTCGGGCATTCCGCTCGATGAAGTCGGCAGCCGCATAGAACAGTGGGCTTCCGAGAATGAGAACGAGTATCCGTCATTCGCGGTTGCAGTCGTTAACGGCGATGAACTCGTGTATTCAGGTGCATTCGGTTACATCGACATCGAGAACGGGATAGAGGCTACACCTGATGACACTGTCTATGAGTGGGGTTCCTGCTCCAAGACGATGGTCTGGGTCAGCGTAATGCAGCTGTGGGAGCAGGGAAGGATAGACCTTAACGAGGACATTCGTAATTACCTGCCTGAAGGATTCTTCCATAACTTAAGATATGACGAGCCTATCACCATGCTGAATCTTATGAACCACAACGCAGGTTGGGGTGAGGCCACATGGGCGATGCAGTCCACAGATGAGAATGACATCATGGACCTGGGCGAAGCTTTGCAGTATGTAGAGCCCGTTCAGATGTACCGCCCGGGCGAGGTTTCTTCTTACAGCAACTACGGTGCGGCTCTTGCAGGCTATGTTGTGGAGTGCATCACAGGTCAGTCCTACGCAGATTATGTGCATGAGCATATCTTTGATGTGCTCGGCATGGAGCACACAGCGATCGCGCCTGCACATAATGATAACGAGTGGGTTTACGAGAGAAGACAGCAGTTTGTGAATTATTCAAAGTCCGGAGATTCCTGGGTGTCCAACGGTCATCAGCTTTGCTACATCATGCCGTATCCTGCGGGCGCTGCCTGCGGCACGATCGAAGACATGGCGCTCTACTGTTCCGCATTGGTAAGTCCTGAGAATCCTCTGTTCGAGAACGAGTCCACAAGAGATGAATTGTTCTCAGCTACGATGTTCTGCGGCAGCACGGATATTCCTTCCGGCTTTCACGGATTCTGGTCCGATAATTATGAATATGCGAACACATTAGGCCATAACGGCGGTACCAACGGCGGCTCCGCAAACCTCGAGTTCGATCCCGAAAGCGGCATCGGTGTAGTAACGCTTATGAACGGCAGCGGCAAGCCTCATCATGCTATGGTTGAGCTTATGTATGGAGCGTCTGTTGTTGAACTCCCGGAGACTGTCGGTGGCGACTTCACTCCTCAGGATATTTCGGGCCTGTGCATCAGTGCAAGATCCTGGAGACGCGGTCCGCTGAGATTTATTTCTTTGCTGGGTCTCATGCCGATTTCGCGCGTAAGCGAAGATGAGTACGACGTCGCGGGGATGTATACCATTACAAGATTTGCCGAGGATGCTTACTACGTGCAGGACGATTCGTCCGGAATGGCAGCGGAATACAGGGTGCTCGATGACGGTACACGCGTTTTAGATATCTCGTCTGCAGGTTATGTAACCGAGAAGGGACTTATAGCTGAGCTTATATTGATGTGTGTCTATGTATTGTGCGTTCTGGTTGCAGCCGTACTTCTGATCATCAAGCTTATCAAAGTCATAGCTAAGAAGAACAGGCCCTACGCGGGTTCAAAGGTCGTAACTGCAGCACAGATCGCGAAGCTCGTTTCTGTAGGTGTTATCCTCTTCTGGATCAGTTTGCTGACCCCTCAGTACGGACTTTATAAACCGCAGGGTGTTATCGGCTGCTTCGTACAGATGCTTTGCTTCGCAGTGTGTGCAGCGTCTGCATTCGTATCCGTAAAGGCACTTGTTAAGGGCGAGAAGGGCAAGTTCAAGTACATCGTAAATTTACTCGGCAACGCTTCCTTTGCGGCGGCAATGATCGTGTTTGAATTAATGAAGTTCTGGTCAGTTTAATTAGAAGGAGATAGATATGCAATTCGGTTTTTCTTACGTAGGTCTTATTTATCTTGCGATGCTGCTCATACCGAACGGTATCTGGACTAAGCATCAGCCTAAGGGTTACGCGGAGTATGCGGCAAAGGAGAACAAGATCCTTCTCGCATTCGAGCGCGTAGGTCAGTTTATCGTCACTCCGTGTGCACTTATCTTCTCTGACTTTAACTACAAGGGATGGAACTTCTGGCTTGTCGTGCTTGGCATCTCGTTTCTTATGATGGTGCTGTACGACATTGCATGGGTGCGTTATTTCAAGTCTGAAAAGACAATGCAGGACTTCTACCGCGGCTTCTGCGGCATGCCTCTGGCCCTCGCGACATATCCCGTTTTTGCGTTCTATCTGCTCGGCGTGTACGGCGGCAACATGTTTATGATCTTCGGTTCCGTAATTCTCGGCATCGGTCACATCGGTATTCATGCACAGCATGCGCGAGAGGTGTTTGGTAAGAGACTCAAGAAGAAGCTTCCGGTACGAATCATTCTCGGCACCCTGAAGTGGATCGGTATCATAGTCGCTGCTATCGTTTTTATTGCCATTAATACTGTAATCGTTTTCAGATGCGGCCGACAGATCAAGCGCGCGTTTGCTTACCGTAACGGTGTGAATGAGCAGATCTTTGTTCAGCTTGACGGCAGTGAAGGATTCATCAATGTATTTGGCGCGTCCGAGTCGAATCCCGTCATCATCTCGCTGCACGGCGGTCCCGGATCACCTACTTCTTTTGTTGATTACGACTGGCAGGATTACCTTGCCGATGACTACACGATCGTCTCCTGGGACGAGACCGGCTGCGGACGCTCTTACTATCATAATGCCGATGTTAATCCCGACAACGCCGGTCTTTCATTCGAGCAGCAGCTTGCCGATCTCGATGCACTTGTAGATTACTGCTGCGACAGATTCGGTCAGGATCAGGTTATCATCGTCGGTCATTCGTACGGCTCCATGCTCGGCTCTTCTTATGTTATGGCACATCCCGAGAAGGTGTCTGCTTATATCGGTGTCGGTCAGTGCGTGAATGAGACCGATTACTACGGCGAGGTTTATGCTTATGAAGATGCTCTCCGTATCGCGAAGGAACAGGGTGACGATACTTCCGAGATGGAAGCGGCTTATGAAGTATTCATGTCGGATCTGTCGCTTGATCATCTTCTGGCCCTTCGTGAATATACTTCCGCATATCATCCGCAGACTGATATGTCGGATACAGCTACCGCGGCTGCAGTTTTCTCACCTTTATTAGGTGTTGATGATGCAAGATGGTATCTTCTGGAGATCGAGGCCACAATGGGTGATCCGCGATTCATGGAACTTCAGTCGTCTGTTGAAGATGCTATGATGAACTTCAATCTGTATGATATCGGGCAGTATCAGGTTCCGGTCCTGTTTATATCCGGTTCCTGCGACTGGGTATGCCCGGCAGATCTGGTAGAAGAGTATGCAGAAGAAAACGCTCTTCAGTACATCGCAATGGAAGGCTGCGGCCACTCTCCTCAGGGCCAGCATCCCGATCAGTTCGCATCTGTAATTCGGGATTTTTTACACTAATTACTAATAGTTACACCCCAAACCGCCTCGAAAAGCATTTTGGGTGTAAGGGAGGGGTGTAACTTTTTCAGATAATAGGACGGGTAATTAAAATCCGCTGTAAATGTTGAAAGAGTCTTTCCTGAGATTTCCGATCAAAGTCAGGCCGTAAGACTTTGCGAAGTCTACGCTCTGTACGGTCGGCTGCTGACGTGAGATCAGTACCGGGACGTAAGCTCGAATTACTTTCCTGACCATATCAATCGGCATGCGGCCTGTGGTAAACAGAGCGGTCGACATGGGGTCGATGCCGTTCCTATAAATGTAGCCGACAGCTTTATCGACGGCATTATGTCTGCCGATGTCCTCTGCCTCGAATATGATAGAGTCGTCTTTAATGACAACGCACGAGTGCGACGAGCGTGTCGCTCTGTGAAGCTCGGTGTCTTCTGATAGTCTTGCGAGGATAACCTCGGACATACGTGTCAGCTGCTCCGAAGTGATGCTGTGCGCAGGGATGGGCTCCAGTGATGCTCCGCCTTTGTTGGCTCTTAACAGGGTGGCGTTATCTGTACAGCAGGTGGGAACGATCACATCTTCTGCTGCCTGCACATTCTCCCATACAGCGGGGGCGACAAATACCTTAGCCTTGCTGTGCTGCTCGAGAATATGTATGGAATCAATGCTTCCGGGGGTGATCCCGTTCTCAGTCATCAGCCTGCCCGTGATAAGCTCCGGAAGGAAGGTAGGCGTACACACGACCTTGCCCGCAAGCTTATCGTTGACATAGATATAGAGCAGATATTCGCTTATCAGTTCGACCTGCTCGGAAGAAATCTCCGCACTGTCCTGATGCAGACTTTTAGAGCTGACACTCTGTGACAGAAGAAGATTTCCGCTGTGTGCTTCCGCATTCATAAACAGATCAGGATCCTACGTAGATAACTACCCAGTCATCGTCGATGAGTTCATAAGGGTGTCCGCAGTGAGGACACTTCTCTACGTGCATGGCATCGAAGGTCGCGCCGCAGGTCTTGCAGTTAACTGCGTGGATGGAGAAGCCCAGATCATTGGAGCGGTTCAGACGCTTTATCATCTCCATCTTGAAATTGCGCTGATGTCTGCCGATCTTGCCGTCACAGTAAACCTCACAGACAACGTAATTGATCAGCCTTACATGGAGGACATCACCGACCACGGTGCATCCCTCGTACTTGAATCCGCCTCTGTAATCAACGTCGATGACATCGTTCAGGTAACCGAGATTATCACGGCCCTTGTAGATTGACAGGTTGTTTCTGTCCTCGGAGAAGATGATGGCTCTCAGAAGATCCTGGATCTTTCCTTCGAAATACTCATAAGAAAAATCAGGGATGTACGAGCGTATCTCGTTTTCCATTTTCTTCTTGGTAAAGCGCGCTGCCTGGATGTCTGAAGTGTCAGCGGCCTGCGCGAACATTTTGGAGAATGAAGTCACGGCAAGTATGAAGGAGAATCCCAGGTAGAGGAATATCGTTCCGAGCCAGCCGGTGATGAGTCCTGCTATGACTCCGAAGAATAATCCGGCGCCCAGAGATCCTGATGTCTTCCAGTTATAGATAAATACGCCAATGGCGACTAATAACGCAAGAATAACACCGGCCCCAACGACTTTCTTCATATTTCGCTCGGTCTTTTTTCTTTCGATGAACTTCGGCAAAGTGTAGAAGCTCGTGACGCAGGGGAAGAACTTAAAGGTCTTGAACCTGGTGCCGCACATGGGACAGCCGTTGACGAAAGTCTTGGCGCCTGCCGCGTGTCCGCAGTTAGGGCAGCTGATGGTCTCTTCCTGATATCCCTGCTTATAAAGGACGTTGCAGTAGAGAGTCTCGGTGTCCTTGTCGGAACGCGCAAGGAAGGTGCCGTCCTTGTAGTACTCGGTCTCGTAATTGCACTCTTTGAATGTCATGTCGAGTGTGTAGGGCTGCTTGTCGTAATGGACGGCTTTGTCGATGTCGTCCTCGATCCTGTCGATCTTCTTTACAGCCTGGATGCCCTTCTGTTCGAGCCTGTTGCGGTGGCACTCGAGAAAGTAGGCAAAATCCGATGACGAGTGCTGCGGAATCGGGCCGCCATTGTAAAACTCCTTGTACTGCTCGAAGAATTCGTCTCTGATAGTAGCTGAACTCATGCGCATATCCTCCTTATCCATCCATAATTGTATCATGTAAAAGTGCTATAATTCATGTATGTGGTGAACTTATGAAATTCAAATATATCAGGATACAAGGCAGAGAGCTGGCCGTTAATACCATGAGAGGGAAGGGCATATTCAGTATGCTTAATCAGCTTGTGACGGACGGCGTCATGGACGAGGAGGATGTAGGGCTGTTCAAGGCCATCGACGACTGGTTCGTGAAGGAACTTCCGTTCCCTCCGCAGTGTAAGCGGCAGGAGAAAGTTATCTGCTGGTTCAAGGCTGAGAACAGCGAGATGATGATGAAGATGATACAGCCGCTGCTCTGGCTCCTGGAAAGATATAATCACCCGTATGATGTCATTTATACCAATTTCCCGGGCGATGATGTGGTCTATGAAGACGAATACCAGATCGCTGTCAGGGTCGACGATAATATCGTGATAGAGGAATTGCAGGATAGCTGGTCCCCGGAGGATTGATATGAGCAGGTGTAAAGTTTGTTTCAGGCATTGCGATCTTAAAGAAGGCGTCCTCGGTTACTGCGGCGCGAGGATCTGTCGTGACGGCGAGGTGGTGGAAGCCAACTACGGCCGTGTAACTTCAGTTGCGCTTGACCCGATAGAGAAGAAGCCCCTGCGCCATTTCTTCCCGGGCTCAAAGATAGTCTCGGTCGGAAGCTACGGCTGCAACTTAAGGTGCCCTTTCTGCCAGAACAACGAAATCTCCTGGGGCGAGGGCGCAAAGCTTTTCTCGCAGACGGCTGCCGTCATGATGCCGGAGCAGATCGTGGAGCTCGCCGAGAGCTATAAAGAGGCCGGCAACATCGGCATTGCGTTTACTTATAACGAGCCGCTCGTGGGCTACGAGTATGTGCGTGACACTGCCAAGCTTGCGCATGAGAAGGGCCTTAAGAACGTAATCGTAAGCAACGGTACCGCGGAGCTTGATGTGCTAAGGCAGATCAGTCCTTACATCGATGCCATGAACATAGACCTTAAGTGCTTTGATCGCGAGAAGTATAAAAAGGTGCTTGAGGGTGACCTTGACATGACGATGGCGTTCATTGAGGAGGCTGCAAAGACAGCGCACATCGAGATAACATGCCTTATTGTGCCCGGCATAAGCGATGATGCGCAGCAGATCCGCAAGATGACATCCTGGATCGCCTCGATCGATCCTGAGATCCCTTTGCACGTGTCCCGCTTCCATCCCTGCTTCCATATGGATGACAGTGCTCCGACGCCCGTCGAGACCGTATATGAGCTTGCCGAAGTGGCCCGCGAGAGCCTGAAGCATGTCTATACAGGGAACTGCTAGTGTTAAAAAAGTAGAGCCGTAATAGCGTTTTTTATGCGTTTTTGGGCAAATTCACAGAATGTAAAAGATATTTTCGGGGTGTAAAATTAAATCGATATAAGGCGAATAGATTCGTTTTATTAATTTTTTTCTAATGGGAGGAAAATGTATGAAAGCAAGCAAGAAGTTGATCGCTTCAGCTGTTTGTGTTTCCATGCTCGCTTCTCTTGGCGGATGTGCTATGTTCGACAAGGATGATGAGGGCGTGCTCAAGGCAGCAGAAGACTATGCAACAGCAATCCAGAAGGTTAAGCTCGGTGACATCACAGATCTTATGACTAACGGTGATGACCTCGCAGATACTCTCGATTATCTCGTAAATGATACTGAGGGTATGCCTGCAGAGTACTCCGACATCTGCGCTGCTATCGCAAGCACAATCTCTTATGAGATCGATGAAGAGTCTGTTCAGTCTTCCAAGAAGAATGCTGAGGGTAGTGTTGATGTTACATGGACACTCGTTGATTACGATGCAATCTTCGATCAGGTAAGCGAGGACGGCGGTGACGCTGATGCATTCATCGATGCTCTTACAGCTGATGATGCTGATACACAGGAAATTTCTACAACAATCAACTTCGTTCTTGAGGACGAGACTTGGCTCGTAGACGATGAGGACGGAGACGTTCTGAACGAAGTATATGCATTCTATGCAGATGCTGCTGACTACTCCTTCGTACCTCCTCTCATTGACTACATCGAGGATGCTTACTGGTACTATTCTGATGACAGTGTTTACACTAACTTCAGCCAGATCGAGCTCGACATCATCACAACAACAGAGGGTGAAGAGATTCCTTTCGAGTTCACATATGAGTATTACCTGAACGGCGAACTCATCTACACAAGTGATGTATGCACAGACCAGGGTCACTGGATCGAGGCTTATTATGGTCCTAACTATGATCCCGCTGCACAGGTTGATGCAAACGGCAACCTCATCGCTGGTGAGTACAGATGCGTTATGTACGATCTCGCAGGCAACGTTCTTGCTGATCTGACATGTACAGTTGAGACTCTCGAGTACAGCGAAGCTGATGCAAGCATGATCGACGATGTTGTTTGGTACTGGACAGATGATGACGATACATACATCGATACAGATTCCATCGAGCTCGACATCATCCCTACATCTGAGGGCCAGGAGTGTATCTGGAACTTCTACTATGAGATCTACATCGACGGCGATCTTGTTTACACAAGCGGCGCTATGGAGGATCAGGGCTACTGGATCGAGGCTTACTACAGTGAGTACTACGACGACGAGATCCAGCTCACAGACGATGGCAACCACATCCCCGGTGAGTACACATGTATCTTCTATGATCTTTCCGGTAATGAGATCGCAGCTTCCACATGTACTGTTGAAGTAAGCTGATCATAAGATTACTGAGATCTTTAATGAGAAGGTCCGGAGCAATCCGGACCTTTTCTAATGCTATAATGTCCGTATGGATGAATTCAAAGTTCTGATGATCGATGATGATGAAGTGATCGCGCAGACGACTGCGGAGTACTTCAATATGTTTGATGTGAAGACGGCATACGTTACGAACTACGACGATGCCGTTGATTTTCTTGAGAAGAACATGGTCAGCCTGCTGCTCCTCGACATCAACCTCGGCGACAGGTCGGGCTTCGACCTTTGCAAGAAGGTGCGCGAGGACTACGACATGCCGATCTTCTTTATAAGCGCGCGGACAAGTGACGATGACGTATTGATCGCGCTTAATATCGGCGGCGACGACTACATCAAGAAGCCTTACACCTTGAGCATCCTGCTCGCAAAGGTCAAGTCCACACTTGCGCGTTACGAGCGTGAGGCGAAGGCTGCCGAGAGTGCTCCCGTGAGCAGTTCGGGGTCCACTTCACTTGCGGCTGACATTCATCTTGATACCAACACACATAAGCTCATGGTTAAGGGCGAGGCGGTGAGCCTCAAGGCGATGGAGTACAAGATGCTCCTGTACCTGCTCGAGAACCGCGGCCGCGTGGTCACGAAGGACGAGCTTCTGAAGAATGTCTGGGACGATGAATACATCGGCGAGGGCACGCTTGCAGTGCACATAAGACACCTGCGCGAGAAGATAGAGACTGACCCCAAGAACCCCGATATCATTAAGACTGTCTGGGGCGTCGGCTACATGATCGAGGAAGCTTAATGAAGAATTATTTCCGCACGGTCTTTGCGATAGCGGTTCTTTTTGTGCTCGGTATCGGTGTGTTTGCGTTTTCTACCTTAAGCGGCATAACCGCATCTCAACTTGCGAATGAAACAGTCGTTGTTCTTAATGACTTAACGCAGGACTGCGCGGAGAACTGGGATGATCTGTCGGCTGTCTCCGAGACCGATTACGGCGTCTATTATGTCGTGCTCGATTCTACTAACGGTGTGCGAATTGATCAGCGCCCTGGTGTCATAGCAGGAAGGATGACGGTCGAGACTGCGATCAAGAACAGATATCCTTATCAGTATGTAACAAGAGGCGATCAGATTCTCGGTGCTGTAATAGTTATCGATGACGGACGCGCTGATGTGCGTTCCGCGAGAATGACGATACTTGCCGCATTAACTGTTACAGGTTTTATCATCATCGCGGGCGCGGTTATATACGGACTTTATGTAAAGAAGAATATAGTTACTCCGTTCAGCAGGATGGAAGAGTTCGCAGGCAAGGTCGCCGAAGGTAATCTTGATGAGCCGCTGATGATGGAGAAGAACAATATGTTCGGCGTGTTCTCGGAAAGCTTCGATATCATGCGCGAGGAGTTAAGCGCTTCGCGTGCCCGTGAGATCGCGCTGCAGAAGAAGGAGAAGGAACTGGTCGCTTCTTTAAGTCACGATCTGAAGACTCCTATTACCGGAATCAAGCTTACGACAGAGCTTCTTAAGGCGAAGAATGAGATGGGTGCTCATGATGCCGATATGGAAGAGAAGCTCGATAATATCTATAAGAAGGCGGACCAGATTGATGTGCTCGTCACGGATCTGTTCACATCGACGCTCGATGATCTGGGTGAAGTTAAGGTCGTGCTTAATGATGAGCCCTCGAGTGTACTGGTTGATATCGTCAGGAAGTATGACGATAAGAATCTCGCTGTCATGGATGAAGTACCGGGAGTTATCATCAGTACTGATGTTAAGAGGATGAGCCAGGTAATCGGCAATATAATCCACAATTCCTATAAGTATGCGGATACAAAGATCGATGTCGGATTTAAGGTTGTTGAGAATAACCTTGAGATGCGTATCCGTGACTACGGCCCGGGTGTTCCTGATTCTGAGATCGAGCTGATCACGAATAAGTTCTACAGAGGCAAGGCTCAGAGTGAGTCGGGCGCTGAAGGTTCGGGACTCGGTCTTTATATTGCTAAGAGTCTCATGGAGAAGATGAACGGCTCCCTTATCTGCGAGTCGGATAACGGACTTGCCATCACTCTCGTAATACCTCTCGCGTAATCCCGTTAAGAATTTGATAAGAATTTAACAAGGCTTCGGTAAAGAAGTCTTGATTCAGAACTCATACAATACGAGCATAAGAAACTCGAATGAGAAGGAGATTAGGTATGAGTTCGGTTCTAAAGACAGAGAAATTATGTAAATCATTTTCTAACGGCGGCGTTCAGCAGCACGTAATTAAGAATCTCGATCTGGAGATCGTTAAGGGTGACTTCACGGTAATAATGGGAGCATCGGGCTCCGGTAAGTCCACACTTCTTTATGCGCTGTCCGGCATGGATAAGCCGACGATGGGAAAGATCCACTTCGACGGTGAGGAGATCCAGGACATGAGCAATGATCAGCTTGCCTCATTCAGACGCGGCAACTGCGGATTCGTTTTCCAGAGCATCTATCTTCTTGAGAATCAGACGGTTCTGGATAATGTCTTAACAGGTGCGCTCATCGTACAGAAGAATTCACCTGAATTAGTTAAGAAGGCAAAAGAACTTCTTAAGAAGGTCGGAATAAACGAAGAGCTGTGGAACAAGTATCCGAATCAGCTGTCAGGCGGTGAGGCGCAGAGAGTAGGAATCGTAAGAGCGATCATCAATAATCCTACGATCCTCTTCGCAGATGAGCCTACAGGTCAGCTCAATTCCGCATCAGGTAAAGACGTTCTCGATATATTCACGGAAGTACATAAGAACGGTCAGAGCATCGTGATGGTAACGCATGACCTGAAGACCGCACTCCGCGGCACGAGAGTTCTGTTCTTAAGAGACGGTAATGTCGTCGGCGAGTACAGGATGAAGAATTACGGGGAAGACGATATGAAGGAAAGACGCACAGGACTGCAGAACTTCCTCGATGAGATGGGATGGTAATTCACATGAAGATCTTAAGACTATCGTTATTTAATTTAAGAAAGAACCGAAGAGAGGCACTGGCAATCGTCTTCCTTACGCTGATCACGGTCTTCCTCCTCGGAACAGCGGTTACTAATATTCTGGGCATGGATAATACCTATGATGAGTGCTTCAGGCAGACAGGAAGTCTTATGAACAGCCTGGAATTTGATGCTGATGTATACCGTTCTTTATACAGGGACATTCTTGAAGAAGACTTCGGCATCGAAGAAACGCAGAAGTTCGATCAGCTCTTTGGAATCAGCGTTAATGTTCTTTACAAAAGCGGTGAGAAGGTCGGCTATAATATCCAGATCGTGACACAAGAGTCCGAGCGTAAACTGGAAGATTTTGTTATGGAAGACAGTCTTTCTGATGACGAGATAAGTGAGCTGGAACACCCTATCTGGCTTCCTATGGCTGTGCATCTGAACGGAGGATTCGAGCCCGGTGATACATTTACAATGATCATCGGCGGAAGGGATTATCCTTTTACGGTAGCTGGTATCTATAATGCGGGTCTCGGTAACGAATCCGGATTCGGATACAGGCTTGTTATCAGCGACAGGGATTATGAACTTCTGCGTAATTTGTTTGATGAGCAGGTCTGTCTGGCATTTGACACTGAAGAACGCTTTGATACGGATGCATATATAGATGAGTGCGAAGCAAGATCTTCCGAGAATCTTTCAAGCAATCTGTCTGCTCATACATACTGGTCAGAGAAGGGTAATGAGACAAGTTTTGTAACTCTGTTTATGAGTCTCTCTGCGGTTCTGGCAGGTGTCACGATGGCGGCATCCGTTCTTCTCATCAGACACAAGATAAGTAACGATATCGAGGATCAGATGCAGCAGATCGGTGTCCTGGAGGCGTTGGGCTACAGATCGAACGAGATATCATGCTCTTATATCTTCGAGTATGTGATCACCACTGGAATCGGTTCCGTCTTAGGCATCATTGCTGCCTGTGCATTCTCTCCGGTAATGGATTCGTTTATAGGCGTCCTGATGGGACGTGTCATTCACAGATTTCCTGAAGTTATTAAGATTATTGCGGTGGCGGCTTTGGTGGTTGCGGTAACTACGCTTTTCGCTTTGCTTAAGGCAAGACATATCAAGAAATTCCCTCCTGTAGTAGCTTTCCGTAAGGGTATAAAAACACACAGCTTCAGAAAGAATTTCTTCCCGCTCGAAAAGACGGGGAACAACATCAACGTAAGGCTTGCTTTTAAGAGCTTCTTCCGTAATATCATGACTAACATAGGAACGGGGCTTTGTATCGTGCTCGCCGGAACTGCAATGATGTTTGCCGTAGCAGGCTGGGATTTCTTTAAGGACAGCGATGCTATTATGCATTGTCTTGGAATAGAGGTCGCGGATGAGAGGATACAGCCTCTGGACGGTGTGGATGCATATGAATTAGCAGATGAACTTCTTGCTTTCCCCGGTGTTCGTAAGACGATGGTTACCTATAACTTTGAGCAGGTGTCTGTGGTTGGCGATCGAAGTGAAACGTTTGCAATGTTATATGAAGACTTTTCAGAGACTGAGAATATCTTTGTTTCTGAAGGAAGGTTACCCGAACACGATAATGAAGTGGCAATATCCCTCAAAAGACACAACACCGACGGTCTGAATGTCGGTGACAGCATAACACTGGAAGGCGACGGAACAAGAAAGAGCTACGTCATCACAGGAATCGTTCCTGAGATGGGCAATAATGGTATGAATATCTACATGACTAATGAAGCGTTCTTGAGATGCAATCCCAATGCCCGTCCCGATGTGGTTGAGGTTTTCCTTGAGGAAGGTGTCGACAGAGCCGAGTTCGAGAGACAGATAACCGGGGTTTACGGTGCGAGTGCTCAAGATGCGGCCGAAGCAGATTCGCAGGGTTGTACTCTTGAAGATCGTATCAGAAGTGCTGCGGATGCACAGATGGCAACGCTGATCTCGCGTTACGGAGTGACGGATATCGACTATGCTATTGTGATCGGAGATCAGGTTATTACAGGAAGAAGCAGCGGATTCGTCATTAAGGAGATGAATTCCTTCCTTGAGCTTTCCAAGTCTCAGATGGAGCCTATAGCAAATATGTTTAAGGTCTTCTGCGGTGCCGGAGCAATATTCGTATCGATAGTCGTTGCAGCTATACTTGCGATCATCGCGGCTTCAAACATCAGAAGGCAGCGTAAAGATCTGGGTATCATGAAGAGCATGGGTTATACATCCAAGGATCTTATGAAGCAGCTCGCGCTCTCGATGCTTCCGACGACGGTGGTATCATCTGCGATCTCCATAGTTATCGGATCAATCGTTTATAAATTGTTCTGGCTTGCAGGATTCGGATGTATAAATAACCCTAACCTACCCATACTGATTATCACTGCTGTATTGCTTATCGTCTTTTGCTACATCGTGACTTACCTTGCGGCAGGCAAGATCAAGCAGGTATCAGTAACAGAACTCATGACAGAATAAGAGGTAATTAAGATGAAGAAAGCTATAACAACTACATTGGCATTGATGCTTACATTATCGGCTGTCATGAACAGCGCGAGCGCTGCTCAGACTGAGGATGTATCATCCGATACGGCAAGTACGCAGACAACGGCCGACGAGCGAGTCTACTGCCTGGCTTCCGTAAGTAAGGTATATGTGACCGCGGCTGTCATGCAGCTCGTGGATCAGGGCCTGGTTGACCTCGATGCTCCGGTCACGGAGTATATCCCTGACTTCACGATGGCAGATCCGAGATATACCCAGATCACTGTCAGAATGCTTATGAATCACACATCGGGGATTATGGGATCGACGGCTATCGATATGTTCCTGTACGATGATTATGATGTCGATCTGCATGAGGTCCTTCTTAATAATCTCGCGACTCAGAGGCTTAAGGCGGATCCCGGTGCGTACGCCGCTTACTGTAACGATGGCTTCGGTCTTCTGCAGCTGATCGTCGAGAATGTATCGGGTATGAGTTTTACGGATTACATTACAAATGAGCTTGCAGGCTCAATCGGATTAAGCCATACGGGGACGCCATCTAATGCGTATGAAATCGGTAATCCCATCGATGTATATGTTAATAATCTCCCTTACGATTATGAGTACTGCACTGATGTCGGATCAGGCGGTGTTGTCGCAACTGCTTCTGATGTGGCAATGTTCGGAAGTTCGTTCTTCACAGGCAGCGAGAGCCTTATAAGCCAGGAACTCGTCGATGAGATGGAACTGTGTTGGACTGATTCCGATAATGAGTATCTTGACGGATGCGGCTTGGGCTGGGACTACGTCGAGATGCTGCAGTATGAGCAGGCCGGTGTGCAGATCGTGGGAAAAGGCGGAGATGTCTTGACCATGCATTCACAGCTTATGGTCGCACCCGAGAATGAGATAAGCGTAGCTGTATTATCGAGCGGCGGCAACAGCACATACTGCATGCTCATGTGTGAGGCGCTGATGAACATCGCGCTCGAAGAGCAGGGGATAGAAGTGCAGCCCCTTGAGTCCCGTGAGGTCGAGATTGTTGATGACATGCCCGAGGAATTAGAACAGTACGCCGGATTCTACTGCTGTACTTTTCCGATGCACAGTTTAGCTGAAGTTAGTTTCTCCGATAACGGGCAGATGCTTCTTGAGATCACGATGTTTGACGGCAGAACGGCGGAATATCATTACAGATATACTGACTGCGGCGGATTTGTTGAGGTTAATGACAGCGGAAATATAAGAGCGAATCAGAGAATACTGTTCTTTGAACGCAGTGAGGACGGACATATTTATATTGCCAGCGAACAGTATACCGAGGTGCCGGAAGTCGGATCCTACATAAACAACTCGTATGTTGCTCAGCGCATTGAGGCAAACCCGATAAGCGATGAACTGCAGGCGGTCTGGGAAGGTTACTGTGCAGTGCCCTGTGCGGCATATAGCGACAGGTATTCTTCCGGCGTTTATGATTCACCGTTCGAATTCATGATGATGCCCGATGGGCTCCCAGGATATGTGCTCGCAGGAACAGGCTTGGGAGCAAGGCTGCTTAGGATCGAAGATGAGACAACTGCGGTCGCGATCGAGACGATGCCGTGTTCCTCAAGCAGAGATCTATGCGATTTATATATAAATGAAGACGGAACAGCAAGCCTTACTACTGGTATCTCATATGTATCTCTCGCGGCCATTCCGGAGTTTACTTCCGATATAACAGAGGTCGAGCTTACAAGTGATTGTGCTTCCTGGTACAGGATCGGCGATGAGATGGCCTATGAGATGATCAATGTAGATTGTCCCGAAGACGCAGTAATCTATGTATATAACAAGTTCTTCGAGCCTGTATATACAACCCACTACCTCGATGCGGCTGACAGCATCAACCTTCCTGAGGGAGGCTACATCGTCTTCCTCGGTCAGACCGGCGAAAGCGTTACAGTAAGTTAATAAATGAAATGTTAAAATAGTTTTATCATTCAATCCGCAAAGGAGATCGAACTATGGAAATCAAAGTATATCGTTGTAAGCACTGCGGTAATATCGCGATAAAGGTCATCAACTCCGGCGTTCCTATGTCATGCTGCGGCGAGGCTATGGAAGAACTTGTACCCGGCGCAGTTGATGCGGCAGTTGAGAAGCACGTTCCTGTAGTTACACGCGAAGGTGATAAGGTAACTGTATCCGTAGGTTCTGTTGCTCATCCTATGACAGCCGAGCACTACATTCAGTTCGTCATCCTAGATACTACAGCGGGAGTTCAGATTGCAAGTCTGAATCCGAATGATGATCCTGCAGCCGTATTTACGGTTCTGTCAGGAGCGCAAGTCAAGAAGGCATATGCTTACTGTAACCTCCACGGTTTCTGGGTAAGTGAGTAACCGATCAAATGTCAGTTTGACAGGGAGGCCGCCTGCGGGCGGCCTCTTATTTTGAATATAACAGTTGCAAATCTGCACAGAAGGTGTAAAATTACACTATATTGATAAGGGAGGACTCTCCATGGATATTTACGATGTTCTTGAGATTCTTACAGGTATTATCCTGCTGGCATTCGGAGCAGCTACAATATGGTCGATTATTGTTTTTATTCAGGAAGTATCGAAGGCCAAGGCTGACGGAAGGAAGGTCAAGACCGGAGTTAAGGCATTCTTCATTACAATGATGGTATTGAATGCGCTTATTGTCGGTTTCTTTATAGTGATCTTTGTCCTTGCGATGATCGGTCTGGCAGGTATGTGATATGAGCGACAGCAAGTACATAAAGGCACTGGTCATCACACTTATTGTTTGCGCCGCACTTACCTTCGCGCACATGGGTTATATCGTCTACGCTTACCGTAATTCATCGATCATCTACTTTATCTCGCAGGAGATTTGGCCATGAAGCGAGTAATGTCACTGATACTTATCGTTGCTTTGTTCGCGGGGATCAATGCGGCGATGTATGTAACCATAACAAGACGCCTGAAGAATAACTTCTCCGGTGCAGGTCAGCTTCGTATGGTAGATGTCGGCCGCTTCCTTCCTCATGAGAAGGAGTCTGATCTGGCGAGAGTCGACTGCAGTCTGCATTTCGAGCCGGGGGATGATCTGCCTGTGCTCGACGGTGCCGCGGCACTTGTTCCCGTGTACGCGTCGGTTATAGATAACTGTTACCCGGAGGGCACGGTCACATATGAGGGCGGAGTCTTCGATGACGACAACAAGTACGGCGAGAACTTCGCGGAAGAATCCGTGATGCAGTACCAGAATACCATAAGAGGATTCACGGCTGTCGTTGACGGCAACACGGATCTTTTCTTCACGGCACATCCGAGTGCAGAGCAGATGCAGTACGCACAGGAGCAGGGGGTGGAGCTTGAGATAGTTCCGATCGGTATGGAGGCATTCGTATTCTTCGTTAATGCCGATAACCCGGTGGACGGGCTCACGACAGACGAGATAAGGGCGATATACAGAAACGAGATTACGAACTGGAGCGAGGTCGGAGGTCCTGACCGCATGATAAATCCCATGACGAGGATCAGCGGTTCCGGAAGCCAGACCATGATGGACAGATTCATGGAAGATAATATGCTCGATCGAAGAAATCCGCTCTCGATATTCGGAGGCTCGATAGGATACTCATTCCGTTATTACCTGACGGGACTTGTCGGCAATGACGGAGTTAAGATGCTGTCGGTGAACGGCGTATATCCCGATGCGGAGAATGTGCGTAACGGATCATATCCTCTGACGGCGGATTTCTATGTCGTATACAGAGCGGATAATACCAACCCCAATGTCACGCGTATCGTGGACTGGCTGCGCTCTTCCGAGGGCCAGGAGATGATAGAGCAGACGGGTTATGTGGGGCTTCCGGATTTGAATACATAGTGGCGGTGTGATAGATTTAAGGCGTTATTTATATAAATAATGGGGGTTCCATTATGCCGTACATCGCATTGCTGTGTCCTGCAGCCATATCGCTTGCCATCTTCAGGAAGCGCAGCGGATCAGACCTTATGACCATTGATAATATTCTGGCGTATCTGGGATTCGCTCTGATCATCAATTGGCTTACGATGTTTCTTTCAGTTCATTTTCTGAAGATCTACGGCGCCGGGATGGAGTCTCTTTCAGGATTCGAGTTCTTCGTTAAATATACTGCGATCGCACTGGCGTTTGCTCTGGTGCTCCCCGCGGTGTTCGATATGTTCCGGAAGCTGTTTGTAATCAAGTTCAATGACAAAAAGAAGTAAAGCTGCCGGAATATTACTCTGGGTACTAAGAGTAATCATATATGCGTTGGCGGTATTAGGAAGTCTTCTTACCGTCACCTTAAGGTGGCTTCATGACACGCTCGGTTCCGTAAGCTTTTCGACAGCTCTGTTCCAGCTTAAGACTCCGCTGGTAGGTGTGGATAACAATATCGTCGATATCTATATCTCTGTTGTTGCCAGGCCAGCAGTAATCAAGACGCTCATAGCGATCATTGCAATCTGTGCTGTCACTTATGCCATGAAGGTTACGGGGTATTCACTTAAGCTCGGTATCAATAAACTCGGTGTTCTTGAGATATCATACCGTCCTGTGCTCATATTAAGTACCATAGCACTTCTGGTCGTATGTTGGATGAAGATCCCCGGACTGGCCAAAGAGGTAGGCTTCCCCGAGTATGTGGACAGCATGATGAACCGCTCGACCATCTACGAGGATTATTATGTGGAGCCGACGGACGACCTCCTTCAGTTCCCCGAGCAGAAGCGTAATCTGGTGGTGATCTATGTGGAGAGCCTTGAGAGTTCCTTTGCTTCCGTAGAAGAGGGCGGCGGCATGGCTGACAGCATGATCCCTAACCTGTATGCCCTTGCGCAGGAGAACACGTCCTTCTCGGATACCTACACTTTCGGCGGATGCACGCAGACTAACGGCGTAGGCTGGACTGTGGCAGCACTGCTGGCCTCATCCTCAGGCGTAACTTATAACGTGCCTGTCGATGGCAACGATATGCAGGAGTACTCCATCTTCCTTCCCGGTTTAAGGGCCCTCGGAGACATCCTGAATGATAACGGCTACGACAACTACTTTGCGTGCGGCTCCGAGTCCTTCTTCGGAGGCAGGATGGCATACTACAACACGCACGGCAGCTACACCATCGAAGACTACCTGTACGCAGGCAATGAGGGCTACATCCCGGAGGGGTATCATAACGGTGTCTGGGGCATGGAGGACTGGAGAGTGTTCGACATGGCAAGGCAGGAGCTCACCGAGATTGCGAGAAGCGGCAGGCCTTTTAACTACATGCTGCTCACGGCGGATAACCACTTCCCTGACGGCTACATCTGTGACCTTTGCGAGAGGGTGGGAGACGAGAGCACGCTTCAGACTGCAATCCGCTGCACGGACAGACAGGTGTCTTCTTTCGTGGAGTGGATACAGGAGCAGGATTGGTACGAGAATACCACGGTCATTATCCTGGGCGACCACCTTCTCATGAGCGATGAGTTCTTCGGCAATCTTCCTGCAGGATACAGCAGGAGAGTTTATAACTGCTTCATTAATCTGCCGGAGGGGCTGACTGCACAGAATACACACGGCAGGTCGTTCTCTACAACAGATTATTTCCCGACTATTCTGGCTGCAATGGGAGTTCAGATCGAAGGCGACAGACTGGGGCTCGGAACGAATCTGTTCTCTGACCGCCAGACGCTTCTCGAGCAGCTGGGCGAGGAAGAGTATAACACCGAAGTGCTCAGATACTCTGATTATTACATCGATAACTTCGTATAAGGGGGCGCTATGAGAACACAGACAGAAGGCGATCAGATCGTAGTATTCCCCGTAGGACGTATCAATAACGATAATGCCCGTGAATTCGAGGAAGAGACACGTAAGATATTAAGTGGCAATCCCGGAAAACAGCTGGTAATAGATGCGGACGAGCTGGATTATATCTCCAGCGCCGGACTGCGTGTTCTGCTTAAGCTTACGACGGAGACGGGAAGTCCGGTGTCGGTCAGAAATGTGGGCGCGGAGCTCTACGAGATCTTCGACATGACAGGTTTTACGCAGCTATTAAGTGTCACCAAGAAAATGAAGGAGATCAACGTCGACGGCTGTGAGATCATCGGCAGGGGTGCATACGGCACGGTCTATAAGATCGACGCGGATACGATCGTTAAGGTGTACGACTCGGCTGAGACGCTGCCGCTGATCGAGACTGAGAGAAAGAAGGCAAAGAAAGCTTTCATTAAGGGCATACCGACGGCGATAAGCTACGATATCGTCCGCGTGGGTGACAGCTATGGTTCAGTGTTCGAACTTCTTCATGCCGACAATCTGAATGATGTCATCAGGGAAGAGCCTGAAAGAGCCGATGAGCTTATGGCTAAGTACGTTAACATGATCAAGTCGGTACATAAGGTAGAGGCTGAATCGTCTGAGTTTCCCCGCGCAGGGAAGAATTTCCTTAAGTGTCTCGATGAACTCGGCGATGTCATCCCGCAGGATGTGTCAGAAGGGATAAGGAAACTTCTGAATGAGATGCCGGAAGACAATCATATAGTTCACGGCGATCTGCAGATGAAGAATGTTATGTTCGCAGATGAAGAGCCGATGCTTATCGATATGGAGTCGCTTAGTACGGGGGATCCCGTCTTTGACCTGCAGAGCCTGTTCCTGTGCTACTGCGCATATAACGAGGATGAACCGGATAATACCGAGAACTTCCTGGGCATAACCCGGGAGACGGCAGAAAGCATCTGGAAGCAGATCCTGAAGCTGTATTTCGAGGGCTTTAGCGAGGAACAGATAAGAAAGGAAGAAGACAGGATAAGGCTGCTCGGTTATGTCGGTTTCCTTATAAGTGTCGTCCTGAACGGATTTACCAAGCCGGAGCTGCGTGAGATCAGGATCGCGCATGCTGTGGAGCACATGAGGGAGCTTCTTCCCCAAGTCAATACATTTGTAATAACTAAGCCTTAATCTGTGCGCGCTCCCGTGATACAATTAACCAGTTAACAGGGGGGTGTTTTCAGTGTCAGATAAAAAAGAAAGAGGTTCTTTTAAAGGATCGTTAGGATTTGTTCTTGCTGCTGCAGGTTCAGCAGTAGGACTTGGCAATATCTGGAGATTCCCGTATCTGGCCGCAAGAGACGGAGGAGGAATATTCCTTCTCGTATATATCATTCTTGCTCTTACATTCGGATTTACACTCCTTACTACGGAAGTCGCGATAGGGCGTAAGACTAAGCAGAGTCCGCTTACTGCATATAAGCACCTGTCTAAGAAATGGCAGTGGATCGGCGTGCTCTCATGTCTTGTACCTTTCCTTATCCTTCCGTATTACTGTGCGATTGGCGGATGGGTAATTAAGTATCTGGTGGCTTTCTCAACAGGTCATGCAGCTGAGGCAGCGCAGGACGGGTATTTTACAGACTTTATCGTAAGTGTAGATGAGCCCGGATTATATATGGTCATATTCCTCGGTATCTGCTGTGTCATCATCTACAGAGGTGTCAGTGCAGGAATCGAGAAGTCTTCGAAGTTTTTGATGCCGATACTCCTTGTGCTTGTAATAGGTATCGCGGCCTACTCTCTTACGATCAAGAGTACTAACGATGCGGGAAAGGTTGTAACAGGACTTCAGGGCCTTAAGGTCTATCTGATCCCGAATTTTACAGGAATAGGATTAAAGGAATTCTTTAATATATTCATCGATGCTTTGGGACAGCTGTTCTTCAGCTTAAGTGTTGCCATGGGTATCCTTATCGCTTACGGTTCTTATGTTCCGGATGAAGCAAATCTGTCCAAGTCAATTAACCAGATTGAGTTCTTTGATACGTTCGTAGCTTTCCTTGCGGGTGTAATGATCATTCCCGCTGTGTATGTGTTCATGGGCCCTGAGGGTATGGCTACAGGACCTTCGCTGATGTTCGTCTCCCTGCCGAAGGTTTTCGTTCAGATGGGTAAGGTAGGAACGGCTGTGGGAATCGTGTTCTTCGCCATGGTGCTTTTCGCGGCGATTACAAGCGCGATGTCTATCCTCGAAGCGATAGTGTCGAGCTTTATCGATGCTTTCGGCATGAGCCGCCACAAGGCAACGCTGATTGAGACTGCGCTCACACTTGCGATTGGACAGATGGTCTGCTTCGGCTACAACCACCTGTACTTCGAGTACAAGCTTCCTAACGGCTCCACGGCGCAGCTCCTCGACATACTCGACTACATAACAAACAATTTCTTTATGCCGATCATCGCTATCGCGACTTGCATCCTGATCGGATGGGTGTTGAAGCCGAAGACAGTCATAGAAGAGGCTACCAAGAACGGAGAGAAGTTTGGAAGAAAGACACTTTATGTCGTTATGATTAAGGTCATAGCACCGCTGGGTCTTCTCCTGTTGCTTTTGAAGACGACGGGCATTCTGAAGTAGTGTTAGAATGTAATTATGAAATACGACTGCCTGATAATCGATGACGAGAAGGAGCTTGCCGACAACACGTGCGAATACTTCAATATGTTTGAAGTGCCTTCTTATGTCGTCTATTCCAAGGCGGATGCACTTAAGTTCCTCGAGGACAACACGCCCTCGCTTATTCTTCTTGACATTAATCTGTCTGACGGATCGGGATTCGAGCTGTGCAAGCACATAAGGCAGACTCTCGATGTGCCGATCCTGTTTATCTCAGCGCGTAATACCGATGACGATAAGATCATCGCTCTTAATATCGGTGGTGACGACTATATCGAGAAGCCGTATTCGTTAGGCGTAGTTCTGGCGAAGGTTAAGGCAGTGCTTAAGCGCCTGAACAAGACGACAGAGACCAAGTCCGATGTCTTCGATGACGGCCGCATCAAGGTCGATAAGGTCAACAAGACATTGACCGTCGAAGGCGAGGCGAAGAAGCTTACTTCCATGGAGTTCACACTGCTGTCGTATCTTACCGATAATGCCAACAGACTTATCACAAAAGCTGAATTGTTCGATAACGTGTGGAAGGATAAGTTCACTTCCGACGGCACGCTTAATGTACATATACGTAAGCTCCGCGAGGCCATCGAGCCCGATCCTACCAACCCCGTGTATATCGTTACCGTGTGGAAGGAAGGCTATAAGTTCGTATCGGGTAACGCCGGATGAAGAAGGGGTTCTTCGCAGTTCTCCTCATAGTCTCATTCCTGGTCGAGGCTGCGCTTTGTATCGTCCTTTACAACAAACTCGAAGATGTTAAGCAGGACGTCGTGGCAGTTAATGCCTGCCTTAAGCAGATCGAGAATAATTACGGCGACGAATCCCAATACTCAACAGATATCGATTACACCCTTATAGGTAACGACGGCAGTGTACTGTTCAAGACTGCGGACGATCTGTCTGAGTCCGTGGCGGAAGCCGTAAGCAATTCCGATTCCATTGTCGACGTCGAAGTAGACGGCGAGGTAGTAGGCAAGATGATCGTGCACAACACGACTTCCAATCTCATCGCGAGATATAAGGTCTTGCTCATCGGAGGCATCGCCGTTATCTCGTTGCTGCAGCTCGTTATCATCGCGGGCTTCTACATCTACCTTAGAAGGACCATCACGGAGCCCTTCAACAAGCTTAATGACTTCGCCGTGAGGGTCGCTGGCGGCAACCTCGACATGCCTCTTAACATGGACAAGGCACATGTCTTCGGCAGCTTCACGGAGGCTTTCGACATGATGCGCGTAGAACTTAAGAAGGCACGCCAGGCCGAAAAGGAGGCGAACGACGCCAAGAAGGAGATGGTGGCGAAGCTCTCGCACGACATCAAGACTCCTGTGGCTTCCATCAAGTCCTCTTCCGAGATCGGCTATGAGATCAGCAAGGACGAGAAGACGAGGCACTACTTCAACCTCATTAACGAGAAGTCAGATCAGGTAACGACGCTCGTCGCGAACCTGTTCAATTCAAGTGTTAACGACATAACCGAGATCTCCGTTACTCCTCTCGAGTACAACTCCGAGATCTTGGAGACGATCATCAGAAGCAGCGACTACCTTAATAAGGCCGGTGCGTTCGAGGTGCCCCGTGCTCAGATCTATGTTGATAAACTTCGTATACAGCAGGTGTTCGACAACCTGTTTATGAACTCATATAAGTATGCCGACACCGATATCGATGTCGAATGTGAGAAGGGTAGCGGATACATAGTCGTAAGCATCAGGGACAAGGGTCCCGGTGTCGCAGAGAATGAACTGCCGCTTCTTCGTGAGAAGTATAAGAGAGGCTCGAACTCCGAAGGCAAGGACGGAGCGGGTCTGGGCTTGTACCTCACGGATTACTTCATGAATGAGATGGACGGCAAACTCGTTATCGAGAATGCCGCCCCTGGTCTTAAAGTATCAGTTTATATAAGGACTGTGGAAGGCTGATCAGGCTTTCTTCCTGCAGAAACCGCCGCTTAAGTATTTTTCTCCTAGCGGGCCTGTAATGATCAATCCCATAATGAGCATTCCCATTGAGAAGCCGAGAGTTGTTCCCTGAACGAACCCTGCGACGCCTCCTGCGTTCTCGGGGAATACATACAGCGAGATGATGTAAAGCGCCATCGCGCCGATGCCTGCCATGAACATATAGTTCACTCTCTTGGTAATCTTTTTCTTAATATCCTTAGTATAATCCGCTGCCTGAAGCAGTGTATCTTTCAATTCCGGATCCATATCGGGTTCTCTCCTTTGGCCGTTAAAAATGTCTCTTAGATCGACTTCATAAAAGTCTGCAAGTTCGACGAGAACATCGAGGTCAGGCATATTGCTTCCGGTCTCCCATCTCGAGACGGTACGTCTGGAGACGAAGAATTTGTCGGCAAGCTGCTCCTGTGTCATGTTCTTCTCTTTCCTTAAATCCTTAAGAAATTCGCCGATCTTGTTCTGATCCATTACATATCCTCCGGAGAATTGTTTCTTCTGCAAGGATTATATCTTTTTACGTTCACTTTACAACCGATGGTGTTGGCGATGGCTGTGCATGCGCATCCCATTCCAAGATAGGGTGTTACCTGATCTACGATAAAGGAATAGATAATTAATGCGACCCCTGCGATACCGATTACATAGAATAAAACTTTCCAGATCTTGTTTGACATTGTGATGTCCTCCTTCGTGTTTGTTATGGCTCGAGCATAGCGCCTCCGCACATCGAAAAGAAGGACACAACACGTCGCAAAACCCCTGTTTTTGCTTATGGGACACGATGTGTCCCGTAAATTCTTAGCAGATTTAAGAACTATTTAAGAGTTCCTTAAAGGCACTTAAGGGTTGACACTTTATCATGGGAGACATAAAGGAGGCATAAGGGCCATGAGAAATATTATTGAGACAAGAAAGCTGTGCAAGACCTTTTCGAACGGAGGAGTACAGCAGCACGTATTAAAGAATCTGGATCTTCAGATCAAGGAAGGTGACTTCACTGTCATCATGGGACCTTCCGGCGCCGGTAAGTCTACTCTCCTGTATGCATTATCCGGCATGGATAAGCCGACGCTCGGACAGGTCATCTTCAGTGGTGAGGATATCACCAAGATGAATTCCGATAAGCTCGCAGTGTTCAGAAGAACACACTGCGGATTCGTCTTCCAGCAGACATACCTTGTTGATTCCATGAGTGTTATGGATAACGTTCTCTCCGCAGGACTTCTCATCAACAAGAACAAGGCTGAAGTAACGAAGAAGGCGGAAGAGATCTTAAAGTCAGTAGATATAAGTGAAGAGAAGTGGGGCAAGTTCCCCACACAGATCTCAGGCGGTGAGGCTCAGAGAGTAGGAATCGCGAGGGCACTTATAAACAAGCCCGAGTTGGTTTTCGCTGACGAGCCTACAGGTGCCCTCAACTCGAAGACGGGAAAAGATGTTTTGGATGCGCTTACTAAGTTCAACAGAGACGGACAGTCCATCGTGATGGTAACTCACGACATAACGAGCGCCAGAAGAGGTAACAGAATCCTTTATGTAAGGGACGGTGAGATTGCAGGCGAGCTCGACCTCGGTGCATATGTAACCGGCGACAAGGAACGTCATCAGAAGCTCCGCGATTTCCTCGGAGGAATGGGGTGGTAATATGAACAAGACTTTTATTCTTGCCAGATCACATTTCAGAAAGAACAAGGGGACGACGATCGGTCTTCTGTGTCTGATGCTAATCGCGGTAATGCTGCTGTCGGCATCCCTGCTTCTGATATTCGATGCTTATCCTCTCGCGACAAGAGAGTCCGAGAGACTCGATTCCGGTTCCGGACGCGTAAGAATCTACAACAATCTTACTGATATAGACGAGGAGTTCATCGATGAGCTTCTTAGCGAAGACTGCGTAAGATACGATGTCCAGGACTGCCTTTGCTACAGCGCTATGCCGGTGCCCTTCGGTAACGGTAAGACAACGGTCGCTCTGGTTATCGACGATGACAGTGCATTCGAGAAGGAGATGGGAAGAACCGAGGTTGTTACCGAGGATACATCCATCGCCGATGATTACATCTATCTTCCATATCAGTTCTATACAAGCGGCGGTTACGATATCGGCGACACATATTCGTTCGACCTTCTGGACCGTACTTACGATCTCACCGTAAGAGGCTTTACGACTACACCTTACTACGGCTGCAACAACGTAGGCGGCTTCGAGGTTATCGTCGATGACGATACTTATGCTGAACTGTACGAGATCGACGGCGAAGAGTATGCATGCCTGTGCGCTGTATATGAGCTTAAGGACGGAGTTAAGAATTCCAAGTTCGAGATCAGCCTTAACGATAAGGTAATTGCCCGTAATTCACGTGCGATAGTATCGCCGATGTCCATCGAGTTTACTAACGAGCAGAGGACATTCATGTCTAAGATCATCGCGGTATCGTTCATGGTAGTTACACTCGTTATCTTCGTTGTAGTATTCCTGATGCTCACCAACTGCATTACTAACTACATCAAGGAGAACATGAAGACATTAGGTGCGCTTAAGGCGATCGGTTACACCAGTTCAGACATAAGAGCATCGCTGCTCGTCCTGTTCGGTTCATGCGCGCTTATCGGGGCCCTGATCGGCATCGTACTGTCATATGTGATTATGCCCTACATCGCTTCGTTTGCTATCGCACAGATGGGTATTCCTTATACGGTTTCCTTCAATGCGCTCACTTCAATTGCATCCATGCTCGCGATCGTGGCATTTACATGCATCGTAACTGCAGCAGCCGTAATCAAGGTAAGAAAGATCGAGCCTATCGTAGCTCTTCGCGAGGGAACAGAGAGCCACAACTTCAGAAAGAACAGATTCGCTCTTAATAAGACACATGCCGGACTCGACTTCAGTCTCGCGATGAAGACAATGTGCTTCAACATGAAGCAGAATGTCATCACATTCTTCGTTATCGGAATCATCATGTTCCTGTGTACCATCGCGCTTCTTATGTACTACAACTTCAACAAGAAGCCCAGGCTCGAGATCCTTACATTCGAGATCACAAGCGGCGTAGTTGCAGTCGATCCCGATACGGCAGATGAACTCGAGGCTTACCTGGAATCAAGAGATGATCTCTATAATGTCCGTCAGATCTTCGATGTCTGGTTTACATATAACGGAGAAGACAGTCTTAAGGTTTATATCTGCGATGATACAAGCAAGCTTAAGAATCAGGATGTCTGCTACAGCGGAAGACTTCCCGAGTACGATAACGAGATCGCGGTAAGCGGCAGATTTGCCAAGGACTACGGCTTCGAGATCGGCGACGAGATCCCGATGACATACGGCGATGATACATACACATATCTCATCACCGGACTGATCCAGACGACCAACGAGGCCGGCAGACAGGGAGTCTTGAACTTCGCAGGAGCAGAGCACCTTATCGACTTCGAGTATATCCCGGGTTATTACTGGTTCGATTGTGATGATACTGAGACTACAGCGGCTATCATCGATGACTGCTCTGAGGAATTCGGCGATCACATCGTTGCTACGATGAACTTCAATGAGATCCTCGAGGGTTCCATGACAACATTCAAGGGCCTTGCAGCTATGATGCTCGTGTTCATCTGCATTATCTCCGCTGCGTTGATCCTGTTGGTACTGTACCTTCTCATCAAGGCATTCATCTTCTCTAAGAGAAAAGACTACGGTATCTATAAGGCTATCGGCTACACCAGCAACAGCCTGATACTTCAGACAGCACTTTCATTCATGCCCTCGATCATCGTCTCGGCAGTGGTGTTCTCGGTGGTTTCCTACTACGTGGCGAACCCATACATGAATCTCATAATGTCGTTCTTCGGTATCGTTAAGTCGAACTTCGTCATTCCGGTTCCGGGTCTTGCTGCGATAGCGCTGGGAGTTATAGTGATCTCGTTCCTTTTCGCCATGTTCGAGGCGAGAAAGATAAAGGACATCGAAGCCTACAACATGTTACTCGCTGAATAAGTGTAATACGGGGTAGAAAAGAAGAAGGGCCGCTTCATTTGAAACGGCCCTCTTCTATTATATTGGAGTGTGAATGATTGTTAAGTTTAAGCCTGGGCGGGAGCGTCTGCGGGTGCAGGAGCTGTTGCAGCAGACTTATAAAGATCGATATCCTTTGCAGGCTCCCTGAATATAAGAACAACTGCAACGATTCCGATGACAGCGAGGACTCCATAGAATGCGTAGTAGCCGGCATCGGGCATATTAAGAGCCACAAGTGCACTGTGAATAAATGTGCCGAATACATTAAATACGATGTGTGCAAGACATGTGATGCGGATGTTGCCGTACTTGTATCTTAACAGTCCGAGAGCAAGTCCGAAGACTGTTGCATATGTGCTCTGGACGGGATTCATGTGAGCGATACCGAACAGGATTGCCTGGATAAAGATAACGGCAACTGCATTCAGTCCGGATCTTCTAAGATACCCCTGTGTAACACCTCTGAACATCAGCTCTTCGGCTATGGGTCCGAGGATACAGCCGTATAGAAGTGTGGTATAGAAATTAGAACCGAGGCCTGCGCTGTTCATGGTCTCGTTGTAGCTTTCCATCACAGAAGGAGCCAGAGCATCTAATGCATAAAGACCGAGGCTTATAACAGAGGAAGTGCCGAGGATCAGCAGCACTGAAAGGACAATGCTCTTAACGCTGAATGCGGTCTTGTTCTCGATCTTGATCTGATGCTTAAGGAATGTCTTCTTGTACCAGATGAAGAAGATGGTGATAGCTGCTAACGCATAGCAGATGAAGCCGATGGTCAAAGCAGTCTGTGCTTCGGGGAACGCAAGAAATGCAGCTGTGTCATTAGGACTGAATTCTTCGCCGTTCTGAATCATCTTATAAATGCCGATGCCCATAGCAGGCAATGTAGCTGCTGTGTTAAGACACAGCATTATGAAAAGGGGCAGGAAAGCTATCAGGATAAAAATAGGGTAGCGCTTTCTATTCGCGTTTGTGGACATAAAATAACCTCCGTAAGTCTTTTACGGAGGTCATTATAGGCTTCAAGGTTTAAGTAACCAACAAAGATAATATAAAGATATGTTTAAGATTATCCTTCTTTCTCTTCGGGCTCCTTGGTGATCTCATCATACTTTATAAGGAGGTAATCGGTTACCTTCTCGGCGCCGTGGCCGATATTGCACCAGGTCTGGCTTCTGGCAAGGTCTCTGCCGTCAGCGAGTTCCTTGGCATCGGAACCGTTAAGACAGTCGTCTACGAGCTTGCCGATGTTGTCGAAGTTATCCTTGGTAAGAAGTCTTCCGATCTTGGGAAGGATGGTGTAAGTCCAAAGCTCATTCTCATCCCAAGAACAGTCATACTGTGTCCAGTCGGAACTCGGATCCGTGTAGATGATGGGCTTATTAAATACGAGTGAGAAGTCGAATACGACACCCGAGAAGTCGGAGATGAGGATGTCGGCTTCGTTAAGTACATCGAAGTTGTCGGGGTCGCGGTTCCATCTGATCTTGTCTGATTCCGGGAACTTTGCCATCAGCTCGTCCATCAGCTCCTTCTCTGATGTGAAGGACTGGGGGTGAGGCCTGATGATGATACGGTAGCCCGTCTTGATGAGGTTCTCGATGAAAGGTGCACCGTATGCTGTCAGGATACCGTTATTGCCCCAGGAAGGTGCGAGGAGGACTACGGGGTCCTTCTTGTCGGCGGCCTTAACCTCGGCACCCTTGAGCCTTTCGAGCATCTTATCCATGTAAGGGATGCCCGCGAGCTTAAGGTCCTTGGCGGGGATGCCGCGCAGCTCCTCGAGACGGCGGATTTCGTCTATCTGATACTGTCCTGAAAGAAGGACCGCGTCGTAGAAGTCGAGACCGAACATCTTGTATGTTGTGATGTCGTTTGCCATATGGGGGAGGTGGACGTAGTACTTGGCGCCCTTGGAACGCTTCCACTGGAATACATCAAGGCTCGGTGTGGTGGACAGCACGAGATCGGCCTTGATGAGGTTCATGCGTGAGATGGCCTTGTTGCCCTCACCAATGAACTCAGCGTGCACGTGCTTGTAGTCACGGGACAGTGCCGGATCGTCAGCGCTTGCTGTGAGGTACCAGATGTCCTTGCCCCTTTTCTCGAATTCGTCGCAGACGGGAGCGAAGACATTCCAGTAACGCTTGCCTTCGGAGAAGATACATATCGGAAGTGTATCGGAGCTTGTGTTCTTGGCGCGTCCTCCGGAGACGACGAACTTAAGCTTGATCATGAGAGCTCTGATACCGAAAACGACAACACCGGTAATACCGATGATTATCGAGAAAAGCATACTTCCCGTACCGGGATCTATGTAAAGCAACTTGTCCAACATGTGTCTATTCTACTCCTTTTTAGGACTCATTATATATATTCCAGTTATTTCGCTCCCAGATGCTGTCGCGCACCGTGAGCCAGACGGCATTGGCGTCTTCATAGCACACGCCGTTGTTGTTAAGTACATTGGCGCGCGCCGAAAGATATATTATCTGCTCATCAGGCTTATTGTCCATACTTATCGGGTTGCCTGTATAAGGGTTTACCGGATCGTCTATGAGACCCATGAGTGCGAGTGCCGGGGTGTCAGCATTCGTCATGAACTCATCGGAGGTCGTGAAGCCCGTGCTTCCGAAGTCCTTCACCATCAGAACGGGGTTTAATCCTTCCGCATCAAAACCCAGGTCATCCATCATCAGGTCTTCGAACTGGTGGAAGCCGTAGCCGTGGTCAGCGACGATGATTATCCTGGTGTTGTCGTACAGACCGTTCTCCCTCAGGTAATCAAACCAGTCACCGAGAAGCATCAGGGCGGACACGTTGCTCTCATAATGCGCGTAGGCACCTGGTTCACTCATGTCCATCCTGAGGCCGTTAAGCGTGAATCTGTCCTCGTGCGCCGCATCGTAAGCTGTGTTGTCGATGACGGCGGCGGGTGTATATGAGGGCTCTTCCAGAAGTGTAGTCTCATGCGAGGTTCCGTTGGCAAACATGAAGAAGCAGTTCTCGGAGGTATCTCTAATTTCCGTGAGACCGATCAGGGACTCGAGTACCAGACGCTCCTGCAGATAGGGCTCGTAAAGGCCTGTCTGGGTATGCGTGCCTCCGTCTGTTTCTACACTGCCGTTGCCGTCGGAATAGAAGTTCATGTAATTGTAGCTGCCTGAGGTGTAGGCCAGCGGCTGCAAAAGGTAAGGCATGGCCTTCATTAGACCGTAGCAGAAGAAGTTGCGGTTCAGCCTGTCGTCATACTCGTCTCCGAGCTGCATCAGAAGCTCGCTTTCGGAGTTAAGCGCACCGGAAAGGTTGTACGCGCTTACATTCTCAAGGTCGTTAAAGATGCTCATGTCGGGGATCCATTCGTAATTGGCATAAGGCGTGTCACCGACAGTTACGGTCCAGCCGTTTTCCGAGAAGATCGTCGGCATCATGCGCAGGGCCTCGTTATGCTTGTCTACAAGCAGCAGATCTGTCCTGGCATTCATCTGCGCGGGAGTGTAATCGTATCCGCCGAAAAGGGCAGGGGATCCGTTGTTGGTCGCGTTACCGAAAGAGACGGTGTTCGGGTAGAAAGTGAAGCCGTCAAACTGCTGCTCTACATCAGGACGTTCGTTCATGATATATGGGATCTGCGCTCCGATCATGCGGTCCATCATGATCACGACCACGTTCTCTCCTTCGGTGGAAAGCGGGATGCTGATGTCTTCCGCGGTGTTGTTGTAGGTGACGTTATATCCGGAAGACAGAAGCACGATCGCAATGCAGCGCATGGCTGAAAGCATTGAGACTGCCACGAGTGTTATCAGCAGCAGCGGCTTAATGTTTTTTCTGAACTTCCTTACGAAGAATATGACGATGCCTGCAAGGGCAATGTCGGCCGCAAGATTGATAAGCACCGATTTAAGATCATAAGACATGGGGTATTCATATATAAGCTTCTTTGTAAGTATGCCGAAGTTCTTGTTAAATGCGATGTAGTTTAGAATGCCTGTGAAGGTGAGGACGGGGAAAAGATGCTGCAGTACGCGTGCGCTCTTCTCCTTAGTCAGATAAGCGAACAGAGGGATCCAGATAAGGAACAGGCCGACAGCGATCAGTGCGCTGCTTAATAGATAGAACATCGGATTGACCGGACTGATGCTGAACTGGTTAATAAGTTCTGCCGGGTTTTCCACGATTACATCCGAAGGGATCATGATTCCCGTAAGGACAGCGAGTGCTGCCGAAGACAGAATGATGATCGGGAATGAACCTTTTTTAACAGGTACCGAAGCCTTCTCGGGCGCAGGCTTTCTGAAGTGGACTACTATGTTCTTGCACAGTGAGAAAAGGTTGTTCAAAGTCCAGTAGAAAACGAGACCTGCAGGTGAGTTATAAAGAAGCACGAGGAATACAAGTGCTATGAGTATGAGCTTGATCTTATCCTTGAAGTGTCCCTTTTCCGAATAGATGAATCCGGAGATTATATTGATCACGGTCATGAGTACCGGAAGAAGGTTTATGCTCACTGCACCGAGCTTGATGAGTGCATCCGGTGCGCCGAGGTCCGGGATGGGACCGAGGGGGATGCCGTTAAGGATCTTAAGCCCTGACAGGAAGCTGTAGGCTGCGATGAAGAAAGGAATCTGAAGGAAGAGGGAGACCGATTCCTTGAGCACGTCTGTGGATCTGTAGTTATTCTGCCTGTAGTAGGCCTGCAGCATCATGACGCGCTCATCGCCCCTGAAGGCTTTCTTTATGAGCTTAACGCGAGGCTCCATCGCCTTCTTCTTGTCGTTCTGTTCCTTCTCGAGCTTATCGGCGCGGAAGTACAGCGGCAGCAGAAGGAAGTTTACCACGAGGCTCATGGCTGTTATGGAGAGGCCGCAGTTACCCGTGAACTTATATGCATAGAAAAATATGACCTCAAAAAGAAGTCTTAACGGTTCAACGAGAAGGAAAAATAAATACTGTGGCCACGGCATAAATCTGATTATAACAGATTCTTATATTTACTTAACGAGGGTCATATTTAAGATTGTGCTTGAAATGAATTTTTAATTCACTTATCGTCTTAATTACAGTACTGAATTCAACACAGCCGGCGAACAGGAGATGCACTTGAAACAGGCACAATTACACAGCCTTATTGCGAAGGAACAGCCCAATATCTGCCAGGTGGCAGCTTACCGTGACGGCAGGCTCGTCTATACCGATGAGTGGAACGGGTATAAGGACACTGACTGCACGCACATCATGTCTGCCACTAAGAGTGTCATGGCGCTGCTGTTCGGCATTGCCGTTGACCGCGGCGAGATCGCAAGCATAGACGAGAAGGTCCTGACGTATTTTCCTGAATATCAGGTTAAGCGCGGCGAGAAGACGATTTACGACGTTACTATCCGTCATCTTCTTACCATGAGGGCTCCTTATAAGGGCAAGGGAGACCCGTGGTCCAAGGTCTGCGCGAGCAAGAACTGGACGCAGTCATCGCTGGACTTCCTCGGAGGCCGCGGAGGGCTTACGGATGAGTTTAACTACAGGACAGTCTGCCTTCATATACTCACGGGGATCCTGTTTAAGGCCACTGGCATGAAGACGGTGGACTATGCCAACGAGTATCTGTTTAAGCCGCTGGGGATAGCACTCCACGAGAACTACTACGCTAAGTCTGCAGAAGAACACAAGCACTTCACCATTGATAAGGCGCCGAAGACTGATGTATGGTTTGCAGACCCTGACGGACTCGGGACGCCGGGCTACGGGCTTTGTATGTGCGCCAAGGACATGGTGAAGCTCGGGCAGCTGTGCCTTAACAAGGGCGTGTGGGAAGGAAAGCAGATCATCTCATCTTTCTGGATAGAAGACATGACCCGTCCGAGACACGTGGAAGGCCCGATGTGGCGCGGCATGATGTACGGGTACCTGTGGTGGATCATACATCCTGAGAAGAACATCTACGCTGCCATTGGCAACAGCGGTAACGTCATCTACGTTAACCCTGAGAAGAATGTTGCCGTCGCGGTTTCGTCCTACTTTAAGCCGACGATATTTGACCGAGTGGAATTCATAGAAGAACATATACTGAAATCTATTCTTGAAGGAGACTAGTTCATGGAGATAAGACCTTATAACAGTTCGGATGCAGATACGATCCTGTCCTGGTGCGGTGATGAGAAAGCTTTCTACAGGTGGACTGCGGGCGTAATGGGCGAGTATCCCATCACTTCTAAAGAGTTCAGCTTCGTAGAAGCGATGGATGCTTTCACTGCTGTCGAGGATGATAAGCCTATAGGGTTCTTCACATTAAGAAGACCGGATGAATCAGTCAATGTACTGCGCATCGGATTCGTTATCGTTGATCCTGCGTTGCGCGGTAAAGGTCTTGGCAAGCAGATGATGAAGCTCGGCCTTGATCATGCTGTTAATGACATGAAAGCGGATGCTGTTACGCTCGGAGTGTTCGAGAATAATCTGCCGGCTTACTACTGCTATAAAGCAGCGGGCTTCCACGATGTTAAGCTGGAGCAGGCCGAGACTTATAAGGTTCTCGGAGAAGAGTGGGCCTGCAAAGAAATGAGATATGAAAAGGGTTAAAGCTTTTAGAACAAAAACGAACCTCGGAGACTGATAATTCAATTATATTAATAACGGATATGAGAAAGACGAGATATAGAATAATAGCATTGCTTATATGCACCATGCTTTTGATGCAAGGGTGTTTGTTGAATAATCGAGGACACGCAAAAGCCAGAGATGAATTGTCTTCCGCTATAGTAAATGTTTTAAATCCTGAGATTCTCAGGTTTAGTGGATGTGGTCATGGGAATAGTCGTTATGATCCAGAAGATCTTATTGAATATAATTTGATGATTGAATCGATTAATAATACAGAACTCGCAGAGCAAGTAAGGAATCTTTATGCTGTTACTAACGAAGTTCTTAGATATGAGAGTTACAGTAATAAAAGAATTAGGATAAGGATTAATTCATATCACGTTCAATCCGGAGTAAAAAATTATGTTGCGCAATTATCTAATTATGATCCCGATGATAACAGTGTAACCGATCATATAACCTATATTGGTGTTGGTGGTATTGACGATATGACTGAAGGCTATAACGCCCACCATAGATATGAATTGAACAGCACTGTCTTTTGGGGTGAATTCTCTGAGGTTGATGAATTTGATTTTTCTAGTTATGTTGAGTATCAAAGTGAAATAGAATTGGCGCAGCCTTGTGTTGAAGCGATTCAGAATTATTTAATGCAACAATATGAGGATCTAATAAGTTTTGGTGATATAACGGCAAGTACAGATCCAGGACACACGCCTTATCTGAGTTGGGGCATTCACATTAATGAAGATAATACAGAATCGAATGATTATGTATCGACTACCGAATTGGTTGATTCTATTCGTAATAGTTTGAATGATTATTATACTAACCATCCCGATGATGAATTCTTGAACCTTAGACTAAATATTTGGTTTTCTATTTCCGAAGAAGATTATTGGGGACACATAGAAAACTACAATAGTAGCAGTAATGACCATCTTGGAGGATTCTATTCTGTAGAATACAAGAATGCTACCGTGGATGAGATAATACAATGCGAAGGGATAACTAGGATTTATATGTATCAAAGATCCATTGAAGAAATCATAACTGTTATTGATGAAATGGAAAGTATCGAACATATATATGTGTCTTCAGGGGATTTACGTGATGAATTATCTTCGGAGTATAATCAAATTACTTTCTCGGTAGCGTAATGCATTTAAGTATACTGGGCATAAAGGAACACGATAGTGAAAAAGCTTATAACTATCTTAATCTGCATAACCATGATAATTGCTCTTGCTGCTTGTTCCAACAATGGAGTGTCAGATGATTATGGTAGTTTTACTATTGGTAAAACATATAGTTATGATGGCAATTATTATGCGGTTTCAAACGAAAACGATACCATGATAGTTGTCACAGTTTATTCTAGTGACGATATAGAGGTGTTTAGTTTTGAGCCATGCAGAAGGATGGATTATTGGGGTATCTGCTGGGAGAACGACAGTTATAATATTTGGGTTCAGTCCGGTGATCTCGGAGTCTTATGCTATAGAATGAGTGATGAGGTATGGACTCTTGATTATGATGCTGTACGACCAGATTACATTATCAGCAGATATGATAGTTGGCTTCTCGAAGACGGAAATGGTCACCCAACTTCCTTGGAGACTAATACAACTAACAATGATACTGGCTTCTAAAAGAAATGAACAACGACCGGGGTATTACTCCGGTCGTTGGTGTTGGGCGCATTCTTTTTCAATTTGTCGTAAATTTGTCGTAAGTACTGTTTTTGCCTCCAAGGAGCAAACCTCGAAACGACTGAATCTACTGCGTTTGCGCTGTTTGTATAATAACTTTGGTGGAGACGGGGAGGATCGAACTCCTGACCTCTGCAATGCGAATGCAACGCTCTCCCAGCTGAGCTACGCCCCCATAGCGAATACATTTTATCACAAGCAATTCGACAACAGTACGGATAAATGCTATTTATCCGGGATAAGAGGTAGGCTCTTACACACCAGCAGGTTCTTGACAGACTTGCAGGTAAATAATCAGCCAAGAAAATCGATAATCATTTGAAGCTTTTCCACGGCGAGTTTTCTTCCGGTGTCGTAGACACGCTGAAGCTCGTCGGGGTTCTTTTCCAGAGGGGAGATGTTGAGAGCTTGAGACGGCCTTAATACGAATGCCGTCCCCTCGTCTTCGCGCACTTTTACATATGCTTTTTGCGCGTTGTACATGGCGGGACGGTTTTTAAGTGCCTGAACAAGTGCCGGGTACTTATGCAGTGCCGCGGCGATAGCCTTGAAAGCCTTGTACTGATGCTTGGTATAGTCTTCAGGCTGCGTGAGAATTACAAGGTTCCTGGTGCAGCCCTGCTTCTCCATAAATTCGAGTGGGATGGAGTCCGTGATGCCTCCGTCGAGAAGCTTCTGCCCGTTGATGTCTACGACTCTTGATGCGATCGGCATGGAGGCGGAAGCGCGTATCCATTCGAGGTCCTCATCGCCGCCGTCCTTTAGAAGGTGATAAACGGGAAGTCCCGTCATAACATCCGTCGCCACTGCGTAGAACTCCATCGGGTCCTCGGCGAAGGTCTTCTTATCAAATACATCGAGCTCGTCCGGGAGTTTGTGGTAGCAAAAATCCGCTCCGTAAAGATCGCCTGTAAGCAGCAGGGAACGGTAGCTTTTATATCTCCAGTTGTCCGCGTATTCTTTGTTGTATCTTACGGCGCGCCCTATCTGATGCGACTTGTAATTGCATCCGAAAGCGGCACCCGCGGAAACACCGGCAGCTTTGTCGAAAACAATCCCGTTTTCCATGAGCACATCAAGTATGCCTGCAGTAAAAAGACCGCGCATTGCGCCGCCTTCAAGTACCAGTCCATTGATGTTTCCTTTATCAGTCATGCGATTAATCATACTGGTTAGGGCTGTAATTGACAATGCCTGTGGGCATCCTTAAAATTACTTTTATTATGAAGAATTCAAAGAAATTAGTATCTGTCATCCTTTCCGCGGCACTTATGACGCCTCTTATGTCATGCGCGAATGAGCCTGCCAAGCGTGAAGATGACGGAGTTTTTAACATAGTTACATCTTTTTACCCGATGCAGATCCTGGTCATGAATGTGGCAGGAGGGATCGACGGAGTCACTGTGGAATGTATGTCTGATCCTAACATCGGATGCATACATGATCATGTTTTTACCACGGATGACTTAAGAAAAGTCGAGAATGCGGATGTATATGTGGAGAATGGTCTGGAGCTTGAGACTTTCAACGATCAGCTTCTGAATGCCTATCCTGATCTTACGATCATCGAGGCGGCTTCCGAGGTTAATGATGCTCCCGAAGACGAAGGCGAGGTAAACGGTCACGTCTGGACGAGCATAGATGATTACATAATCGAGATAAGAACTGTAAGCGCCGCTTTAAGCGAAGCCGATCCCTCTCATGCAGCGGATTATGAGGCCAATGCGGAAGCGTATATCGGCAAGGTCGAGCAGTTAAGATCTGAGTATGAAGATCAGATTGCCGCTGTGGAGGGCATGAGTGTGCTTGTTATAGATGAGACTCTGCCGTCCTTTTGCGAGTGGCCCGGGCTTGATTACAAGGTCGTAGAGACTGACCATGAGCAGTCCGCACTTTCCGCGGGTGACATCGCCGATACCATAGACTGGATGAACGAAAACGGTGTAACGGTAATATTCGTAAGCGCCGACAGTGATGCCGGCATCGCAGATTCGATCGCGGCAGAGATAGGCGGTTCGATCTTCGAGTTTGGAACATGCATGACCGGTGAGGTTTATGCCGACGCTTATCTCGATCAGATGGGAAACAACCTCGAATTACTGCAGTATTTGGGATAATGAGAAATGTCTGAACACGCACATAAACTTAAGGATTCCTGCCACGAGCACTGCCACTGTATTAAGATCAACAACTTAAGCGTAAGCTTTGGTGAAGAGAAGGTGCTTGATGACGTAAGTTTGCATATGCACTGCGGTGAGCTTACGGTCATAATCGGTCAGAACGGTGCGGGTAAGTCTACGCTCCTCAGGGCTATCCTCGGACAGATCCCTCATGAAGGCAACATCGAGTTCAAGGAGACGAAGACCGGAAACATCAGCAATGTCATGAAAATCGGTTACGTTCCGCAGACACTTAACATCGAGCGCGAGCTCCCTATGACCGTGTACGATCTTTTCGCGTCATTCATTTCCAAGTATCCCGTGTGGCTCCCCAAGAACAGGAAACTGTACGGGAAGATAAAGGAGCAGCTTAAGCTGTTCTCTGTGGAGGACTGCATCGACAAGCAGGTGGGTAAGCTCTCAGGAGGCCAGCTGCAGCGCGTGATGCTCTCAATTGCGGTGACTCCCATGCCGGACCTTCTCGTCCTGGATGAGCCTGTGTCAGGCATCGACGAGAACGGTGTAAGAGATTTCTACAGGCTCGTGGATGAGATGAAGCACAAGCATGACCTGGCGGTACTCCTCGTGTCGCATGACCTCGAGCTCGTCAGAAAGTATGCGGATAAAGTCGTGCTCCTGGACAACACCATCTTGTGCCAGGGAACACCTGCAGAGGTGTTTGAGAACGACAGCTTTAAGAGCGTTTTCGGGGGAGGTGCACTGTAATGGATTTTCTTGAGTACGCCTTCATGCGCAATGCGCTCCTCGCGATCTTAGTTTCTTCACCTATCTTTGCGCTTCTCGGCACAATGGTAGTCAACAAGAAGATGGCTTTCTTCTCTGATGCCATCGGTCACTCGGCTCTGTGCGGCATAGCGGTGGGCGTGGTGTTCGGCTTCACGAGCAGGTCGGTTTCCATGGTAATCTTCGCGATACTTTTCTCGGTGCTTTTAAATTTCGTCAAGGACCGCACGACTTACGGCGCCGATACCATCATAAGCGTCTTCGCTTCTGTGGCGATGTCCCTGGGACTTGTGCTGCTAAGCAGAGGCGGCACCTTTAACAAGTATTCGTCTTACCTCGTAGGCGACATCTTAAGCATCACTCAGACGGAGATAATCTCGCTTACGGTGTGCCTGGTGCTGGTCATCGTCTTCTGGGTGTTCTCCTATAACGCACTTTCCTCGGATAACCTTAACCGCGACCTTGCCAGGAGTAAGGGCATTAACGGAAAGCTGTTCGATTATATCTTCTCGGCTTTTATCGCGGTCGTCATTATGTTCTCCATAAGGTGGATAGGTATCCTTCTTATCAATTCGCTTATCATCCTGCCTGCAGCGGCAAGCCGTAATATCTCCCGCAATACACGTGCCTACCACCTGTGGTCGGTAGTCTTCTCTGTGGCAGCGGGAATCGCGGGCATACTTGTGTCGTACTACACAGGTGCTCCTTCGGGCCCGATGATCGTGCTTCTTTTAGGCGTTACCTTCTTCGTTACTTTCGTGGCTCATTCTTTTAACAAGGACTGAGGCTTATGAAGATACTTGCCAAGTACAATATCGAACCCATAAAGATGCTGTGGATGATAGTGGCGGGTGCGGTGTCCGCTTTCGGTATCACATGCTTCTTGTCACCGATGCACCTTTACGACAGCGGTATCGCAGGCACATCTCTTCTGCTGTCGCAGATCACACCGCCGTTTCTGAACCTGTCTTTTTTTCTGGTGGTGCTTAATGTGCCTTTAATGCTTTACGGCCTTAAGAAGCAGGGCGTGGCCTTTACGGTCTACTCGGTGTTCGCTGTAATTGTTTATTCTGTAACGGCTTTGATAATCGAATATGGTACTGATCTGGAGACCGGATCTCCGATCGCAGGAATGGATATATTTTTGTGTGCAATATTCGGAGGCCTTATCTGCGGTGCGGGTTCCGGTATCGCCGTAAGACACGGAGGTGCCATAGACGGAGTCGAAGTAATGGCTGTTATCTTTGCCAAGTCATTAAATCTTACGGTCGGAACCTTCATGATGATCTACAATATCTGCCTGTACATAGTCTGCGGACTTATCTTACACAGCTGGATCCTGCCTTTATATTCAATAGTTACTTATTATGTGGCGCTTAACACCATCGACTTTATCGCCGAGGGCCTTGACCGATCCAAGTCCGTCATGATCATCACGGAGAAGGGTGATGTAGTATCCAAAGTCCTTATGAAGGAATTCGGTTCAGGTACCACTATCATACCTGCAAAAGGCGGGTTCACTTCCAAGGAGAGAACAGTCGTTTATTTTGTCGTAAACAGGTTCCAGATAGCACGTATGAGACAGCTCGTTCACAGGGCAGATCCTCATGCATATTTGACTATCTCGGAAGTTGCGGACATCTTTAAGTACGAGCAGTAGGACGGTCCCTGATCTATGACATATAAGGACATAAGTGACAGCCGCGGGAGGATAATGGGAGTAGCCATAATCTGGATACTTCTGTTCCATCTTAACGGACGCTTCCTGGTCTACGGATATTTCCCGGGATTCTTATCGCAGATAAGTGCATTTCTTTTTGACCAGGGAAGCATCGGAGTCGAGCTGTTCCTTCTGTGTTCGGGGTTCGGACTGTGCTTCTCCTTAAGGAAGGATCCGGACGTTCTTAAGTTTTATTCCAAGCGTGCGAAGAGGATACTGCCTGAGTTTGTCTTAGGTCTTGCCCTGGTTCAGCCCATGGATAAAACGCGTCCTTTAATCCTGCTATTCGAGTTTTTGACGGTCAGTTACTATATCGGTGAGAGCAGCCACTTCTGGTTCATCTCGGCGATAGTTCTTATGTATCTTGTATTCCCGCTGATCTACCGTTTCCTTGCAGATCTTGATGCAAGGACATTTAAGATCAGGGCGTGCTCACTAGTTGCCGTAAGCTTTCTTGTGACATTTGCTCTGCATTTCATATTCCCGTATTACGACGAGCACCTGTGCACTGTATTTGATAGATTCACCATCTTCATTGTTGGCGTTATCATCGGTGTCAGATACGATCCTGAGAAGAAGGTTGCCGGCAAGCGCGGGATATTCATGGCGGCTGTGGCACTGGAGGGACTCCTGATCGCTTATCTTGCATATATGTTCCTGTATATTCCGGTTGGAAAGTATTTCCTTAAGTATTTCCTGCTTCTTCCGATGTCCGTTACGATCGCATTCCTGTTGGTCTGCGTGTTCAAGAAGATAAGGTTCAGATACTCACTTCTGGAAGCTGCCGGCAGGATATCCCTGTCTCTTTATATTGCCGACGGCGTATACGCTACTTTCTCGGAGAGGGCTGCATCGTACGGGATGCCGTATATGGATAATGCGCTGGCATCCATACCGTTTATAATCATTCTCGCGTTGCTGATCCATTACACTTCTAAGCTGATCCGTAAGGCAATCGGCAGAGTTGGAAAAGGCTAGTGAAGACGGCCTGATTCTCACACATATTTGACTATATCGGAAGCGTCTGATATCCATAAATTTGGCAAACAACAAATGCGCAGAAAACGCTTGATCTACGGGCGTTTTTTGGCAATTTTGCCCAATGAATCCTGTTCTTCCGGGATGCTATAATTTATACGTGGCGGTTTTTCCGCATTCAGCAGTTTTCAGTCAATTTTATGTTAATAAGAAAGAGGCGAATTATGACATTCTCGAAGGGAGAAACTGTAGTCTATGGCGGCAGCGGCGTTTGCGAGATCGATGATATCAAAGACATCCGTTTTTACCATGAGCGTCCTCAGAAATATTACATACTCAGACCTCTCTTCGTTAACCAGGCTCAGGTAGTCTATGTTCCTTATAATAATGAGAAGCTGACTGCCAAGATCAAGCCCGTCATCTCCAAGAAGGAAGCACTGGAACTCATCCATCACATCGATGAGAACGATGTTGAGTGGATTGAGGACAGGAATGCACGTAAGGAGGCTTTTAACGGCCTGCTCAGCAGCGGTGACAGAAGAAATATCATTAACCTTATAAGCACCATTACAGAGAAGAGAAAGATGCTCGAGGAAGAGGGCAAGAGCCTGAACCAGCAGGATGAGAAGATCCTGACTGATGCTCAGAGACGTATGGATGCAGAATTCGCAGTGGCTTTAGGCATGGATCCCCATGAGATCCCCACTTTTATTGAGGAAGAGAAAGCCAAGGTAAGCTGAAACAGTATTTTCGCTTGACAATTTTTATTGTGGGTTGTTTAATTAACGACATGAACAGAAACTTTTACGCTTATGCATACAACTATTATTACTACTTTACGAACGTGAAGTAAGAGTGGTTTGTGCAAGCAGGAAAGTTAATGGGAATAAATGATTAAGCTGATCAGGCGCCGCACGAATCACTCGGGCGGCGCTTTTTATGCCGCCGAATGAGAAAGGCGCCGGATAAACATCTAGGAGGATGAAAACATGATAGCAGTACTTAAGGAAACAGCGACCGAACAACAGATCGTGAACCTGGTGAATTGGTTCGAGTCTCAGGGCTTGAAGGTAAACCGTTCACAGGGTGACTTCGTAACGATCTTAGGCCTCATCGGAGACACAACAAAGATCGATATCGATCTTTTAAGAGGTCTCGACATCATCGACAATGTAATGAGAATTTCCGAGCCCTTCAAGAAGGCCAACAGAAAGTTCCATCCCGAGGACACGGTTGTCGACATCGGAGGCGTTAAGATCGGCGGCGGCAACTTCGCTGTTATGGCAGGTCCCTGCTCAGTAGAGAACGAGGAGCAGATCATCGAGACTGCCAAGGCTGTTAAGGCTGCAGGCGCAACTCTCTTAAGAGGCGGCGCATACAAGCCCAGAACTTCTCCTTACGACTTCCAGGGACTTCATGAGGAAGGTATCAGACTTCTTATCAAGGCAAGAGAGATCACAGGCCTTCCCATCGTATCCGAGATCATGAGCCCCGATCAGGTACCTGTCTTCGAGGATGTCGACTGTCTGCAGGTAGGTGCAAGAAACATGCAGAACTTCGACCTTCTCAAAGCCATCGGTAAGACAAACAAGCCTGTACTTCTCAAGCGCGGTCTCTCCGCTACCATCAAGGAGTGGCTCATGAGCGCAGAGTACATCATGTCTGAGGGCAACCCTAACGTAATCCTCTGCGAGCGCGGTATCAGAACATACGAGACATACACAAGAAATACTTTCGACGTAAGTGCTATCTCTGCGTTGAAGGAGCTTACACATCTTCCTGTTGTCGGAGATCCTTCTCATGCCACAGGTAAGGTTTCACTCATCAAGCCTATGGCTATGGCAGCTGTAGTATCCGGTGCAGACGGACTTGAGATCGAGGTTCATAACTGCCCGAAGAAGGCTCTGTCCGATGCAGCACAGCAGCTCACACCTGAGCAGTTCGTAGGTGTAATGAAGGATATCGAGAAGGCAAGGAGCATACTCTGATGAAGATCACAGTCGGTGTAGTAGGATTAGGACTTATAGGAGCATCTTTCTGCAAGGCGTATAAGGCGAATGAGCCTGAAGCTGTTGTTTACGGCTGGAACAGGACGAAGTCTACGACCGAGATGGCTAAGATGCAGGGCGTTATTGACGATGAATTGACGGATGAGAATCTCGGTTCATGTGACCTTGTTATCCTGAGCCTTTACCCCGAAGCTTCCGCTAAGTGGATGGAAGAGCACCGAAGCAGTTTCAATAAGAACGGTATCGTGACCGATGCCTGCGGAACGAAGAGATTCATCTGCGAAAAGGCATTTAAGATCGCGCAAGAGGAAGGCTTCACTTTCGTAGGATGTCACCCCATGGCAGGAACAAAGTTCTCCGGTATGGCATATTCCAAGGCGGATATGTACGAGGGAGCACCCATGGTTGTCGTACCTCCCAGGTTTGACGATATTAACCTGCTTGAGGAAGTGAAGAAGCTTTTCGCTCCCTGCAAGTTCGGTTCCTTCCACATCGCTCATGCTGATGAGCACGATCAGATGATCGCTTTCACATCACAGATGCCGCACGTGGTTTCCAATGCATTCATTAAGAGCCCTAACTCCAGAAAGCACACTGGTTTCTCCGCAGGTTCTTATAAGGATATGACTCGCGTAGCCTGGCTGAATCCCACCATGTGGACACAGCTCTTCCTCGAGAACAAGGACCATCTGATCTTCGAGATCGATAATCTTCAGAAGGAGCTTCAGAAGTACAAGGAAGCTTTGGAGAATGACGATGCCGAAGAACTGACCAGACTTCTTGATGAGGGAAGAAAGATCAAGGAAGAGGTTGACGGAGTATGATCAGAACTACAGTCAGCGCCTCCAGAGAGTATGAGGTTATTACGGGTTCCGGACTTCTTTCCGAGTCCGGCAAGATCATAAGAAGTGTTGCACCTAATGCGATCAAAGCCCTCATAGTAACGGAGACGAATGTAGCTCCTTTATATCTTGATAAAGTTAAGGCTGCCGTTCAGGCCGAAGGTTTCGAAGTTTATGAGTATATCTTCGAGGCCGGAGAAGAGTCCAAGAACATCAACTCCATAGCAGGCATGTGGGGCGTTATGGCCAAGGCCGGCTTCACGAGGACTGATCTGGTGATCGCACTCGGCGGCGGTGTCACGGGTGACATGGCAGGCTTTGCCGCAGCTTCCTTCTTAAGGGGCATCGATGTCGTTCAGATCCCCACGTCCTTGCTCGCCATGGTGGATGCGGCAGTAGGAGGCAAGACCGGCATTGACCTTCCCGAGGGTAAGAATCAGGTTGGTGCCTTCTGGCAGCCTTCGGTTGTTATCGAGGACACGGACTGCCTGCTTACGCTTTCTGACGAGAAGTTCACCGAGGGCATGGGCGAGGTCCTGAAGTACGCTTTCATCATGGACCTTCCCCTCTACGAGTTCCTCCGCGAAAACGCTTCGCGCGGCATCGCCATCAGAGAGGACGCTTGGCTCAAGGAGAAGATCGTAGGCATGTGCGTCGCCGATAAGGCAGACGTGGTTTCTAACGACGAGCACGACAACGGCAGAAGACAGACATTAAACTTCGGTCACACTGTAGGTCACGTAATCGAGAGAGACAGCGGCTTCAGTAAGCTTCACGGCGTATGTGTCGCGAAGGGTATGGGCATCATTATCGATGCGTGTGAGGGCGCAGGCACACTGGCGGCAGAAGAAGCACAGAAGATGAGAGATCTCATTAAGGCTTACGGTCTTCCCGTGGATGACGACATTACTCCCGAGGCTGCTGTTTCAGGTGCCATGAACGATAAGAAGAAAAGAGGCAATACGCTCTCCATTATCGTCGTAAATAAGATCGGTACATCCGAGATAAGAAAGATGAGCCCCGAGGAGTTCAAGTCATTCCTCGAAGGAGCAAAGAGATAAGATGATAATCAGATTAAGGAACCGGGCTTTTGATTTTTCTGTTGATGCGCCGCCGAGTAAGTCGGTCTTCCACAGAGAGCTTATAGTCAGGTTCCTTAACGGATACGAGGATGATCTTGCGGTAACTTCCGGTGACAGCAAGGACATCGCGGCGACTAAGAATTGTCTGCAGGCGCTGCGTGACAGAAGTCTTGTCCTGGACTGTAATGAGTCAGGCTCCACATTAAGATTTATGATTCCCGTGGCGGCGGCATACCTTAAGGCGAACAACATCACAGGAAAGGTTGTTTTCAAGACCTCAGGCAGGCTCTATGACAGGCCCCTGGACGACCTGGAGAGCTGTCTTAAGGATCACGGTGTCACGCTCGTAAGAGATGACAGCACTCGCACCATAAGCCTTGCAGGTGTGCTTATGGAAGGAGTATTCACGATAGATGGAAGCGTCTCGTCCCAGTATGTGTCCGGTATCATGATGGCGCTCATCGTCCTTCCCGGTTCTTCTGTAAACGTAGTCGGCACGCCCTCGTCAGTTCACTACATCGAATTGACGCAGGCTGTTATAGACAAGTATAAAAACGCGCGCCATGAAGACTTTCTCGTGGAGGGAGACTGGTCAGGCGGAGCATTCCTTCTGTGCCTTAAGGAGCTTATCAACGGGAATATCAAAGTAGGAAACCTTAACAGAGATTCCGTTCAGGGTGATAAGGCCATCGAAGATTATCTCGCTGCATGCGGCGCTGACGAGCTTACATGGGACTGCAGAGATATTCCCGATATCGTTCCGTATATGGCCGTGACCGCTGCATTCAATAATAAGAAGACAGTATTCGAGAACATCGGAAGGCTCCGCATAAAAGAGTCCGACCGCGTGGCTGCCATAAGGGAACAGCTCGCGGCTGCGGGTATAAAGACGGAAGAAACAGAAGAGACTCTCACCGTTTACGGTTACGGCGGGACTTTTACAAATGATATGATTACACTTAAGTCGTACAACGATCACCGCATGGTGATGTCTGCGATTTTGATCGCGGCGGCGCTTGGCACTGATCTTGAGATCGACACTGATGCACCCCTGGATAAATCGTTCCCGGGGTTCAGAAACATAATAAGAGAGGAGTTCTCTTAACATGAGTATGGACAGCACATTCAGGGGTGAGAGCCTGGAGCTTACGATCTACGGCCAGTCACACAGCCCCACGATCGGCGTATATATCAAGGGCCTTCCCGAGGGCGTTACGCCTGATCCTGAATTCACGGCAAAACTTATGGGCAGAAGAGCTCCCGGCAACAACGCGTGGTCCACTCCGCGCAAGGAGAAGGACGCGGTCATCTTCGAGTATGCTGAAGACGGCGCGCTTCACGGCTACATCGTAAACACCAACACAAAGCCCAAGGACTATGCTTCCATCATGAACAAGCCCAGGCCCGGCCATGCGGATTACACGGGCAAGATCAAGTACAAGGACGAGGCAGCGCAAAGCGGCGGCGGCATCTTCTCCGGAAGAATGACGGCCCCCATGTGCATCGCGGGTTCCATTGCGCTGAATGAGCTTAATAAGATGGGCGTAAGCGTACACGCACACCTTAAAAAGTGCGGCGGCGTTTTGGACGACTCGTACTACGATCATGCTGTTAATGATATTTCTTTTAAAGAGGCGCTCGCGGCTTCCGGCGGCAAGGAGTTCCCTGCGGTTTCCGATGAAGCGGGTGAGCTTATGAAAGCTGAGATCGAGAAGGCCAGGATGGACTGCGATTCTGTCGGTGCCGTGGTGGAGTGCGTTATCTACGGTCTGCCCGCAGGCCTCGGCGGTCCTATCTTCGACGGTCTCGAGGGTAAGATCGCGCGCCTTATCTATTCGATCCCTGCCGTTAAGGGCGTGGAGTTCGGCGCAGGTTTTGGCGCGGCAGACTTAAGAGGCTCCGAGAATAACGACCCCTTCGTAATGGAAGACGGGCAGGTTACGCTCAAGACAAACAACTGCGGAGGGATCCTGGGCGGCATAAGCGTCGGAGGCGGTGTTCCGCTGGTGTTCGATTGCGCATTTAAGCCCACTCCGTCTATCTCCAAGACGCAGGAGACGGTCGATCTTACGACCGGTACAAATACAGTCATCAATATCGAGGGCAGGCACGATCCCTGTGTCGCTCCGCGCGCTGTTCCCGTGGTGGAGGCGGCCGCTGCGCTCGCTGTCTATGACGAGATCCTTAAGGAGAGAGCATGAAGACTCTTGAAGAATTAAGAAGACAGATAGATGCTGCGGATAAAGATATCCTCGATGCTTTCGACAGAAGACTCGCTGCCGCTAAGTGCATAGGCGAGATCAAGAGGATTCAGGGAAAGCCGATCTACGACGAGAAACGCGAGCAGGAGAAGATAGAGAGTCTTACCAAGCTTGCAGGATTTGAATCCAAGCAGTATATAGAAAGACTTTACACGGAGATAATGGGCATTGCTAAGGACCTGGAGTACAAGCCCCTGTTCGGCGTACTCGGCAAGTCCCTGCCGCACACATACTCGCCCGAGATCCACAGCATGATCACGTCCGACTATGCGTACACGGTAATCGAGCGTGAGGAGGATGAGCTTGAGGCTCTCTGGAAGCAGGGGGCAGACGGCATCTACGGCGGCTTTAATGTCACCATTCCTTACAAGAAGAATGCCTGCGCAATGTGTGACGAGCTGACTTCATGTGCACGTGGGACCGGTGCGGTCAACACCGTAGTCTTCAGGAAGGACGGCACGAGCCTCGGCGCCAATACGGATGTCTACGGTTTTAAGTACATGCTTAAGTCATCCGGGATCGATCCAGCGGGAAAGACGGTTCTTATTCTCGGCACGGGAGGCGCTTCGGCTGCGGTCAATGCCGCTCTTAAGGAGCTTAATGCAGGCGATATCAGATTCGTAAGCAGGAGCGGTGAGATCGACTACACTAATGTTTACGATGTGTGTGCTGATGCCGAAGTTATCGTCAACTGCACTCCCGTAGGAATGTATCCTGAGATAATGCAGTCGCCTGTCGATATCACGAGATTCAGCAAGCTCGAGGCTGTAGCTGATCTTATTTATAACCCGTCATGCACAAAGCTTTTGTATGATGCCGGGAACGCGGGCCTTAAGTGCGCAGGTGGTCTTAAGATGCTTGTGGCGCAGGCTTTCAAGGCATCCGCATTCTTCAGAGGTGCTTCTGATGACGAGGCTGCTGAGACCGCAGTTGATGCAGCTGATATCGAGCGTGTCACGGAAGTGCTTGAGAATAAGATGAAGAACATAACCATCATCGGCATGCCGGGTTCCGGTAAGTCCGCACTTGCGAGCGAGCTGTCGGTGCACCTTAACCGCGCGGTGACAGACCTTGACGATCTGTTCACGGAGACTTACGGAAAGACTCCCGCCCAGACCATAACCGAGGAAGGCGAAGATTCTTTCAGGCGTAAAGAGAGTCTGGTGGCGGCCAAGGCCCTTGCGGGAAGCGGCGCAGTTATCTCGTGCGGAGGCGGTATCGTAACGCGTGAGGAGAACTTCTTCCCCTTAAAGTGCAATTCTGTTGTTATCTATAACGAGCGTCCCCTGAATGTGCTGTGCGGCAAGGACAGACCCCTGACGGCACGGAACGGTGTGGAGGCTCTCTATGCGCAGCGCAGGGAAGCGTATGAGTCCCTTGCGGACATCGTGATAAGTGTTGGCAGTAAGGACACGCGCGAGGAATACCTTAAGGAGGCAGTGAGGATCTACGATGAAAATACTTGTACTTAACGGACCTAACCTGAATATGCTCGGCGTACGCGAGCCCGACATCTACGGCAGGAGCACTTACACTGACCTTATCAACATGATCAAAGATCACTGCGACAGCAAGGGCATCGAGGTCAGCTTTAAGCAGAGCAATCACGAGGGAGACCTGGTGGACTACATACAGCAGGCTTATTTCGAGAAGTATGACGGTATCGTGATCAACCCCGGAGCGTACACGCACACTTCTGTGGCGCTTCTGGATGCGCTCAAGGCGGTCTCTATCCCTGCGGTCGAAGTTCATATCAGCGACGTGGACGCCAGGGAAGAGTTCAGGCAGATTTCATACGTGTCCAAGATTGCGGTGAAGACCATCAAGGGACACGGTTTTGACGGCTACATCGAGGCCGTAGATTTCCTTTCCGAGAGGTAATGGTATAAAATACGCGTCGGAGGGAATGAAAGATGTCCGATAAAGATAAGAATATATTTGATCTCGAAGGCGACGCGTTAGACGAAGCGTTAATGGCTGCGATCGAGCAGACCGATGAAGAGGAACGTGAAGCGCGTGAGCTTAAAGCTAAAGAGAATCAGGAGCGTGCTGAGCAGGCCCGCATAACAGCCATCGAGCAGGAGCAGAAGAAGGCGAAGATAGAAGAGCTTCGCAAGAACCTTCCCAATGAAGGCAGAAGATATTTCCTGATGGCAGAGGAATCTGAGTGTGACGAGCAGAAGAATGAAGCTTCCGTTACCGGTATCGTTTACGGTACCTGCAAGAAGGACGACAGTGTTTTCCTGTACAGGAACGACGGCAAGGCATTGGGTTCCAAGGTAATCAGCGTAGAAAAATATAACGGCCAGGTTTATGAGCCTGCCGATGAAGTATCACAGGGCAAGGCAAGGATAACGATCTCCATCGACTTTAAAAAGTCCGGCCTTACCGCGGACAATGCTGTTCCGAAGTTTGCTGTGGTAACGAGTGTAAGACCGCCCGTGAAGGGCGCTGACGGCAAGACTGCCATCGAGAATCCTTCTCTGTCCGGTCTCATGTTCAGATATCCCGAGTACAAGACGGATAAAGAGTATCTTAATCACCTGACGACCAACATCGTCAACGGACAGTTCCTGATCCCTGCCATGAATAACGGCGGTCAGGAGCAGGACGGCGGCAAGAAAAAGATCCAGCTTATCATGTTCACGAAGAAGGAAGAGCCGGACAAGAGACTCATGCCGCTCTTTACTGATATCCAGGCTCTTTACCTGTGGAGAAAGGTCTTCGAGGGAGAGCAGAAGCCTTCCATCGTTGTAATGAATTTCGTTGAGGTTGCCAAGTTTATCCAGAAGGAAGGCCTGGACCTCGCTATCAATCCCGCAGGCCCCATTTCCGTAGGCCTTCCTGCCAAGGCGGCCACACAGCTCGCTTCCCTTGCGCAGAAGATGGCCGCTTCTGGCAAGGTAAAGAAGGAGAACATCACTGACGGCTCCAAGGTAACTGTCGGCCAGCCTCATCCCGGACCTGAGACTGATGCTGTAAGGCAGGTTCTTGTGGATTACTGCAAGGGCAACCGTGACATTAAGAAGGCGGGCCTGCTGTTCATGATCAGGAACAACAAGATGAGCTACCTCGTCATCGTAGATGTACCGAAGGGTAAGGAGCAGCCCGTATATTCCGGATTGCTCGCGGCAATGAAGCCCCATCTCAAGTCGATCAAGAACGTGGACTTCTCGCTTTACGCTGAGGCACCCTTCGCGAAGGATTATTTCGCCAAGATCCCCGCAGACTATCAGGCCTGATCTCAGGGCCGTATATCCGAATACCCCGAAGACCGCGTAATTGCGGTCTTTTTTACTATATTTAGTGGGTGTTTTCAAAATGTAACACAATATATAGTGGTTTGCTATTGACCTTGCCACTACATATAGGTAGAATGAACAAGCAAACGGGGAAGAGTCAAAAATCCGTTAGAAATGTAACATTACAATTAGCAAAAAGGGTTAACAAGCTTTTGTAACATTGTTACAATGGACCAACCGATTCAAACAACACTTAAAGGGCAGGGTGCACAAAATGAAGATCATCAAGCGTAACAAGCAGGAAGTAGAATTCGACATCTCCAAGATCATCAACGCTATTACTAAGGCGAATGAGGCTGCCAAGGAGCCTGATCGTATGACTCCCAAGCAGATCACACGTATCGCTGAGCGTGTTACGAATGAGTGCGAGAACATGAACCGTGCTCTGTCTGTCGAGGAAATCCAGGACCTCGTAGAGAAGCAGATCATGGCTCACGGTGCATATGAGGTTGCAAAGCTCTATGTAACCTACCGCTACACCAGAAGCCTTATCCGTCAGTCCAACACAACTGACGCTTCCATCCTTACCCTCATTGAGTGCAATAACGAGGAACTCAAGCAGGAGAACTCCAACAAGAACCCCACTGTCAACAGCGTACAGCGTGACTACATGGCAGGTGAGGTAAGTAAGGACATCACCCAGAGACTCCTCCTGCCCCAGGATATCGTAGAGGCTCATCAGCAGGGTCTTATCCACTTCCATGACAGCGATTACTTCGCACAGCACATGCATAACTGCGATCTCGTTAACCTCGAGGATATGCTCCAGAACGGAACAGTTATCTCCGGTACGATGATCGAGAAGCCCCACAGCTTCTCCACAGCTTGTAATATCGCTACACAGATCATCGCTCAGGTTGCTTCCAACCAGTACGGCGGTCAGTCTATCTCCCTCACACACCTCGCTCCCTTCGTTCAGATCTCCAGAGAGAAGATCACAAAGAAGGTAAATGCAGAGTTTGAGGCTCTCGGCATCACACCCGATGAGGAGAAGAAGAAGGCAATCGTAGAGCAGAGACTCCACGAGGAGATCGAGAGAGGCGTACAGACGATCCAGTATCAGGTAGTAACACTTCTCACCACGAACGGACAGGCTCCTTTCGTAACTGTATTCATGTATCTGAATGAGGCTAAGGATCCTCAGCTCAAGGCTGACCTTGCCATGATCATTGAAGAGGTATTGAAGCAGAGAATCCAGGGCGTTAAGAATGAGGCAGGCGTTTACATCACACCTGCATTCCCTAAGCTCATCTACGTTCTCGAAGAAGATAACATCCGTGAGGGTTCTCCTTACTACGAGCTCACAAGACTTGCTGCCAAGTGCACAGCCAAGAGAATGGTTCCTGACTATATCTCCGAGAAGGTTATGCTCCAGCTCAAGGTCGATAAGAACGGCAACGGCAACTGCTACACTTGCATGGGCTGCAGATCATTCCTTACAACTTATGTAGACGAGCAGGGCAAGCCTAAGTACTACGGCAGATTTAACCAGGGAGTAGTTACTATCAACCTCGTTGACGTAGCCTGCTCCGCCTGCTGCGAGTCCAGAGACGAAGACAAGTTCTGGAAGATCCTCGATGAGAGACTCGAGCTGTGCCACAGAGCTCTGCGTTGCAGACATGACAGACTTGCGGGAACATTGTCCGATGCTGCTCCTATCCTCTGGCAGTACGGCGCCCTCGCAAGACTTCAGAAGGGCGAGCCTATCACCAAGCTCCTCTACGGCGGCTACTCCACGATCTCCCTTGGCTACGCAGGCCTGTGGGAGTGCGTATATGAAGTTACAGGCCAGAAGCTCACAGAGCCCGAGGGCGAGGCTTTCGGTCTTAAGATAATGGAGACTCTTAACGCAGCATGCGCCAAGTGGAAGGCAGCAGAGAACATCGACTACTCCATCTACGGAACACCTTTGGAGTCCACGACTTATAAGTTCGCTAAGGCTCTCCAGAGAAGATTCGGTATCATCAAGGGAGTTACAGATAAGAACTACATTACGAACAGCTACCACATCCATGTAACAGAGGAGATCAACGCCTTCGAGAAGCTTAAGCTCGAGAGCAAGTTCCAGAGACTCTCTCCCGGCGGAGCTATCTCTTACATCGAGGTTCCCAACATGCAGCAGAACATCGATGCAGTTATGGATGTAATGAAGTTCATTTACGACAACATCATGTACGCCGAGCTTAATACAAAGTCCGACTACTGCCAGGTATGCGGATACGACGGAGAGATCCAGATCGAGGAGAGAGACAGAAAGCTCGTCTGGGTATGCCCCAAGTGTGGCAACGACGATGAGAATAAGCTTAATGTAGCTAGAAGAACCTGCGGTTATATCGGAACACAGTTCTGGAACCAGGGCAGAACACAGGAGATTAGAGAGCGCGTAATGCACCTTTGATGCCTTACGCCCTTCTCGGGGAGTCTGACATATGTATTACAGTGCAATAAAAGACTGCGATATCGCGAACGGAACAGGCGTAAGGGTTACTCTGTTCGTATCGGGCTGTACCAATAAATGTGAGGGCTGCTTTAATCCTGCTACCTGGGACTTCTGCCACGGACAGGAGTTTACAAGGGAGACCGAAGAAGAGATATTCTCTTTACTTGATCACGATTACATAACCGGCCTTACTTTGCTCGGAGGCGAACCCTTCGAGCCTGAGAATCAGCGTGCGCTCGCTCCTTTTATAAGAGAGTACAAGGAAAGATTCCCTAAAAAGAACCTCTGGGCATTCACAGGTTTCTATTACGACAAGGAGCTTCTTGTCGACGGAAGCCATCCGAGGTGTGAGGTTACTGACGAGATCTTAAGTTATATCGATGTGCTAGTCGACGGAAGGTTTATTCTTGCCAAGAAGGATATAAGTTTAATATACCGCGGTTCGTCAAATCAGCGTATAATAGATATGATTAAAACGCGCGAAAAAGGCGAAGTGGTACTTTGGAACGAGGTTCAGGCAACAAACTGAAAGAACAGAGCACCGGGGAACCTAAAGAGAGCCCTAAGCAGAAGGCTTACAGGTTATTAGGACTCGGACCGCAAAGCGATGCCATGCGAGAGTACATGGTAAGCAGTAACACGCGCGCTATCCTTTACATGTCGGCGGTAGTACTTGCCATCGCAGTGACCATTGCAGTCAAGTACATGACTCTTCATTTTGCCGGCCTTGACTATTCCGAGACCAGTTTCTTTACATCGATTATCCTGTGCGCAGTAGTTATCTTCACATGTGCACTCACATTCTCTTATGCGAATAAAGATCTTCTCATGATTAAGACGAATAAGCTGGCTCCGCTTTCTTATTCGACTGTCATCATTTTCTCGGCCGTATGCCTCATGTTCGGTATCTTCGTTTCCCTGAATGAGTTCAGGCACGAGGGTACGATCATGCTGTTCGTTACCATGGAGCTTATCGTTATATGTATCCTCGCGTGGAGGCCATACGTCTCCATTTCCATCGTAGCAGGTACGTTCGCGCTGTTTTATCTGATGCTCCGCCTCGAGACCGGAGCATCCCTCGGAGCGAAGTTCGTGACAGGTTATGTCATCATAGGCATCTCCATTATCGTCACGAGTATCAGTGCTTATAACCAGAAGCATAACGAAGCTCTCAAGGATGAGACTTTGATGTCTACCAACAGGCATCTGGCTGAGACGGCTGTTAAGGATGAGCTTACGGGTGCTGCCAACATGAGCTTCTTCAGAAAGAGAGCCATCGAGATCCTTAAGGATCCTCAGACTCAGTATCAGCGTCAGGTATTCCTGTATCTTGATGTCGAGAACTTCAGACCGATAAACGAGAAGTACGGCTTCGATGCAGGCAGCTCATTCATCAAGAAGTTCGCAGGACGGATAATCGATGTATTTTACGACGGCCTCGTAGGACGTCAGGGAGACGATCACTTCGTAGTGCTTTGTGACAAGGAAGACCTGGAAAAGAGGCTGACTGCACTTCGTATGTATATCTACGACTGCGGCTTCGATACACAGACCGGACTTAAGGCCGGCGGCTACATGGTTAAGGACCGCAACATCGATCCGACTGTGGCATGTGACAGAGCCCGTTATGCATGTAATTCTATCAAGAAGCATTACGATCAGGACTACTGCGAATATGATTCTGAACTGGACAACAAGTTCATCATGAGGCAGTACATCGTAAACAACGTAGACGCTGCCATCGACAGAGGTGACATCAAGGTTTACTACCAGCCTGTATGCTGGGCCAAGAACAGAAAGCTGTGTGGCTACGAGGCCCTTTCCAAGTGGGAGGATCCGAAGTATGGTTTCCTTCCTCCGTCACTGTTCATTCCCGTGCTCGAGGAATACCATCAGGTTCACAAGATCGATATGGTAGTTGTAGATACAGTCTGCAGAGATTTAAGATGGCTCATGGATAACGGCAGACCCGCGGTTCCGGTATCACTTAATTTCTCAAGACTTGACTTCGAGCTTACGGATGTTGTCGATCTTCTTTGCTCATGCACCAGAAAGTACAACATTCTTCCTGAGATGATTCACGTTGAAGTAACTGAGAGCGCACTGTCCGATAAACTCGAGTCGCTCCACAGAGATCTCGACAGGCTTAAGTCTCTGGGATTCCCTCTCTGGCTCGATGACTTCGGTTCCGGTTATTCATCGCTTAACGTATTGAAGGACTTCAGCTTCGACGTCATGAAGATCGACATGGTATTCCTGTCGTCTTTCCATAACAACACTGACGATATTAAGTTCGAGAAGACCAAGGCGGTCCTTAAGAATGTAGTATCGATGGCGAATGATCTCGGTATGCATACACTTACCGAGGGAGTCGAGACTTTGGAAGAGGCTGAATACCTTAAGAGTATCGGCTGCGAGAGACTCCAGGGCTATCTGTTCGGTAAGCCTATGCCGCTTAAGGAAGCGCTGGTAAAGATCACGGCAGGAACACTGCCTGTTTCCGAGGAGTATATTTGAAACACGTCTTTTTTGATATAGACGGTACGCTGTGGGATTTCAGGAGTATCATCCCCGAGTCCGCTGTGCGCGCCATAAAGATGCTTCAGGAGAACGGCCACAAGGCCTATATCTGCACGGGAAGAACACGCGGCTATATTTTCAGGGACAATCTGCTGTCGCTCGGCTTTGACGGCATAGTCTCGGGCCTCGGCACAAGGATAGAGGCTGACGGCGAGGTCTTAAGCGAGTACATCGTTTCAAGAGAAGTCGCCAAGAGGACCGTGGATACCGTGAGAAGCTTCGGTTTCCGCGCCATCCTGGAGGGCCCCGAGTATCTCTATATGGATTACGATGAGTTTAAGGACGACCCTTACGGCGTGAAGGTAATGCGTGACCTTCAGGAGCACCGCAAGTCATTAAGCGACAACTACGGCAGCTGGGTCATCTCCAAGCTCTCATGTGACACCACGGGCTGCGACAAGCTTTCATGCTACAAGCTGCTTGAGAACGACTACGATTTCGTCGAGCACAATGATGTTGTGGTGGAGATGGTGCCCAAGGGCTTCTCGAAAGGCACCGGCATCAGGATGCTGTGCGAGCTTAAGGGCATAGACATCGCGGATACTATAGCAATCGGGGATAGCATCAATGACCTCGACATGTTCGAGGCAGCGGGCTTTTCCGTGGCAATGGGCAGCGGCGCTTCAAAGGCTAAGGAAGCGGCAGACTATGTCACAAGCGGCATTCACGAGGAAGGTATTCTTAACGCGCTCACGCACCTGGGCCTTATATGATCTGACCTTCAGGTGAGAGTATGAACGACTTAAGTTCATCCGACATATCTTTTCTCCATCTTGTGTATACATAAAGAGATGTCATTATCTTCGGATAGCACGGATAGTATGTGAGGTTCAGCTTGGCTAAAGTCTTACTGTCGGCTTTAGGGACGAAAGCGTAACCGAAGCCCTCTCCCATCATACCGGTCATAGTCTCCGTACTGTTATAAGTGTCAGCACGCGCTGTGTGCACGCTGTCACCGAACCATCCGTCGATGGCGGCTTTGCATGACGGCTCGAGAGGGACGAGAAGCGGCAGCATCTCCAGGTCTTCGGGCTCGACATACGGCTTATCAGTAATGGGTACACCTGACGGGACTGCAACGCCCCATTCATATTCACTGATGATCTCTATTATCTTGTAGTTGCTGAAGTAAACCTTGTCGGGAAGAACAGCGAAGTCAAGCTGGTTCTCGAACAGCAGATTCCTGATGTACGCCTTGTTGTCGAATTCTACCGAGAATGTAATGTCCGGGTCGGAGATCTTAAGCTTTCCTATCTTGCGTGAGATGGTGTGCCACGAGAATGGGTATGAATAGCCGATGTTGATCTGCTTTGTCGAATTCTTTTCTATAAAACGCTTGAGCTTCTGATCCGTGCTCAATCCACTGTCAATCATGTTCAGCAGGAACAGACCGGATTCTGTCAGCGTGTAGGGTTTACGCTTACGGTCAAACAGCTTGGTGCCGTAATCCTTTTCAAGTTCGGTTATCGCCTTCGAGATGCAGGACGGGTCCTTGTTAAGCTTTCTTGCGACCGCGGCACAGCTGCCATACTCGGCAACTAATCTGAATAACTCCAAACCTTCATCTGCCATATTCCGTACCCCCTTCGGAATAATCTATCGGTCAGGGTCTGCGCACAGTAAAACTTGCCGCCTTTATTACGGCTGTCTCCTTGTTTCCGTGGAAGAATCTTATAACAGTTTCTCCGTCAGGTGCAGACTCGATCGATGCATCATCAAAGATCAAATCATTGTCTGAATTGATCGAAACTACCTTAGCTTCGTTTCCTGTTACTGTAACGTTATCTGTGAGATCGCAGCATAAAAACTCCCTGTAGGTCAGAAGCGTAAGTGGGGAGATGGTCTCGTTCTTACTGCTTAAGCGCCTGATGGTTATCTTCAGTCTGCTGTTCTTAAGGGGCTTGAGCTCGAGTGTGTATGTACCTGTAGGTCGGTAGGAAAGGAAATCCCTGACAGGTCCCGGGTACGATGATTTGTAACTTGTCTTATAAACTTTGATGCCTTCCGACAGCTCTCTTATGCGCTCGTCGACTATCGCGGATATGTTCCTGTCGCTGTGTGTCAGGCCGAACTGGGACCTGCGCATGAGGGCGTACTTCGCCTGCAGGAAGAAGTCCAGCGCCTGGTCATGCATGAACCTGAAGCCTACCGGGTTATCGTTAAAGACTTTAAGCTGAAGCTGCCCCATATGCATCGCGGCCTCGGCGAAAGCTCCTTCGAAATCCTCCTGCTCGAATCTGTACCTGGCATCGATGTAAAGGCGCTCCAGGAGGGAGGCTGCCATCTCGGGGTTCTTGGCCACGCATATGCCTTCCATGAACATCTCCGCGAGCTTGTAGGTGGACTCGGATATGCCGAAGGCGTGACCTATGGAGAAATACCTGAAGGCCTGCTCGTAATCGGGGACACCGTCCGTGAGCCTTCCTTCAAGGCAGATGAAGCCCAATGTGTTTGCCGCGTAACCGAAGCCGCCTTCCTTCCAAAGAATCTCCATGCACCTTGCGGCCTCGAAGAAGTCGCACTTGAATACCGAGTTGCCGCCGAGGCATGCGAAGCCCTTTATCCTGAGCGCGTTGAAATTCTTTATCTCGCACAGCTCGTTGACATACCTTATGAAAAGCTTCTTGGTATAACGGTCTGCGTCCTTAAGAATAAGGTCGTTGTCCAGCTCTCTTATGAAGTCTTCCTTAATGTCGTTCATGTAATGGCGCTCTTCGACGGGGAGCATGCTCTCCTCGTCATGCAGATCGATCATGTGCAGAAGGTCTTCCGCGTTGATGTATTCGGATGCGGGAACATGGACCTGTATGAGCGACATCTCCCTATACAGACTCAGGATATAGGACAGCATCCATGCCAGCAGATCGTCATCGGTGACGGGCATGGCAGTGAGTCTGTAGGCCTCGATGGACACGGGGCCTTCTCCGAAGAGACGGTTTAACTTAAGTACATCGTAGAAGTGAAGTATGAGCGGCTCGAACCAAGTGAAAAAGAACACGGCCGCATCTGTCTTGTTGACGGCGACTTTCTCGAGGACCTGAGCCAGGTCGTTAAGCGTAAAGCTTCTGTCTCCTGCGTACTCGATCACGACATCCTTTGCCGCCGCGAGCGGGAGCAAAGTGACATCATAGAAATCATTATCGTAAACAGCGAAAGCTTCCAAAGAATAATCGCTGATCTTTATTACACGCGGTCTGTCCTGCATAAAATAACCTTTCTACAATAAATTTTACCTTTTTAAGCCGAGCTCGTGTAGTAAAATATCAATTGATAAGTTAAATTTACATTTCGTTTATTCGGAGGTAAGGGACATGGGACTTTGTTTTAGAAAGAGCATTACGATAGCGCCCGGCGTAAGGGTAAACCTCTCTAAGAGCGGACCGAGCATCAGCTTCGGTAAGAAAGGCATAAGAGAGACCATAAGCGCCACAGGTAAGTCAACTACCACAGTCGGCATCCCCGGTACGGGCGTTTACTACAAGAAGTCCTATGACCTGAAGAAGCTCGGCAAGGGTAAGGACGATAAGGCTTCCAAGGGCAGCAAGGAAAAGACTGCGGCTGCAGCAGCTGCGGCGGCTTCCGAGACGGATCAGCAGAAACTTGCACAGCTTGAAGAGAACAAGGCAAAGGTCGCCGAGTACGAGGCATATGTAAACTCCATCAAGTCCGTCCATAAGGCGACGGACGGTTACATCGACTGGGCTGCGCTTAACAGGGACGAGATTCCCACCAATATCGTCAAGGGCAGCGAGGAATACAAGGAGTTCGAGAGCTTGAAGAAGTTCTCTGAGCGCGTTGTGGCAGGCGATGTCGACGCTTACCTCGAGATCATCAGCGAGATCAAGCCTTACGACGATCTTCTCGACTACGGCTCTTCTTTCGAAGTCGGTACTGACAGGAAGGACGTTCTTGAGGTGGAGTTCCATGTAAAGTCTGAGGAAGTGGTTCCGGCTGTTGAGGTCTCCCTTAAGGCCAACGGCACCTTAAGCGAGAAGGAGATGAGCAAGACAAATTACTACGCGCTCATGCAGGACTACATCTGCAGCACCATGATCAGAGTTGCGAGGGATTCCTTCGCGCTGCTTCCCATCGATAAGGTCTATGTCCATGCTGCAGACGATGTGCTCAATACTGCTACCGGTCATGAGACCGAAGTCACGCTTGTTTCTGCAGAGTTCGGCAGGGATCAGCTCATGTCTCTTAACATGGAGATGATCGATCCTTCCGATGCGCTTTCTAACTTCAGACATAACATGAAGTTTGCCAAGACGACGGGCTTTAAACCTGTAGAGAGGATACTGCCCGTTTAAAGTATTTATGAAACTTCAAAGTAACGACGCCAAAGGAATAGCATGTATCCTTCTTGCTGCTTTGGGATTTGCTTTAATGACATTTTTCGTCAGGCTGTCCGGCGATGTGCCTACGATGGAAAAAGCTTTCTTCCGCAATGCATTCGCGGCGGTGATCGCCTTTGTCTCTTTGCTTAGATCCGAAGATAAATTCAAGATCAAGGAAGGGTGCTTTAAGTTTATATTCCTGCGTTGTCTTTTCGGCACAACAGGTCTTCTTTGTAATTTCTACGCCATCGATCATCTGCCTTTGGCCGATGCGAACATGCTTAACAAGCTGTCGCCTTTCTTTGCCATAATCGCATCCATCCCCATCCTTAAGGAGAAGCCGACGAGGATTGATATTCTTACAACGATCGGTGCGTTCTGCGGAGTTCTGCTTATTGCAAGACCGTCTGCTGATGTCTCCATCCTTCCGGCACTCGCGGGTCTTTGGGGAGGCGCTGGAGCAGGTATCGCTTACACATTCGTAAGACTTCTGGGAGGAAAGGGAGAGAGGACCTCAATTATCGTATTATGCTTCTCCATCTTCTCCTGCATGCTCTCGGCTCCGTTTATGATCTTTAACTTTAAGCCCATGGAATGGTGGCAGTTAGGCTGCCTCATTGTGGCGGGTATCTTTGCTGCCGTGGCTCAGTTCTCGATCACATCAGCGTATAAGTTTGCCCCTGCACGCAAGATAGGCGTCTTCGATAACACGCAGGTGGTTTTCTCGGCGCTTCTCGGCATTACTTTCCTGGGTGAGATACCCGAGTACTTAAGTGTTGTAGGTTACGTGATTATTATCGGCATGGCTGTCTTCAGGTGGTACTGGAACCTCAAGCACGAGCAGCCTGAAGCCGTCACAGCGTCTTAAGTTTGACATCGTAAGCCCCGCTGTCTTTTAGCTCCATTACCATGTAAGTTCTGTCGGAACCGCCGCGCGGGAGCGATATGCTGCCGGGGTTAAGCACGTGCACCTTAGGCCCGCCGAAGGAGCCTTCCATGAACTCGTTCAGCGGCATGTGAGTGTGGCCGTAAAGCGCGATGTCGCACTTGTTTTCCTCAGCAGTATAAATGAGTCTGTCGAGCCCGTAGTTGACGTTTACGATGTGGCCGTGGGTGCAGAAGAAGCGGTGCCCTTTCAGCGTGAATACGGCCCAGTCCTGAAGATCTCCCTGTGACCTGTAGTCGCAGTTGCCCTTGATGAAGACGCAGGGGATCTTGGGAGAATTAAGACGGGCCGCAACGGAGTCACGCATGTCCTCGAGGTCTCCCAGGTGTATGACCATGTCCGGCTTTTCGATGTCGAAAGCCCGGTAAACGCGGTCAGATCTGCCGTGGGAGTCGCTGACGATAAGTATCTTCACGGTGTCAAAGCTTCAGCAGAGGATTGCCTTTGCCGGAAGGGTTGATAATGCCCAAGGCGCCGCCTGTTGTGATCTTCTTCCTTGCACGGATCTTTCTTGTCGTATCAAGGTAGAAGGAGACATCCGGCATCTTGTCCAGGATGTGAGGATTCTTCTTTCCTTTAAGCGGATCCTTCGCCCTCTCGCTTGCGACCATAGCCGGCGCCACGAAGAGTGCCAGAGCCGAGGTGATGATGAAGATGATCAGAGTGATCATGATGACGTCCATGAAGGCGGACCTGTGATACGTCGATGTAAGGCTGCCTCTGGCTGCCCCGTACATAAGCATCAGCATTATAGAGGGGACGATGTAGAACAGATGTCTTATGCCCCTGTTCAGCCTGTATGTGGCGTTGTTTACCTTTTCAGCAAGGCTTCTTAAAAGACTTCCGCGGAAGCTCTCGGGAACTACGCCGCAGACCTCTCCGGTCTGACCGTTAACCGCATACTTGAAGCTTAAGTCACCGTAGTTGATATTAAGGAACCATATCGGAAGCAGGCAGTAGATTACTCTGTAGTTCTTATATGTGATTCCCGTATAAGAGGAATTGTATGTGAAGTGATCGACGTCCTCGAACTTGACTGACTCGGCTATGTCATGGCAGTAGTTGTCCAGACGCTTGCGGATCTTGTCGTACATGTCCTTGGGCTGCTCATCATACTTCTCGGCCAGGAAGCCGATAAGATAGGACGGGTTATAAGGGACAAGCTCGTTGAAGTCGAAAGGCTCGCACGCCTGCATGAGACGGTTGGGGATCTTTCTTGAAGCGTCGAAAGGAACATTCTTCAAAGAGAACTCCACAAGGCCATCGATGGGAACGTCCATCGAGTGCTGGTGTGTTGCTTCCTGCTTAATAGGATCGTAGCGCGGGCTTCCGTCGATTACGATGTGTTCCCATCCGCCAATCTCCATCTTTACGTCCGCTGACAGAAGCCAGAAAGGAACGTAGACGCCCGTTATCTTATCGATGGTGGCTTTGCCTGTGAAAGCCTTGGGCACGTGAGGGACGGATGTGATGTGATCGTAGTATGCCTTCTGGGCCTCTTCCTTGGTGACCGTGAAAGGAATGAGCGCATCAGGACGGAACTGCCTGGTAAGTCTTCTGGTGACAAGCATAGGCGAGCCGCAGAACGGACAGATTGTGGCAGCGGTATTGCCGTCGGTTACGACCTGTGAACCGCAGGAGTTACAGACGATCTCCTTGTTGCCCTTATCCGCATAATCGATATCGTCATCGATTCCGTATTCCTGTTCGGGGTTCTCGATTCCGAGTGAACCGTTCATCTCCATCGTCTCGGGGTCGTACAGATTACCGCAGGAACGGCACATCAGCGAACCGATCTCTTCATCGAAATACATATTCGATCCGCAGCCCGGACACTTCTTTGTGTTGGCGGAGAAAGGCATACTCTTATCGCCTGTCTGGTCCCAGGGAAGCGGTGCGTTAGACCTGAATGGATTCTTGGTGTTTATCTCTCCGAACGGAGTCTTAAGATCGTACGGATCGTTCTTGTTGACGCGGATTCCGTCGTGCGCCTTAAAGTCGCTTAACGGAACTCTTTTTTCATCATTTTCTCCCATTTTGATATCCTCCTCTAATTCCACTCACAATTATACAATAACGCCTCTCTAAGTGCTATAATTGTTGAATTGAAAAGACTATTTGAAAGAAGGTTTCTGATTATGGAAAAGAAGAATCTTGACTGGTCGAATCTGACATTTGGCTACACAAAGACAGACAAGCGCTTTGTTGCCAATTACACGAACGGTGCATGGGATAACGGATCCCTTGTTGATGACGACAAGATCGTCATGAGCGAGTGCGCAGGTGTCCTTCAGTATGCACAGACAGTATTCGAGGGCCTTAAGGCTTATGAGACAAAGGATGGAAAGATCGTTACATTCCGCCCTGACCTTAACGCTCAGAGACTTCATGATTCTGCAGTTAGACTCGAGATCCCTCCGATCTCCGAGGAGATGTTCATCAGATCCGTTAAGGAGACAGTTGCAGCTAACGCAGCATGGGTACCTCCGTACGGTTCCGGCGCATCACTTTATCTGAGACCTTATATCTTCGGTATCAACCCCGTTATCGGCGTTAAGCCCGCTGACGATTATCAGTACCGTATATTTGCTACACCTGTAGGACCTTACTTCAAGGGCGGTGCTAAGCCTATCGTAGTAAAGATCTCTGACTTCGACCGTGCTGCTCCTCACGGAACAGGATGCATCAAGGCAGGCCTTAACTACGCTATGTCTCTGCATGCTATCGTTACTGCTCATAAGGAAGGATTCGCTGAGAATATCTACCTCGATCCTCAGACAAGAACAAAGATCGAGGAGACAGGCGGAGCTAACCTGATCTTCACAGACGGCAAGGGCACACTCATCGTACCTAAGTCCAACTCCATCCTGCCTTCCATCACGAGAAGATCTCTCGTTTATGTTGCAGAGCACTACTGCGGCATGAAGATCGACGAGAGAGAAGTAACTCTCGAGGAAGTTATGGGTGGTGCATTCACGGAGGGCGGTCTGTGCGGTACAGCTGCAGTTATCTCACCTCTGGGTAAGATCAACGACCACGGCAAGGAGTTCGAGTTCTCTAACGGTATGACCGAGATGGGTCCTGTTATGACAAAGCTGCGTGAGACTCTCACAGGCATCCAGATGGGTACTGTTGAAGCACCTGAGGGCTGGATCGTAGAGATCGAAGTTTAATAGATTTTGATGCTTGAAACGGGGACCTGGTTTAGGTCCCCGTTTTTTAATAGAGTTTAGGTCAGTGGCTTGCAGCCCTGAACTATGTGGCTCCTATTGGACCGGATGATATTATCGGAGGTTATAGTATGTGCAAAGTAACAGTTTTCATTGCTGACGGAACTGAAGAGGTCGAGTGCCTAACCATCGTGGATCTTTTAAGACGCGCGGGTATCGATGTCCGCCTTGTATCCATCATGGAGACTGAGAAGATCTTAAGTTCACATAAGGTGACCATTATTGCGGACGGACAGTTCGACACAGAGGATTATTCTGATTCCGATATGCTCTTTATCCCGGGCGGTATGCCTGGCGTTACCAATATGCTTGCACATGAAGGTCTGATTGACCTGATCCGTAAGTTTAATGCTGAAGGCAAGAGGCTGGGAGCGGTTTGCGCAGGTCCCTCTGTCCTCGGTAAAGCAGGCGCTCTTGCAGGCAAGAAGGCTACATGTTTCCCCGGATGGGAGGATAAGCTTAACTGCGGCGAGTACACGGGCGCAGGCGTAACAACAGACGGCCTTATCACCACGGGCCGCGGTCTCGGTTTCACTATCGAAGAGGGACTTGAGATCATAAGAATTCTTAAGGGAGAAGAGGCATCGGAGGATATCAAGCGCAGGATCCAACACCCTGATACCGTGTGATCTCCTGACGATGTTTGAAACTGACAGCCGCCTTAACAGATTCTTTAGTTCTGTATATGTTAATGCAGTAGTTATTTTTGTTGCCGTTCTTAGGTTTGTTCAGTTCGGTCTTAACAACTGTTTTTCGGAAAGCCTTGAATGGCAGGCGTATGAGCTGTGCTCTGATTATTCATATGGATTTATAAAAAGATCTCTTCTGGGTACACTGGTAAGTTTCCTTTCCTCTGTTACTGGAATGGAGTTTAAAAAGGCCGTGATGGTCTTTATGAATGCGGAAGAGCTGATCTTTTCTCTTGCTCTTTTGGGCATTCTTCTTTGTGTTATCAATAAGTATAAGAACCCTAATCTTAATCTGCTCATACTGTTCTTCTTATCGACTGATGTTCTCGGTTTTTATTATTCTGATTGGGGTGAGCCTGACACCGTGATGATCACATTGTCACTTGTTATGGGGCTTTTGATCGTCCGCGAAAAGTTTGTCTGGGCGGTTCCGATACTTGCTTCAGTGTGTGCGCTGATCCACGAAGGATTTGCAATGATGTACTTCGGTATGATAGTCGGTCTTCTTCTGGTTCAGTGTATCCGTAAGAAGGGAAGAGGAAGACTTAAGTTCTTCACGGTTCTGATGGTGACAGGTTTTATGTGCGGATGCTTAAGTGCATATTGTTATTTCTGTACCAGACTCGTGATTAATGTTTCTCCCGAGCAGCTTCTAAGTGATGCGGTACAGAAGCTCGGAGACGGAACTAATGCCAAGCTGCTTGTTGCAAATTTCTGGAATGTCGGCGCAGGTATTATTCAGGACGGAGTTCCCACTTTTAGTTTTTGGTTAAGGATGTTTGCCATTGCCTGTGCCTGTATCATCCTGCTGCCGTTCATCATTTATAAGTTCAGATTCTGGCGTGATCTGATAAAGAGTGAGAATGACAAGCTAATGAAGCTTGCATATCTTCTCTGTTCGCTGGTATTTCTTTTTGCTCTGCCGCTCATATTAACTAAAGCTGATGAGGCAAGATGGTTTTATTCAGTCCTGCTTCAGGAAGTTATGCTGATCAATTTCCTTTATATGATTAATAAAGACAGGATTAAGGCCGGCCTTAGCAGATTCATGAAGACGAGTCTGTTCAATGTTGTTCTCATCGGTGCATACTTTTTGGTGTTCAGTAATCCGAATAAACAGTTCATAGATCTTGTTCTGGTAATTATTCCTTATGTCATGAATTGGGGTCCGTTGCTTTAATGGAAGCGGTATAATAGAGGGGCATTAAGGGGAGTTAACTATGATCGATATCGGAAAGATCAGCAGTAAATATGAAGCTAAGGTTCTGAACGAGGATAACACCGACGAGATACTTGGTATCTTTAAGGGAAATCCGCAGTTCTTTAAGTACAGTGATGCGCATCCTACAAAGGAGCAGGTCTATCATGATATGCATCTGCTTCCGAGTGGTATGGATGTTTCAGATAAGTATTATTTCGGTTTGTATAACGGTCCCGACCTGGTCGCGATTATGGATATAATCGACGGCTTCCCCACTGAGAATATCGCTTACTTGGGGTTCTTCATGATGAATCAGAAGTATCAGGGTCAGCATGTGGGATCGGCGATCATAAACGAAGCTGCCCGTTATCTTAAGGGTATCGGCAAGAACATAATCAGACTCGTGATCGACAAGAGTAACCCGCAGTCCACGCACTTCTGGAGCAGGAACGGGTTCGTGGTCTTCCGCGAGGCTGAGCGCAATGGACACATCCTCATGGAGGCTGACAGGGTACTTTAAGTCAGAGCGTGTCCGTGAAGCGCTTGAAGGGCTCGGGTGACTTGAACACACCCGCGCACTCCAGGATCTCACTGAAGGCAGTGCCGACTTCTTCTTTTATCACATTTAAAACTTCAGATGCCGAAGGAGCATCACCGAGACGGGGTAAGACCTTAGTTGCTACCCACTCTGCGTGCTTGGATAAGATCTCATCTGATGCGATGTCCGCGTGTGAGGCAACGGCCTCGGCAAGGTCATTAAGCTCCTTCTTGAGCCTCGCGGGCAGGATAGCAAGACCCATTACTTCGATGAGACCGATGTTCTCTTTTTTCAGGTGATGATATTCCTTGTGAGGGTGGTAGACGCCGAGCGGGTGCTCGTCTGTTGTGATGTTATTGCGCAGGACGAGGTCAAGCTCGAACAGACCGTCTTTATTTACTCTCGCAATGGGGGTGATCGTGTTATGAGGAACCCCGTCTGTCTCGGCGAAGATGAAGGCATCCTCGTCTGTGTATGCTCTCCAGGATGACAGGATGTGATCGGCAAGATCTGCGATCCTGTCTGCGTCGGAACCCGTCAGTCTGATGACGGACATAGGCCAGTTTACGATGCCTGCAGTCACGTCCTCATATCCCGGGATGACGAATGTGCTTATGTATTTTGCACGTGCCATGGGGAACTCGTAGCAGCCGCCCTGAAAGTGGTCATGTGAGAGTATCGAACCGCCTACGATGGGGAGGTCCGCATTCGAACCCGCGATGTAGTGCGGGAACTGTCCGACGAATGACAGAAGCTTCACGAATGTCGAACGGTTTATAACCATAGGGATGTGTTCTTTGTTGAAGATTATGCAGTGCTCGTTGTAGTAAACATAGGGCGAGTACTGGAGGTAATATGCATCGCCGTCGAGCGTGATCGGGATGATGCGGTGGTTCTGTCTTGCGGGGTGCGTAAGCGTGCCTGCGAAGCCTTCATTCTCCTCGCAAAGCAGACACTTGGGGTAGGACGTGGACTTGGCCTTGCCCGCCGCGGCAATATCGCGGGGGTCTTTCTCGGGCTTGCTCAGGTTGATGGTGATGTCGATGTCGCCGTACCTGGTGGAGGAGACCCACTTGATGTCCTTCTCGATCCTGTCGGTTCTTATGTAGTTGGTGTCGCGGCAGAAAGTGTAGTACCAGTTTGTGGCGTCTGTGACGGACCTGTCCTTAAGCTCGTTAAACATGTTGACGACGTAAGAGGGAGGAGGTGTGATGACGCCCATGAGTGAGGTGTCATAGAGGTCCTTCTGCGCATTCGTAAGGTCACCTTTAAGCTCGATGAAGTCCTCGAGTATGAGGTGGATCTTACGCGGTACGATCTGCTCTTCCGGCTTGATGTATTCGTCGAGTCCGAGCGTCTCCAGAAGTCTGTTGATGATATAAGTTCTGTCGAGCTCGTCTACGAGTCCGCGCTCGATTCCGTAGTTAACAAGTTCCGTGATCAGGTAATTGATGTCTTTCATGAAAAGCCCCCGGTTATCAGATGATCTTAATGCCGCCGTATTTTCTAATCTTCATAATGTCGCATGCGCCCTCGCCGAAGACTGAATCCATTACTTCGCGGTAGTGCTCTGCGTTGTCGTTCTTTACGAAAGCCTGTATCGTTCCGGCAAAACCTCCGCCGTGTACGCGCGCGACTTCCTCTCCTGACAGAACTGCTTCGCTCACTGCGAGTGCGATAGAAACATTCTGCGTGTTAACGTCGCTGTTGGTGTAGATATTCTGCAGATACTTAAAAGATGAGTTACCGGACTCCCTTACAAGCCTCAGGAACTCCCACAGGTCACCGAGATTAAGTGCACGGGCTTCCTGTGAAGCACGCTTGGTCTCCTCCACGAAATGCATGGCTCTGAGTACCGCGCGGTCTCCTGCCTTCTCGCGGAGCATCGAGATGTTCTTTAAAATGTCATCCAGACTTACGGGGCGCAGCACCTCGTGACCAAGAAGTTCAGCGACTTTCTTCATTTCCGCGGGGACTGCCGCGTACTCGTCAGTAAGATTGCTGTGCGAACCTCTTGTGTTCGTTATGCAAAGGCAGTAACCCGTCTTCGCGAAATCGAATTCGATGCGCTCGACCTCGGGGTTATCAGGATACTTAAAGTCTATGTGTACCATGTTGCCTACGGAGCATGCCATCTGATCCATGAGGCCGCAGGGCTTGCCGAAATAGACGTTCTCAGCATACTGTCCGGCCTTCGCGATCGTAACGGGATCGATCTTCATGTCGTTGTAAAGTCCCGACACGATCGTTCCTACGAGCGTCTCGAAAGCGGCGGAAGAAGATATGCCGGCACCTACAAGAACATCGCTTGTAACGTAAGCGTCGAAGCCTCCGACCTTATATCCTTCGAAAGCAAGTGCTGCGAGCACACCCTTGATAAGAGCGACAGTCGTGCCCTTCTCTTTCTCGTTTCCTATAAGGTCGTTGGTGTCGATATAGTTGGGTCTGAATGTTTCGGAGATAAGTCTTACCTGACCTTTGTCAGTCTTGCGGACGATTGCAATCGCATCTCTGTTTATGGATGCCGCAAGCACTTCACCGTGCTGGTGGTCCGTGTGGTTGCCGCCGATCTCGGTCCTTCCGGGAGCAGAGTAGATCTCTATGCCGCCGTCAGCTCCGAAGTTCTCTTCGAAAACTTTGATCGCAGCTTCGTAACGCGCGGGCTGCTTGGCCGCCCAAGCGGGATCGATGTAAATGTCATTGAAATCGATAACGGAAAGGTCTGTCTTTATGCTCATTAGGCGTCCCTCCTTACGGTGATTATATGATACATCGAATTTAGTAAAATGTCAATAAAGATTACTAAATATTTACTAAACACAGCTGACAAATTCCGCCCGAGCTGTTAGAATCAATATATGGTTACGATAAAAGACATAGCAAATGAATGCGGTGTTTCTCCCGCTTCGGTATCCAGGATACTGAATAATGACAATACTCTTAAGGTGACCGAAGAGACCCGTAAGAAGGTCTTCGAGACTGCCTCGAGATTAGGCTATGTAAAAAGGAACAGATCCAAGAGCAAGGCGGCATTTAAGCTCGGTATTCTTCAGTGGTTCTCCTCACAGCAGGAGTTGGAGGATGAATACTATCTTAAGGTGCGTAAGGGCGTCGAGGATTTCTGTGTAAAGAATTCCATTCAGATTGCACGCGCATACCGCACTGACCTTGATTATAAAGATACATTGAAAGACTGTAACGGTCTTGTCTGTGTAGGTAAATTCGCGAGAGAAGATGCTTCGGATCTTGTCGAGTTCAATAACAATATCGTCTTCCTCGATATGAAGTCGGAGCATCCGGAAGTAACGACACTTACCGTCGATCTTTATACGGCGACGAAGGAAGCTCTCGAGTATCTTAAGTCGCTCGGACATAAGAAGATCGCTTACCTCGGAGGCATCGAATATGCATCAGGCTCCGAAGTCGTTACGGATGACAGAAGACTTGCTTATGTTCTGTTTATGAGACAGAATCAGATCCCTTATGAGGATCTTATAAAAGAAGATGAGTTTACGACATCTTCAGGTTATAAGATGATGAATGAGATGCTCGAAGGAAATATCATCCCTACTGCAGTCTATGCCGCATCGGATGCTATCGCCATCGGTGCGATCAAGGCAATCAAGGAGAAGGGTCTGCGCGTCCCTGAGGACATCTCGATAATCGGATTCAATGACAATGACATGAGTGAGTTCACGGAGCCTCCGCTTACTACAATGCATGCGCCTTCCTACGATATGGGACAGCACGGCGCTAACCTTGTTTATGTGGCGGGCAACCTCGATATCAAGACTCCTCTCAAGGTCATGATCCCCTGTACAATGGTCAAGCGCAGTTCATGCGCAGAATGCACAACAGAAGGAAACTAATTTTGTAAATTCCGTTTCCTGCGCCGGCGGAATAATCCTGTTATCATACACTTAAGGAAACTCAAATTCAGAAATTAGTTTCCACAAAGGAGGATGATCATGGACCAGGATATGAAGATCAAGATCCTCAGAAATACCATAACGGTATTTAACAGGAAAGGCCTCAAGCTTACGATGGATGATATCGCCGAGCAGATGGGCATATCCAAGAAGACTATCTACAAGTACTACGACAGTAAAGAAGAGATCTTCGACCAGATCGTCGATTATGTCTTCGATGATATCAAAGCAAGAGAGCAGGAGATTCTGAATGAGGAAGGTCTGACTCTTGAGGAAAGGACCAGGAAGCTGCTCTCGGCTTTCCCGGAAAGATTCACGGAAGTGGACTTCTCGAAGCTGGGGGATCTTAAGGATAAATACCCGAAGATACACAAGAAGTTAAAGAAGAGACTGGAGAGCGGCTGGGAGCCGACGATAGAACTTCTGGAACAGGGTAAGCACGAAGGATTGTACAGACAGGATGCGAATCTCGCCATATTCAAGACAATGATGGACGCGAGCGTGGCAAGATTCTTCGAGACAGACACCTTAAAGAAAAACAAGATCAGTTATGTGGAAGCATTGAATCAGGTAGTAGACATACTCCTGATGGGAATCAAAGTATAAGGGGACACACTTATGAGCAGATCGAACAGTGTATACGGAAATGAGCAGAGTTCAAGGACTGTCAGAAAAGCTGAGAAATCCAAGAAGAAGTACATAAAGAAGTTCGGCGATGATTCCAATGCTGATTATTCTGCGGAAGTCGTAGAGAACGAATATATCGGCGATATCCTCGGTGTTAAGAACATTGCAGTAGGTAAGTCTGAGCCCGGTACCTCCGGTGGTTTTGATGTCGATAACGGCATCATCGTCGGCAATATCAGAATGGGCTTCGGTCACTATCGTATCTCCATGGCCATGGCGAGTGCGGCCAATTCCATGGGGCTCACACCTTACTGGATGGATCTTAATTCATACCCCGAAACTACAGGTACGAAGGTCATCTCCGCACAGAACGATCTGTACTCCCTGGGCTCGAGACTTTCCCAGAAGAGTAAGGTCTTTAATAAGGCTGTCTGGGAGCCCGTTAACTACACCGGCTTTAAACAGCTCTCCTACAACGCACCCGACCAGAAGAACGCTGAACTGATGGCGGCTGTCTTTAAGAATGTACCCAAGGACATTCCTGTTATCGGCACGCACGTCTGGCCTGCTCAGGCTGCTCTGCATGCAGGCATGAAGTATGTCGTAAACGCAGTTCCCGATAACTGGCCTATGGCTCTGCATTTTGCTGAGGGCGCGGTGCACACGGTGCAGACACATTACGCATATCAGGGTTACCGCACCATGAACGGCATGGCCGGCGACAAGGTGTTAAATCCCATGCCCGCTGAAAGCCTTGTGTACACAGGACACTACATCGATGACGAGCTCGTAAAGAACATCAAGCAGGACAACAAGAGAAGACTCGCACGCAAAGCTGAGGGCAAGCCGATGCGTTTCCTGCTTACCATCGGAGGCGCAGGCGCACAGAAGGAGATCTTTGCTGCGATCATAAATGAACTGCTGCCTGAGATCAGAAAGAATAAAGTCGCTTTGTACATCAACATCGGAGACTATCTCAATGTATGGGAAGACTTAAGGCAACTCGCTCCTGATATGTATCTTTATACCAAGACTCATATCAACGATTGGGAGGAGACACAGCAGTTCTGCAAGGATGCACTTAAGGGTGACGTGGAAGGTATTCATCTTTTCTGCCACGAGAATATCTTCGAGGCAGTATATGCGACTAACCTTCTTATGAGATCCTGCGATGTTCTCGTAACGAAGCCTTCGGAGCTTGCTTTCTATCCGGTACCGAAGCTGTTTATAAAGAGGATCGGAGGCCACGAGCAGTGGGGGGCCATCCACTCTGCTGAGATGGGTGACGGTTCACTGGAGTGCCGTGATATTCCTCACACACTGCAGATGGCAAGGCTGTTCCTTGAAGATGATGTAACTTTGAAGAACATGTGTGATGCCATCGACCTTAACAAGAAGATGGGTATTTACGACGGAGCATATAACGCGGTGAAGATCGCGCTGGGACTTAAGGAAGGAGGCGCAAACGCATGAGACTTACAGCAAAAGAAAAGATAGCTTACGGCCTCGGTGCCGTAGGAAAAGACATGGTCTACATGCTCTCTGCGAGCTATGTACTTTACTACTTCCAGGACATCCTCGGAGTATCCGCCATCGCGATGGGCTTGATCCTGATGGCTGCAAGAGTATTCGATGCATTTAACGATCCCATCATGGGTGTCGTTGTTGCCAAGACGAAGACAAAGTGGGGTAAGTTCCGTCCGTGGCTTATGATCGGTACGGTTACAAATGCTGTGATCCTTATCGTAATGTTTTCGGCTCCGCCTTCACTTGACGGCGGCGGACTTATCGCATATGCGGCAGTCACTTATATCCTCTGGGGGATTACATATACCATGATGGATATCCCTTACTGGTCAATGATCCCGGCATTTACGGAGAGCGGTAAGGAGAGAGAAGGACTTACGACTCTTGCAAGATCCGCAGCAGGCGTCGGTTCTGCTATCGTAACAATCCTGACGGTAATGAGCGTTGCAGCTCTCGGTAATGCATTCTCTGCCAGGGAGAGCGATCTTCTTACAAAGAATTTCTCCTCTTCAGACGGCCTTAATTACACGGCTTTTGTTATCGAGGTTGACGGTGATCAGAATCCGACAGGCAACGTGACGGAATTTGCAGGTGACAATGTACAAGTTTCCACTACTATCACCGGTGCAAGAAGAGTGTTCGGTGACTGGAATGATGTTATCTACGTTAACTCTTCGAACGCTGATGTTACGCTTACTGTAAACGATCAGGAGATCGAGGCGAGCAACGTCGAGTTTGTTAAGGGTGATTACGAAGGTGAAGGGGATGATCAGGTATTTGTTGATACAGATCCGTTAGTCTCCTTCTATGTTGATTCGGATACATATGCCGAATTGTCCGCTGAGTCTTCCATCCGTGCAGGAATCCTGATGGAGTCCAATCTCGAAGTTGAGAGAGTCGGCTTTAAGTATTTCTCTATGGTAGTCGGCATCTTGTTCGTAGTATTCATCACCATCACTTGTCTGTTTATCAAAGAGAAGTCTTCTGTCGATATCAAGACCGCATCCGTCGGACAGATGTTCAAGGCTCTGATCCAGAACGATCAGGCTATGACGATCGTTATCACTATCGTTCTTGTTAACTCGGCAACATATATCACATCGAACCTTCTTATCTACTTCTTTAAGTACGATCTGGCAGGAACTAACTGGCAGGGCAACTACACCTTGTTCAACACATTCGCAGGCGGAATTCAGATCCTCGCGATGATGATCATGTTCCCGATCTTAAGAAGGTTCTTTAATACATTGAAGATCTTCTATATATGCATCGGTTCGGCGATCGGCGGATATATCATCCTTCTTGTTATGGCTCTCGCAGGACTTAAGAGCGTATTCCCGTTCTTCGTACCCGGCTTCTTCATCATGGCAGCCGTAGGTATCCTTAATGTAGTAGTTACCATCTTCCTTGCGAACACGGTTGACTACGGTCACCTTAAGAACAACAGAAGAGATGAGTCGGTCATCTTCTCCATGCAGACATTCGTCGTTAAGCTCGCATCGGGTATCTCCGCACTTGTAGCATCCATCTGCCTTGCAGTATTCAACATCAAGGAGAATTCGGATGTAGCTGCAACGTATTCGAATATCATCGCCAAGATAGATGATATCCGTAACGGCGTAGTCGAGACTATCAGCTCCAATTCCGTTATCGGATTAAGACTGGTAATGACACTGACACCTATCGTAGTTCTTGTGGTTGCGGTTCTCATCTTCAAGAGCAGATACATACTTACTGACAAGAAGCTCGGAGAGATCATCACTGAATTGAAGTCCAGGGAGGCATGATATGATCACTTATAAGGATAAGCTGTTCGTTCTTGAGACGAACAAGACGACATATGCCTTCCGTGTGATGCCGACGGGACATCTCGAGCATCTGTATTACGGAAGGAAGATAAGGCTTGATTCGGACGACGGACTTAAGGAGTTAAGTGAATTCGCCCCCGGCAACTCGAGTGTATATGACGCGGAGAATAACAGCTTCTCTTTCGAGGACTTAAGACTCGAGATAAGTGCGCCCGGCAAGGGTGATGTAAGAGAGCCTTCGGTCGAGCTTATCAACAGTGACGGCAGCCGTACATCCGACTTTGTTTATACAAGTCATGAGATATCTGACGGTAAAGCGAGGGAGGAAGGGATCCCCGGTTCTTACGGCGAAGATGCCAAGGTTCTTAAAGTCTTTCTTAAGGATAAAGAGAATAATATTACATTGACGCTCATCTATACGATATATGAGGAGTGCGATGTGATCACAAGATCTTCCGTGCTTACGAATGAAGGTGAGGGAGATATTACCGTCGACCGCATCATGAGTCTGCATCTCGACTTCGATCCCGGAGAGTATTCGTTCGTTACCTTTAACGGTGCGTGGGCGCGCGAGATGAATAAGGATATTCAGAAGGTCGGTGCTGCAAGACTTGTGAATTCGTCTTCAACCGGTTCCTCATCCAATCGCAGCAACCCGTTCATAATGTTGGGCCGCGGAGCTTTCGATGAGGACTTCGGAGAAGTATACGGTTTTAATCTCATCTACAGCGGCAACCACTATGCATCTGTCGAGAAGAATCCTTACGGCAAATTGAGACTCATGTCGGGCATCAACCCGCAGGGCTTTAACTGGAAACTTCAGAAAGGAGAGTCCTTCACAAGCCCGGAAGCTGTCATGACTTATTCATGCACGGGCTGCAACACGATGAGCCACGGATTACATGATTTCGTTAACGAGCATGTGGTAAGCGGCGCGTGGAAGGACAGACTTCGGCCCGTCCTCTTAAATTCCTGGGAGGCATCCTACTTTAAGATAAGCGAGAGTAAGCTGCTGCGTCTGGCACGCAAGGCCAAGCAGGCCGGCATTGAGCTGTTCGTCATGGACGACGGCTGGTTCAAGGGCCGCAATGACGACACGTCTTCTCTCGGAGACTGGGTGCCTGACAAGAAGAAGCTTCCGCATGGTGTTAAAGGCATATGCGACAAGATAAGAAAACTCGGCCTGGACTTCGGTATCTGGGTGGAGCCTGAGATGGTAAACGAGAATTCGGATCTGTACCGTGCGCATCCTGAGTGGGCGCTGAAGATCCCGGGCAAGGCTCATTCCACCGGACGCAACCAAATGCTTCTTGACCTAACACGCAAGGAGGTTCAGGACTACATAATAGACGCTATGTCGGCGGTGTTTTCGTCGGCGGACATTTCCTATGTTAAGTGGGATTATAATCGTAACTTCACTGATGTTTATTCTGAAGCGCTTCCCTCTGACCGTCAGGGTGAGGCCGCGCACAGATACATAATGGGTCTGTACCGCGTGATGGATGTGCTCACGCATAAGTTTCCGCAGATCCTTTTCGAGGGGTGCGCGTCAGGCGGCAACAGATTCGACTTAGGTATACTGTCGTACTTCCCGCAGATATGGGCTTCCGATGATACGGATGCTTATCAGCGCGGCGTGATACAGAACGGGTATTCTTACGGCTACCCGCAGTCCTGCTACACATGTCATGTTTCGGATGTGCCAAATCACCAGACATTGAGAAGGACGCCGCTTGATACGAGATTTAATGTGGCAGCTTTCGGTGTGTGCGGTTACGAGTGCAATATGTGTGATCTTAATAAAGCAGATTTCGAAGAGATAAAGAGGCAGATCACATTCTATAAGAAGAACAGAAGACTTATGCAGTACGGCAGGTTTTACAGGAAGAGCTCCTTCGATGAGGGAAGAATTCTGTCTTGGACTATTGCATCCCGTGAGAAGTCGGAGGCCGTATCAATGCTTATGCAGAGCCTCGCGACTCCGAATGCTACGGCGGATGTTCTGTATCCACGCGGACTTGCCGATGATGTTAAGTACCATATTCAGAACCGCAAGACTTCTTACGACTGCAGAGAGTTCGGAGGCCTTCTTAATACTGTCCTTCCGTTCCACGTGAAGACGGACGGATTCATTCACGGAGTAATAGCAAAGTTTGTGCGAATGGATTCCGAGGAAGAGTCGCACGACATGTACGGCGACGCCATGATGTATGCGGGCGTGCACTTGAAACCGAGATTCGCAGCTTTAGGTTACAACGGGAATATCAGACACTTCCCTGACTTCGGTTCCAGAATATACGAGATAAATAAGACTGCTTAATCAGCTTATGTTGTTGACGGGGCCTACGGCGATGTAGTTGTTGATGACCGCGTGAAGGTCGGTTCCTTCTGATGCGTTCCAGTTTCTTTTCGCGACTTCCGTCAGGATGAATGAGCCGTCGTCCTGCTTTTCAGCAGTGATGTCGTCATCGTAGAAGTCGTCCTTGGAGACTATCATGTCATGAAGCACGCCCTTGCATTCGGCAGGGGTGCACTCGGGGAAATTGATATTCCATACCTGGTCCTTGGCGAGGGGCTTTTTGATGTATTCTTCAAGAAGCCCGGGCAGATAGATATCGACAAGCTCAATATAATCAAGATTTCCGATGGAAACGGCGATGGCCTGTATACCGTAGAAGGCTGCTTCAAATGCTGCGCCTACTGTTCCGGAATACTGGATGTCGGATGCCATGTTAAAGCCGTTGTTGATACCGGACAGAACGAGATCCGGCTTAGGTTCCACCATTTTAAGCACTCCGACTCTGACGCAGTCTGCGGGGGTACCGCTCAATGCGTAAGCTTTAACACCTTCGATTCCGAAGCCATGCTCTTTTATTCTTAGAGGTGTTCCGAATGTGGATTGATGGGACGCGGCGCTCCTCTGGCCGTCCGGTGCTATGACCGTTACTTCGCCGAACTTTAAGGCGATCTGTACGAGCTTTCTTATACCGGGAGCATCTATGCCGTCGTCATTTGTTACTAGTATTCGCATACATTGGGATTATACCATTAATAGTGTCTTCACGATCAGGCGGGGCTGACTATGGTATTATAGCTTTCGGGAGAATACGAAGATGAAACTTAATCTTTATGAGGACAAGAACAGTACTGATGAACGCGTGGACGTTTATTATTCGAATATGCGTCCCGTTATCCGTCAGCTTATAGACACGGTAAACTCCGACAGGCCTCAGCTTAAGGGGCGCCCTGCCGATGAAGACCTGGATGATGGTGAGGAGATCTTTCTGGATCCCAAGCAGATCTATTATCTCGATCATGTCGAAAGGAAGCTGTTCGCATATACAAGGAACGGCGTGTACCGCGTTATGGATACGCTCGCTTCATGCGAGGAGATGCTCTGGAACTACGGGTTTGTCAGAGTGAGCAAGTCGAATCTTGTTAACATATATAAGATCACACAGCTAAAGCCGGACCTTAACATGAAAGTATATGCGTCGTTCGACAACGGTGAGAGGATCTGCATAAACAGATCATATAAGAAGAGCTTTACTGAGTATCTTCAGAGGATGAGGAGACTGTCAGAATGAGAGAGTATTTGAAAGAGACTTTGATCGAGCTTTGCTGTGCCTATACGATAATCTCCGTAGTCGGAGCGATAACAAATATCTTCTATGGCAGTGAGACGAATAATGCGAATGTAATCATCATGTTTATATTCTGTGCCATTGCGGTATTCGTGCTGTCACTGCATAAACTGCTTATCCGCTTCAGCCCGCTGGTGATGATAATCATACAGTTCTTCGTATCGCTCGCGCTGTGTTGTGGTGTGGTATTTGCAGCAAGCTTCATCGAACCCGTCACTCCGAAAGGATGGTTCGATTTTATCAGATCATTTCTTATCGTCTATGCTCTCGGTGCGGGATTCTACTACTTCAGAGTCTTTTCCGAAGCCAAGAAGCAGGACAAGCTTATCAGGCAGATACAGGAAAACCACAAGGAAGAATAACGATATACCGAGTCCGGCTATCAGGTAAGGCGTGCGGTAGGATAATTCCACCGTGTGCTCTCCCTGTGTGACGGGGATCGCCATGAATCCGATGTTAGCCTTCATGATCTCGACTTCTTCTCCGTCGACTTCTGCGTGCCAACCTTCAGAGTAAGGTACGGCCATAAAAAGATACTTATCCTGATCCGCGTTTGCTGTGATGTGTATATGGTTGCCGCTGATCTCATAGGTGACATTATCCATGTCGGCGTGATCATAGAAAGAGTTTACAGCCTCATCAAGCTGCTCTGTATTTCTGGCATAGATCTTGATGTCGTTGATCGTATATGTGCCTTCCAGGAAGACGAGTCTGACCGAATTGACGGACTGGTTGACGAAGCCGTAATTGATCATATATGTGTCTTTCCAGTGATAGTACATATTATCTACATTGGACTGATTCTCGATGGTATCAACGGCGACAATATCTTCATCTGATCTTAAGACACATGAAACGATGCCGTATCTGTCAGAGTACAATCCGTTAAGATATACGCATACCTCGCTGTTTTCTATATCGTCGAATGACAGCGTAATATAGCTGCCGGTGTTTGCCGAGAACGTGTTATCACCTGTAAAGGTTATGTCATGCAACTGTGTTATCTCGAAATCAACTTCAGTGTGCCCAGGTTCGAGTGAAGGTGTCTCGGTGCTGTTGTCCAGAATGCAGTAGTTCATCATTAGCTCTTCTGTATCAATGGGGTCGAGATCTTCGGAAATTGTCCGTGCGGCTGCTTCGTTATAAAAGTACACCAAAGAAGCATCGCGAGATGATTCGTAAACGGCATAGCTGTTGTCAGAACGCAGTAGTTCATATGAGTAGGGAGGAAATAATGTGGCACTGCGGTCGTTTTGCGCTGACAGGAAACGAGTTCCGTTCATCAATTCCAGGAAATCTCTTCCGCGGATGCCGTTCATCATAAATCCTAGCGAGTTGCTGTTGACGGCAAGCTTGGTGTAGTAGATGTCTATATCGTTGTTGTAATTGGTGTTGTAGTAATCGTATCCGTTTATATTGAGGAGCATCGATGAGTTTAACGGGACATCATCAATAACATACGGGACAAAATCATATCTTGTATGATGCAGTTCAGAGTATTCATCTTCGTTCAGAAGATACAGGCCGTTGCTGTTCAGAATGTAATCATAGCTTTCTCCGAAGTCTTTCTCGGTAGGCATCAGATAGAGGTTTAAATACGTGTAACCGAGGACTGTGCATGTAAACAGTACAGATACAGTTGCAAAGACGGCACGTTTTTTCTCATCGGAAACCTTCGATATCACGATCAGTGAACCCGTGAAGATCAACAGAGAAATACCTGACAATACTCCATAAGCATCTGAGAAAAGAGCGGTAACAAGAAGATAGATCAGGGATGCGAATGTAGTGATATACAGCTTGTTTTTGCCAAGTTTAAACAGTCCTTCAAATTCTAAAGTAACGACATAAGCTAACAGGAACAGATATCCGAACACATATCTTCCGGTGGGAAAATTGAAACCGTTAAATACTGATCCGATAACAGGGAAGAAGAAAGCCAGCGTATAAATGATAACTGCAGCTTTCAAAAGAAGGTTCTTATTCTTTTCTGAGAAAAGGCATATTAATGCCAATAGAGCTATAGGCGCTATTCCCCAAGTGCCTTCGCGGCCGACCTCACCGAAAGTGAAAGCGTAGAGGAAGAATGATTTAACTGTATCCAGCGAGAAAAATACTGATTCCCATTTAACTGCGAGTCTGTCGATTCCTGCCAGGTGTACCATTGCCGGAAGCTGGAGACCGAGTCCGATAGCGATACCGGGAATTGTAAATGTTATGAACCTGATTATCAGCCTGATAGAAGTGCGTACGGAATGGAGTTCCTTTTCTGCAATAAAACGCAGTGCGCAGTACAGCAGGATAAGCAGAGACATCATGTATGTGAAGTAATATGAATTGATCATATTCAATGCAAGCATTACCACATACAGCTTATAACCTTTGCGCGTCCATAAGCGGTCAACGCCTGTCATAAGTAACGGGAACAGATAATAGATATTTATAAAGCTTACCTGCGTAAATCCTATAAAGATAACAGAAGAGAAGGCATAGACCATTGCGCCTGCCACTATGCTGCTGACAGGGTTCTTTTTGCAGTAAGCAAAGTAAGAGAAAGACAGTCCGGCTGCATATAACTTCAGGATAATGACTGCATCAAAAACGTACTCTGCCGCTTTGTAAGGGATAAATGCCGAGATCCAGTACATGGGATCCGCAAGGGGGTTGGCTACGGAAGAAAAAGTGATGATTGAATCTCCTCCCATACCGATAGTCATATCCCACATCGGCAGTTCAAAAACGTGATCAATGAAAATATTATGGAAGAACATCCGTATCCATTTTCCTGTATACATGAAGTATACATACTGCTGATAAATACCGTCAGTGATGGTATACATGCTCTTGTTATTGATGATAAAGAAAATGATTACGCAGCAGAATGCAAACAGACAGAACCACAAGGAGTAGCTCTTGAATACTTTTCTGAAACTGTTTTTGCTATCGATCATTATGCAGCCTTCCTTTTGCGGTCAGTAACTACCAGACCTGTGAATATTGTTGTCGAGATAAGAGTAATGCACAGTCCTTCGGTAAGGTAGGGGGTGCGGTAATTAAGCTCTACCTGGTGTTCTCCCTCGCCAATGGGAATTGCCATGAATCCCAGATTGGCTTTTAGGATCTCTGTTTCTTCTCCGTCTACGGTTGCACTCCAGCCGGACGAATACGGGATTGCGAAGTAAAGATATTCATCGTGATCTGCATTGGCGGAGATGTGGACATGGTTGCCGTCAAGCTCATAGGTAATATTATTCATATCGGCATGATCATAGAAAGAGTTTACAGATGCAACAAGCTGCTCAGTGCTTCTGGCATAGATCTTGATGTCATTAATTGTGTAGTTACCTTCAAGGAAAGCGAGCCTGATCGTATTTACAGTCTGATCGACTAAACCAAAATTGATCATGTAATTGTTTTTCTGATGGTAATACATGCTGTTGATCTCTCGTCCTTCGAAGGTGTCGAATACGAAGAACTCTTCATCTTGTCCCGCGGAAGCAGATACAACATAGAAACGGTCCGCATCTATTCCCTGTATATATACGCTTATCTCGCTGTCTTCTATATCATCAAATGACAGAAGAATATAGTCGCCTGTCTGTGCAGAGTATGTGTTGGAACCGGTCTGTGTAAGGCCATGATACTCTGTTATTTCATAATCAACAGAAGTGTATTGGCGTTCGAATGAAGGTGTTGATGAACTGTCATCGAGAATGCAGCAGTTCATCATCAGTTCTTCGATATCGATAGGATCTAATGAATCGGCCATAGTTCTGGAAGCTGCTTCATCGTAGAAATATACCATCGATACATCTGATGATGATTCGTATATCGAATAGTCTTCATCAGAACGCAAAAACTCATATGAGTACGGAGGCTTAAGCACGCCGCTGTGTTTGTTTTCTATCGAAAGATATCTGGTGCCGTTCATAAGCTCAAGATAGTTTCTTCCGCGGATACCGTTCAGCATATATCCGAGAGGGTTGCTGTTGATGGCAAGTTTGTTGTAGTAAATATCGATGTCGTTGTTGTAATTGCTGTTGTAAAAATCGTAGCTGTTGATATCCGTTATCATCGAGGAGTTGAGCGGTACATCATCTATAACATAAGGAATGTAATCGAATCTGTCGTGCCTGAGTTCACTTCTTTCTTCTTCGTTAAGAAGTGACAGTCCGTTGCTTTCCAGAAGCATGCTGTAACTGCTGCCGAATTCGACTTCTACAGGTGCGACATAATTATGAATGTATGTTAATCCTAACAGTATGCATGTCAAAAGTATCGATGCCATACAGCACAGATACTTATTGCTCTGCTTAGGGATCAGTCTGTTGATCAGGAACAATGAAACTGTAAACAGCATAAGTGAAACGCCGGAGATGAATCCGTTAGGATCTGAAAGCAGGAGTGTCACAAGAAGATAAACCAACGCGATGCCGCCCATGATGTACAGCTTTTTCTTGGCTAGGGTAAAAAGGTTTTCGTATTCAACGGTAACGATGTATGCCAGCAGGAAAATATATCCGAACACATAACGGCCTGTGGGGAAGAGGAATCCGTTAAATGCAGATCCTGCTACAGGCAGGAAGAATGACAAAGTGTAGACGATAAAGAGCACCTTCTCCGTCAAATACTTTTTCTTGGATGAGAAGAGCAGTATAAGCGCAATGAAGGCGATGGGCGCTACTCCCCAGGGACCCTCCGGACCGATCTCAGTCATGGAGAATGCATACATTAGATATGCTTTGACGGCGCCGGGATTAAACAGTTCGGGATTCCACCTGATGCTCAAGCGGTCGAGGCTCATTAAGTTGATGACAGAAGGCAGCTGCAGTCCTAATCCGATTGCAGATCCGAGCAGAGAATAAAGCACGAATCTTAAAAACAGGCTGAAGAACTTCTTTAGCGAATGCTGTTCCTTCTCGCAGATGAATCTGATGACGCAGTACGAAACTACCATTAATGCCATCATGTACGTGAAGTAATATGAGTTCAGCATATTCCACGCGAGCATAAGGACAAAAAGCTTGAATCCCTTATTGGTCCAAAGTCTATCGACGCCTAACAGAAGAAGAGGGAACAGGTAGAAGCAGTTAAAGAACCATGCAGCTGCAAAGCCCATGAATGTAACCGTCGAAAATGTATAGACCATAGCGCCGGCGACTATGCTCCCGGCCGGGCTGTTTTTGCAGTATGAATAGTAGGCAAATGAGAGGCCTGCCGCATACATCTTAAGAATGATTATGAGATTAAGTGCAGCCTCGGCATAGCGGTACGGTATGAACACCGAAACCCAGCACATCGGATCCGCGAGAGGATTTGCCACGCTGGAAAGGATGATGAGCGAGTCGCTTCCCATGCCTGCCGACATATCCCACATAGGCAGCTCAAATTTGTGTTCAATAAAGAAGTTAGAGAAAAGCTCGCGTATCCATTTGCCTACATACATGAAGTTCGGATACTGCTGGTAAATTCCGTCTCCGATATTGTACATACAGGTCTTATTTATGATGGAGAAGATTACCACACACAAAAAAGCAAACACTGCGAACCAGCAGGTGTACTTTATGAGTATTCTTTTGAATCCAGAGTTGCCTTTTGTTGAAATCATTTTCTGTTTAACCGATCGTTATATCTCCCGAGCTTACTGAGAAGCCGAGGTTTTGCCAGTCGGAGCGGTGGATGGAGAAGTTGATCGTGACTGTGCCTCCTGCGGAGAGTGTTCCTGATGAACCTGCCGTGATCACGCATCCGTCAGAGCTGAAAACTCCCGTAGTTCCGCTGACCTCGGAATACTGTCCTGATGAGGATGTCATGCCCGCGTGGTAGCAGTCGAAGACCAGACTGCCTGTATCGGCTAAGGCGATAGTTACCGCGATATCTGAAAGCGATATAGATGAGCTGCTTGTGTTCTCGATATCCATGGAGCCCGAGACCGCATTGCCGCCGTTGCTGTCATATCTGATGCTGACTTCGAGTGTATCGGAGGATGCCGTTCCTGATGAGGATCCGCTTCCTGAAGTCGGAGTTGTGCCGCCTTCGCCGGAGCCTGTTCCCGGTACAACTGATGCGCCCGCGCCTGATCCGTCTTCAGATGGTTCGCTTCCGTAAACGAGTACGCCGCCTTCATAAAGTCCAAGGTAATCGCCGCTTCCCGAGGAGAGTCCTGCGAAGGAGAAGTCGTTGCTGTTGTCCCATACGCCGCCGGGGCCGATTAGCCTCGTCTGAACTTCTGACTTGTACTGAGACTGGCCGCCTGGGTAGAACGTGCCGTCATCGTAGACGATGGACAGGTAATAGATATGGTTCTCCTCGTTCCATACCTTGAGACCGTCGACTCGTCCTGACTGAACATAGTTTGTTGTGATCTGAACGTCTGAAGCGTCGTAGCCTGCCTCATAAAGCTCGGACAGATCCACGAAATATCTGAGCTCCACATCCGTGGCTGCGCGTGCGGGCCATGCAGTCTCGTTGTATACGATGGTTTTGATCTCGATAAAGTCATCTCCCTGAGCGTTTATCGAAGCCTCGACTGTGTATTCAAGATCCACGGGTTCAACTGCACCGAAGTCGACCAGGGTCTGTCCGTGATATACGGAATACATCGCTGCCAGAAGACCCGTGAAGCCTGCGTTGTAGTCGCATGCCACCTCATTGGCCGTGTAGTCTGAGACAGAATCGGTGTAGCCGTCGGAGGCGTCGGGACCGCCGACTAGCGCACCATAGAGAGTGTGTCTATGCGATGAGGGCTCGTTCATGTTGTCGCAGTAGGAGCCCTGTGCAGTTCTGTGATGAGGGTGCTCGGGAGGGTTCTCGCCGAAGCCTACCATGAAGGATCTGCCGGAAGAACCGAGAGCGTAATTGCACTGGCTTTCAGCGAAATCCCAGTACTGCGTGCTCCTGTCGGAGGGGCAGACATCGTAGCGGCTGTAAACGCTCGCGATGAAGGCTGTCGTTGTGGCATATCTCAAGGAACCCCATGTGTCGAGCCAGGCGAGTCCGCCGGGGGTGTAGGTAATGTCGTTGCACCAGAAGTCCAGGTGCTGTTCCATGGCACTGGTGTAAGTGGATTCACCAGTTATGTTTGCAAGCAGAGCTGCCGCGCCGATATGTACGTCGTCCCAGCACATGGCCCAGTCGTAGTCGTGTCCTGCCTGTGAATAGCAGCTCTCGGCGTTATCGAGATATGCCTCGTTGCCGGTGGCGATGTAAAGCCATGCGCCCGCCCAGGCGAGTTCGTCGTAGAAACCGCTCCATGAATTGTAGAAGCCGTTTGCCGCAGTGTAACCTGCATCACTTCTTGTGGTGTCGGCAAACTCGTACAGGCTCTGCGCGTGCTCAAGGCAGAGTGCGCTGTAATAGGGATCCGACTCCTCGAAAATAATGCTTGCAGCCGCAAGTGCCGCAGCAGCCTCGCCGGATACAGCGGAACCCGGGTTTTCTGAATCCACATAATATGAGGGCCTGTCCATGGTCATGACCTCACATGGTCCCCACCAGGAGTGGTCCGCGTTGCCGTCTCCGACCTGATAGTAGTAAACATCATCTTCAGGATGGCATCTGATGAGGTAGTCCGTTACCCACCTGATGTCGCCAAGTGCATACTGAAGCTGGCCCGATTCCTCGTAAGCTTCAGGGAATTCATATACAGACCAGGCGAGCATCGCGGCGGAATATGCCATGGGCAGATTAAACTTTACGTTATCTCCGGCGTCATACCATCCTCCGGTGAGATCGAGCCCTGCGTCCTGTCCGTCATCAAGGGCGCTGTCTCCTCTCCAGTTGCACCTAACCTGTTCGGGGAGGTCTCCGGATCTTTGAAGTTCGTAGAACTGAAGAGACTTCTGTAAAGCCTCGCCGTAGTTATAGTCTCCGGTTCCTTCGATGCCTTCGTAGCCGTTGCCGGTCTCGGTGAGGTTGCCGGTATCAAGATAAGACGAGCCGTAGACTGCAGTGCCTGTTGATACTCCGCCGTCATTTCCGGACTGTGTTTCGGCAGTGGACTGCGATGAAGATGCGGCAGTTTCAGCGATGGGGTTACCCGAGGCGTCTGTTTCGGCGGCACTGTTCGCGCAGCTTGTAAGAATAGCAGCACACAGTATTACAGAAAGGATCTTTTTTCTTTTCATCAGCAGACCTCATATTCTTCGTCGGGCTTGTCTCCGACGATGTTTCTTACCCATTTATATTTTCTGTAGTGGATGAATACCACCGGCAGCTTGATCATTTCATCAAGGTTAAGGATGAAGTAGACCACGAGTACAGGAAGGTTGAAATAGAACGCTGCAAGAAAACCTGCGGGAACGATGAATACCCACATCGTGATCGTGTCGCAGATAAAGCCGAACTTGGTGTCTCCGCCCGCTGCAAATATGCCGCCGATCGTAGTCGAATTTATGGATCTTCCGAGGATGTAGTAGGAACACATCCAGAGCATATATTTAAGATACTCCGATGCCTGCGGAGTTAAGTTGACGATCTTAAGCACCAACGGCGCGGAGAGTGCCACCAGGATGCCGAGTATCGCGCCGCTGATGATGGTGAGCTTGGTGATCTTGTTGCCGTATTCCTTGCCCTTCTCGAGTCTTCCTGCGCCGAGCTCGTTGCCGACGACGATGGCACCGCCGCTTCCGAGTGCGTAGCAGAAGCAGGATACGAGGTCCTTAACGACAGCCGCGATTGCATTAGCTGCAGTGGCGTCAGCGCCGAGGTGGCCGATGATGACGGAGATCATGGTGAAGCCGATGCCCCAGAACAGCTGGTTAGCCATAAAGGGAGTGGTGTAGCGGGAGAATTCTTTTCTGATGTTCTCGTCAGTGTTGATGATGTGCTTGATGCGAAGCTTGACGCTGCACTTCTTAAGAAGTATCCAGATGCATCCGACAAAACCCCAGAGGCTCGAAAGCGTGGTGGCTAGAGCTGCCCCTGCAGCTCCCATGGGAGGGAGGCCGAGCAGACCGAAGATGAAGATGCCGTTAAGTATGATGTTGAGGATGACCATGGAGATGCTTATGGCTGTGCTCTCGCGGACGAATCCCGTGTTCTTGAGGATGGCCTCGAAAAGCCAGGCCAGGCTCATGAATAAGTAGGAGAAGCTTGCCACGCGCAGGTATTGAACGCCGTAGTCGATGATGCCCGGAACGTTGGTGTAGATGCGCATCAGACCCGTGGGCAGGAACATGGCCATGGAGAAGAATAACACTGCTATAGGCAGAAGAAGCTTGGTGGAGTAGCCCATGAGCTTTTCGATGGACTCCTTGTCACCCTTGCCCCAGTACTGTGCGGCGAACATATTGGTACCAGCGGAGATTCCGAACAGGAAAAGATTCAGCACAAAGGTTACCTGTGCCGCTAGCGAAACTGCTGACATCGAATCCTGATTAAGGGCAACGAGCATTGCCGCATCCGAGATGGGAACCAGTGCGAACATGAAGTTCTGCAAGGTCATCGGAATGATCAGCGAGACGAGCTTCTTGGAAAATGTCTGCTCTTTAGCTTGTGTCATCGCTTAATAATTAAATATAAATATAGGTAAGTCAATTACAGTTATGTGTCAATAACCGAACTCCTGTGCCCAGTAGTATGTGGAGCCTGCATCACCGCCGTAGTAAAGGGCAAATCCACAGGTGGTATAGTCGCCTAAGATGTTGGCTCTGTGTCCGGGGGAAGCCATCCAGGAATTAAATACTTCCTGTGCTGTTGACTGTCCGCTTGCCAGGTTCTCGCCGTACATTCTGTCAGGATCTACCGTCCACCAGTCGCTTCCGTCAGGCCTTGTGTGGCTGAAGCTTACTACTATCTCCTGAGCTCTTACTGCTGCATCAGCCGCGAGTGAGCTGTTCCATGACAAAGGCGAGAGTCCGTGTTCTGCTCTGGTGTTGTTTACGAGGTTGAACAGCTCGAGCATAACAGGATCCGACGGCGAGTTAACGGAAGGAGCCTGTGTAGGCGCCGGCGTAGGAGTGGGAGTAGGAGTTGAAGTTGTGCCTCCTGCTGTGGGCTCAGTGCTGTCCGGACCCTGTGTATCCGTTTCTTCCGTTTCGTCTGTAACATCGGAACCCCAGATCTCAAGGTCCTCGTCAGATCTTGAACCTAAGATGATGAGCTCTGAGTCATCGACAGGGTTGATAATCTCGGGGAGCTTGTCGAAAAGGCACGCGCAGTGTACATAAGCGGTGTCACCGTAGAACTCGATCATGTACCAGTCGTTCTCGTCACATGTCGCAATAACATGGACGTCTCTTCCGTAGTACATGCGTCCGATGCTCTGGTAGTAGACTCCGGGGCCGGATCTTATAGAGAAAGCCGATGCAGCCTTAAGATACATGCTGTTTGCGCGGTAAAGGAACTCTCTGGCATCGTCTTCACCGGCTCTTGTGCCCAGGTAGTTGGTCTGCTCGTTAGGCAGGAGATTGAGCTCGCCTGCTTCTACGGTATAGACCTGGGTTCCGTCCGGGAACTTCAAGGGATTGTCCCGGTAGTAAAGATATATCCACTGGCATATGAGAGCACTGAATGCGAAGATCAAAGCAAGTACCAGGGCGTTACTCCCGAACTTTGAAGTCTTGCTGTCTTTGTTGGTAGGTTCTTTCTTAGCCATAAGCGGGACATATCCTCTTTTAATAATATAAGTAGATTATAAGCAGGACCGGAATGCCGTACATTAAACAAAGTGTAAATTTTGTATTTGAACTTGCAGGGGGGTATAATCATGGAATATCAACAGTATCAGCGGGAGATATTACATGCCTGTTTTTAAGACCCGGCCTTCCGGACTTAAGATTATAATTGTCGGCGCCGGTAAAGTAGGAGCAACCCTTGTAGGCCAGCTGAGCCGCGAAGGACATGCTGTTACCATAGTCGATAAGGATGCCGCCAAGGTTAACGAAATAACCTCAACATATGATGTCATGGGTTGTGTCGGAAACGGCGCGAGTTATCTCACCCAGATTGAAGCGGGCGTAAAAGATGCGGATCTGATCATCGCGGTTACCGATTCTGATGAGCTTAATCTGCTGTGCTGTACCATTGCGAAGCAGTCATCGAACTGCGCTTCCATCAGCCGATTAAGAAACCCCGACTACTCGCGTGAGGCTAAGTACCTGCGCGATAAGCTCGGTCTTTCCATGATAATCAATCCTGACTATGAGGCTGCCAAGGTAATGGCCAGAGTTCTTTACCTGCCTACGGCCCTGGAGGTAAGATCCTTCGCGCACGGTCAGGCTCTTATAACTAAGATTAAGATCCCTGAGGGGAACATCCTTGATAAGATGACCATCGCCGACCTCGGTGCAAAGATCACGAATGATATCCTGATCTGCGGAGTTGAGCGAGAGGGTAATGTCGTTATTCCGGGAGGTTCTTTCGAGCTTGCGGCAGGAGATGTTATTACTGTCGTAGCTACCAGCAAGGAGCAGATGAACTTCCTAAAGAGCATCGGCTTCGCGACCAATCAGGCTAAGGATGCCATGATCATCGGAGGCGGAAGATCCTCATATTATCTGGCTGATATCCTTCTTAAGAAGGGTATCGGAGTTAAGATCATAGAGCAGAACCTGGCAAGGTGTGAGCTACTTAACGAGCTCCTTCCGAAGGCGACTATCATACACGGGGACGGTACTAATACAGAGCTTCTTTTAGAAGAAGGTATCAAGAGTACAGATGCTTTCATTCCTCTTACGGGTATCGATGAGCAGAATTCCATGCTGGCTCTGCATGCCAAGAAGATCTCGAATGCCAAGCTCATCACCAAGATCAACAGAACAGGTTTTATAGATATCATTAACAGCCTTGACCTGGGAAGCGTGTTCTATCCGATGTTTATCACGGCTGATAATATCCTTGCTTATGTCCGTGCCAGGACTGCGGCCCCCGGAAGTAATATCGAGACTGTATATCACCTTTTCGATTCCAGGGCAGAGGCTATTACCTTTAATGTTACGGATGAGTCCAAGGTGACAGGAGTTCCTCTTAAAGAACTCAAGATCAAGAGCAACACGCTTATCTCTTACATAGGACACAATGGAGAGGCGATCATCCCTACCGGTAATGACGTTATCTCCAAGGGAGACACGGTCATGGTGGTAACGATGCAGACCGGTTTTGATGATATAGGAGATATCCTGGAGTAATTCATGAATATCTCGATGATCAGATACATCCTGTGTCAGGTTATGAGGATCGAAGGTGCCCTCATGCTGCTGCCTAGCCTGATTTCCATTATCTACGGTGACGGCGAGGGAATGTATTACGGAATCGTGGCGGGAGTCCTTATTATTTCCGGATTTGTCGGCTGCAGGTTTGTTCCCAAGGATCAGAATATCAATGTTAAGGAAGGATATACCGTAACAGGTCTTTCATGGCTTGTCATGAGTGCGTTTGGATGTCTTCCTTTCTGGCTTTCGGGGGAGATCCCGTCATTTACGGATGCTTTCTTCGAGACCGCTTCGGGTTTTACTACGACCGGTGCGAGCATCCTTAGCGAAGTCGAGTCCCTGTCGCATACCGCGCTGTTCTGGAGAAGCTTTACGCACTGGATCGGAGGCATGGGAGTTCTCGTATTCCTTCTGGCCCTTATTCCAATGAGCGGCGGTTCGAATATCAACCTCATGAAGGCTGAGTCTCCGGGTCCTTCCGTAGGTAAGCTTGTTCCCAAGATCCGTCACTCTGCGCTTATCCTCTATGTTATCTACATGGTGATGACGCTGCTTGAGACTGTGTTCCTGCTGTTCGGCGGCCTTAATCTGTTTGATGCATTCTGTCTGGCTTTCGGTACGGCCGGCACAGGAGGCTTTGCCGTAAAGAACGACAGCTTCATGAGCTACAGCCTCTACATCCGCTGGGTGGCAGGAATCTTTATGTTCCTGTTCGGTGTTAACTTCAACGCTTACTACTTCCTTATCATGCGCCAGTTTAAAAAGTTGTTTTCCATGGAGGAAGTCAGAACGTTCTTCTTTATTGTCGCAGTATCCACGGGTATCGTGTTCTGGCAGATTCTTCCTCTTTATGAGAGCGGCATCACCGCCATGACAGATGCATTTTTCCAGGTTTCTTCCGTGGTATCGACCACAGGCTTCGGCTCGGCTGACTTTGACATGTGGCCTACGACAGCCAAATTCGTGCTGTGTTTCCTCATGTTCATGGGTGCGTGCGCGGGCTCGACGGGCGGCGGTATCAAGGTATCCCGTCTCATGATCCTGTGGAAGTCTGTCGTCAGGGAAGTTAAGTCATATATCCACCCCAAGATCGTCAAGAAGGTCACTCTCGACGGTAAGAGTGTGGATGCTGATGTTCTTAAGTCCACTCACGTTTTCCTTGCTACATATGCGGGCATATTCCTGCTGTCGATGCTGTTCGTGTCCCTTAACAACAGCGACATGACGACTACATTCACTGCGGTGCTTGCTTGTCTCAATAACATCGGCCCCGGTCTTTCCAAGGTTGGTGCCACCTGTAACTACGGTTTCTTAAGCTGTTTTTCAAAATGGGTACTGATCGTGGATATGCTCGCGGGAAGACTCGAGCTGTATCCCATTATTGTTCTTTTTGCTCCCAGCCTCTACAAGAAGTGATTACACGCTAAAATGCCTGTAATCCCATGATATATGGCTTCCCGGAATGACATATAGATATGAGTCTATATGAATATATTTTCGCTTTGACAGTGTGCATTAAGGCATTTATTATTAGGGAAGTTAAGAGGTGTTTTGAAAGAAATGGAACTGTTTACCAGCATACTTGCGTTGCTCAGCGGTCTTGCCATCTTTATGTATTCCATGAAGATGACGAGCGGAGGCCTTGAGGCAGTCGCGGGAAATAAACTTAAAGGTGTTCTTCAGAAGCTGACCGACAACAGGCTTAAGGGCGTAGGAGTCGGTGCAGGTGTAACGGCGCTTATCCAGTCTTCCACAGCTGTTACTGTAATGGTAATCGGTTTTGTAAATGCCGGCCTTCTTAATCTGCATCAGGCTCTTTGGGTCATCATGGGTGCCAACATCGGTACCAACATCACCTCCCAGCTCATTGCTTTCGATATCGGTGAATTTGCTCCTATCCTCGCGGTAGTCGGTGTATTTGTCGTCATCTTTGCCAGAAACAAGAAGTTTAAGAATGTCGGTGAGATCGTCACCGGACTCGGCTTTATCTTTATATCAATGAATATCATGAAGGATGCCATGCAGCCTTATGCGGGGGATCCCAGGCTTACGGGCCTCCTGTCCAGAATGGATAATCCTCTCCTCGGTATCCTTGTAGGTATCATTTTCGTTAACATCATCTCGAGCTCGGCGGCTTCCGTCGGTGTCCTCCAGGCTCTCGCAATGGCTTCTGCAGGAGCTGCTGCCGGTGCAGGTGCCATCGACCTCGAACACGCAATGTACATCATCATGGGTTTCAATATCGGAACCTGCGTTACCGCTCTGTTGTCTTCCATCGGAACTACCAAGATGGCTGCCAGAGCTGCTCTGATGCACCTGTTCTTTAACGTTATCGGTACATTGATATTCACTGTTGCGGCCTTGGTTCTGCCTGTTGCACACTGGGTTGAGCTTCTTTCACCCAATGATGTGGCAAGACAGCTCGCTAACTTCCACCTCGTGTTTAACGTTGTCGGCACGCTTATTCTGCTTCCTGCAGGAGACCTTATAGTCAAGCTCGTAAACATTTGCATCCCCGGTGATGAAGCCGAGAAGGAGGGACAGCATTACCTCAAGTATCTGACACCCGCCATGCTCCGTCCTGATTTCCAGATCGCAGGTTCCGGCGTATATATCACAGCCGTTACCAATGAAGTAAAGCGCATGCTTGATAAGGCCGTGGAGAACGTATCCCGAAGCCTCGGAGCAGTTCTCGACAACAACGACAAGGTCCAGGAAGAGATCAACGAGCAGGAAGAGTATGTCGATTACCTGAACAAGGAGATCTCTTACTATATCTCACACTCGCTCACTCAGGAGCTGACAGAGGAGGACGCTCTTACTTATTCGGCTCTGTTTAAGATCACGGGTAACATCGAGCGAATGGGTGACCACGCTACCAATATCGCAGGTTATGCGAACAGACTTCAGGATAAGGGCCTGGCGCTTTCGGATTATGCGAGAGCCGAGGTGGAGTCCATGATAGACATCATCGAGAAGACGGCTAAGATCCTGTCACATAACGACGGCGATGACATCCATGTGCGCGTTGCAAAGGCAGAGCAGAAGATCGATGATATGACCGATCAGTACAGATATAACCAGCTCGAGCGCATGAAGACTGGTGTTTGTAACGGTGAGGCCTGCGTAATCTACTCAGAGATGCTGACGGATTTTGAGAGGCTCGGAGACCACATGCTTAATATCGCCGAGGCTCAGGAGAGAGTTCCCGAGACAGTAACGGCATCCGCCAGAAAGAGCAGAAATGAGAAGAAGGCTTAACGTAGTCCTTTTCGAGCCTGAGATACCGCAGAACACGGGCAATATCATGAGAACCTGTGTGGCGGCGGGGTTTGGACTGCACCTGATCAAGCCTCTGGGCTTTGACATCGACAGCCCGAAGTTCAAGCGCGCCACGACCAACCACATCACGTGGGCCGACTATGTCCTGTACGAGGATTATGAGGACTTTAAGGGAAAGAACCCCGGCGAATACTATTTCATGACCAGATACGGCAAAGTTCCGCCTTCCGATATAGATTTTAAGAGCATCCCCGATGACCGTGAAATATACCTGATCTTCGGCAAGGAGAGCACAGGCATACCCAAGCCCATCCTCAAGGATAACCTTGAAAGGTGTTTCAGGATACCCATGACAGGTGAGTGCAGGAGCCTTAATTTAAGCAATGCTGCAGCCATCGCTATTTACGAGTGTTTAAGGCAGCTCGGGTACCCGGATCTGTCCTTTACGGAGGTTCAGAACGGGGAAGATTACCTGGAATCCTACGACGCTACCCTGATCAGATAAAAATTTCTCCTTTTATATTAAAAAGAGCCGTACCAAAATCGCCTTCTAATGATAGAATGGTTGTTATGAAAAAGATATTGATTTTAGGGTGTAACGGCATAACAGATTTTATTGTTCCCAAGATTATGGGAATTGTTGCCATAACAGAGATTATTATCGCCTCCAGAGATAAGGCCGAGTGCGATAAGTTAAGGAATAAGTTTTCGGGCAAGGGTCCCAGGATCACCACTGCCAGAATGGACATTGAGAATGAGCAGGGAACGAGGATGATGTTATCCATCACGAACCCTGATATTATCGTGAATCTTCTGCCGATAAAGTACTGCATGACAGTAATGAAGCTTGCGCTTGAGGTTAAGGCGGATTACATAGACGGCGGTCTATATGAGTGTGGTGAGGGTGATCTTCTGTCGAAGCAGTTCAGCCTTTTTGCTGAGTTCAGGAGTGCACAGAAGACGGCTATAACAGGTTGTTCTTTCAGTCCCGCTCTGCTTACATCGCTTGTAAAAAATGCGATGAACGACTACGACGCACTGGCATCGGCTGAGTTTTATGAGGTTAACTTAAGCGCGGATGAGCCCGGAGAAGCTGTGGCTTTGGAGGACGGTAAGGTTGTAAAGTATGATGCACAGTCTGTAAGCATCAAGCTTGATGAGAATTTCGGACAGTTCAAGGGAACCAGCCTGTATCTTTCAGATAATCCCGTTATTCAGGACTTCATCAAGGAGATCCCGGGTGTTCCGAACGTTAAGTATTATGTTTCTTACGAGGCAGAGGAAGAAGAGGACTTTACTCCCGAGCTTACGCGCCTCGGCATGCTTTCGGATGAGCCTGTTCAGATCACTCCCGAGGTAAGTATCAGCCCGAAGCAGTTCTGGGAGAAGCTTCTCGAGTCCAGAAAGACAGAGAAGACCATAAACGGTGTATGCGGCGCAGGTGTTGTAGTAGAAGGCACCTACCGCGGAACACCTAAGAAGGAATTCGTTTACTTCACGAGCGATAACGACCTTTGCATGGAGCAGTACGGCATGACTTCCATGATGCTGTATAACTCATATGCTCTTTTAAGCGGTGTTACGCTCCTTTGCATGGGAAGATGGGATAAGAAGGGCGTTTTTACCCCCATCGCATTTGATTCAGAGCAGTTTATCAGCGGCATAAGAAACAACGGTTTGTATTTCCAGACCAAAGAGCTCTAAAGCGGGGAGTTTGCTATGGATGTTAAGGCACCGAGAGTCCTGATAGTAGAAGATGATGAGAATATCAATACTCTGCTGCGTGAGGCTTTAACCAAGCACGGCCTTAACTGTACGCAGGCTTTCTCGGGAACAGAGGGCCTCATCGTATTTAAGGGAGACAAGTTTGATCTGGTTCTGCTGGATCTTATGATGCCCGGCATGGACGGTCAGACGCTTACCCAGAGAATAAGAGAAGTATCTCAGGTGCCCATAATCATCGTATCCGCCAAGAGTAACGTAGATTCCAAGGTCGACCTTCTGACTACCGGTGCGGATGACTTTATCGGTAAGCCCTTCGAGTTAAAGGAGCTCATCGCCAGAGTCGATGTTCAGTTAAGACGCAAAGAGAGCAGTGAGGACAGCGGCGCTAAGGAAGCCCGTATCATGCAGTTTAAGGATCTGGTCCTTGATGAAGACAAGTATGCTGTTACCGTCAGCGGTAATGATATCGGACTTACGAGACAGGAATTTAAGATTCTCGAGCTGTTCCTTAAGTATCCCGGCAAGGTCTTCTCCAAGAGGGAGATCTATGAGTATGCATGGAACGATGTCTATATCGGGGAAGACAAGACGATCAACGTGCATATCAGTAATATCAGAACCAAGATAAAGAAGCATTCCGAGGACGAATATATCGATACTATCTGGGGTGTAGGCTTCAGACTTGCCAAAACTTAAACGAATCTTAACCCTTTAGCTCCCCATATTGATGAGACGCGTGGGATAATGAATTATCACTATCATCGGGAGTCAGTATGGAAGAATATCTGCTTGTTACCAAGGATCTTACCAAGGTTTATAAAGACATCACAGCTGCTGACCGTGTAAATATACACATCAAGCGCGGCTCCATCTACGGCCTTATCGGCAAGAACGGAGCAGGAAAGACCACGATCATGAAGATGATCGCGGGATTAGCAAAGCCGACTTCCGGTTCATTTGAATATACAGGTTTTAACTGCAGTCAGACGGAGGCGTTTTCCAGAATCGGAGCCCTCATCGAAGCTCCTGCGATCGAGCCTAACCTCACAGGCTACGATAACATGAGGATCAAATGCCTGGCTTACGGTATCGGAGACAAGCAGTACATAAACGACCTTCTGGATCTCGTCGGTTTGTCCGGCAAGTGGAAGAAGAAGGCGGGTAAGTATTCCTTAGGTCAGAAACAGAGACTCGGAATCGCTCTTGCTCTTGTAGGTGATCCTGATTTCCTTATTCTTGATGAGCCTATTAACGGTCTCGATCCCCAGGGAATCGCTGAGGTGCGCGAGATGCTTAATAAGCTTAATCAGGAGAGAAAGATCACCATTCTCATTTCCAGCCATATCCTCGAGGAGTTAAGTAAACTTGCGACTGATTATGCCATCATCGACAGCGGCAGGATCATCGAAGAGTCGACTAATAAGGAATTAAGAGAGAAGTGCCGTGACAAGATCGCCATCAAGACAGCTGATGTTGCCAAGGCGCTGCCCGTCATCGACGGTCTGGGATTCAAGGATTACAGCGTTGTTAATGACAAGACTATACATGTCTTTGACAAGCTGTCGGAAATTACAGTCCTCAACATGGAACTCGCAAAGGCACAGATTCCTGTGGAATCTATAGGGATCGAATCCTCTGATCTCGAGGAATATTTCCTCAAGGTCACGGGGACGATTCCCGGCGAGCGGGTCTGAGGAGGTGTCGTGATGTTTGCACAGGCATTTAAATCGGAAGCATACAGAATAAGCAGGATGAAGAGCACTTATGTCCTGATAGCAGTTCTTGGAGCGATCGTACTAATTGTAAACTTCCTTTATCTGAGGGTTGATATGTATGGACTGATGGGTTTCTCGAAGGAAGATGTCGAGGAGCTTCAGCAGATGGGTACGGCTGCAGAAAGTTACGAAGACAGCTTTATGACCGGATTTCAGGCCGGACTTGAGTCGTCTGAGAATATCGCTGAGGGAGATACGACTATTCATGTTCTCGGCGAAGGAATCCTCTATGAGGAGAGTGTGGCAACTCTATATATGATGGATGTAGGTTCTATGTATGAGCTTCTCCTCATATCGATCTTCGTCGGACTGTTTATCGGAAGTGTGTACAGCACGGGCCTTGATAAGAACCTGAATAATTTCGCAGGCAGAAGAAGTCTTCTGTTCTCCGTGAGGATGCTTCTTATAGCAATCTATTGTCTGATCATTCACATATTCACATGGATATACTGTCTGATCACCACCGCCATGATGGCTAAATCGGTAAGACTCGAGTTCGATAAGGCTTTTGTCCTTTATTTCTTCGTTACATGGCTCCTGTGCGTAGCTTTCGGATGCATAGTAGCCTGCATGGCACACATGACGAGATCAAAGGCCGCGGGTATTACCCTCGGAATCATATTATCGGCAGGACTTCTGTCCACGCTGGTGAGCGTCGCTTCACTTATGATTCAGAAGAGGTTTGATCTTGCTGCCGATTTTAACCTCGGCAATTACACAGTTACGCACAATGTGGCAGCTCTCGGTCTTTACTCTGACGGTCACTTTACAGTACGTGCGATCGTCTGTGCTCTGGTCTATGGCGGCCTGTCATATTTAAGCAGCCTTATCATAGTAAGGAAACGTGACATTGCCTGATGTTCGGCAATCTTGTACAGATTGAGTTAATAAGGCTTATCAAGAGCACAGCTCTGAAGATCAGCGCGGCCATAGCGGTGTTTCTGATATTCTTTTGCATGATCCTTGTCGACTATGTGAAGTATCTCGGCGGATTTGCATTCATTAATAATGACGTGCTGACGCCTCCGATGATAGAGATATCCGTATTCACAGTTATCTATTTCATGGCAGCTTCTGTGGTTGCGCCTGTTACGGTAATCTTCACAACATGCAGTTATCAGACGTCCAGACTTTCGGTTAATATTGAAGGCGCCGTCAGGAACCGGCTGAAGCTGTGTCTGTCAGAGCTTGCGGGAATAGCTTTGCTGGATGTGATCCTAAGTCTGATGATGTTTCCTGTAATAGTCATCATGTGTCTGTCATACCGTTCCGAACTGAATCCTATGGACCTTTTGTCGGAATTAGACATCGTCTATATGTTTATATCTATGACGCTGTCGAATCTATACGGATGCCTCATCGCATATCTTATCTCCAAGTTTACTTCCAATCCCATGCTGGCAATGGCTGTTTCCATATTGTATTCAGTGGTTTCTTATGCAGGAATTGTTTTTCTGACGGGCTTTGTCTCCGGTAATGGGGATAATGGAATTATCATCCCGGACAGTCTAAGGGATGTATTTTTCTATATAGTTCTGTCGATCCCGATTATAGCCTTATCTATTGCTCTTGCCGTAAGATATAAGAAGGCGGACCGAATATGAGTGAATCTTCTTTAGTTACATTGATCGTTTTATTGACGGCTCTGGCTCTGGCCATGGCTCTTATACTGATATCCTTGCTGTCGCAGATGAAGAGTATCAGAAGCCAGGTTCATTTTATTTCGCGCAACGATACAAATAAGAGGATCACTTTCTATGGTAAGTCCAGAAGCTTCAGAAGACTTGCGGCTGACATAAATGAGATTATCGATTCCTATGATGAGAGACATGAAAAGATCTTAAGCGAGGATAAGGAGATCAAGGAGACTCTGACGAACATGAGTCATGACATCAGGACTCCGCTTACTTCTTTAAAGGGATACTTCGAGCTTCTGGATCAGACGGAAGATCCTGAAGAGAGGCGTAAATACACCAGCATTATCTACGGAAGGATCGATTCTCTGTCTGAAATTCTGGAGACTATGTTCCTTTATACCAAGGTTTCGAATGTTAATTACAAGATTAGCATAGATCCCGTCGATTGCTCCAAGACTATCCTGGAGACCTTGTTTGAGTACTATGATGATTTCCAGGATAAGGGATATGAAGTCGATATAGATGTCGATGAAGGAGTGAGGATCCTCGGAAACGAACAGTCTTTGAAGAGGATCATGCAGAATCTGATTCGTAACAGCCTTGTTCACGGAAACGGCGATGTGAAGCTCAGATTAAAGCCCCAAGAGGACAAAACTGTGCTTATCACGCTTGATAATCTCCTGACTCCGGGGCAGAATCCTGACCCTGCCAGGGTATTTGACAGGTACTATAAAGGCGATGCATCCAGACATACCGGTTCCAGCGGCGTAGGACTGTCGGTCGTAAAGAAGCTCGTGGAGTCCATGAACGGCAATATTGCTGCATTTGTCGGGGATGGCAGATTCCGGATTGAGATTAGATTTAAGACCATATAGTTTTTTGTAAATATAGGCTTAATGTGCTATCATAAAACATAAATTTTCTTAAGAAATTTGTTTTGTGGAGGTTGACATGGCTAAGAAGGGCAAAATTGATATGTCTCAGGAACAGATCGATGAGCTAGTCCTTGATACGATCAAGTTCCACTGCGCAGACACAATATATTTCAAAGACAGAGAATCCAGATTCCTTTGGAACAGTCAGCAGCACGCGGATCAGTTCGGTGTAAAGTCGCCTCAGGAAATGGTAGGCAAGACTGACTACGATTATTTCCCCGAGGAATTTGCTGATAAGGCTCTTGAGGTCGAGAGGCAGATCATTGAGACCGGCGAGCCCATGCTCAATGTAGAGGAAGAGTGGGAGAAAGATGATGAGACCCGTTATCTGCTCGCTTCCAAGTATCCTTTCCGTAACAAGGAAGGTGAGATCATCGGCACATGGGGTATCACAAGGGATATCACTGAATTAAGGCATCTTGAAAAGGAACTCGAGAGATCTTATATGAAAGTCCAGAGACTTGCCCGCGTAGACGATGTTACAGGCCTTTATAACAGAAGATACTTCTATGAGAATCTGGAGAGAGTCTGCAGCATTTATGACAGAAGAGAAGATGAGATCTCTTTCTCTTTGATCGCCATCGATGTCGATAATATGAAGTTTATCAACGATCAGTACGGTCAGCAGAAGGGCGACGATGTGTTAAGACATGTCGCATCTTCCATGCTCAATGCGATAAGAAAGAGCGATATCTGCTTCAGGACCGGCGGCGATGAGTTTGCAGTACTGCTCCCCGACTGTGATAAGCAGGCGGCCGTAGGAGTTGCCAAGTCCATCACCAAGAATGTTTCAGATCAGGCTGTTCCCCTCGGAGAATCCAAGTTCGAGAAGATCACGATATCTATCGGAGTTGCGACTTATGTTCAGGGAACGGATATCTCTGAGATCATATCGGCGGCTGACAGAAAGCTCTACAAGGCAAAGAGAAACGGCAAGAACCAGTTAGCTTACTGATATCTGCCGTAAAGAGCTTTATGCCGCAGTTTCCAACTGTCTGCCGGCTCCCCTCGATGAGGGGAGCTTTTTATTGGTGTGTTCCGGCAGTGATACAGTATGGTGCTTGTCAACGCGGCTGACGCGGTATGGGGCGCGGACGGGTGTGCGGGTAACAGTAATCGTCCTTCTGACAGGCGCGTTGACAGCTTGTTTGGAGGTGATATGGGCTGAGTGACGGGCCGCTGCAGCCTGTTCATCCTGCTCTTTCCAGAAATCCAGGGAATCCTTAAAGGCTTTAACGGCGATTAATATAAAGAAAAGAAATACTGACATATCAAGCGGTGACATATACTTAACTCCTTCGAAAACGTTCGTTTGTTTGTTCTGAGTGCAGTATAACAGACTATGTGTCCCGTTAAAAGGACTAAACAAACAAAAAGAACGAAAACAGAACATATTTGCATTGATGTATAATCAGATAAAGATTTAAGCAGGAGTACTTATCATGGCCAAAAGGGTTTTTCTCGTTATATTAGACAGCTTCGGATTAGGAGGCGCGCCTGATGAGGCGGCATTTAAGGATGAAGGCAGTAATACACTTGCTGCAGTGCTGTCAGATTCTGATGAGGCTTACCCCGGACTGTCAAGAATGGGTCTTTTCGATGTGGACGGGCTTGATGACAGCCGTATACTTGCGTGGAAAGAAGCCAATAAGGAAAGACCTCGCGCCATCGGCTCTTACGGAAGATTAAGGGAGCTGTCTGCGGGCAAGGATTCCACCATAGGTCACTGGGAGATCTCGGGAGTTTATTCTTCTTCCGCTCTTCCCACATACCCCGAGGGATTCCCCGAGGAAATACTGAACAAGATCCGTGAAGTATCGGGAAGAGAAGTGCTTTGCAATAAGCCCTACAGCGGTACCCAGGTCATAGCCGATTACGGCGAAGAACACATGAAGACGGGAGCGCTGATAGTCTATACTTCGGCGGATTCCGTGCTCCAGATAGCGGCTCATGAGCAGGTGGTTCCCCTGACGGAGCTGTATGACATATGTAAGAAGTGCCGCGAGTTCATGACGGGTGAGCACAGCGTGGGCAGAATCATTGCGAGGCCCTTCACTGGTAATGCCGAAGAGGGCTTTACTAGGACGCCGAACCGCAAGGACTTTACACTTGAGGCGCCTTCCTCCACCATGCTCGACATCCTTAAGGACAACGGCCTTGATGTTATTTCCATAGGAAAGATAAAGGATCTGTTTGCTTACAGGGGTCTTACGGAGACTCACGCGACTTCGGATAACACCGACGGCATTCACAGGCTGCTCGACATGCTCGACTGCGACTTCCACGGCCTATGCATGGTGAACCTTGTTGACTTCGACATGAAGTACGGCCACCGCAATGACATACAGGGGTATGCCGCTGCCATGCATGAGTTTGACGCGGCTCTCGAGCAGATGATACCGCTGCTCGGCAAGGATGATCTGCTCATCATAACTGCGGACCACGGCTGCGACCCGTCCACACCTTCAACGGATCACTCCAGGGAGTGTGTGCCGCTTCTTATCTACGGAGAGGGCTATGATGTCCCGCGCAATCTCGGTGAGATCTCAGGCTTCGGCATGGTGGCTTCCGTTGTTTATACGGCTCTGCTTTCACGCGTGTTCCCTTCACCCGTAAAGAGGCTTCCCCATGAGCCTGATAAGGACAATATTTTCTCTTATGTCGATATGACTAACCTTAAGACTACCGCCACTACTAACGACATTTATGCTCTTGTGGATGATGCGATAGAAAAAGGTGCGGCTTCTGTGTGCGTTCAGCCGTGTTTCGTCAAAGATGCGGCGAGAAGAGCTGACGGCAGACTTAATATCTGTACTGTAATAGGCTTTCCTAACGGCTATTCGACGACTGCCGTAAAGAAGTTCGAGGCCGAGGATGCTATCGCTAACGGCGCGACCGAGATCGACATTGTTCTCAACGTTAATTTCATCAAGTCCAGAAGATTCGATGAGGTGGCGCTCGAGATCGGCATCATCGCGGATGCCGTTCATGCCAAGGGTGCGATCCTTAAGGTGATCATAGAGACCTGCCTGCTCACCGATACCGAGAAGAAGATGCTGTGCAATATCGTGACTGTTCAGGGAGCGGATTTCATCAAGACATCGACGGGCTTCGGTTCGGCCGGAGCCACGGTGGAAGACGTAAGGATCATGCGCCATTATTCCGGAACCAATGTGGAGGTTAAGGCTGCAGGAGGTATAAGAACGGAAGAAGCGGCGCTTCAGATGATAGAGGCGGGCGCGTCCAGGATCGGTGCATCTAATCTCAAGTGATGTATAATAGGTTGCTATGAACGATACTGAAAACAATGAAGAATTAAGTTTTAAGGACTTTGACCTGTCCCCTGAGATAAGAGATTCGCTGCGTAAGATGGGCGTTAAGCGTCCGACTACCATTCAGCAGAAGGCTATCCCTCTTCTCATGGATGATATGAGCCTCATTGCCAAGGCTCCGACCGGTACGGGAAAGACATTCGCTTTCTCAATACCGATCCTCGAATATCTTAATATGAATGTAGACTTCGTCCAGGCTCTGATCTTATGCCCGACGAGAGAGCTTGCGCTGCAGATCACATCCGAGATTAAGAATCTGGCGCGCTTCATCAAGGGATTTAATGTATGCGCCATCATCGGAGGCCAGAACGTAAGAACTCAGGAGGCCAAGCTTAAGAAGAATCCCCAGGTTGTCGTGGCGACTCCCGGAAGACTGCTGGATCTTGTTAACCGCAGGATCATCGACATAAGTCAGATATATACTCTCGTTCTGGATGAAGCTGACGAGATGCTCAAGATGGGCTTTATCAAGGATATTAAGAAGGTCATTGAGCTCACTCCGAAGGACAAGCAGATGGCTTTGTTCTCCGCTACCATGCCCCGTGAGATCCTCGATATCACATGGCAGTTCATGGAGGGCGCAGCTCAGATAGATGTTATGCCTAAGGCTGACGATCATCCTAATATCGACGAATACATTATCGAGGTTCCCGAGAAGGATAAGATCGGCGCCATCGTAAGCGTTCTCGATGCGGAAGGCATCAGGAAGGCGATCGTATTCTGCAACACCAGGACACAGACTGAGAAAGTCTTAAGAAAGCTTGAAACCTACGGGATCAACTGCGACATCCTTCACGGAAGCATCGGCCAGGGCGGAAGAAACCGCGTCATGGACGGTTTCCGAAAGAATAAGTTCGACGTGCTCGTGGCGACAGACGTAGTAGCCAGAGGAATCGATGTCGATGATGTCGAGGCTGTCTTTAATTACGATATTCCTAACGAGAATGAGTTCTATCTTCACAGGATAGGAAGGACAGGACGTGCCGGAAGATCCGGTAAGGCCTACTCGCTCGTGGCTTATATGGATAAAAAGCGTATGGAGGAGATCATCCGCTATACAGCTTGTAATCCCGAAATCTACAATTTGCGCGGAAGTTTATAAAAAAGCAACGGATTTGTTATTATTCGTCAAGGTTCGTGGTTTAAAATAACTGTATGTAATGCCGCGGAGGACTTAATATGCCCGAATTGACACTTGATTGGAAGAAGTACAAGGACGCAGCTGTCGATATTGCACGTGAAGGTGCAGTACTTATCAAGAATGATAATAATGCTCTGCCTGTAAGCGCAGACGCGGGAATCGCCTTATTCGGAAGAATGCAGGGCAACTACTACAAGAGTGGTACCGGTTCCGGCGGAATGGTTAATGTTAATCACGTTTACGACATAAGAGAAGGCCTCAAGGAGGCCGGCGCCAAGCTCGATGAAGAGCTCATCTCTATCTACGATGAGTGGGAGAAGGAGAACCCTGTAGATCCCGGTGTTGGCTGGGGTCAGGAGAGATGGTCCCAGGAAGAGATGCCTGTAGACGACGAGCTCGTCAATAAAATGGCGGCAGCAAATGACGTCGCAGTTATCGTTATCGCCAGAACTGCCGGTGAGGACCGTGACAATACCGCCCAGAAGGGTTCCTATTACCTTTCCGACGGTGAGGAGCTGCTCCTTGAGAAGGTTTGTAAGGCTTTCAGCAAGAGCATAGTCCTGCTTAATGTCGGCAATATCATCGATATGTCATGGGTAACTAAATATGATCCTTCCGCTGTCATGTACGTGTGGCAGGCAGGAATGTACGGCGGCCTTGCAGCAGGCGACCTCGTAATGGGTGCCGTATCTCCCTCGGGCTGCCTTACGGATACGATCGCATACAGCCTTGAGGACTACCCTGCAGGCAAGAATTTCGGCGCAGGCGACGGAATGAAAGACATCTATGCCGAGGACATCTTCGTAGGCTACAGATACTTCTCCACATTCGCTCCCGAGAAGGTCCAGTACCCCTTCGGCTACGGCCTTTCCTATACTACTTTCGATGTAAGCACGCAGAAGTTCGCTTATGCAGACGACGTCGTAACGGTGGACGTGAAGGTTACCAACACTGGTAACTTCGAGGCCCCCAAGACGGTAATGCTCTTTGCGGATGCTCCCGCAGGCATGCTTTCTAAGCCTTCAAGAGTGCTCGCAGGTTTTGCCAAAACAGACCTGCTTGCTCCCGGTGAGAGCGAGACCGTAACCATCGAGGTTCCCGCGGACAGATACGCTTCCTACGATGATGACGGCAGGCTCGGACTCGGTACGGGCTTCATGCTCGAAAAGGGCGTGTACTCTTTCATGGTCGGCGACGACGTTGTAAGCGTAAAGGAGGCAGGACACATCACTCTTGATGAGAGTGTCGTTGTCGAGAGCCTTAAGTCAGCCCTCAAGCCTGTGGAGGCTTTCAAGAGAATGACAAACAGCGGGGAGGAAGACGTCCCCGTAAGAACACACGAGAACATCAAGGACAGATTCGAAGGTTTAAGGCCCGAGATCCCGCAGACGGGTGACAAGGGCATCAAGCTTGCTGACGTTAAGTCCGGAAAGAATACTCTCGATGAGTTTACAGCCCAGCTTACTGACGCTGACCTCTCGCTCATGATAAGAGGCGAGGGCATGAGCAGCCCGAAGGTAACGACAGGTACGGCAGGTGCTTTCGCTGGCCTTTCCGAGCATCACCTTGAGCTCGGAATCCCTACAGTCTGCTGCGCTGACGGTCCTTCCGGAATGCGTATCGACAGCGGCAAGAAGTGCTTCTCACTCCCGAGCGGTGCCTGCATCGCTTCCACGTTTAACACAGGCCTTGTAGAAGAGCTCTTCATCTACTTCGGAATCGAGATGATCTCCAACCAGATCGATGCCATCTTAGGCCCCGGAATGAATATCCACAGATTCCCGCTGAACGGAAGAAACTTCGAGTATTTCTCGGAGGATCCGCTCGTAACCGGCATCATGGCTGCAGCCCAGCTTAACGGTCTGCACGAGAACGGCGTAACTGCAGTAATCAAGCACTTCTGCGCTAACAACCGTGAGACTCACAGAAGATTCATGGATTCCGTTATCTCCGAGAAGGCATTAAGAGAGGTCTATCTTAAGGGCTTCGAGATCGCTGTTAAGGAAGGCAATGCCAGAAGCATCATGTCCGTATATAACAAGATCAACGGCGTATACGGAACAGCCAACTACGAGCTTAATACAGAGATCTTAAGAAATCAGTGGGGCTATACAGGTATCGTAATGACCGACTGGTGGGCATTCATCGAGAAGGTTCCGGACATGATGCACAGATCCGAGTCTTTGACGGAGCACTCACTTATGGCCAAGGCCCAGTGCGACCTGTTCATGGTCTGCTCTCAGGTAGGTGAGGGTAATGTCGGCGAGAGTGATATTGTAGATAATCTGGCTTCCGGCAACACTGACAGGATCAGCCGCGCCGAGCTCCAGCGCAATGCGCAGAACATCTTAAGATATGCGATGCAGACTCCTGCCATGGAGCGTCTCATGGGCAATGAGATTACTGTTAAGCATGAGGATTGTCCTTTCTCTGACGACATCGTCGTAACCAAGGTAGACAGCTACTTCAAGCTGTCAGCGGAAAAGGAGTCTATCATCGAGGTCGATGTCGATACTTCTACAGGTGCCGACTTCACATTCGGAATCGATTCCGACGATCCCGGAAGATATGCTGTTGTATTCACAGCAAGATCCGATCTTAATGCCCTGGCTCAGATCCCCATGACTGTCTACTGCTCCAGTATTCCTTTCGGTGTAATTACATGGAACGGACTTGAGGGACATACGGGAACACAGGAGTCAGAGTTCATTATGATGTCCAGGTACAACGTATTCAGACTTCACTTCGGAGCGCCGGGCGTTAAGCTTATTTCCATCAAGGTTAAGCTCAAGGTCAGGGCTGAGGACGATCCGTTCTTCAAGCAGCAGTGACGGGGACTGATGAATACTTAATTAAATAATGCTAAAATAATAGTCGGCCTGATCAGGCCGGCTATTATTCTGCCGGAGGTAAACACATGAGAAGAGATTATTTCATATGCGTCTTTTTGCTGTGCATATGCGTGTCGCTTTTTTATGTGTGCTTCATGCCTCTTTATTTCGTATACGGCGGGGTAGTGCCCAGAGAGTTTGGTCCCATGGAGACCACTTTCTCGTGGATATATCTGATCCTCGTATTCCTCGTGCTTCCTATTTACGCGGCTTATAAGAAGAAGTTCTGGATGGCCGCAGGACTTGCAGCTTACGGAATTGTTGCGGCTTTCCCCGTTTGGGTGCTGCCCGGCATGGCAGATAAGCTCGCAGGCGAGGACGCCAGCATCGTGGCAGTGGTATGGGCATTCCTCCTTAAGTCGGTTTACGGCATGGCGGAGGCTCCCTTCGCACCTATAACGAGGGCGTTTGGTGACTCTTTTGTTGAGGTGCTCCCCAGAAGGATCATGCCCGTGGCCCTCATCCTCTACGCAGGTTGTCAGCTTTTCAGATTCTATAGGAACGCTTACAGACAGGAGCAGCTCGATCCCATGAAGGCTCTGGATAAGACCTCCATCGAGAACAACCTGACAGGCATCGGAACTAAGACTGTGCGCAAGGCTTCAATGCCTGAAGTGCTCGGCACGGTCATAACGGCACCGGCCCCTGCAGCCAAGGAAGAGAAGCGTGAGCCTTCTTTGCCTGAGGAATAGATCTGTTATATAATCTAACGAATTTTGTTATCGGAGTATAAGGAATGGCAAAGAACAACAAGCATTGGGAAAAGATGATGCTCAGTGAGAGCGATCGTAAGGTCGCCAAGTCCGGACAGGATCCCCTTGAAATCGGACTCTCTGAGATGAGCTGGTTCCAAAGACAGACCAGGAGAGTTAAGAAGACCATCGAGAAGACCCGCGAGACTTTCGGTGAGGAAGTGGGTAATTCCATCACTTCCGGTGTTCTTGCCATCTACTTCCTTTTCATGATCCCGTTCGCATCTGTACACGCTTACGTCAAGGCGCCCGAGGGTATGGACTTGACTGACAGCTTCGGCGTATCGGCATTTATGGTATTCAGCTTCCTGGCTTCTTTGTTTACTACGATCTACCATTTCCAGAAGCCCGGTTCGCTTCATAAGAGAGTATTCGCCAAGCTTGACCACATCATGGTCTACTACGCTATCCTCGGTGTCTTCACACCCATCTGCCTTTCGCTTGTAGGCGGAGGATGGGGCATGGGCATCCTCATTGCCGAGCTCGCACTTGCATTGCTCGGAACATTCCTCATGATATTTATGTATCCCGACAATAAGGTCGGTTCCAGATTCGCGGTTCTTATCTACGGCGTCATGGGCCTTTTGGGACTTTTCATCCTTAAGCCTCTCCATGCTGCTGCCACAGCACCGTGTTTCTGGCTTATAATCTCGGGCACACTCATTTATGTGCTGGGCCTGTTCTTCTATTCGGGAAAGAAGTTTAAGTTTTCCCACATGGTATGGCACCTTCTCGTAGCTGCTGCTGAGGTCTGCTATATCCTTGCTCTCGTATATTTCTTCAGGTAAAGGAATAACAATATGTTTAAGCTTTTGATCATTAACCCCGGTTCCACCTCCACCAAGGTGAGTCTTTTTGAGGACGAGAATGTACTGTTCGAGAAGAGCCTTTTCCATGACGCCGATGAGCTTCTGAAGTACTCTCACGTTAACCTTCAGATGCCCTTCAGGTACAAGGTAATACTCGACATGCTTGCGGAGGAGAATGTTGACCCCGCAGGTATCGATGCTTTCGTCGGTAGGGGAGGAAGCGCATGCACCCAGCCCGGCGGTATCACAAGGATAGACCAGAAGCTGTACGACGACACTGAGGCTGCCGTCGGCGGTTCTGAGCACCCTGCCAAGCTCGGCGTAATGCTCGCGTGGAAGTTTGCGCAGGAATATAACAAGCCCGCATTCACGCTCAACCCTACTAATGTTGACGAGTACTGCGATTACGCAAGACTCACGGGCATCAAGGGCGTGTACAGGGTTTCCCACTCGCATGTACTTAATCAGAAGGCTGTTGCCGAGTACCATGCAAAGTCTTTGGGTAAGAAATACGAGGACATGAACTTCATCGTGGCCCACATCGACGGCGGCATCACGGTGGCTGCCCATGAGCACGGCAGAATGATCGACGGCAACATGGGTGCTGACGGCGAGGGCGCATTCACCCCAACCAGAATCGGTTCCGTTCCCGTACTCGCACTGCTTGACTATATCGACGAGCACGGCACTGACGCTGTCCGCTTAAGGTGCTCGCGTGCTGGCGGCTTCGTAGACCTTTTCGGCACAGCTAACTCCGACACCATTCACGAGCTCGTAGACGAGGACGACCTCAAGGCAACTCTCGTGTGGAACACCATGCTCTACCAGGTATGCAAGATGATCGGCGAGATGAGCGCGGTGCTCTGCGGCAAGGTTGACGGCATCCTTCTTACGGGCGGCCTCTTAAGGTTCAGTGATGTCCGCGAGACCATCGAGAAAAGATGCGGCTTCATCGCACCCATCAGCGTCTACCCCGGTGAGATGGAGCAGGAGGCACTTGCACTTCCGGCACTTGAAGTGCTCCGAGGCGAGAGGGAACCTCTCACATACACAGGCAAGAACGTCTGGAACGGATTCAAAGGAATCGATCTCTAATATTTACAGGAGGGCTTACATATGAGCAGGCTCATCGAGAAGATTAAGGCAAAGGCATCCTCTGACATCAAGCGCATCGTGCTCCCCGAGGGCGATGAGAAGCGTACAGTACAGGCTGCGGCTATCCTCAAGAAAGAGGGCCTCGCGGAGCCGGTGCTCATCGGTGTACCTTCCGCGGTTAATGAGACTGCAGCTTCCGTAGGCGCTGACATCACAGGCATCGAGATCATCGATCCCGCTGCAAGTGAAAAGGCATCCTCCTATGCAGATAAGCTTTACGAGCTGCGCAAGGCAAAGGGCGTTACACCCGAAGATGCCGTTAAGCTCGTAGCTGACCCCATGTATTTCGGCATTATGATGATAAAGTGCGGCGACGCTGACGGCCTCGTTTCCGGTGCCGTACACACCACAGGCGACATGCTCCGTCCGGCTTTGCAGATCATTAAGACAAAGCCTGAGATGAAGGTCGTATCCTCAAGCTTCCTCATGGACTGCCCTAATCCCGACCTCGGAGAGGACGGCCTGCTCGTATATGCGGACTGCGTAGTTATGCCCTGCCCGACAGCAGAGGAACTCGCTTACATTGCCGTTGCCACAGCTGATACGGCCAAGAGACTGTGCGGCTTCACAGAGCCACGCGTTGCCATGCTTTCGTTCTCCACCAAGGGTTCTGCAAAGCATGACCTCGTAAGCAAGGTTCAGGAAGCAGTTGCCAAGGCACACGAGATCGCACCTGACCTCCTGCTTGACGGTGAGATGCAGTTTGATGCGGCTCTCGTTCCCGAGATTGGTCAGAGCAAGGCTCCCGGAAGCCCCGTGGCAGGACGCGCCAACATACTCGTTTTTCCTGACCTACAGGCGGGTAACATCGGATATAAGATCACTCAGAGAATCGGCGGTGCGGAGTGCTTCGCAGTACTGCAGGGCCTCAATGCACCTTGTAACGATCTGTCTCGCGGCTGCTCTGTGGAAGACATAGTTAACACGGTAGCCATGACAGCAGTACAGGCACAGGATTCCTAAAATGAGAAAGAAATTATTATCGCTGATCATCGCGGTCGTCATGACCGTGCTTCTTGTCGTCCCCGTAAATGCCGACATTATCGATGACGGTTATAACGGGTTTGCGACCAGGCTTTACACCGTGGTCCTCGGAAGGACACCGGACCCGGTAGGACTCGAATACTGGGGAAACAGATTAAGAACGAGGAATATCTCCTTCGCTGACTGCGCGAGGGGCTTTCTGTTCTCGCAGGAGTTCCTGGCAAAGAATGTAAGCGACACAGAATATGTCACCGTGCTTTACAGGACTTTCCTGGACAGGGAACCGGAGAGTGCGGGCCTTGATTACTGGACCGGGAGGCTTGCTTTAGGCAGCGTCAACAGGGACACAGTGATCGAGGGCTTTTCCAATTCGGCAGAATTCGGTGAGCTTTGCCGCCGCTACAGCTCTTCTTCGTCAGCTTCCAACGGCATTACTGTATGCATTGACCCGGGACATTCCGGCGTGGTGGCTTCCGGTTATGTGCCTCTCGGCCCCGGGTCTTCTGACATGAAGCTTGCCGACACCTCGGGTACGCGTGGCAGATTCTCGGGCGTGGCGGAATATGTTCTTACCATGCAGATTGCAAACCAGCTGTGCACAGAGCTTGAGGCAAGGGGGTACAACGTCATCATGACACGTACCGATAACTCCACTCCCGTGGACTGCGTTACAAGGGCACAGATAGGAAACAACGGCGCTGACATCATGGTGAGGCTGCATTTCGACGGGCTCGATAACTCTTCCGTAAGCGGTGCGCACTCCATTGTGATCGCTCCCAACAACCCCTGGAATCCGCAGACATACGCGGGCTCGGCAAGACTCGGAAGGTGCATAATAGACTCCTACTGCAGCGCCACAGGTATACGTAACCGCGGCGTGTCGGAGCAGAACAACATGACGGGCAACAACTGGAGCACGATCCCGTGCGTCCTGCTCGAGATGGGGTTCATGACAAATCAGCACGATGACCTTTACATGACGAACCCCGCGAACCATTCTGCTATGGTTAACGGAATTGCGAATGGTATTGATGCGTACTTCGCATCATAATGGTAGAATCGGAATAGAAAAATTGACCTCGGAGGTGCCTCATGGCTGAAGTCTATCCTGTAATCGATTATGAAGATATGATCGCAGATCTTACTGACGATGTTGAAGGCGGTTTTGTTAAGAAGGACGCTTCTTTGTATATCGTAAGACAGAAGACGGCCGTATTCTGTGAGGCTCTGGGTGCCGAAGTCCGTCCCGTTATCGACTACTTCTATGAGACTCCCAGGCTTTTCCCTGAGCTTAAGGAGATGACCGTGGATGACTGTAAGAAGATATGCTTTGCCTGCATCGATAAGATCGAGGATGAGGCTATGAAGGCTGCGGTCAGCCTTATTATCGAGGACCTCAAGGACTATACCAAGGGCAATCCCGGCAGAAATGACCGCAAGTGCAAGGTCGTATTCGAGGCAGAGGATCTTATCCCCATGATGGTCTACTACGATGACACAGATGCAGGGGATGAGGTGGAGTCCATTACGGTCGCAGATCTCGTATCCGAACTTTATAAATCTTCCAACTAATAAATAAATATATTTAACCTACAAAGTCGCCTCCTTTTGCTTTATAATCACTTTTAATGGCGAAAATTTTCTAAAGGAGTGTGACAAAATGAAAGTACAGTTCACCGAGACGGTAGTACGTGATGCACAGCAGTCCCTTATAGCTACCCGTATGCCGTTCTCAGACTTCGAAGACATCCTGGAGACAATGGATAATGCCGGCTACCACTCAATCGAGTGCTGGGGCGGAGCTACATTTGATTCCTGCCTCCGTTTCCTTGACGAGGATCCTTGGGAGAGACTTCGTAAGATTAAAGCAATTTGTAAGAAGACACCTCTGCAGATGCTTCTGCGAGGCCAGAACATCCTCGGATATAAGCATTATCCTGATGATGTCGTAAGACTCTTTGTAAGAAAATCAGCCGAGAACGGCATGGATATCTTCAGAATATTCGATGCCCTTAACGACTTCAGAAACATTGAAGTCGCAGTAGATGAGACTCTGAAGTGCGGCAAGCACGCACAGGGCTGCATCTGCTACACCACAAGCCCCGTTCACACAGTAGAAAAGTACGTCGAGATGGGTAAGGAACTTGAGAAGATGGGAGTTAACTCAATCTGCATCAAGGACATGGCAGGTATCTGCGGCCCTCAGGAAGCTTATGACCTCGTTAAGGCTCTGAAGGCTTCCGTTAAGGTTCCGATCTATCTGCATACACACCATACAACAGGTCTCGGACCCATGACTTACCTCAAGGCTATCGAGGCAGGTCTGGACGGTATCGATACAGCAATCTCTCCTATGGCCGGCGGTACATCACAGCCTGCTACAGAGACAATGAAGTATGCTCTTGAGCAGCTCGGTTACGAGACAGACCTCGATTCCGCTTGCCTCAAGAAGATCGCTGATCATTTTGCTCCTATCAAGGACAGATTCATCAAGGAAGGCATTCTTAATCCCAAGTCCATGGGTATCCGTACAGATATCCTTGAGTATCAGCTTCCTGGCGGTATGTTCTCCAACATGCTCAAGCAGATGACTGACATGAAGGCTCAGGATAAGTTCGAAGAGGCTCTCGCTGAGATCCCTAACGTACGTAAGGATCTGGGTTATCCTCCGCTCGTTACTCCTATGTCCCAGCTCGTTGGTACGCAGGCAGTTAACAACGTCCTCATGGGCAAGTATAAGAACGTTACCAAGGACACCAAGGCTTACTTGAGAGGTGAGTACGGACGTGCTCCGGGTGAAGTTAATAAGGAACTTATCGCTAAGTTCTGGAAGGACGATGAGATCATCACATGCAGATATGCTGATACTCTCGAGCCTGCCTTCGAGAAGGCAAAGGCTGAGCTCGGCGATAGGGCAAGATGTGATGAGGATGTCCTCTCTTACATCTCTTTCCCTCAGGTAGCTGAGAAGTTCTTCGAAGCACGTGAAGAGAAGGAGTCCAACACAGTTAACTACACGATCGAGAAGAAGGAGGACTAATGATGGATATTATCCGTTATGCCTCTGAGAACGGCGGTGAGACATTCACATTATTCCAGCCCCAGATGGGTACAGGAGAAATGTTTATGAATGCCGGCACCGTTATGCTCGTCGTATTCGGTGTTCTCTTCCTTATGTATATCCTGATCTCTCTTGCAGGTAAGGTTATTGCAGGTATATCCGGTCAGGTTATCGGCAGTGCCAAGAAGGAAGAGGCTAAGGCCGAGGTTAAGGCTGCTCCTGCAGCTGAAGCTAAGGCTGAGGATCCGGGTGAGGAGTTCTCTTCCGGAACACTGAAGCTCAAGGGCTGCGATGAGAAGACGGCTGCCATGATCATGGCTATCGTTTCCGACAACACGGGAATTCCGCTGTCTGAACTCGTATTCAAGTCGATCAAGCTCGTTGACGAGAAATAAGGAGAGGAATTAATCATGATTTATAACGTAACAATTAATGACAAAGTTTATGAAGTAGAGGTAGAGAAGGGTAAGGCCAACCTTATCAGAACAACTGCTGTTCAGGCGGCTCCCGCTCCTGCAGCTGCTCCTGTTGCTACAGCTCCTGCTGCCGCACCTGCACCTGCTGCTCCTGCAGCACCTGCGGCTTCTGTACAGGCAGGCACAACACCCGTTAACTCACCTATGCCCGGTACTATCCTTGATGTAAAGGTAGCAGTGGGCCAGACAGTTAAGGAGGGTGACCTTGTTGTCATTCTCGAGGCAATGAAGATGGAGAACGAGATCTACGCTCCCTGCGCAGGAACGATAGCTCAGGTTCTCACAAACAAGGGCGCGAGCGTCGATACAGGTGCTCCTCTTGTGACCATTTCATGATCACGGAGGCCTGAACAATGATTGATGTTTTATTAGATCTTTGGAATAACTCGGGTATCGCCCAGTTGTTCATAGGTGACGGATGGAAGAACGGCATCATGATCTTGGCTGCGTTCGTTCTCTTCTATCTGGCTATCAAAAAAGAGTTCGAGCCTTTGCTCCTGCTCCCTATCGCTTTCGGTATGCTTCTTACCAATCTCCCCTGGCCCGGCGGCGGAATCTTCCACCCCGAATGGTTCAACGGTGAGATCAACTGGGCTGCTATCGGCGGCGGATTCGTCGATGCGGCAGGCAACCATATCGAGCCCGGTCTGTTCGACTTCCTGTATATCGGCGTTAAGCTTGATATCTTCCCGTGTCTTATCTTCATGGCAGTAGGTGCTATGACAGACTTCGGACCCCTGATCTCAAGACCTTCGTCTTTCTTCATGGGTGCAGGCGCACAGTTCGGTATCTCTTTCGCATTTGTAGTTGCTATCCTTCTCGGATTCTCACCTGAGGGTGCAGCTTCTATCGGTATCATCGGCGGTGCTGACGGTCCTACGGCTATCTACCTTACAAGTAAGCTCGCTCCTGAGCTTCTCGGTGCCATCGCTGTCGCAGCTTATTCTTATATGGCTCTGATCCCGATGATACAGCCGTTCTTCATGAAGCTTCTTACTACCAAGAAGATGCGTCAGGTTAAGATGGAGCAGGCAAGACCTGTATCCAAGGTCGAGAAGATCTGCTTCCCTGTTATCGTAACAGTAGTATGCGTTCTGATCCTTCCCTCAGTTGCTCCTCTCCTCGGCTGCCTTATGTTAGGTAACCTGTTCAAGGAGTCCGGTGTTACTGACAGACTTTCAGACACAGCTCAGAATGCAATGTGCAACACAGTAACCATCATGCTCGGTGTAGCAGTAGGCGGTACAGCTGTAGGTCAGAACTTCTTAAGCGTTCAGACACTGCTTATCATCGGTCTCGGACTTGCAGCGTTCGCATTCGCTACAATCGGCGGTCTTATCATCGGCGACATCATGTACTTCGCTACCAAGGGTAAGATCAATCCTCTTATCGGTGCGGCAGGCGTATCCGCCGTTCCTATGGCAGCCCGTGTAGCTTCCAAGGTAGGACAGAAGGAGAATCCTTCCAACTTCCTTCTCATGCACGCCATGGGACCTAACGTAGCTGGCGTTATCGGTTCCGCTATCGCAGCAGGTATTCTGCTTACACTGTTCGGCTGATAAGACAGACTGAAGAATTCAAAGCAAATAAAGAAGGCGCCCGTCGGACGCCTTCTTTGTTTACTGAACTTATTTAATCTTAAAGTGCATCTCTTACTTCGTAGATCCTTGTTACGATGGCGATCACCTGATCACGCGTAATATACTTATCCATATATGCTCTAAGGTAATCACATGCTCTGTTGATGCAAACCTCCAAGGCTATACCGGCAGTCTTATTGTTGCGAATAAAAGAAGCAATGCTCTCGCTGTTAAGGATAGCATCCGCCAGTGCACCACCGCCGTTAACGGCCTCAAGCTCATCGAGATTCAGATCTAAAACTTCGTTATTCTTTTCCAAAAGATCCTCCTTTCTCCCCTTAGTAAAGGAATAAGATTTGGTACACATATAGGATACATCGCTCCTGACGCGAATTCATTCAAGAATGGGAAGTTGTGGTTAACCTTGTGTTAACGATGTATGTATATTCTATAGGAAGAGAGCTTTTATGCAGGCGTTATTAGGGGTGAAGTCGATATCCAGTAATTCACGGATATCCTCATCAGCCAGATCGACCCACTCTTCATCTATAAGGACATAAGACTGTCCGGGTTCGCTTGAAGCGACAAATGCGATATAAGAATCTTCGTAAAAGGACTCTGTTGATTCGCCCTCTACCGGTGCTTCAGATTCATACCTGATAACAACAGTGAATGTATCTACATCCAAAGGCTCGGGTAATTCGATCGTGTGATATCCTCTGTATTCGAATTCTTCTGTCGCAGAGTATAAAAGCTCACCGTCATCCAGGATGCCGTCATATATCTCGACTGTAACTTCCCGCCCCGGTTCATATGTATAAGTACCGACCGCTCCGAGGGTTCCTTCATATTCGAAGACGTTGGCAAGAACAGTTTCATTACCGGTCGATAAAGTATTAGTAGCCGAGCCGTCGTAAGAACATACATGAGAATAGTTCGTGCTTCCTGCATAGGCGAAGGGCTCCTCAAATCCGGTCTCGTAAGATAACCAGAAGTATCCGCCGCTGCCCCATCTGTCGGAGAAGGAGTTCTGTACGAGCCACGCTCCGTTCTCTTCGGCCGGCGGATCAAAATACTCGGCAGGGAAATCGTCATCCCAGCCGACCAAAGTCACCGCATGGTCGGCCTCATCACCACCGTGATTGTTAATGGTGGTGTAGCCGTAGATATCGTAATAATCACTGTCTCTATCTAAATAAGCAATGGTAAATGCCCCGTTCGTTCTTAAGGCTTCCTGAATCTGCTCGCGGGACAGTTCTCCGTAATCCCAAGCTTCCGTAAGTACAACGCCGCTTTCAATTCCGTTCGCAAGGCCGGCGATGGTCTGTATAGGCCCGGCACCTACATTAAGAGCCGAGTATTGTCTGGGGTGAAAGCCGTCTCTGTCGGGGTCGATATGAGCGATCGAACCGTAAGTTGCATCCACTATATTCATCGGGTCAATGTCGATTGATACGCCCTGAACATAGAGAAAACTGGATTCGAGTGCCGTCGCTGCCGCGTGCGCCCAGCATGTTCCTAATTGCTGATCCGTTACCTCGGTTCCGTATCCTTCCTCTATGAGTGAAAATCCGTGACCCGAGGCGAAAGGGATATATCTGTCTTCAGGCCATGTTTCTTCGGGGGTCACTTCAGGAGTCGGTGTTGCCGTGGCTGCTGCTGAAGTTTGAGCGGAAGTTTCAGCCGCGGATGATCCGGCGGTTTCGGGTACAGTCGTTTCAGTGGCCGCGGAGCAGGATGCTGTCAGGCACAGCGAAAAGCACATCAGCGCAGATAAAGACTTCTTTAGCATCGGGGAACCTCCGTTACACGAGTATTCTACATTATTGCGGGGGCATTTAATATGTAATATCGTAATAGCATGCATAAGGTCGAAGCAAAGGGAATACTAAACGGAAGCGGAAACGGGATCGGTATGAACATATACCGCGGGTGTACGCACGGCTGCATATACTGTGACAGCAGAAGCCTCTGCTACCACTTTACCCACCCTTTCGAGGATGTGGAGGTTAAGGCCAACGCCCCTGAGCTTCTCGAGAAGGCCCTGAAGTCCAAGCGTAAGAAGTGCATGATAGGCACGGGTTCGATGTCGGATCCGTATATGCATTGCGAGCAGGAGCTTCGCCTGACGCGCAGGTGCCTGGAGATAATATATGACCGCGGCTTCGGGGCTGCCGTTCAGACCAAGTCGGACCGCATCCTGGATGATATCGACCTTCTGGATAAGATAAACAGGAAGACGAAGTGCGTAGTGCAGATGACGCTTACGACTTACGACGATGACCTCTGCGCCGTCCTGGAACCGAATGTGTGCAATACGAGAAGAAGGATAGACGTCCTTGAGCAGATGAAGCTCAGAGGAATACCGACTGTCGTCTGGCTTACGCCCATACTGCCATTTATAAATGACACTGAAGAGAATGTTACGAAGATCCTTAATGAATGCGTCCGTACCGGCGTAAAGGGGATCATATGCTTCGGAATGGGCGTGACCTTAAGGGAAGGAGACCGGGAATACTTCTATGAGGCTTTGGACAGGCATTTTCCGGGGTTAAAGCAAAGATATATCGATACTTACGGGGATTCATATGAGGTCACAAGCCCTGATAACGGCCGCCTTATGAGGATCTTTATGGATATTTGTAATAAGAATAATATAATAAGCGACCGCATGAAGTGCTTCGGATATATGCAGGAGTTTCCCGGGGATAACAGTCAGATCAGTATTTTTGATCTCATGCAGGGCGGATAAACTGCCTCTTTACAAGAAAATCAAGCGGGTGTAAACTTAATTGCTTTTCGAAAGGGGGTTAATGCGCCCTTTTTACGGGAAGAAAATCTTAAGAAAGGAGATGTATTGATGCCGACGTTCAATCAATTGGTAAAGTCTGGTAGGCACGACAAGACATATAAGTCTGCTTCCCCGGCTCTGCAGGCTGGTATTAACACAATCCACAACAAGGAGACTGAAGTATTCGCTCCCCAGAAGCGTGGTGTGTGCACAGTTGTTAAGACAACAACACCTAAGAAGCCTAATTCCGCTCTTCGTAAGGTTGCCCGTGTGCGTTTAACAAACGGCTACGAGGTTACAGCTTACATTCCCGGAATCGGCCACAATCTGCAGGAGCACTCCGTTGTTCTCATCAGAGGCGGACGTGTAAAGGATCTCCCTGGTGTTCGTTACCACATCATCAGAGGAACTCTTGATACAGCAGGTGTCGCTAACCGTATGCAGGGTAGATCCAAGTACGGAGCTAAGAAGCCGAAGGCTGCTAAGGTTAAGAAGTAATCCTAAATTAAGTAGGGTTGGACAAACATAAAGCGATCAGTACATTGTTCATATAGGGACATTGCTACTTGACGCACGACACGTGTCCAAAGGCAAAACTGAAACGTGAGTACCTATGGTTTCAGTAAAACTGAATATCATGCAAGGAGGGAAGCAAAGTGCCAAGAAAGGGCAATATCCCAGTTAGAAAAGTGCTCCCGGATCCGCTCTATAACGATGTAAGAGTTTCTAAGCTCATCAACAACGTTATGCTCGACGGTAAGAAGGGACTTGCACAGAAGATCGTCTACGAAGCCTTTGATGCTATCAAAGAGAAGACAGGCGAGCAGCCTATTGAAGTATTCAATAAGGCTCTTGAGAACGTAATGCCTCAGCTTGAGTGTAAGGCTAGACGTGTTGGTGGTGCCAACTATCAGGTACCTATCGACGTCAGACCTGAGAGAAGACTTACATTGGGTCTGCGCTGGATTGTAGCTTATGCAAGATCCAGAAGCGAGAAGACAATGAAGGAAAGACTCGCAGCTGAGCTCATGGATGCAGCTAACGGTGCAGGCGGCGCTTTCAAGCGTAAGGAAGAAATGCACAGAATGGCTGATGCAAACAGAGCATTCGCTCATTACAAGTGGTAATCGATAAGGAGTTATGACATGAAAAGAGAATATCCTCTCGAGAAAACGAGAAATATCGGTATCATGGCTCATATCGATGCAGGTAAGACAACAACAACAGAGCGTATCCTCTACTACACAGGTATCAACCGTGTATTAGGAGAGGTTCACGACGGTGCAGCTACGATGGACTGGATGGTTCAGGAGCAGGAGAGAGGTATCACAATTACTTCCGCTGCTACAACAGCTCCTTGGAAGGGCAACAGAATCAACATCATCGATACTCCCGGACACGTTGACTTCACAGTTGAGGTTGAAAGATCTCTCCGTGTTCTTGACGGTGCTGTTACTGTTATGTCTGCCAGAGGAGGCGTTGAGCCTCAGACAGAGACTGTATGGAGACAGGCAGAGCACTACGGTGTTCCCCGTATGGTATTCGTCAACAAGATGGATATCGTCGGTGCCGACTTCTTCCATGTAGTAGATATGATCAAGGACCGTCTTAAGAACGAGTCCGTTGCTATCCAGGTACCTATCGGTAAGGAAGACACATTCTCAGGTATCATCGACCTTATGACGATGAGAGCTGAGGTCTACTTAAGCGATGACGGTAAGGAATACGAGGATCGTGAAGTCCCTGAGGACATGCTCGACTTCGTTAAGGCAAAGAGAGAAGAGATGGTCGAGAAGATCGCAGAGACAGACGACGAGCTTACTATGAAGTATCTCGACGGCGAAGAGCTCACGATCGAAGAGCTCAAGACAGCTCTGCGTAAGGCTACAGTTGAGTGTAAGCTCATTCCTGTTACATGCGGTACTTCATTGCGTAACAAGGGTGTTCAGATGCTCCTCGATGCTATCATCGACTACATGCCTTCACCTCTCGATGTTCCTGCTATCAAGGGTGTAAACCCTGATACAAATGAAGAGGAAGAGAGACCTTCTTCCGACGAAGAGCCTTTCGCAGCTCTTGCTTTCAAGATTGCGACAGACCCCTTCGTAGGTAAGCTGTGCTTCTTCCGTGTATACTCCGGTGTTCTTACAGCTGGTTCTTATGTACTTAACGCTGGTAAGAATAAGAAGGAGAGAATCGGACGTATCGTTCAGATGCACGCTAACGATCGTAAGGAGATCACAGAAGTATTCTCCGGAGATATCGCTGCAGCTATCGGACTTAAGCTCACAACAACAGGTGACACACTCTGCGATGAGGATCATCCTATTGTTCTTGAGTCCATGGAATTCCCTGAGCCGGTTATCGAAGAGGCTATCGAGCCTAAGAGCCGTGCATCCCAGGAGAAGATGATCATCGCTCTGCAGAAGCTTGCTGAAGAAGATCCTACATTCCGTACTTATACAAACCAGGAGACAGGACAGACGATCATTGCCGGTATGGGTGAGCTTCACCTCGACATCATCGTTGACCGTCTCATCCGTGAGTTTAAGGTAGAGGCTAACATCGGTGCTCCTCAGGTTTCCTATAAGGAGACAATCACAAAGACTGTTGAAGCTCAGGGTAAGTTCGTTCGTCAGTCCGGTGGTCACGGTCAGTACGGTGACTGCTGGCTCAGACTTGAGCCCCGTGAGCCCGGTGCAGGTTATGAGTTCGTCAACGAGACAGTCGGCGGATCCATTCCTAAGGAGTTCATCGCTCCTATCGATGCCGGTGTTCGTGAAGCTATGCAGGCAGGTGTACTCGGTGGTTATCCTGTAGTTGACGTAAAGGTAACAGTATTCGACGGTTCCTTCCACGATGTCGACTCTTCAGAGACTGCATTTAAGATCGCAGGATCCATGGGATTCAAGGCAGGTATGCAGAAGGCTGCTCCTGCACTTCTTGAGCCTATCATGAAGGTTGACGTTGAGGTTCCGGATGATTATCTCGGAGACGTTATCGGCGGCCTGAACGCTCGCCGTGGCGCTATCAAGGAGATCGAGCCTATGAACGGCACACAGCAGGTTCATGCTGAGGTACCTCTGGCTAACATGTTCGGATATGCTACTGACCTGCGTTCCTCTACACAGGGACGTGGAACGTTCATCATGCAGATCTCGCACTTCGCACCTTGTCCGAAGAGCATCATGGAAGAAATTTTAAAGAAGTAATTATTCGGCTTTGACAGGCGGCAGTACACTTGAAAAATAAGTGTTTTACTTGTAAAATAGTTGCTGTCGCTTGATTAAAAGCTGATAAAGAGAAAATGATCTACGGATCAACAGAATTCTTAGGAGGAATTTAACAAATGGCTAAGGAAAAGTTCGTACGTAACAAGCCGCACGTAAACATTGGAACAATTGGTCACGTTGACCACGGTAAGACAACTCTTACAGCTGCAATCACAAAGGTTCTCGCTATGAAGGGCGGAGCTGAGTTCAAGGATTATGGCAACATCGACTCCGCACCGGAGGAGAGAGCTCGTGGTATCACGATCAACACAGCTCACGTTGAGTACGAGACAGACGCTCGTCACTACGCTCACGTTGACTGCCCTGGACACGCTGACTATGTAAAGAACATGATCACTGGTGCTGCTCAGATGGACGGTGCTATCCTCGTAGTTTCCGCTTCTGACGGCCCGATGCCCCAGACAAGAGAGCACATCCTTCTCGCAAGACAGGTTGGCGTTCCTTATATCGTAGTATTCATGAATAAGTGCGATCAGGTTGATGACGAGGAGCTCCTCGAGCTCGTTGAGATGGATATCAGAGACCTTCTCAACCAGTACGAGTTCCCTGGTGATGACACACCTATCATCAGAGGTTCCGCTCTCGCAGCTCTCGAGTCTTCTTCTACAGATCCTTCTGCTCCTGAGTATGCTCCTATCGTTGAGCTCATGCAGGCAGTTGATGATTACATCGCTACACCTGAGAGACCTACAGACAAGCCTTTCCTTATGCCTGTTGAGGACGTATTCACAATCACAGGTCGTGGTACAGTTGCTACAGGCCGTCTCGAGAGAGGTGTTGTTAAGGTTGGTGACGCTGCTGAGATCGTTGGTCTCGAGGAAGAGCCTAAGTCCACAACAATCACTGGTGTTGAGATGTTCCGTAAGATGATGGATCAGGCTGAGGCTGGTGATAACATCGGATGCCTCCTCCGTGGTATCGATCGTAAGGAAGTTGAGAGAGGCCAGGTTATTTCTAAGCCCGGTTCTGTAACACCTCACACAAAGTTCGAGGGTCAGGTTTACGTTCTTACTAAGGATGAGGGTGGCCGTCATAAGCCCTTCTTCGATGGATATCGTCCTCAGTTCTACTTCAGAACAACAGACGTTACAGGTGTTGCTCACCTTCCCGAGGGCACGGAAATGTGCATGCCTGGTGACCACGTAACAATCTCTGTTGAGCTCATCACTCCTATCGCTATGGAGCAGGGCCTCAAGTTCGCTATCCGTGAGGGTGGCCACACAGTTGGTGCTGGTACAGTATCCAAGATCATCGAGTAATCGATAAATCTTAAAGTCATTAAGAAGGCTCCGGTTATCCGGAGCCTTTTTTATGTTTTATAGAATTCGATTGAATTTCTAACTATATATTTACATTTTCGAAAAGATTTTTATCCTGTTTCTTATTTATAATCACAAGTATGAAGCAGATACAGTTCGAATACATAGATGATGCGTCCTTAAGGCAGGAGCTCAACAGAATTGATAAGTGGAAGCTGAACCACAGGGTTTCTTCCATGCTTTTTCATGTATTCGCTGATAATCTCGAGGCCGAAAAGATCCGCCATGTCTGCAGTCTGATCGAATTCGCATTGCCGGAAGCACTATATTCCGGATGTACGACCAGCGGCAATGTCATGGACGGCAGGCTTAATATGTCACATATCACCATCACATGCACCATTTTTGATGACCCGGATACCAAGGTCGAAGTTGTTCAGATGCCTCTTACTGAAGAAACAGAACCTATGGTGTCCAGTCAGATAAAGCAGATGGTCGAGGAACGCCCGTGGGTAAAGGCTATAGAGATGCTCGTTACTATCCGCGGTCTTTCCATGACCAAGTTCTGTGAGGACTTAAGTGAGATCAATGAGGATATTAAGCTGTTTGGCGGAGGTGCATTCTCAGACGATCTTAATGAGGTATCTTCATTCGTATTCTCTTCAGGACATGACTGTTCCGAACACGCTGTAGTATTTACCCTTTTTGGCGGTGACCGCTTAAGCGTATATTCTGAATGGGTAACAGGATGGAGGCCTCTTGGAAGAAAACTCAAGATCACGAAGGCTGACCATGCCGTACTTCAGGAACTTGATAACAAGCCTGCTTACGATATCTACTACAAGTATCTGAATATCAGGAACGATGAGGAATTCTTCAAGCACACACTGGAGTTTCCTTTCATATATGAGCATAACGGAATCGACATCTTAAGAGCTCCGACCGCTTGTAACGAGGACGGAAGTCTTGTTATGACCGCGGATATCGAGGAAGGTGTCGAAGCATATATGGCTTACGGTGATCCGTGGACCATACTCGAACAGGTTAATGAAACAGGTTTAAAGCTGTCCCGGTTTGAGCCTCAGTCGATCTTCCTTTATTCATGTGCTGCAAGAAGGACATTCTGGGGTAATGAGGGTTCCAACAGGGAGACATCGCCTTTCCAGGATATTGCTCCTACATCCGGTTTCTATACATCCGGTGAGTTCATGAGAACAGGGAAGAATCTAAACCAGCATAATGTTACGCTCCTGGTTACAGCGATGCGTGAAGGTCCGTTGACCGGAAATATGCATAATTTCAGGATCAAGGATCACAGTCTGGACGGTCAGGCATCACTCGTAAACAGACTCGCGAATTTCGTTCATGCCGCGACGGAAGAGCTTGAGAGCACCATCGCGATGCTCGAGCTGTCGTCTATTACCGACGGTCTTACAAAGCTTTATAACCGTACTGAGATCCAGCACCGCATTACGGCGGCTAACACCAGATATTCCGAATCTCCTGATTCGGTAAAGGCACCGTCGCTGATAATGCTCGATATCGATGACTTCAAGAAGGTCAACGATACATACGGACATCATGAAGGTGATGTCGTTATCAGAAGGATCTCCGATATCATGAGAGAGCAGTGCGCTGCGGTCTCCGGTGATATCAGCATTGGAAGATGGGGAGGAGAAGAGTTCATGATACTCGTTCCTTCTGCGGATAAAGATACCGTAAAGAACTTGGCGGAGTCTTTGCGCGAGGCTTTCAAGAAAGAGGTCTTTGAGGTGTCCGGTAATCATACTGTCTCCGTCGGAGTTACGACTGCGCTGCCCGGAGAACACGTGGATGTCTTCTGTATGCGTGCCGATGATGCGCTCTATGAAGCCAAGGGTTCGGGCAAGGACCGCGTGGTTATTAAATAATTACCTATTAATTTAATAGTTTATAGACTGAATAGTTTGTGTTATTATCCTTAAAGATTTTTTTGAGGATGTATGACTATGGAAAAGAAACCTTTCGTCACAAAAGAACAGATCGAGCAGATCGTTAAGACTTACCCGACACCGTTCCACATCTACGATGAGGCCGGCATCAGAAAGAACTGCGAGGCAGTGAAGAATGCATTTTCATGGAACAAGGGATTCCGCGAGTATTTCGCTGTAAAGGCCACTCCTAACCCCTATATCATGAATATCCTCAAGGATTACGATATCGGTTTCGACTGCTCCAGTGAGGCAGAGCTGGTTTTGTCCGGTGCCGTAAAAGCTGACGGCGATCACATCATGTTCTCTTCGAACGATACACCTGCGTGCGAGTACAAGCTCGCTTACGATATGGGTGCCATCATCAACCTTGATGACATCACACACATCGAGTTCCTCGACGGCATCATAGACAAGTACCCTGAGGTTATGTCCTGCAGATTTAATCCCGGCGGCGTTGTTACCATGAGCAACGGCATTATGGATAACCCCGGTGATGCCAAGTACGGAATGACTGAGGAGCAGCTTTTCGAGGCATACAGGATGCTTAAGGAGAGAGGCGTAAAGAAGTTCGGTATCCACGCTTTCATCATAAGCAACACACTTACCAACGATTACTACCCGATGCTCGCAGGCAAGCTGTTTGAGCTTGTTGTAAGGATCAAGAACGAAGTCGGCATTGAGTTTGCTTTCGTAAACCTTTCCGGCGGTGTCGGTGTTGCATACAGACCTGACCAGACTCCCAATGATATCGCAGTTATAGGTGAGGGCGTAAGGAAGAAGTTCGAGGAGATCCTTGTGCCTAATGGTATGGGAGACGTCGCCATCTACACAGAGATGGGCAGATTCATGCTCGCGCCTTACGGTCAGCTCGTTACCAAGGCTATCCACGAGAAGCATATCTATAAGGAGTACATCGGCGTTGACGCTTGTGCGGCTAACCTCATGAGACCTGCTATGTATGGTGCTTACCACCACATCACTGTCCTCGGCAAGGAAGATGCTGCCCTTGATCATAAGTACGACATTACGGGTTCCCTGTGCGAGAACAACGACAAGTTCGCTATCGACAGAGAGCTCCCCAAGATCGACATGGGCGATTACCTTGTTATCCATGACACCGGTGCTCACGGCTTTGCGATGGGATATAACTACAACGGAAGACTTAAGTCAGCTGAGCTTCTGCTTCAGACTGACGGTTCCGTGAAGCTTATCAGAAGAGCGGAAACCTTAAATGATTACTTCGCCACATTCGACGGATCCGAGTTTAAGGATGCACTTATAAAGTAATGAGAATAACGGATTAAATGACCGGGGCTGTCCGATGAGGGCAGCCCTTTTGATTGTCGTGAAACCCGAGTTAAGTAATACTTTACAGCAAGTTTAATATCATATATAATTCATTCCGTTTCCAAGTTTAATATTACTAAACTTTCAGTTAAATGGAGCGCGTATGGAAATCGGCGAGAAGATAAAGTTCTTAAGACTGGCCAATAACCTCACCCAGGAGGAGCTCGGTTACAGATGCGAGCTCACCAAGGGCTATATTTCCATGATTGAGAAGGATAAGACTTCTCCTTCCATTGCTACACTCAAGTACATACTCGAGGCTCTCGGTACGAATCTTGCAGACTTCTTCGCAGACGAGGAGCAGGAGAAGGTCGTTTTCGGCGGAGATGACTACGCTGTTAAGCAGGATGCAGAACTCAAGAATGAGATCTGCTGGCTCATCCCTAACGCACAGAAGAATGAGATGGAGCCTATCCTTGTAACTATAGAGCCCGGAGGAAGAACATATCCTGACAATCCTCACGAGGGAGAGGAGACAGGCTACGTGCTTGAAGGTACGGTAATGATCCACATCGGAAAGAACGCATATAAGGCAAAGAAGGGGGAGAGCTTTCTTATCAATCCCGGCAAGCCCCACTACATATCAAATGACGGTAAGAGACCTGCGAAGCTGCTTTGGATAAGCACGCCGCCGAGTTTCTGAGGAGGGTAAGATGAGCGAGAATCAAGAGAATAAGTATCCGAACCAGATCCTTCCGGATGACAAGGGCATGGAGCATATCATCGAGCTCAAGGATGTAAACAAGAGCTACGACGGTAACCAGGTCCTTCACGACATCACATTCTTTATCAGAAACAACGAGTTCATTACGCTGCTCGGACCTTCGGGCTGCGGTAAGTCCACGACTCTCAGGATCATCGCGGGCTTCGAGACTGCTGATTCCGGTATCGTAAACTTCGAGGGCTCGGATCTTCTTAAGGTTCCGGCACACAAGAGACATATCAACACGGTGTTCCAAAGATATGCCCTTTTCCCGCACCTCAATGTGTTTGATAACGTGGCATTCGGCCTTCACCTTCAGAAGGTTCCTCAGAAGGAAGTTGAGGAGCGTGTTAACAAGGCCCTTCACACTGTAGGTCTCGACGGATTCGGTAACCGTTATATCGACCAGATCTCCGGCGGCCAGATGCAGAGAGTCGCCATTGCGAGAGCTATAATCTTAAAGCCCCGTGTGCTTCTCCTTGATGAGCCCCTGGGAGCTCTCGACCTTAAGATGAGAAAAGAGATGCAGATCGAGCTCAAGCAGATGCAAAGAGAACTCGGCATCACATTCGTATATGTAACACACGATCAGGAAGAGGCCCTCACGATGTCCGATACGATCATCGTTATGAAGGACGGCTATATCCAGCAGATCGGAACTCCTATCGATATCTACAACGAGCCTAAGAATGCTTATGTTGCTGACTTCATCGGTGAGTCGAATATCGTTCCCGGCACCATGACAAAGGACCATGAGGTTACTTTTGCCGGAAGAAAGTTTGAGTGTGTTGACCCGCTGTTCCCTGAGATGAAGGAGGGCGCGGTCAATGACGTCGATGTAGTTATCCGTCCTGAGGATATCTACATCAAGGAAGAGGATGACGCTTTTGTAAACGGTACGGTAGAGAGCATCATCTTCAAGGGCGTTCACTACGAGATCATCGTAAAGGGTGATACAGGAATCGAGTGGATGATCCAGGACGTTGACCCCGTCGAGGTCGGCAAGAGAGTCGGACTCACGGTAGATCCTGACGATATTCAGATTATGAGAAAGTCCCGTTTCTCTCCCGCTCCCGGCAGCTACGGCGTAAGGGGAGTAAAGGACGACACGGGCGCCGAGGAGAAGGCATGAGCGATATCAGATCCAGATTTAAGCTGATGCCTTTGCACGGCATCATCATGTGCATAGCAGCGACACTTTCCTTCGTGTCGGTGTTTATACCTATGTTCGAGCTGTTCGTTCAGTACAAGAGGGAGAGAGTGTTCTCCCTGTTCTCGATGATCATGAGCCCGGACGTTTATGTGGAACTCAGGGACAACGTGGTTGACCTCGACTTCAGAGGTTTCGGCGGCCTCATGTTCACGATTACCATCGTGGTTGCTGTGGCAGCACTCACGCTCTCGCTCGGCTTTCAGCTTTACTCCAACACACGCAGGACGAAGAGACTCGGCTGCCTTTCGGTAATGATCCTTTTCTCGGCTAGGCTCGCACTTCACGTTATCACGCTTAACAGGTTCATCACGCCCGAGATAATCGCGGCGAACAATATGACACCCCAGCGTCTTTATGTGGTGCAGTCGCTCACGGGAAACATCCTGTGCGTGGTTCTGTTCCTCGGCATTGCGGCTTCCATCTACGGTGCCCTCGGCATCACAATGAACATGAAACTCCTGTCGTACCCGTACATTGCGTGGATCGTGCTGTTCACGATCCTGCCTCTCGTGCTGATCCTTTTCAGAGCGTTCTTCGCCAAGACTTCCGGCGGCTACGCTTTTAACCTGGACGGCTTCAAGACGCTGTTCGCAAACAAGACTGTCACCACAGAGTTCTACGGCGTGCGTGTCACGCTGCAGGAGCACTTCTCGGTATTCCTGCGAAGCCTGGACTACGCCGTGTGGACCACATTGGGCTGCCTTGTGCTGGGTTACCCTCTGGCTTACATCCTGCAGGCCCGTTCCAAGAGGCTGCACAAGACCTCGAGTAAGCTTTTGCTCCTGTTCGTTCTTCCCACATGGATGAACACGATGCTGCGTACATATGCATGGAGAGCATTCTTCGGACAGACCGGTGTGCTTAATACATTCCTTATCAATGTCTGCGGAAGGACTGAGCCCATTCTTTTCCTTAAGGATGCGGCGTGGTCTGACATCATCACGAAGTTCGTTCTCGTAAACGACTTTCTGCCGTTCATGATCCTTCCGATCTATTCGGTACTGGTCAAGATTGACGAGAGCCTGGGTCAGGCTGCAGCAGATCTCGGCGCCAACAAGTTCCAGACATTCGTTAAGGTACTGTTCCCGCTGTCACTGCCCGGTGTTATCTCCGGCGTGCAGATGGTATTCATGCCTTCCATGACCTTCTACATGATCCCCGATATCATCACTGAGGGATCGAAGACCACGATCGGTAATACGGTCCAGTCGTTCATACTGAATGAGAGTGCTACTTATCAGCAGGCGGGTAACGTTCTGTCACTGATACTTCTCATATTCGTTCTCATCACGATGAGACTTCTTAGAAATCAGGACAAGGAAGCGTCCGGAAGCGGAGGTATGGTACTGTGAGATTCTTGAGAAAACTTGTTCCGGATATCTATATCGGCCTCATAATCGTATTCCTTTATCTGCCGATCCTTCTTCTGATCGTTTATTCGTTCAACAGCGTGCCTAAGTCATTTATCTGGGGAGGATTCACGCTGAGAAACTACACGAGCCTGTTCTCCGGAAGTGACGGAGGAGAGCTTCTGGAGTCTTTGCTTGAGACGCTTAAGATCGCGGCCATCGCGTCTGTCGTATCGACAGTCTTCGGGGCTGTGAGCTGTCTTGGCATCGTATATCTTCCGAAGAAGCTGCAGAACTTTATCATGAATGTAACTTACATTCCTAATGTTATGCCTGAGCTCGTTATCGGTATCGCATTCATGCTCCTGTTCTCTTTCCTGGGAGTACAGAAGGGCGAGTTCACACTGATCTGCGCACACATCGCTTTCTGTGTGCCTTTCGCGATCCTGTCGATCGATCCCAAGATCAAGCAGCTTGATAAGAATCTTTCTGAAGCTGCGATGGATCTGGGTGCTACAAGGCTCCAGACCTTAAGACTCGTTATCATCCCTGAGATAATGCCCGGCATACTTTCTTCACTGATGCTCACATTCACACTCTCGGTAGATGACTACCTTATCAGTAACTTCAACGTCAACTCTTCTGTGCAGACTCTGCCCATGAAGATCTACAGTATGGCCAAGTTCGGCGTTAACCCGAAGATGAACGCTCTCACCACAATCTTATTTGCTGCAGTGTTCATACTTTTGATCGTATCCAATTTCTCCCGCGTCAAGGGAGCAAAAGATAAAAACGGAGGAATGAAGAAATGAAGAACATTAAGAGATTTGTAAGTGCTGCCGTCTGCGCATCACTTCTTGCAATGTCTGCGTTTACTGCCTGCGACAGCAGACAGGAGCTCATCATCTATAACTGGGGTGAGTACATCGCAGAGGACACCATCGCCAAGTTTGAGGCAGCTTATCCTCAGTACAGAGTAATCTACAGAACTTTCGAGACTAATGAGACGATGTATCCTAACCTGGATAACACTTATGACGTTATCATTCCTTCCGAGTACATGGTCTGCAGACTTATCAACGAGGAGAGGATCCAGCCCCTCGATATGTCCATGCTTCCTAATGTAACTTCGTACATGGATCCTATGTTCAACAATATGACTTACTCACAGGATGCAGAGCTGTCTGCTGAGGTTCTCGACTATGCTATCCCGTACCTGTACTGCACAGTAGGACTTGTTTACGACGCTAACAGAGTTGATATCCCTGAGGGCACAACAGACCCTGCAATTATCTGGGGTGCACTTTTCGATGAGGCTAACGCAGGTAACGTAGGCATGTACGACTCAATGAGAGAGTCCATCGGTGTTGCTCTGAACTACCTCGGCTACTCCATCAATTCCCTTAATGATGACGAGCTTGCTGAGGCTATGCAGCTTCTTATCGACCAGAAGACAAATCTTAACCCCACATACGGCGTAGATAACCTCAAGGATAAGATGGCTTCCGGTGAGATGGCTCTGTCCGTAGCGTGGTCCGGTGATCACATCGTTATGCTCGACAGAATCGCTGAGCTCGGAGGCAATGATGACATCGACTTGAGATTCGTTCTGCCTGAGGGATCTAACTACTCCGTAGATATGATGTGCATCCCCAGCAACGCTGCTAACTACGAGGGCGCGCACGATTTCATCAACTTCATGTATGATCCTGATATCGCTCTTGAGAACTGCGAGTATGTAGGCTATTCAACACCTAACGTCGCTGCAAGAGACATGCTCGATCCCGAGATTTCCGGAAATGTTTACTACTATCCTACAGAGGAGATCTTCTCTACACTCGAGGTATACTATTCTTCTTCCGAGTACGAGGAGAGGTATGCAGAAATCTGGAACACGGTTAAGGCCTCTGCATAACTTGTATTTTAGGTGAATTGAGTATATTCTTAACGGGCGGTTTGAGCGATCGGGCCGCCTGTATTATGAGAGAGGAGCCCGCATTATGCAGGTTGAGGACATCGGCGGTTCACGTTATGCGGTGAACTTCGCGAAAAGAATAGTGGTTAAGGTAGGTACTTCTACCATCACTTATGAGAACGGCAAGATGAATCACGGCAACATCGACAAGCTGTGCCGCGGTATTGCCGACATCTGGAACAGCGGTCGTGAGGTTATCCTCGTAACTTCAGGTGCGATCGGTGTAGGCATCGGAAGCCTTAATCTCCCAAGTAAGCCGGATGATATCCCTCAGAAACAGGCTATCGCAGCTGTAGGCCAGTGCGAGCTCATGAACGCTTATACAAGATCCTTTGCCGAGTATTCCTATGTGTGCGGACAGATACTGCTCACCAAGGACGGCATCGCAGACAAGCTTCAGAGACATAACATCACCAATACACTTGAGGCCATGCTCGAGAAGCATCTGATCCCTGTCATCAATGAGAATGATACAGTATCTACATCCGAGATCTGGCATAACGGTACTTTCGGCGATAACGATACTCTCTCTGCAGACGTTGCTATCCTGACAAATGCGGACCTTCTCATTATCCTTTCTGATATCGACGGTCTTTACACTAGTAACCCCAGGGAGGACGAGAATGCCAAGAGGATCTCTTATGTAGAGGAGATCACTGACGAGATGCTCGGGTTCTCCAAGGGCGCGGGCAGCAAGCTCGGTACCGGCGGAATGTATACAAAGATCACTGCAATGCAGATGGTAACGGGCAAGGGCATCAACGGCGTTATAGCTTCAGGCTCCCAGCCTCAGGTCCTTGAACAGATCCTGGATCAGGACGATATCGGAACGTTCTTCGCTGCGAAATAAAAATATATCGAAAAACAATAAAATCTTCTTGCAAAACAATATTGAGTATGCTACTATGATGTCATAAGAGCATGCTCAATTCTTTTTTGAGGAGGAATAGGGAAATGAGATACAACGACAGAATTATAAGATGGTCTAAGATTGCGACGATCTTATTCATTGCGATAGTGGTTGTAGCAGATGTTTTCGGAATAGCAATTGCCCAGTACATAAGCTACTGTCTGGGTGACAGATTTGATACAGCGGCAGTTGCCGTGATGTCTGTAGTCTGGTACCTTGGAACAGTTGCCGCTTACGTTATTCTTATCAGTGTATTTAAGCTTCTGACAAATATGAGTAAGGATGTTGTGTTTGACAGAGCAAATACCAGGCTTATGAATATAATCACGGCGGCGCTTATCGCTATCGGCGTAATATGTGTTGCAGCAGGTTTTATCTGGTTCGGCGCATATTTCCTTACCATCATCTCACTGTTTATGGCACTTATCGTACTTTGTGTTAAGGTAGTATTTGCCAAGGCCATCGAGATGAAGGAAGAAATGGATCTTACTATCTGATGAAGGGAGGAGAGCATAATGATCATTGTAAATCTTGATGTAATGATGGCTAAGCGTAAGATCTCCTCCGGAGACCTGGCGCAGAAAGTGGGTATCACGCCTGCCAATCTGTCGATACTGAAGAATCAGAAGGCCAAGGCTGTGAGGTTTTCTACTCTTAACGATATCTGCAAGGCTCTGGACTGTCAGCCCGGAGATATCCTGGAGTATCGGGAAGACGAAGAATAATAAAAAAGATGGAATATGGAATAGGGATCAAAGAGGCGGTAAAAACCGCCTCTTTACTTGTTTTGTTTATTCTTTATTAATAATTGCCCTATATATTAAGAATTTTTGCCATGATAAAATTAGGTATGGCTTGGTTTGTTGTAATAGTGTCACTCTTTGCGATAGTAACTATTATCTGTCTCGTTCGCACAAGAAGGAGTGAGAAGGAGATTGCGCCGTTTGTTGAGCACTGCCTTTTCTGGCTGCTCGTGCCTATCCTTTCCAACATAGTTATCGCCATAAGTGATGATCTTGCCATATGCAGACTGTGCTTCACCATTTACTTTATCAGTACGACCATTCTGCTTTTCTACTTCATGGAATTCTCCCTGAAGTTCTGTAATTATGAATATAGACATCCGCTGTTTAGACCCTTGCTCCTGGGAATGGTAGCATTCGATACCATAAGCGTTTCACTTAATCTTGTATTCGATCATGTATTCATGGTAACGACCGAGCCTGCCGCAGACGGCGTAGATGTTATCTTCCATTCCCTGTGGTATCACAAGGTGCATCTTGCGGTTTCGGCAATACTCCTTGCCATCTCGGTTATTACGCTTGCCACCAAGTGCATAAAGTCATCAAGGCTTTACAGAGACCGTTATCTGATCATACTTCTGGCTACTATCGGTACTTCCGTCTGGGAGTCGTTCCATGTATTTACGAACGGAGTTGTAGATGAATCCATCATCGGTATATGCGCGATGGGCCTGTTCATCTACATCTATGCGATGGAATATGTTCCGTCGATCCTTATGGATGAGATGAAGAAGACCGTACTTGCCACAGTATCCGACGGCATCCTGTTCTTCGATGAGAACCGTGACTGTATCTACATCAATTCAGCCGCATCTTTGCAGCTCGGACTGGGTCTGGATGAGACAGGACCTGCCTTCGAGAAGTTGCTTGCACTCACAGGCGAGGACCGTGAGGAGTCAGCCAACTACAACGCCAAAGTAATTACATGTACCAAGCACGAGGACGGCGAGGAATACATATATGATATAGAGTTCCATAAGCTTCATGACCTTCAGGGTAAGCTTATCGGTTCTTTCGCGAAGATCACCGATACGACAGAAAGATCCAAGCGTGAGAAGATGAATAAGTTCCTCGCAACTCACGATAAGCTCACCGGTATCTACAACACCGACCGTCTGTTCGATGAGATCAGACAGGTTATCACAGCCAATCCCGACAAGGAGTTCTATGTCCTTGCATCTGATATCAAGGAATTCAAGCTGGTTAACGACAGATATGGAAGAGCGTTTGCCGATAAGCTTCTCGTGAAGATCGCTGATCTGATGCGCGAGAAGGTCGTATCCGATACTACCCGTTACGGAAGGATCGGTTCAGATAAGTTCGGAATTCTTATTGAGAAAGCAAATTACAATGAAGAGACTTTCATATCGGCTATGCGTGAAGTTCCGAATCTGGACAGAAATCTTGTTGTTCCGATCATCATTCACATAGGTGCATATGAGATAGAAGACAGGAATATGCCTATATCCGCCATGTTTGACCGTGCCTTCATTGCCATCGCACAGGTTAAGCATGAAGCAGATCTTAAGGTGTCCTATTACGAAGACGATTCCAGAGCTGCATTGCTGTGGGATCAGAAGATCACAGAGCAGCTTGATAATGCCATTATCACAGGTCAGATCGTACCTTACCTGCAGGCTCAGGTTGACCGTGACGGTAAGGTCGTAGGCGCTGAGGTCCTGGTAAGATGGATCCATCCTGATGAAGGCTTCATGCCTCCGGGAAGATTCCTGTCTGTTCTGGAGAGGAACGGAAGGATCGCCAAGATCGACCAGTATATCTGGGAATGCGCATGCAGGATCTTAAGAAGATGGTCCTTCGAAGGACGCGATGATCTGTATCTGTCAGTAAACATCTCTCCTAAGGACTTCTATATGATCGATGTGCCCGAGTGCATCATCGGCCTGGCGGAGAAATATGAGCTCGACAGAAAGCGCTTAAGACTTGAGATCACTGAGACTATCATGATGGACGACATCGATGAGAAGCTCAAGACCATAGATAAGTTAAGAGAAGCCGGATTTATTGTTGAGATGGATGACTTCGGAAGCGGATACTCATCACTAAACATGCTTAAGGATATGCCTGTTGATGTATTGAAGCTCGACATGATCTTCCTTAAGGATACGGCACATGACGAGAGGACTAAGAAGATCATGTCCCTCATCATCGACCTCGCCAAGAGTCTTGATGTTCCCGTTATTGCTGAGGGCGTCGAGACAGTAGAGCAGGTTGACTTCCTTGCCAAGATGGGCTGCGATTACTTCCAGGGTTACTACTTCGCCCGTCCGGTAAGTCTTGATGAATATGAGAAGAAGAATCTTTCTTCAGCTTCATAAAATGAATCTAATTAAAAAAAGGAGATAAGAACATGGCAAACAAGTATGAAGGTACACAGACCGAGAAGAATCTGCAGGCAGCTTTCGCAGGCGAGAGCCAGGCAAGAAACAAGTACACTTATTTTGCATCCAAGGCTAAGAAGGAAGGCTTCGAGCAGATCGCTGAGATCTTCCTGAAGACAGCTGACAACGAGAAGGAGCATGCCAAGATGTGGTTCAAGGAACTGAACGGCATCGGTGACACTGCAGAGAACCTCGCAGCTGCAGCTGACGGCGAGAACTATGAGTGGACTGACATGTATGAGGACTTCGCCAAGACAGCTGAGGCTGAAGGCTTTACAGCGCTTGCTGCCAAGTTCCGTATGGTCGGTGCCATCGAGAAGCAGCACGAGGAAAGATACCGTGCACTCCTCAACAACGTTGAGATGAAACAGGTGTTCGAGAAGAGTGAGGTTAAGGTCTGGGAGTGCAGAAACTGCGGTCACATCGTAGTAGGTACAAATGCTCCTCAGGTCTGCCCTGTATGCGCTCATCCTCAGAGCTATTTCGAAGTGCGTTCTGAGAATTATTGATAATTATAAGTTTGGGCAAATTAAGGAGTCGCTGAGGCGGCTCCTTTTTTGACGCGATTTATACGCGGGTGTATTATTAAAAGGTTGAAAATCAGGGGGCGGAGGACATAAGATGCCTGTTACCGAATTACTTAAGAGAAATGCCGCCGAGCACGGAAATGAAGTCGCTCTGGTGGAGATTAATCCGACGATGGAAGAGACGAGAAAATTCTCTTATAAGGAATACGATCTCGTTCAGCAGACCAAACCTACAAAATATTACAGAAGACAGCTTACATGGCAGGTCTTCGACGAGAAGGCAAACCGCGTAGCCAATATGCTCCTGGACAAGGGCATTCAGAGAGGCGATAAAGTTGCTATTCTCATGTTCAACTGCCTTGAGTGGCTTCCCATTTACTTCGGAATCCTGAAGGCCGGTGCTATCGCAGTTCCTTTTAATTTCAGATATACAGCCAATGAGATCTCTTATTGCGCTAATCTTGCCGAGGTATCCATTCTCATCTTCGGACCCGAGTTTGTGGACCGTATCAATACCAATGCGGATGAGATCTCGAGAAACAGGGTTCTTATCTTCGTCGGCGGCGAAGGCAAGCCTGCTTTTGCCGAGAACTACTGGTCTCTCGTAGCTGATTATCCGAGCACGGATCCCGGAATCAAGCTTACAGATGATGACCTCGCTGCTATCTATTTCTCTTCCGGAACAACAGGTTTCCCGAAGGCTATCCTTCATCCTCACAGAAGCCTTACTCAGGCTGCCGAGATGGAGGCTGTTCACCATCATACGACGAAGGACGACTGCTTCCTCTGCATTCCTCCTCTGTACCACACAGGTGCGAAGTTCCACTGGATGGGTTCGCTTTGGACATGCAGCAAGGCTGTACTTCTTAAGGGTGCCAAGCCTGATGTTATACTCCGTGCAGTTTCAGACGAGCACTGCACGAATGTGTGGCTCCTCGTACCGTGGGCTCAGGATATCCTCGATGCATTGGACAGCGGCGAGCTGAAGATCGAAGACTATGAACTGTCTCAGTGGAGACTTATGCATATCGGTGCGCAGCCTGTACCGCCTTCACTCATTCGTCACTGGAGAGATTACTTCCCGGATCACCAGTACGATACGAACTACGGTCTTTCCGAGTCGACCGGCCCCGGATGCGTTCACCTCGGTCTTGAGAATACTCATAAGGTTGGTGCTATCGGCGTTCCCGGTTACAGATGGGAGTGCAAGATCATCGATGAGGACGGCAATGAGGTTAAGCAGGGCGAAGTCGGAGAACTCTGTGTTAAGGGTCCCGGCGTAATGCTCGAGTACTATCACAATCCCGAAGCTACTGCTGCTGCTTTGCACGACGGTTGGCTCTATACCGGTGATATGGCAAGACAGGACGAGGACGGCTTCTATTTCCTCGTTGACCGTAAGAAGGATCTTATCGTATCCGGCGGTGAGAATATCTACCCCGTAGAGATCGAGAACTTCCTGCAGGAGTATCCGAAGATCAAGGACGTTGCCGTAATCGGTCTTCCCGACAAGAGACTCGGTGAGATCACGGGCGCCATCGTTCAGATCGAACCCGGTTCAGGATGCACCGTGGAAGAGATCGAGCAGTTCTGCCTGCAGCTTCCCCGCTATAAGAGGCCTAAGAAGATCATACTGGCAGACGTACCGCGAAATGCCACGGGTAAGATCGAGAAGCCCGCACTGCGTAAGAAGTACGGCGCAGACCGCTTAGTTGAAAAAGAAAACATGTCTTAATCGAATATGCGCTTGGCCGCGAACAGTGCGCTCCGCAACTTGCAGCGCATATGTCGATTAAGCCTTACTTAAGATCGATATAAATAGGACAGTGGTCGGATCCCATGATGTCACTCATCATTGTGGATTCGGCCACTTTTTTGCTTATGCCTTCCGTTACGAAGAAGTAGTCGATACGCCAGCCTACATTGCGCTCGCGTGCGAAAGTCTTGTAGGACCACCAGCTGTAAGCCTCGGCCTTGTCAGGGTAGAGCATGCGGAAGGAGTCGATGAGTCCTGCCTCGGCGAAGTGATCCATGTAGACTCTTTCCTCGGGGAGGAAGCCTGAGATCTTGGAGTTTGCCTTGGGGTTGCTAAGGTCGATCTCCTTGTGAGCTGTGTTGACGTCGCCGCAGCAGATGACCTCGCGGCCCTGCGCCTGAAGCTCCTTTACCTGTTCCAGGAAGCAGTCGTAGAAGCGCAGCTTGAACTTGACGAAGTCATCGCCTCTGCCTCCGTTAGGGAAGTAGATGTTAAACAGAACGAAGTCGCCGAAGTCCGCCTTGATGACGCGGCCCTCGTGGTCGAACTCTTCCACGCCGAAGCCTAAGGTTATCTTGGGGTTAAGGCTCTCCCTGTAGTAAAGTCCTGTGCCGGAATAGCCCTTGCGCTCAGCGGGGTAGAAGACGCTCTTGTAGCCCGGTATGTTTGCGATCTCGTCGGGGACCTGCTCGGGCAGCGCCTTTATCTCCTGTATACCTAAGATGTCGGCGTCGATCTGCTTGAAAGAGTCGATGAATCCTTTTCCCGCCACGGCGCGGATGCCGTTTACATTCCAGCTTGCAAGTCTCATAAGGAACCTCGTGTTTGGTATAATCTGTTTATATTTTACTTGTAATACGGAGAAAGACAAATGAGCAGGATACTGGTAGTTACACTAGGAGGCACGATCTGTTCGGCAGTGGAGAAGGGCGATACGATCAAGCTGCGCACGGCTCCCGACAAGAAGATCTTCGAGGCTTTCAAGAAGAAAAACGAGCTTTCATACTTAACTCCGATCCTGTACTCTTCCGAGAACGCGGATGAGGAGTATTTCCGCAAGGCTCTGTCTGCCATCGCGGACGAGTGTGAGAAGGACAAGCCTGACGGCATCCTTATCCTGCACGGCACCGACAGCGCAGCCTTTTTCGCACAGCTTGCAGTGAGAGTGCTGTCTTATCTTGATATTCCCGTGCTCATCACAGGCTCCAAGCTCCCCGTGAGTGACCCGCACAGCGATGCCGTACGCAATGTCAGCTACGCAATGGGCCTGCTCGGCGCAGCCTGCGAGGGCAAGCTCGGCGCCGTTACTTTCGGTATCGTTTACACCGACGAGATGATGGAGGACACCGTGTTTGTTCCGGCCGCGCGCGTTACTGACGCGAACTTCGACGGCGACTACGGCAAGTTCCCGGGCAAGCCTTCCGTGCGCACCCTTAACAAGAAGGAAGTGCAGCAGTATTTCTCTTCTCCCGTAAAGAAGATACTTACAGTGCCGTGTGTTCCCGGGTATCCTTTCGCTGAAGTGGATCCTGCAAAGTACGACAAGGTCCTGATAGAGACTTACCACAGCGGCACGCAGACCGTGAGAGGTCTTACGGAGTTTATCGGCAAGGCACGCGAGGCGGGAGTGAGATGCTACATGGGCCCCGTGCATCAGGGCAAAGTCCTGTACGAAAGCACCAGGGAGCTTATCAAGGCGGGGGCGGTTCCTATGTATGATATGCCCTTTGAGGGCTGCTGGGCAGAAGCCGTTGTAAATTGAGCTCATACCACTTATCAGTAAAATAATATCGAATAACAATAAAATCGTATTGCAAATCACTATCAGAGGGTGTATTATACAGACATCACCTTAAAGGGATAGTGAGGTATTCACAATGGATTTTACAAAGACAACAAGAAACGCCGGAGTGCTTCTGGCGTATCCGTTAGCTTTTGCCTATTTGAAGTTTTTCGCCATGGATTTCAGCGGAGACTTTACAGTCTTAAAGCGAGTTTTGTTCGTAACGGGATTCATTATCCTGAACATGCTTGTGCTGCGGGGAAGGGAAAAAACACCTTCTAAGGAAACATTCTTCTGGTACGCGGTCATGTTCATTGTGGCGCTTACTTCTGTCACAGGTATATCGGAGGTCGTATCTGTACTCGGCCTTCACCTGTGCGCCGTATATACGGCGGTGGTAAGCTGCAGCCTATTGTATGAAGGCAGGACCGGCAGCTTTATCATGGCGGACCTGTTTAACGCCGGAGTATTCAAGTCGTTCGCCGGATTTTCCAATCTGTTTAAGGATCTTTCCGGGACGCGCAAGGGCGGTGAGAAAAAGACCGATCCTGTCGGTGTGGCCGTAAGCATATTCGGAGTCATTATCATGATTCCGATCTTCATAACAGCTGTAGCTTTGCTGTGCGGGATAAACAGTTCCTTCGATGTATCTGTAAGCAGATTTCTTAATTCGCTTTCCGAAATTATCGGTATCGAATTCTTTGCCAGGAATATAGGCTACGTGATCCTGGCGGTTCCGGTCTCTTTGTATATGTACGGCATGATCTCCTCCTGCGCTTCCAGTGACGGAGAGGAGGAGAAGAAAACTTACGGTAAGCTCATCAGCTGGAGAGGCGCCTGCCGCAAGATATCGGAGGTCTTGGCTTCATTTGTGACAGGATGCTTCGTGGTACTGTATCTTATCTTCTTCTCATTTGAGGGAAGCTATCTGTTCAGCGCGTTTGCCGGAAGACTACCTGAAGAATTCACGGCTGCCGAGTATGCCAGAAGAGGCTTCTTCGAGCTTACGGGCATAATGTTCATTAACATGATGGTATTCGTTCTCGTATCTTATTTCACGAGAAGGGAAGGCGTGGCAGGAAAGATCTCTTCCGGCATGATCATTGCGCTTATGAGTGAGAGCGTCGTGTTTGCGGCGGTGTCTTTCTCCAAGCTTGCGCTCTACTATTCCAGGTTCGGATACACCCCTAAGAGGCTCCTTGCCATCTGGGGCACACTCATATTCGCAGCAGGTGCGGTGATGGTCATCATCTCGCTTGTCAGGAAGAAGGATATGTCCAGGAAATGGATCCTGTTCACTACTGCATCTTTCGCCCTGATGAACGTAATATCAAGTGTTATTTATTTTATGGTGTGAGGCCCCCGGTTCTATTGACTAAATATATTGGTTATGCAATACTTTGATAATCAAAGGAATTATCGAAGAAGGTATTTGCATGGCTCAAGTGACAGGTAAGATAATCGGACTGGGCTCATATCTGCCCCCGAAGATCCTCACCAATGACGATCTGTCTAAGATGGTCGAGACTAATGATGAGTGGATCACGGAAAGAACGGGAATCAAGAGAAGACACATCGCTGACGGCAAGGAAGACAAGTCTTCCACCATGGCGATCAAGGCTGCCAAGGCTGCAGTCGAGGATGCAGGTATCGACCCCAAGGACATCGACCTTATCGTGGCCGCGTCCACATCTCCTGATGTCGTTTTCCCTTCCATAGCAGTATGCGTCCAGGAGGCGCTCGGCTGCACTGAGGACGTCGGATGCTTTGACGTTAACTCCGCATGCCCCGGCTGGATCGCTGCCTTCAATGCTGTTCAGAGTTTTATCGAGGCAGGCAATTCCAAGCTCGCTTTGGTAGTAGGAACGGAGACACTTTCCAATTACGTAGACTGGAACGACAGAGGAACATGCATCCTTTTCGGTGACGGCGCAGGTGCAGCTGTTTTAAGAGCCGAGGAGGGCAAGAAGAACGAGCTCATCATGAGATCCTCAGGTAAGAGAGGTGTGTGCCTCCACTGCGAGAACAGAAAACAGCCCAAAAGATATGACGAGGAAGATTTCGAGCAGTCCACTTATTTCTACATGGCAGGCAGAGACGTATTCAGATTCGCGATCACTGAGGTCCCGAAGCTTATTAAGGACCTGTCAGAGAAGTACAGCTTCAGCCTCGATGAGGTGGATTACTTCATCCTTCACCAGGCTAACGCACGTATCATCGAGTCCACAGCTAAGAAGCTTAAGATCGATATCGAGAAGTTCCCCATGACACTCGAGGAAACAGGCAACACATCAAGCGCTTCCATCCCTTCATTGCTGTCCACCTTGAAGAAGGACGGCAGGCTCAAGAAGGGCATGAAGCTCGTGCTCGCAAGTTTCGGCGGCGGACTTACATGGGACGCCAACTACATTGAATATTAATTGCAGAATATAAAGGAGAAATGACCATGACAAAGATCACGGAAATGATTGGCATCAAGTATCCCCTCTTCCAGGGAGGTATGGCGTGGGTAGCTGACTACCACATCGCTGCTGCTGTCTCTAACGCAGGCGGTCTCGGCATCATCGGATGCGGCGGCGCTGACGAGAATTGGATTAGAGAGCAGATCCACAAGTGCAGAGAGCTGACCGACAAGCCTTTCGGTGTAAATGTCATGCTCATGAACCCCAGAGCTCCTCAGATCGCTGAGGTCCTTGCCGAGGAGAAGGTAAAGGTAGTTACTACAGGCGCAGGCTCCGCAGGTAAGTTCATTCCCATGTGGAAGGAAGCCGGCATCATCGTTATCCCCGTTGTCGCTGGCGTAGCTCTTGCAAAGAAGATGGAGAAGGACGGTGCTGACGCTGTTATCGCTGAGGGTACTGAGTCCGGCGGACACGTAGGCGAGATCACCACAATGGCTCTCGTTCCCCAAGTAGTAGACGCAGTAAGCATCCCCGTTATCGCAGCAGGCGGTATCGCTGACGGCAGAGGAGTTGCAGCAGCATTCATGCTCGGTGCTGAAGGTGTTCAGTGCGGAACGGTTTTCTGCGCTTCCGAGGAAGTTAATATCCACCAGAACTACAAGGACATGATCATCAAGGCCAAGGACAGCTCCACAAGAGTAACAGGAAGGTCCGCAGGCGCCCCCGTAAGACAGATCAGAAACCAGCTCACAAATGAGTTCATCAAGCTCGAGGAGGCACACGCAAGCTTCGAGGAGATCGAGGCTCTGGGCGTAGGTGCTCTGCGTAAGGCTGTAATCGACGGTGACGTTAAGGGCGGTACATTCATGGCTGGTCAGATCGCCGGTATGGTAAACGAGATCAGACCTGTTAAGGACATCATCGAGACCATGATGGCAGACGCCAACAAGCTCCTTAAGAATGCGGGGGAGATCTGCTGATGAAGATTGCATTTGTTTATCCCGGTCAGGGCGTTCAGAAGGTAGGCATGGCACAGGACTTCGTTGAGAAGTACGACTGGGCCAAGGACATGATAAAGAAGGCCACGGAAGCTTCCGGCTTCGACATGGAGAAGATCCTCTTCGAAGAGAACGAAGACATCCACGTAACAGAGTACACACAGCCCTGCCTCGTAACGGCATGCTCCATCATGACGAAGGCCATCGAGGACTTAGGGGTTAAGCCTGACATCACAGCAGGACTTTCACTTGGCGAGTACTGCTCGCTCGTAACTGCCGGCGCAATGTCTTTCGAGGACGCCGTCAGACTCACAAGGATCAGAGGCAACCTCATGAGCTCTTTCGTACCTGCAGGTCAGGGCACGATGGCAGCCATCATTGCGCTGCCTAAGGAGAAGGTACAGCAGTGCATCGACCATATCGACGGCGCGGAGGTGGCTAACTACAACTGCCCCGGACAGATCGTAATCACAGGCGAGAAGGATGCCGTTCACGAGGGCATGGAGAAGCTCTCCGAGATGGGCGCTAAGAGGGCAGTGGAGCTTAAGGTTTCCGGTCCTTTCCATTCACCCATGTTAAAGGGCGCAGGTGAGAAGCTCAGAGTAGAGCTTGATAAGGCGCAGATCTCTGACCTTAAGATCCCGTACATCGCCAACCTCAATGCAGAAGTTATTGAAGACACAAGCAACACCAGAGAGCTTCTCGAGAAGCAGGTTTACTCCTCAGTAATGTGGGAGCAGACACTTCTTAAGCTCAAGGATCTTGGCGTAGACGTTTTGGTCGAGATCGGTCCCGGAAAGACGATAGCAGGCTTCGTTAAGAAGACTATCCCCGAGATCCCCGTAATCAACGTATCAACAGTAGAAGAAGCCGAGGCTCTTCCCGAGAACCTCAAGGCATTAGAAGCATAATAAGGAGATTGATAACAATGGCAAAGACAGCAATCGTAACAGGAAGCGCAAGAGGAATCGGCAAGGCAATCGCAGTTAAGCTTGCCAAGATGGGTTACAACATCGCAGTTGTAGATGCATGCCCTATCGAAGGGTCCCAGGAGACAGCTGACGAGATCAAGAAGGAATACGGCGTGGAGACAAAGGCTTACAGATGCGATGTATCAAGCTCCGAGTCTGTTAAGGAGACAGTCGCTGATGTAGCAGCTGCATTCGGCTCCATCGATGCTCTCGTAAATAACGCAGGCATCACAAGAGACGGTTTCCTCGTAAGAATGAAGGAAGAGGACTTCGACGCTGTTATCGCAGTAAACCTTAAGGGTACATACAACTTCTTCCGTGAAGTAGTTCCCGTAATGAGCAAGCAGAAGTACGGCCGCATCGTATCCATCTCCTCCATCGTAGGTCTCGAGGGTAATGCATGCCAGGTTAACTACTCTGCTTCCAAGGCAGGCGTCATTGGCATCACAAAGAGTGCCGCAAGAGAGTATGCAGGCAAGAACATCACATGTAATGCAATCGCTCCCGGATTCGTTCAGACACCCATGACTGACGTGCTTCCCGAGAAGGTTAAGGAACAGATGCTCGCAGGCATCCCCCTGAAGCGTTACGGCCAGGTAGAGGACATCGCCAATGCAGTTGGCTTCCTCGTATCTGATGATGCTTCCTACATCACAGGTCAGGTTCTTTCCGTCGACGGCGGAATGCACATGTAATTCGTAAGAATCGGAGAATAAGAGAATGAACGGCAGAAGAGTAGTAGTAACAGGAATGGGTGCCATCACACCTATCGGAAAGAACGTTGAGACTTTTTGGCAGGGCTTGAAGGACGGCAAGAGAGGTTTCTCTGAAATCAGTGCTTTCGATTCTTCGGAGTACAAGGCAAAGATGGCAGGCGAGATCAAGGACTTTGATCCTACTGAATATATGGACTTCAAGACTGCAAAGAGAATGGAGAGATTCACTCAGTTTGCAGTAGTTGCAGCTAAGGAAGCAGTAGAGGATTCCGGTCTTAACATGGAGAACGAGAACCCTTACCGCGTAGGTGTCATCGTAAGCTCCGGTATCGGTTCCATGCAGGCTAACGAGAGAGAGCACACCAAGCTCATGGAAGGCAAGAAGGTAAGCCCTCTTTACATCCCCGTTATGATCGCCAACATGGCTTCTGCCAACATCGCAATGCAGTACGGCATGAAGGGCAAGAACGTCGCTATCGTTACGGCTTGCGCTTCCGGCTCACACTCCATCGGCGATGCCTTCAAGGCAATCAAGTTCGACGATGCTGACGTTATGGTCTGCGGCGGTTCCGAGGCAGCTATCTGCCCCTTGGGCGTACAGGGCTTCACCAACATGACAGCTCTTTCCACCAATACTGATCCCGACACATGCTCCAGACCGTTCGACAAGAACAGAGACGGCTTCGTTATCGGTGAGGGCGCAGGTGTCGTTGTACTCGAGGAGCTCGAGCACGCCAAGGCAAGAGGCGCGCACATCTACGCTGAGGTAGTAGGCTACGGCGCAACAAACGATGCATTCCACATCACATCCCCTGCAGAGGACGGTTCCGGCGCAGGCGAGGCCATGAAGGCTGCCATGAACGAGGCGGGCATCACACCCTCTCAGGTGGAGTACATCAATGCACACGGCACATCCACACATCACAATGACCTTTTCGAGACACGTGCTATCAAGTACGCTTTCGGCGATGCTGCCAAGAAGGTAGCAATCAACTCCACCAAGTCCATGATCGGACACCTCCTCGGAGGCGCAGGCGGAGTAGAGTTCATCGTATGCGTTAAGTCCATCCTTGATTCTTATATCCATGTCACATCAGGTCTTACAGAGCCTGATGATGAGTGCGACCTCGACTACACGATGGGCGAGGGCCGCTCACTTGATATCAATTATGCAATGAGCAATTCCTTGGGCTTCGGCGGACATAATGCTACACTTCTTCTTAAGAAGTATGCTGAGTAATTCATAAAGGAGAATACCGACATGGCTAATTCACTTAACACACAGCAGATCATGGAGATCATCCCTCATCGTCATCCTTTCCTTCTTATCGATAAGGTAGAGGATTATGTACCGGGTGAGTACTGCATCGCTTACAAGAACGTAACTTATGATGAGTCATTCTTCAGAGGCCATTTCCCCGAGTATCCGATCATGCCGGGTGTTCTCATGGTAGAGGCTCTCGCTCAGACAGGTGCTGTCGCCATTCTTTCCCAGGAAGAGTTCAAGGGTAAGATCGCTGTATTCGCAGGCATCGATAAGTGTAAGTTCAGAAGACAGGTAGTTCCGGGCGATACAATCAGATTCGAGACCAAGATCACTCAGGTAAGAGGACCTATGGGCGTAGGTGAGGCTGTAGCTACTGTCGACGGCCAGGTTGCCGTTCAGTGCACACTCAAGTTTGCCATTATGGTATGACGCCTCTGATGATATACTGTTAGCAACGAATTCAAAGTTGCGGCGGTGATCATCATGACAGCTAGAGATATACTTAATAAACTTAATGATCAACAGAAGGCATCGCTTTTATGCGGTGCCGGATTTTTTTCTACGAGGCAGATTGTCGAAGAGGGGATAAAGCGCATGCAGTTCCTCGACGGTGGTACCGGCATGAACTTCGAGCAGCTGTTCGGAGATATATTCGTTAAGGAAGTTGTCGAAGAAGGATATACCCGTGAGCAGCTGGATCACGTTATCCATAATTTCTATAAGCTTGATAATCTCACCGACGAAGAGAAGACATTAAGGGAAGAACTTTTCAAGAAGCTCACCGACTATACGGGCGGCTACGAGCCTCATCCCGGATGCTATCCTCCGGGAATACTTCTGGGGTCCACCTGGAACCCAGAGGTCGTTTATGAGAACGGCGAAGCGCTGGGACTTGAGGCCAGGATGTATAAGGTCTCATGTCTTCTGGGAACACCTAACGTTAACCTGTTAAGAGAGCCCAGGAACGGAAGATTCTTCGAAGGATATTCGGAGGACCCGCTTGTCGGAGGAATCCTGGGACGTGAGATGGTAAAGGGAGTTGAGTCACAGGGAGTGGCTGCCGATGTTAAGCACTATGCCGCCAACAACCTGGAGATCAACCGCTCGGGTATCGATCAGAGGATCTCACAGCGCGCCCTTGAGGAGATGTATCTCCCCGCCTTCGAGAAGTGCATTAAGGCTGGTACCGCGACGGTCATGGCCGCGTACCCCAAGATCAACGGAGTGCACTGCACTGAGAATAAGTGGCTCCTGGAAGACGTATTAAGAGAACGCTGGGGTTTTGAAGGCCTGTGCATGACCGACTGGGGCGCATGCACCGGTGACACCGGCGATTCCGCGGCGGCGGGCATAGATCTTTTCATGCCGGGTCCCTGGAATAAGGAAGACGAGATCCTGAAAGCTTTGGAGGACGGCAGGCTCACCCGCGAGGAACTCGATCAGGCCGCATTGCGCGTGATAGAGCTCGGCCTTAAGTACAACAAGAATGATGAGAAGTTCCCGATCCCGTACGACGAGTACATTGAGAAGGGACGCAAGGCCTGCTACAGGGCGGATGCCGAGGGCATCGTCATGCTTAAGAATAAGGATAACCTTTTCCCGCTTGATGACATGAACAGGGTCTGCCTGTACGGCAGCGACACACTCCGCATATACGGTTCCGGAAGTGCGCAGGTAATTACCGACAGGGAGCCTTCACTTAAGGAAGTCTTCGGTGAGAATAAGGACGGAGATGTGGCTGTGGTAGTCATCTCGCTGCCGTCTGCAGAGGGCACTGACCGTAAGGATCTTAAGCTTCCCGATGAGTACAGAAGAGTCATAAGAGGACTCATAGATGACGGTCAATATAAGATCTGCCTCGTGCTTAATGTGCCGGGTCCCGTGGAGCTTACGGAGTTTATCGACGATATCGATGCGGCGTTCCTGATCTACTATCCCGGCATGGAAGGCGCACGTGCGCTTTTCGACATCATGAGCGGCGCGGTCAATCCCTCGGGCAAGCTCACGGTCACATTCCCCGAGCGTTATGAGGACACCCCGGCTTTTCTTGATTACCCTGACGGCTTCACATGCGTTTACGGCGAGGGCATCTATGTCGGCTACAGGGGCTACGAGAAAAGAAAGATAAAGCCGCTGTTCCCGTTCGGCTTCGGCCTGTCCTACACGAGCTTCGAGCTGGAGGACATGAGTACGGACAAGAGCGAGTATGCCATGGAAGATACCGTGAAGGTCAGCTTTAAGCTTACGAATACAGGTGACAGGGACGGCGCGCAGGTAGTGCAGCTGTATGTCGGCGACCCCGTCGCAATGCAGAGCAAGCCCGTCAAGGAGCTGCGTGCTTTCGGCAAGTACGAGCTTAAGGCAGGGGAGAGCCGTGAGCTTACGCTGTCGTTCAAGGTAAGCGACATCGGATCTTACAGCGACGATTACGGCAAGTTCCTCATAGAGGATGGTATGTATGACATCTACTTAGGCTTCGCGTCCGACGATATAAAGAAGACCTTGAGCTTCAGACTGCGTGAGGGTTCACCTGAGCTTATGCTCGGAATTAACTCCAGAGCCATCGATATCATGTACAAGCCGGAGCTTCGTAAGGTCCTTGAGGAGGACATCAGAAGGACGGGCTCGGATATCCAGTCCCTGATCGATAATGAGCGTTATACTCCGAACGTGAGGATAAACGTCATATACGAGAATGCCGGTGAGTTTAATAATTTTGTAAAAGAGTGCCACAACTATCTTAAAGAATAATCGCGCGCATATAGTATAATTAGAATGAATAACTATGTGCGGAGGAAAACCCATGAAGGTAGTTTTGCTTGCGGGCGGGTACGGAACCAGGATCTCCGAGGAGAGCGTTTACAGACCCAAGCCCATGGTAGAGATATGCGGTATGCCTATTCTTTGGCATATCATGAAGTACTATTCTTCCTACGGATTCAATGACTTTATAATCTGCTGCGGCTATAAGCAGTACTTTATCAAGGAGTGGTTCGCGGATTATTATCTCCACACTTCTGACGTTACTTTTGACTTTACTTCCGAGAATAAGATGATCGTCCATAAGACTCACACTGAGCCCTGGAAGGTCACGCTCGTCGATACGGGCCTTAACACCATGACCGGCGGACGCATCAAGAGGGTTAAGGACTTCATCGGTGATGAGCCCTTCATGCTCACATATGGCGACGGCGTCAGCGACGTAGACCTTAAGGCTCTCGTTGATTTCCATAAGAGTAAGGGCCAGCTCGCCACCATCACGGCTGCCAAGGTAGGCCAGAGATTCGGCTGCATCGATATCGCAGACAACGGCACCGTAACCAAGTTCAGAGAGAAGGCAGATCAGGACGGCACTGTAGTTAACGCAGGCTTCATGGTTCTCGAGCCTCAGGTAATAGACTACATCGACGGCGATGAGGTTCCTTTCGAGAAGGCACCCCTGGAGAGGATCGCGGCTGAAGGCCAGCTCAATGCTTTCATTCATGAGGGCTTCTGGCAGTGCATGGACACCAAGCGTGACAAGGATCTTCTCGAGAAGCTTATTAAAGAGGGCAATGCACCCTGGATCAAGTGGGAGGACTGATTTTGACTGATCTTAGTTTCTGGAACGGCAAGAGGGTCTTCCTCACGGGACACACGGGCTTCAAGGGCTCGTGGATGAGCAGAATACTTGTAACACACGGCGCAGTGCTGACGGGCTTCTCACTTGAGGCTCCGACCGAGCCTAACCTTTTCGGCATGGCAGGGCTCGAAGACAAGATGACATCCGTTATCGGCGATATAAGAGACATCGATGCACTCAAGGCTGCATTCGAGAAGGCCGATCCCGAGATAGTTATCCACATGGCAGCACAGCCTATCGTAAGAGATTCCTACAAGGATCCCAGATACACATATGAGACTAACGTAATGGGCACTGTAAACATTCTCGAGTGCGTAAGAGCTTCTAAGAATGTGGTGTCATTCCTTAACGTAACTACCGACAAGGTATATCAGAACAATGAGTGGGTATGGGGTTACAGGGAGAATGAGCCCCTGGACGGCTTCGACCCTTATTCTAATTCCAAGTCCTGCAGCGAGCTCGTAACTCACAGCTATAAGAACTCGTTCTTCGCTTCCGAGGACGCACCTGCGATCTCCACAGCAAGAGCCGGTAACGTAATCGGCGGCGGTGACTTCGCGAATGACAGAATTATTCCCGACTGCGTAAGAGCGGCTTTAAGCGGACAGGATATCGTTGTAAGAAATCCTTATTCCACAAGACCTTATCAGCATGTGCTCGAGCCCGTGTTCGCATACCTTATGATCGCTCAGGCACAGTACGAGGATAAGACGAAGGCAGGCTGGTATAATGTCGGACCCGATGACTGCGACTGCGTATGCACAGGCGATATCGTAAACATGTTTGTAATCGGCTGGGGCGGCATAAAGAGAGTCGATAAGTCTGAAGCTAATGCTCCTCACGAGGCCAACTTCTTAAAGCTTGATTCCAGTAAGCTCAAGAAGACATTCGGCTGGCAGCCCCGCTGGCATATAGACGAAGCGGTAAGCCGCGTTATCGAGTGGACTAAGGTCTATGAGGCAGGCGCAGATATCCCCGCGGTTATGGATAAGCAGATAAACGATTACATCACGAAAGGATGAAAACATAATGTTTGAGAACATGAATGAGCAGGAAGCAAGGGAGAAGATCCTCGAGCAGGTTAAGGAGTATGCGGACAAGTTCCACGCAGTAAAGCCTTACAAGGAAGGCGACAGGATCCCTTATGCCAGAAGAGTATACGGTTCCGAGGAGATGGTTAATCTCGTAGATTCATCTCTCGAGTTCTGGCTCACATCTGGAAGATACACAGACGAGTTCGAGAAGAAGTTTGCGCAGTACCTGGGAGTAAAGTTCTGCTCTCTGGTTAACTCCGGTTCTTCCGCTAACCTCGGAGCTTTCATGGCTCTCACAAGCCCTCTTCTCAAGGACAGAAGAATCAAGAGAGGCGATGAGGTAATCACAGTTGCGGCAGGCTTCCCCACTACGGTTGCTCCTATCATCCAGTACGGTGCAGTGCCCGTATTCGTTGATGTTACGATCCCTCAGTACAACATCGATGTTACTAAGCTCGAGGAGGCTTTATCCCCCAAGACTAAGGCTGTCATGATCGCACATACACTCGGTAATCCGTTTGACCTCAAGGCTGTTAAGGAGTTCTGTACGAAGAACAACCTCTGGCTTGTTGAGGATAACTGCGATGCATTAGGTTCCAAGTATACGATCGACGGCGAGGAGAAGTTCACGGGTACGATCGGTGATATCGGAACATCTTCCTTCTATCCTCCGCACCACATGACAATGGGTGAGGGCGGCGCTATCTACACAAACAACGCACTTCTTAACAAGTGCATCAGATCCATGAGAGACTGGGGAAGAGACTGCGTATGTCCTTCCGGAATGGATAACTTCTGCGGACACAGATTCGACGGTCAGTACGGACTTCTTCCCGCAGGCTACGATCACAAGTATGTTTACTCTCACTTCGGCTACAACCTCAAGGCCACAGACCTTCAGGCTGCAGTAGGATGCGCACAGATCGTTAAGTTCCCGTCTTTCGTAGAGAGAAGAAGACATAACTTCGACAGACTCAAGGAAGGCCTTAAGGAGTGCGAGGATAAGCTGATCCTCCCTGAGGCTGCTCCTAATTCCAGACCTTCTTGGTTCGGCTTCATGATGACAGTCAAGGAAGGTGTCGACAGAGTTAAGGTCGTTAAGTACATCGAGGAGCACGGCGTTCAGACAAGAAACCTCTTCGCAGGAAATCTTACAAAGCATCCCTGCTTCGATGAGTTAAGAGAAGCAGGCGAGGGTTACCGTATCGTCGGTGATCTTACCAACACAGACAGGATCATGAATGACACATTCTGGATCGGCGTTTATCCCGGCATGACAGACGAGATGATCGACTACATGATCAAGACGATCAAGGAAGCGCTTAATCAGTAATGGAGAATTCGGAAACAATAGAGCGCAGGAACTGGTTCGAGAGGTTCGTGCTGTGGTGCATGAACCTTCTGCTGATGCCCTTCGGCAAAAAGCTTGAAGGACAGGCTGCCGAAGCATTCCTGCAGTTCGTAAAATTCGCCCTCGTAGGCGTTACGAACACAGTCGTCTCATACCTTATAAATGCGGCGACTCTTTTTATCCTGGACAAGTTCGGACTGTTCCCGAACACCGACATCTACATCGGAAATACGGTTGCTTTCATCCTGAGCGTTCTGTGGGCATTCATGCTCAGCAACAAGTTCGTATTTAAAGAAGACGAGAGCAAGGAGAAGAGAGTCTGGTGGAAGACGCTTATCAAGACATATCTTGCTTATGCTTTCACGGGTCTCGGTCTTTCCAACCTGATCTCACATGTAGGTGTTAATGTATTCCACTTAAGCAAATACATCCCGCCCCTCATCAACCTGGTAGTGGCGGTACCGATCAACTTCGTTCTTAACAAGTTCTGGGCTTACGGACAAAAGAAAGGAAAAGAAGATGGGGCAGAAGATCAGCCTGCTTGACTGCACGCTTAGAGACGGCGGATACGTAAACGACTGGAAGTTCGGCCATGATAATATGGTCTCTGTCTTCGAGCGAGTCGTAGATGCCGGCACTGACATCATTGAGATCGGATTCCTGGACGAAAGACGCCCCTTCGACTACGACAGGAGCATAATGCCTGACACTGACAGCGTGGAGAAGATCTATGGTGACCTGGACCGCAAGGGTACCAAGGTCTTCGGCATGATCGACTACGGCACATGCGGCATTCAGAACATTAAACCTTGTGCGGAAAGCTACCTTGACGGTATCAGAGTCATCTTCAAGAAGCACTTGAGAGTGCAGGCTCTGGACTTCTGCGCTGAGTTGAAGAAGCTCGGTTACATTGTTTTCGCACAGCTTGTAAGCGTTACGGCATACACGGACGAAGAGCTTCTTGACCTGTGCCGACTTGCAAACGAGCGCAAGCCTGATGCAGTGTCCATGGTCGATACTTACGGTCTTACACACCAGAATGATCTAAGACACATCCTCGAGATCCTGGATAAGAATCTCGACGGCAATATTGCGATCGGTTATCACGGTCACAACAACTTCCAGATGGGATATGCGAACTGCCAGATGGTGCTCGCTTACTCCAGGGAGACTGACAGGGACCTTCTCGTAGACGGCTCCCTTTACGGTATGGGCAAGAGTGCGGGCAATGCGCCGATCGAGCTTGTGGCCATGCACATGAATAACGAGTACGGCAAGGACTACCAGTTAAGCCAGTACCTCGAGGCTATCGATGCCAACATCATGCAGTTCTATCAGCCCGCCACATGGGGCTACAGCCTGTTCTTCTTCATCGCGGCGTCTAACGACTGCCACCCCGACTACGTTAAGCAGCTTACCAACAAGCACACGCTTTCCATAAAGCAGATGAATGAACTGCTCGGAAAGCTCGAGGGTGAGAAGAAGCTTCTGTACGACAAGAACTACATGGAGAAGCTTTACCTGGAGTTCCAGGACAAGGAGATAAACGACGCGGAGTCGCTTAAGGCTTTGTCGGAGCAGCTTAAGGGCAAGACGATCCTCGTCACAGGCCCCGGCACCACCATGGACACCGAGAGCCCGCGCATCAGCGAGTTCGTCATGAGCAGGGACCCCGTCATTATCTCGATCAACTACGCGAGCAAGGCGTTCATGCCGGACTACATCTTCCTTACGAACAGCAAGCGCTATATCCAGCTTTCCACGCTTCTTTCCAAGCAGAAGATCCCGATCATCGCCACGAGTAATGTCACACCTACGGATAAGCCTTTCGAATATGTGATCAACATAAGCGAGCTGCTCGACAGATCTTCCGAATATGCCGACAACTCTCTCATGATGATCCTGAAGATCCTTATGATAAGCGGCATTAAGGAGGTAAACCTCGCAGGCTTCGACGGCTATTCCGGAACGGATGCGAACTATCTCGATGAAGGTAAGGAATACGAATTCGCCAAGAAGAAGGCGGATTATCTTAATAACTACATGTCAGGCTTCATACGCGCCCATAAGGACGACATCAAGGTGAACTTCCTGACATCGACAAGGTACGACATATCATGAGTAAATACGAAGCAGTCTTATTTGATCTCGACGGAACGTTGCTCGACACATCGGAGGGCATCCTTAAGTCAGTTAAGGAAACGATAGAACATTTTGATCTTGTAAGGCTGCCGGACGAGGAGCTTCTTAAGTTTATAGGCCCGCCGATCGAGTGGTCATTCGAGGGTAAGTGCGGCGTCACGGGCGACCTTTTAAAAGAAGTCACCATGTATTTCAGAGACAGATACAGCAACCACAACCTGCTTCAGGCGGTGCCTTACGAGGGCATCTATGACCTTCTCGGATTCCTTAACGACAGGAACATCCCGATAGGTATCGCGACTTATAAGAAGCAGGATTATGCCGAGAAGCTCCTTATTGCGAAAGGCTTCGATAATTACACCGATCACATCAACGGTTCCGATTACGGCGGCAAGCTTCTTAAGAAAGACATTATCAAGCTGTGCATCGATTCGCTCGGCGTAAGCGATGTAAGCAAGGTGCTGATGGTGGGAGATTCCAACCATGATGCTAACGGTGCCAAGCTTGCGGGAGCCCCCTTTGCGGGCGTGTCCTACGGCTTCGGTTTCGGCCCCTTCGGAGGCGAGGATATAAATGATTTTGAGCACGTCTTCTATGCTGACAAGCCTATGGATCTGACGGTGCTCTTCGAGGAGGAATAAGCATGAAGAAAGTAGCGCAGATTATCGCGGATTTTCTTGCAGATAAGGGTGTGACTGACGTCTTCACCATCACCGGCGGCGGCGCAATGCACCTTAACGATGCTCTGGGCCACAGCCCCAGGCTTAAGTGCACTTATAACCATCACGAGCAGGCATGCTCCATCGCAGCTGAAGGCTACGCGAGACTCACGGGCAAGATTGCTGCGGTATGTGTCACTTCCGGCCCCGGCGGCACCAATGCCATCACAGGTGTCATGGGAGGCTACCTCGATTCCGTCCCGATGTTCGTCATCTCAGGCCAGGTTAAGCGTGAGACGACTCTGTGGTCCGTGCCCGAGCTTAAGCTGAGGCAGCTCGGTGATCAGGAGTTCCCCATTGTGGACGCAGTTTCATGCATGACAAAGTATGCCGTTATGCTCACGGAGCCCGAGGACATTTACTACCACCTCGAGAAGGCGTGGTGCCTCGCAAACTCCGGCCGCAAGGGTCCTGTCTGGATCGACGTGCCCCTTGATGTGCAGGCGGCTCCCGTGGATGAGAGTGCCTTAAGACACTTCGAGGGAAGTGAAGAGGAAAAGCAGATCCTTGCACAGGAGAAGCCCGCTTACGATGAGGCTTTGACGGCACAGATCCTCGAGAAGATAAGCAAGGCCGAGCGCCCCGTCATGATTGTCGGCGAAGGTATAAGGTTCGCGGGCGTGAAGGACAAGATGCTCAAGGTCTGCGACATGCTCAAGATCCCTGTGGTTACCGCATGGAACGCACATGACCTTGTGGCTGATGATAACCCTTATTACTGCGGACGCCCCGGCACAGTCGGAACGCGCGGCGGTAACTTCGTAATGCAGGGAAGCGACCTCATCATTTCGCTCGGATGCAGACTTAATATAAGACAGATAAGCTATAATTTTGCAGGCTGGTCTCCTGATGCATATAAGATCATGGTCGACATCGATGAGGCTGAGCTTAACAAGCCTACGATCAAGATCGATATGAAGGTGCATGCGGACGTGACCGATGTGCTGGATTCCATCATCGCGTCAGGATTTGACGGCGGCGACGCGCACGCCGAGTGGCTTAAGTGGAGCCGCGATGTCGATGCCAAGTATCCTGCCTGCATACCTTCTTATGAGCAGAAGAAGAGTCCGATCAATCCTTATGTTTTCATCGACAGATTCTCCAAGGTGCTTGCTGAGGATGACGCGGTTATCTGCGGTAACGGTTCCGCATGCGTAGTCACTTTCCAGGGCATGCATGTCAAGGATGAGACGAGGCTTTTCACCAATTCCGGCTGCGCTGCTATGGGTTACGGTTTCCCCGCGGCACTCGGATGTGCTGTGGCAAGAGGGAATAAGCGTACTATCTGCGTGGATGGTGACGGTTCATTCCAGATGAATATCCAGGAGATGCAGACGGTCATCTACAACAAGCTTCCGCTTAAGACATTCATCATCAATAACAACGGATATCATTCCATAAGACAGACACAGACTGCGAAGTTTAACCCGCCGCTCGTAGGTGTATGTGACGGCAACGGTCTGTCCTTCCCGGATCTTTCCAAGCTCACGCCCGCTTACGGCATGCGTTATGTGAAGATCGATAACGCGGATGACATCGAGGCTAAGGTTCTTGAAGCTCTGCAGGGCGATGACCCCGTACTTTGCGAGGTAGTCGTTGACCACGAGCAGAACTTCGAGCCCAAGCTCAGCAGTAAGGTTCTGCCGGACGGTAAGATCGTATCGCCGCCGATCGACGATATGTTCCCGTTCCTGCCCAGAGAAGAGTTCGATGCTCTTAAGGCATCGATGCCCGGAAAGAAGGTATAAATATGAGCCGTGCGATAGTTACAGGATCAACAGGAATGCTCGGAGTGGCCACGATCGAGGTCCTTCTTAAGGAAGGATATGAGGTCATCGCCATCGCGCGACCGGGGTCATCAAGACTCATGAATATCCCCGAGGACGATAACGTTACCGTCGTAGAGCTTGATCTTGCCGACATCGCGGATCTTCCGGAAGTCCTTAACGCTTCCGGTATAGATGAAGCCGACCTTTTCTTCCATTTCTCATGGGACGGCACGCACGGCGCTTCCAGAGATGACATGGATGTCCAGATGGAAAACATCAAGGCTTCGCTTGCTGCCGTAAGAGCTGCAGCTGCACTTAAGTGTAAGACATTTTTAGGCGCGGGCTCACAGGCTGAGTGCGGTCCTTTGAAGGACGGCGCCAAGGTCGCTCCCGACACGCCCTGCTTCCCGACAAACGGCTACGGCATAGGAAAGCTTGCAGCAGGCCAGATGACCAGGATAGAGGCGAAGAAGCTCGGACTGAAGCACGTCTGGTGCAGGATCTTAAGCGTTTACGGTCCTTACGACGGCGCCCATACCATGGTAATGAGCGGCATCGGCATTATGCTTGAGGGTAAGAAAGCTTCCTACACCAAGGCAGAGCAGATGTGGGATTATCTGTACTGTAAGGATGCTGCCAAGGCATTCTTCCTCGCGGCTACAAAGGGCCGTGACGGTGCGGTTTATTCTGTGGGTTCCGGCAGTGTAAGACGCCTGAGCGAATACATTGAAGCCATAAGAGATGCCATCGACCCCAAGCTTCCCATCGGCTTCGGCGAGGTGGAGTATTATCCCGGCCAGGTTATGTACCTGTGTGCCGATACATCTTCTCTTGTCGAAGATACAGGGTTCGCCCCCGAGTATACCTTCGAGCAGGGAATTAAAGAGACAGTGGAATGGTTCAGAGAGGAGTTTGGAGCATGAAAAAGATTAGCGTGCTGATCCCGTGTTTTAACGAAGAAGAGAATGTCGGACCTATGTCCGAGGCTCTCGTTAATATGTTTGCGAAGGATCTTCCGGATTACGATTATGAGATAGTCTTTATCGATAATGATTCGAGGGATCTTACTCGCCCCAAGCTCCGTCAGATCTGCGAAGCGAATCCGAAGATCAAGGCTATCTTCAATGCCAGAAACTTCGGCCAGAATAACTCTCCTTATTACGGAATCCTTCAGACGACCGGTGACTGCACCATATCCATGGCGTGTGATTTCCAGGATCCTGTGGAGATGATCCCGAAGTATGTTCATGAGTGGGAGGAAGGCTACAAGATCGTAGTCGGCGTAAAGACTTCTTCCAAGGAGAACGGCTTCGTATATTTCTTAAGAAGTGTCTACTATAAGCTAATAAAGAAGTTTTCTGACGTGGAGCAGATCGAGCACTTTACGGGTGCCGGCCTGTATGACAGAAGCTTCGTGGATGTCATGAGAGACCTTAAAGATCCCAAGCCGTTCCTTAGAGGAATCGTCGGAGAGCTCGGATTTAAGATCAAGGAGATCCCTTTCGAGCAGCCGCAGAGAAGGGCAGGCAAGACACATAATAATTTCTATACTCTTTACGATACGGCTATGCTGTCGATCACTTCCTATACGAAGATCGGCCTTCGTCTCGCTACATTCGGAGGCGGTATCATCGCCGCTTTGAGCCTTGTTGTCGCTCTTATCTACCTCATACTGAAGCTGTGCAACTGGTACGACTTTGATGCAGGTATGGCTCCTGTTACGATCGGTATGTTCGTCTTAGGTTCTATCCAGATCTTCTTCATCGGATTTTTAGGCGAATACATTCTTAATATCAACGAGCGCATTATGAACAGGCCTCTTGTTGTAGAAGAGGAGAGGATCAATTTCGATGAGCCCGAAAAGTCTTAAGCTCTATAAGGAGAAAATCTGGACCGGACTTGCCGGCGTGTTCGCTGCGATGCTCGCGGCACTCGTCTGCTTCTTCCTTAAGGATGAGGTCCTAGGCTGTCATGACTCCTTCTACGACTTTATCTTTGCCCGCATGCACACCTTTAAGGAGTGGTACGACCACGTGCTCGAGTTTAACCTCGCGAGGGGAAGAGTGGGCTACCTGTCAGCACTCGTTATCACTTTCCGTTACTACGTTTTAAGCACGGGCAACTTCACGGCCATCTGGCTTCTGCAGCAGATTCCGATCTGGTTCACGGTTGGCCTTATCGCATTCGTTACCGGTAAGAAGACACGCCCCGTTTACGGCCTGATGTTCGTTACTTTCTATGCCGTATTCTGCCAGATCGATACCAACCATAACCTTATGAACTGCTATCCTTTTGACTTCATGTACGGCATGTCGCTCATGGTGCTCGGTCTGTTCTTATATGACTGCTGGTTAAGTAACCTCGGTAAGAAGCGCGCGGTCATCTACATCATCTTAAGCGTCTTTTGCTACTACGAGTCGATGACGGTTTATGAGCCTTTCATTACGGCATGTTTTATCTACGCGCTCATTTCGTTTGCGCATGTATGGAAGCACAGAAAAGAACTTGGAAAGAAGTCTTTCCTCAAGTTCTTCGTCAGACTCATCCCGCACGCGGTAACGGCGGTCGTTTTCTTCGGTATCCTTCAATACATCAAGATGAACCCGATCGTTCAGTCTGTAGAGGTTACTGCGGTTGATGAGTACGGCGACTTCAACGACTTCATCAACACCTGGTCGACATTCTCGCTCTCGCTTTTCCCTCTGTCTAACTGCGATCACGTAAATGTGGTTACAAGCTTCCAGACGCTGCTGCAGGGAATGTTCCTGCCCGTGTTCTCAGGCTGCGCGGCAGCGGCTGTTATCTGCTCGTTCCTCGCTTCACGTTACATGAGGGTCTCTCCCACCAGGCGCAGGGATATAAGCTTTAACCTGCTTATCCTTTCCCTCTCGGGTCTTCTTTTTGCAGTGTTCTTCACGCTCCCTCACTCCATGACGGCTAACTACCAGATGTGGGTAAGGGACCTGAATGCCAAGGGATACCTCACATCATCGCTTTGCTACTTCGGCTGGGCTTTGATGTTCTCCTGCCTTATATCGATACTCATCAATGTGTTGTCATACCGCCGCAAGGCTGCACTGATATCTTCGATGCTGGTCACGGCCTTCCTGTTCTTCACGGCGGCCGAGGTCACGATGAATATAAACATGGATTTCAGGGATGACGACGCCGTCACGGGTCAGCAGATGTCTTACCGTGCGCAGGCATTCTATTCATTCTTCTCGAGTGAATATGCCAACAAGTACGCGGCCATCCTCATATATGTTCCGGGATTAAGCGGCGTTCACTTTAATATGGATATAGATGACGGCTATGCGGACTTCGAAAGCGGAAGAGAGCTGACGCTTACGAACAGCTTAAGGGAATTCAGACGCGAGTCGGTTTATTACGACTACTGCGGCGTGTTCCAGTATTTGCCTTCTGCGGATGCCGCGTGGTACACGAGCATAGAGAATCCCGCAGAACCCCCGTCAGAGTGGGTCAGCAACGGAAATCTCGTTATGATCTCGACTTATCCTTCTGTATATGACATTACCTATACCGAGCATGAATCCGGACAGACAGTTACTCAGGCCGTGGATATGGGCCGTATGGAGCTGTATGTAATCGGGGATAATCAGCCTGCTGATGCGGATTCTTTGGCGGTTACTGTTAGATAAGGTTGCTTTATGATACAATGGCGGATTGAATGGAGTGATATAAGTTATGAATAATTACAGATTTAAATTAGTATCTGCAGTGCTCTCCGGCGCATTGCTTCTGACTGCTTGCACAGCTAACACAGGTGTTGCTACCAACCCTTCCGAGACAGCTGCTTCCGATGCTCTCACACAGAGCAGCGGCCCGGATATGTCCGACATGTCCGTTGAGACTGTCTACGGAAGCCAGCTCCCGCAGTACCTTAACCACCAGTATTATTTCGAGGGAGAGGCCGTCTCGCTTACTGAGTCGAACTTCTACTTCGTAGATACTTTCACGGAGCTCACACAGTATGCAGGCTACTACTATCCTGCTACTTCAGACGGATATATCGATCTTTCCGCCACTATCGACGCCACAGGCATGAGCGAGGAGATGAGCCAGTATTCCACATACGGTGACTTCTTCGTAGCTTATTCCGAGCAGATGCTCGAGAGTGCGCTGATCATCAACAAGCTCGCAGCTGACGAGGGCCTCACACTTCCCGAGGAGACTCTGGCAGAGATCGATTCCATCCTGACTAACCTCGAGACTACCAGTGCTCAGCCTTCCGGTCTGACACTTGATGAGTACCTCTCCATCTACTACGGCGAGGGAACGACAGCCGAGTCTTTCAGACAGACTATCATCAACTACTACATGGCTGACCTTTATACTCAGGAGTTTGTAGATAACTACGAGTTCGATGAGAGCGAGATCATGGTTCCTAATGTAAGATATACACTTTATTCGGCGCCCCAGGGTACTGCCGAGGAGGATATCGCTGCAGCAGAAGAAGCTGCTACGGCTCTCCTCGAGTCCGCTGACGGAGATGTCGATACATTCACTGTAGAGGCTGCTCTTGCTTATACGAATGGTGACACTATCGACTACGGTGATATAGCTGTTCCGAATGACGGTTCCCTTGATGCCACATTCACTGAGTGGGCATGGGACGAGTCCAGAGCAGTCGGTGACATCGACATGATCTATTCACCTAACTTCGGATACTTCGTACTCACATACTTAGGTGAGACTGAGATCGATGAGTCTTCTAAGAGCCAGATCGCAGTTCAGGCTATGAGCGAGCAGATCAGCGACGCCATCAACAACGGCACTTATGAGTTCTATACATCCGATGAATATGCACCGGCTCCGACAGTTGCACCCATGGATCCTACTCTCAACACAGAAGAGACAGGAATAACACCTGATGCAGGTGCAGCCGCTGACGGTTCCGCATTCGGTTCCCTTACAGGCAGCAAGGGCCTTGATGTCCTTCTTATCGCACTTTCTTCAATCGGTGCTGTAGCTGTTCTGGGCCTTGCGGCAGTTGGTGTCATGCATATTGCTAAGAAGAAGGACGGCAGCTCAGGAAGCGAGTCCAAGAAGGAGGATTCAGATGGAGATAACTGAGGAACTGATCGATTATCTGCAGAAACTCGGACGAATCCGCCTGTCTGAAGAAGACAGACAGAAGACCATGAAGGACTTAGGCTCCATCATGGGTTATATAGACAAGTTAAATGAGCTCGATACCACCGGTGTCGAGCCCTTAAGCCATGTATTCGGAAGAACGAATGTCATGCGTGAGGATAAAGTTACGAGCGGCGATATCAAGGATAAGATCATCAGCAACGCTGCCCGTAAGGATGAAGATACGATCCTTGTACCCAGGACGTTTGATTAAAAGGAGGAGAGCTGTAAATGGATTCAGAACAGATTATTAAGCTTTCCGCCCTTGAACTCGGTAAAGCTATTAAGAATAAAGAGACAACTTCCGAGGAAGCCACTAAGGCTTACCTCGATGCGATAAGAGAGAATGACGGCAAGTACAACTCTTATATAACAGTAAGAGAAGAGGCTCTTGCCGAGGCAAAGCTCATCGATGAGAAGATTGCTTCAGGCGAGCTTACAGGTGCTTTCGCAGGAGTTCCGGTAGCCGTTAAGGACAACATGTGCACTGAGGGCGTCCTCACCACATGTGGCTCCAACATGCTTCACAATTTCGTTCCGCCTTATGATGCCACAGCAGTAAGAAAGCTCAAGGAAGAGGGCATGGTCATCATCGGTAAGACCAACATGGACGAGTTTGCCATGGGCTCCACCACAGAGACGAGTTTCTTCGGCCCCACAGTAAACCCCTGGGGCGAGAACAGGGTTCCCGGAGGTTCTTCCGGCGGTTCCGCTGCCTGCGTTGCAGCTAAGCTTGCGCCGATCTCCCTGGGTTCCGACACGGGCGGCTCCATCAGACAGCCCGCTTCATTCTGCGGCATCACCGGTCTCAAGCCTACTTACGGCAAGGTAAGCCGTTACGGCCTCGTGGCTTTCGGTTCTTCACTTGACCAGATCGGTCCTATGGGCCGCGATGCTCTTGATGTAGCTTACATGCTTAATGTTATAAGCGGCGAGGATCCCAAGGATCAGTCCTCCGCAGACTCAAGCAAGCTCGACCTCGAGGCTGTGAAGAACTTCGACGTGAAGGGCAAGACTATCGGCCTTCCCGAGCAGTATTTTGCTGAGGGTATGGACGAGGACGTAAGAGCCCGCGTTATGGAGGCTGTTAAGCTCTTTGAGCAGGCTGGTGCCAAGGTGGAGACCTTCCCCATACCCATCATGGACTATGCCATCCCGACTTACTACATCATCTGCTGCGCCGAGGCGTGCTCCAACCTGTCCAGATACGACGGTATCAAGTACGGCTACGCACCTGAGGATGTCGATGACCTTATGGAGCTTTACATCAGATCCAGGTCCGAGGGCTTCGGTATGGAGGTTAAGAGAAGGATCATGCTCGGCAACTTCGTTCTTTCCTCCGGTTACTACGATGCTTACTACAACAAGGCCCTGCAGGCGAAGGCTCTCATCAAGAAGGCTTTCGACGAGGCCTTCGCAAAATACGATGTCGTTATCGGTCCTGTAGCTCCTACGGCTGCACTTAAGGCAGGGGAGAGCCTGTCAGACCCGCTCAAGATGTACCTGGGCGATATCTGCACGGTGCTCATCAACATCGTGGGCGTGCCTGCGATCTCTGTACCCTGCGGCTTTACATCCGATAACCTTCCCGTAGGAATGCAGATCATCGGAAAGCATTTTGACGAACAGACTATTATGGGATTCACATACGCTTATGAGAGATTAAGCAAGGAGGCAAAGCAATGAGAGATTATGAGATGGTCATAGGTCTTGAAGTTCATTGCGAGCTTTCGACCGAATCCAAGATCTTCTGCGGATGCTCCACCAAGTTCGGCGGCGCTCCCAATACACACGTGTGCGAGGTCTGCTCGGGTATGCCGGGTACACTCCCCACGCTCAATAAGCAGGTAGTGGAGTTTGCCGTTAAGGCAGGACTCGCGCTGAACTGCGACATTACTCGCAATAACAAGTTCGACCGTAAGAACTATTTCTATCCCGACCTTCCCAAGGCGTATCAGATCTCGCAGCTTTACTGCCCGATCTGCCGTAACGGACATGTCGACATCAAGACAAGCCAGGGCATGAAGTCCATCGGTATCCACGAGATCCACATGGAGGAGGACGCCGGCAAGCTCGTTCACGATGAGGCCACAGGCATGACACGCGTTGACTTCAACCGCTGCGGCGTGCCCCTGCTCGAAATCGTTTCCGAGCCTGACTTCAGATCTGCCGAGGAAGTTATCGCGTACCTTACCAAGATCCGCGACACCATGCAGTACCTGGGCGTTTCCGACTGTAAGATGCAGGAAGGTTCCATGAGAGCCGACGTTAACCTCTCCGTAAGACCCAGAGGTCAGGAGGAGTTCGGCACACGTACAGAGATGAAGAACATAGCTTCCTTTAAGGCCATCGAGCGCGCCATTGAGTATGAGTGCGAGCGTCAGATCGACCTTATCGAGGGCGGCGGCAAGGTTGTCCAGGAGACAAGAAGATGGGACGACGAGAAGGAATACACATATGCCATGAGATCCAAGGAGGACGCTCAGGATTATAAGTATTTCCCTGATCCCGACCTTATGCCTATCGTAATCTCCGAGGAGTACCTCGAGAGCGTAAAGGCTTCTTTGCCTGAGCTCGCCGACAAGAAGCGTGAGCGCTATGTAAGCGAACTCGGCCTTACCGAGTATGACGCTGACATCATCACGGGTGACGTTGCGCTTGTTAAGGTTTTCGAGCAGGCAGGAGAGACCTGCGGTAACTACAAGGATGCCGCTAACTGGATCCTCACGGACCTGCTCAAGCTTTATAACGACGCGGGCGTTCTGCCTGAGAACAAGGCTTTCAGCGGCAGCAAGCTCGGCGCCATCATCAAGATGGTTAATGACGGCAAGGTTAACCGTAAGAGCGGAAAGAAGATCCTGACGGCTGTGTTCGAAGAAGATGCAGATCCTCAGGAGTACGCTGATAAGAACGGTCTTGCCATCGTATCCGATGCATCCGCACTCGAGCCTGCCATCAGGAAGGTTCTTGCGGAGAACACAAAGGCTGTCGATGAGTACAAGGCCGGTAACACCAAGAATATCCAGTTCCTGATCGGACAGTCCATGAGGGAGCTTCGCGGCAAGGCTGACCCGAAGTCAGTCAAGGATATGCTCGAGAAGCTTCTTTCCGAGTTGTAATTAATATATGGATAAAACTGTAATCGGACTTCTGGTAGTCATATTCTTCATCCTGGTGAACGCTTTCTTCTCGGGAACCGAGATGGCTGTTATCTCACTTAATGACACCAAGATGAGAAAGCTTGCCGAGGATGGCGACAAGAACGCCAAGCGCATGCTTAAGTTCATCGACAACCCCGGAACGTTCCTCGCCACCATTCAGGTCGGCGTAACCATCGCGGGCTTCCTGTCATCCGCTTTTGCTGCAAATAATTTTGCGGGCAAGCTTGCGCTGCTCGTGGACCCCGAGGGTGTAAAGAGCTGGCCGGAGCCGCTGTTTACGGTGCTTATCACCATCGTGCTTTCTTATTTCTCACTCGTTTTCGGCGAGCTCGTTCCTAAGAGGATCGCCCAGAACAAGCCTGAGAAGTGGGCTTATATGTCTTATGGCGTGGTAAGGACTTTCGGTGTCATCACCAAGCCCTTTGTCAGGATGCTTACGGCTTCCACCAACGCCATCCTGCGCATGTGCAAGATCGATCCCAATGATAACGATAAGGAAGTTACCGAGGAAGAGATCAGAATGATGGTCGATGTCGGATCGGAGAGCGGCAACATCGAGGACACCGAGCGTGAGATGATCGACAATGTATTCGAGTTCAATGACAAGGAAGTATCCGAGGTCATGACTCACAGAAAGAAAATCGTAGCCATCCCCGATGACGCATCTTATAAGGATGCTCTTAAGGTGGCGACAGAGGAGAGATACTCCAGAATCCCGATCTATACCGGCACTATCGATACCATCGTAGGTATCCTGCATATTAAGGACCTTCTTAGCGTTAATGAGGATACTTATGATCTTTCCGAGCTTATGAGAGATCCGCTTATCGTTCATGAGAGCCGTAAGGTCTCGTCACTTTTCAGTGAGATGAAGAAGGGCGGACTTCAGATGGCGGTAATTGTCGATGAGTACGGCGGAACGATGGGTATATGTACCATCGAGGATATGCTCGAGGAGCTGGTTGGCTCCATCACCGACGAGTTCGATGAAGAGGAGAGACAGAATCTGATCAAACTGTCGAACGGCGACCTTATCGTGGCCGGAGACACCACCCTGTCGGATCTGGAGGGACTTCTCGACATCGAGTTCGAGGACGATGAGTACGATACGATCGCAGGTCTCGTTATCCAGAATCTCGACAGAGTTCCGGAGGAGAGGGAGAAGCCGATAGTTACTTATAAGAACCTGTCCATCAAGGTTCTGCATGTGGAAGACCGCTGGATATCCAAGGTTCTGATACATGTGCTCCCTGAGCCGGAGGAAGAAGGAAAGGCCGCTCAGGAAAAGGAGCAGGAAGGCTGATGTTTGCAATACATTCAGCAACGACTTATAATATGTTTTGCTTTTTTGCGAAATTTTGAAACATATAGACTTGTATATAAATAAAGGCAGGCTTGAATAATTATGGCTAATGATAAGAAGAGAGCAGACAGCGGAATAAGAGCATCACGCAGAAGCAAGGCAATCGTTTCTGCTGTAATAGCATTTTTCGTAATCGTAGTTGCAGGTTACTTCATCTATATCTCCGGTGTGCTCCCTAAGGTAATTACCGGCGTTAAGATTACCAAGACAGTAGACGGCGTTACACAGACTATCGACAATATCTCTGTTGCCGAGACAAATTACCATTATTATCAGGTATTAAGCTCATATATGAATTACGGTATCATCTCCAGCAGCATGGATATGGATACTGTTTATGACACCACAAACAATAAGACATACCGTCAGCTTATCCTTGATCAGGCTGCTAACGAGCTTATGAACAGCACCATTGTTAACCAGGAAGCTGAGAGAATGGGATATCTTCCTCACTCCGGCGCTTCCAGATATGCTGATCTGAGCATCGATGCTGCTACACAGACAGCAACTCTTTACGGTTTCGGTTCTGTTCAGCAGTACCTCCAGGCTCTTTACGGCAGAGGAATGTCCGTAAGAGTTCTCAGAAACTGCCTTGAGAGACAGTGCCTTACACAGGAGTACGAGAACTACGTAAGACAGTTCCTCTTCTCTGTTTCCGAGGAAGAGCTGAATGCTGCTTACGATGCTAATCCCACTGTATATCAGAGAGTAGACTTTGATTATTACTTCTTCGCAGGTGAGATGGACGAAGAGGGCAACTACGACATTGACGAGGCCGTTGATAATGCAAACGATGTAATCGATGCTGCTACAGACTCCGATTCCTTTGCAGCTGCAGTTGTTGATATCATCGATGAGGAGACTGCCGAGCTCGCAGGTTTCTCTGAGGATTACAACCCCACACACGCTGAGAGCTACACAAGTTCTTCCTGCGACAACATCGCAGAAGGCTTGAGCGAGTTCCTCTTCGACGACGAAAGAGTTGAGGGTGACACCATCGTGCTCGAGACAGAGCAAGGCGCTTATGCCGTTCTTTTCGAGAACAGACACGTAAACGACACTCCTACAGCTACTTACAGAACACTCACGATCTACAATGACGCTGCAATGGAAGCTGATGCTACACCCGAGAGCATCGCAGCAGGTCTTACAGATACAATGAACCAGGCTAACGCTATCGTAGCAAATCCCATGGATTCGCTCGCATTTGCTGATGCTGTTAAGGCTAACTCCGATGCAGTATCCGAGATCATCACAGCCGGATATAACGACGGAACTACAGTTACAAGATTCGCAACAACAGAGGAGAATCCTCTTTCCGAGAGAGAAGTTGCACTCGGAAACTGGCTGTTCGATTCTTCCAGAGTTCAGGGCGATACAATTGTACTTGCTTCCGATGACAGTTCTTATGTAACCATCTACTACTTCGAGAACGTTGTTCCCGAGTGGATGTATACAGCAAGAACACAGATTGTTACAGGTATGGTTAACAGCTGGTCAAACGACATTCTTTCGGACAATCCGAGCTACGCAATTTCTTATGATTTGATGAGGCGTCTTTCCTACTAAAAATCAATAAAATTTGTGTTTGACAACCCTTGACATCGTGCGTATAATCTTTTAATGCGTCAATATTGTGGGGGGATATTATGCCCTTTTCACTTGACGGAAACGGTTTTTTGTGATAACAGAGGACGTTTCTTCATTTAAAAGCCGCTCAGATGCGCATCTGAAGCATGTTAAGAGGTGATTTGATAATGGTTCATACCGTCAAACAGGGCAAGACCGAGCGCAAGTCCTATTCCCGTATCAATGAAGTAATCGAAGTCCCCAATCTTATCGAGATCCAGAAGGATTCTTACAACTGGTTCCTCGATGAGGGAATCCAGCAGATCTTCCAGGAAGTATCTCCCGTAACGGATTCTCAGGGTATTTGGGAGATTTATTTCCTTGGTAAAGAGTTCGATCCCACACATCCCGTATGTGAGTTGGATGATTGTCACGAGAAAGACAGCAACTACGCTGCTCCTTTGAAGATCAAGCTTCGTCTCCGTAATACAGAGACAGGCGAGAGCAAGGAACAGGATGCTTATGTCGGTGATTTCCCGATCATGACGGATCACGGTACATTCGTAATTAACGGTGCCGAGAGAGTTATTATCTCCCAGATCGTAAGATCTCCGGGAGCTTACTTCGGTCGTGAAGCAGGTAAGAAGGACAGAGATGCTATCCTTTACACTTCACAGATCATCCCTAACAGAGGTGCATGGCTCGAGCTCGAGGAAGACGAGAACGGCGTAATGAACGTACGTGTAGACCGTACACGTAAGTTCCCTCTTACTACATTCCTCCGTGCTCTCGGTCTTGAGACAGACGAGCAGATCATCGATATGTTCGGTGACGAGGAGTGCCTCAGAACCACATTGGAGAAGGACACATGTGCTACAAGATCTGATGCTCTTGTTATGTTCTATTCCAAGGTTCGTCCCGGCGACCCCGCTTCTGCTGAGGTTGCAGGTTCCCACCTGAACGGTCTGTACTTCGATCCCAGAAAGTACGACCTCGCCAGAGTAGGTATTTATAAGATTAATAAGAAGCTCGGTCTTTCCGACCGTGTTATCGGCCACATCGCTGCAGAGAATGTTGTTACTGCTGACGGTGAGGTCCTCGTTAAGGAAGGCGTTAAGTTCACTGCCGAACTCGCAAGAGAGATCGAGGATGCAGGCATCAATGCCGTTAAGGTACATCCTGTAAGAAGAGTCGGTGACCTCGAGGAAGTTGACGAGGATAAGACTGTTATCGTTGTAGGTAACGGAAGAGTCGACTGCGACAAGTTCATCAGAGCTTCTTTCCCCGCTAAGGATATCAAGGACTTTGATATCGCTAATACACCCATCAATGAGCGCGTACGTGTTTCCGTTCTGCGTGAGATCATTGATGACATCAGAGCTAACCACGATAAGAAGGAATATGCTTCCGAGCTTCAGTACGCTCTCGATGAGAGAAGAAATGAGCTCATGCCCAGATCCCTCGTAGTAGATGATATCTACGCTATGGTTTCTTACTACATCGGACTGCGCCACGGTATCGGTACGATCGACGTTATCGACCACCTCGGTAACAGAAGGATCAGATCCGTAGGTGAGCTCCTCCAGAACCAGATGCGTCAGGGTATGGCAAGACTCGAGAAGAACATCCGTGAGAGAATGTCCACTATCGACGAGAACGAGTCCGATAAGCTCACAGCAGCTCAGCTTGTTAACACAAGACCTTTGAGCGCAGCATTCCGTGAGTTCTTCGGTTCTTCACAGCTGTCCCAGTTCGGTGACCAGTCCAACCCTCTTGCTGAGCTTACTCACAAGAGAAGACTTTCAGCTTTGGGTCCCGGCGGTCTTTCCAGAGACAGAGCTTCCTTCGAAGTTCGAGACATCAACTCTTCTCACTACGGAAGAATGTGTCCTATCGAGACACCTGAAGGTCCTAACATCGGTCTTATCACTTCACTTGCTACATATGCACGTGTAAATAAGTACGGATTCATCGAGACTCCTTACAGAAAGTATGATAAGGAGAACGGTGTCGTTACATCTGACGTTGTTTACATGACAGCTGACGAAGAGGATAACTACCGTATCGCACAGGCTAACGAAGAGCTTGACGATAACGGTAAGTTCGTAGAGAAGAAGATCGTCTGCAGATTTAAGGATGAGTTCCTGCAGCTTGACCCTTCACAGGTCGACTACATGGACGTATCTCCTAAGCAGCTCGTATCCGTATCCACATCACTCATTCCGTTCCTTGGAAACGATGACGCTAACCGTGCTCTCATGGGCTCGAACATGCAGCGTCAGGCTGTACCTCTTATCAAGCCTGAAGCACCTATCATCGGTACAGGTATGGAGTACCGTGCAGCTAAGGACTCCGGTGTCTGCGCAGTAGCTAAGAACGATGGTGTCGTAAGCTATGTTGCTGCTGACCTCATCAAGGTTACACGCAAGGACGGCGTAGAGGATACTTACAAGCTTTCCAAGTACAGAAGATCCAACCAGAGCACATGTATCAACCAGCGTCCTATCGTCGCTATCGGCGAGAAGGTAAAGGCCGGCGACGTGCTCGCTGACGGTCCTGCTACAGATGAGGGTGAGCTTGCTCTCGGTAGAAACGTTCTCATCGGATTTACTACATGGGAAGGTTATAACTACGAGGACGCTGTTCTCATTAACGAGAGAATCGTAAGAGACGATGTTTATACATCTATCCATATCGAGGAGCACGAGTGCGAGGCAAGAGATACTAAGCTCGGTGCCGAGGAACTCACAAGAGAAGTTCCTAACGTACCTGAGGATGCTTTGAGAAACCTCGATGATAACGGTATCATCCGCGTCGGTGCTGAAGTAAAGGCCGGAGATATCCTCGTAGGTAAGGTATCACCTAAGGGTGAGTCCGATCCTACAGCAGAAGAGAGACTTTACAGAGCTATCTTCGGTGACAGAGCTAGAGAAGTAAGAGATACTTCCCTGAGACTGCCTCATGGTGAGTGGGGTGTAGTCGTTCAGGTTGACGTCTTCACAAAGGACAACAATCCGAATCTCAAGACTTCCGTAAACACAATGGTTCGTGTTTATGTAGCACAGAAGAGAAAGCTCTCCGTCGGTGATAAGATGGCCGGACGTCACGGTAACAAGGGTGTAGTTTCAAGGATCCTTCCTGAAGAAGATATGCCTTACCTGCCTGACGGTACGACACTTGATATCTGCCTTAACCCTCTCGGTGTTCCTTCCCGAATGAACATCGGTCAGCTTCTTGAGGTTCACCTCGGAAGAGCTGCCAAGGCTTTGAACTGGAAGATCGCTACTCCTGTATTTGACGGAGCTAACGAGGCTGACATCATGGATGCATTCCAGCTCGCAGGTATTGATAAAGACGGTAAGACAGTTCTGTACGACGGACGTACAGGTGAGCCTTTCGACAACAGAGTAACAGTCGGTGTCATGTACTACATGAAGCTGCACCACCTCGTTGACGATAAGATGCACGCACGTTCCATCGGACCTTACTCCATCGTTACACAGCAGCCTCTCGGAGGTAAAGCACAGTTCGGTGGTCAGAGATTCGGAGAGATGGAAGTTTGGGCCCTCGAGGCATACGGTGCAGCTCATACTCTCCAGGAGATCCTTACTGTTAAGTCAGACGATATCGAAGGACGTTCCAAGACTTATGATGCCATCATCAGAGGTAAGAATGTTCCTGCTTCCGGTATCCCTGAGTCATTTAACGTATTGACGAGCGAGCTTAAGGCTCTCGCCCTTGATGTATCTCTATATACAGATGACAACAAGGAGTACAGAGCAACTGATTCTTCTGATGACGAAGTCCTCACAGAGATGGACGAGGCTACAAGAAGACAGTTCGATGAGGCTCAGATCGATCAGGAGAAGCTGTTCGACAACGGCTACGTTGAGGCTGACGAGAACGGCAATATTGAAGATGAATTTGGCGATGACGATTCGGATTTCGACGATTCCGAGGACAGCATCTGATAAAGGAGACCAAAGATAAATGTACGATTCAAATCATTTAACGGCAATCGGTATTAAGCTTGCTTCTCCCGAGGTCATCAAGGGATGGTCACACGGTGAGGTAAAGAAGCCTGAAACAATCAACTACCGTACACAGAAGCCGGAAACCGACGGTCTCTTCTGCGAAAAGATCTTCGGACCCGTAAAGAGCTGGGAGTGCCACTGCGGTAAGTATAAGAAGATCCGTTATAAGGGCATGATCTGCGACCGATGCGGTGTTGAGGTTACAAAGAACACAGTTCGTCGTGAGAGAATGGGACACATTGAGCTCGCAGCTCCTGTATCACACATCTGGTATTTCAGAGGTGTTCCGAGCCGTATGAGCCTTTTGCTCGACATCCCTCCGAAGACATTGGAGAGAGTTCTCTACTTCGCTTCCTACATCGTTGTTGATCCCGGAGAGACAGACCTCGTTAAGAACGAGACTATCGACGATGCAAGATACAGAGAGTACGTAATGAAGTACGGAAGAAGCGCTTTCGACGCCAGAATGGGTGCCGAGGCTGTTAAGAAGCTTCTTCAGGAAGTTGATATCGACGCTCTCGCTGTAGAACTCGACAAGGCAAGAAACGAAGCTTCCGGCCAGAAGAAGGCAAGAATCATCAAGAGACTTGAGGTTGTTGAGGCTTTCAGAAACTCCGGCAACAAGCCTGAGTGGATGATACTCGATGTACTGCCTGTACTTCCTCCTGAGCTCCGTCCTATGGTACCTCTCGATGGCGGCCGTTATGCTACATCTGACCTTAACGACCTTTACAGAAGAGTTATCAACAGAAACAACAGACTTAAGAAGCTCCTCGATCTCGGTGCTCCTGACATCATCGTCAGAAACGAGAAGAGAATGCTCCAGGAAGCTGTTGACTCATTGATCGATAACGGCAGAAGAGGACGTCCTGTAACAGGTTCCACTTCCGCTACAAACAACAGACAGCTTAAGTCTCTTACAGATATGCTTAAGGGTAAGCAGGGACGTTTCAGACAGAACCTCCTCGGAAAGCGTGTTGACTATTCCGGACGTTCCGTTATCGTTGTTGGTCCTGAGCTTAAGATGCACCAGTGCGGTCTCCCTAAGGAGATGGCTCTCGAGTTGTTCAAGCCCTTCGTAATCAAGAGACTCGTTGAGGAAGGCAAGACTTCCAATATTAAGACAGGTAAGAGAATGGTCGACAGATGGGATCCCGCTGTTTGGGATATCCTCGAGGAGATCATCAAGGATCACCCTGTTCTCCTGAACAGAGCTCCTACGCTCCACAGACTCGGTATCCAGGCATTTGAGCCTATCCTCGTAGAAGGTCGTGCTATCAAGCTCCACCCTCTCGCATGTACAGCTTTTAACGCTGACTTCGACGGTGACCAGATGGCTGTACACGTACCTCTCTCTGCAGAGGCTCAGGCTGAGGCAAGATTCCTCATGCTCCACCCGAACAACCTCCTGAAGCCTCAGGACGGTAACCCTGTAACAGTTCCTACTCAGGATATGATCCTCGGCTGCTACTACCTCACAATGCAGCGTGACGAGAGCATGGACAGAGCTACATGTAAGGGTGACGGCATGGTATTCTCATCACTCGATGAGGCTACAATGGCTTACAGCAACCGTGACATCGAGCTTCAGACAAAGTGCGGTATCAGAATGACTAAGGAGATCGACGGCGTTAAGAAGAGCAAGATCGTTTACTCCTCTTACGGACGTTTCCTGTTCAATGAGGTTATCCCTCAGAACCTGGGTTATGTCGACAGAACAGATCCTGAGAACGCTTTCGCTCTCGAGTGCGACTTCCAGATCGGTAAGAAGCAGCTCGGCGATATCATCGCAAGATGCATCAGAACTAACGGTGCCGCAAGAACAGTTAAGTTCCTCGACTCCGTTAAGGCTATGGGTTATAAGTACTCCACAGTTTCCGGTATCTCCATCGGTATCGAGGACATGATCATCCCTGATGTTAAGGAGAAGATGCTCAAGGAAGCTGATGAGAAGGTTGAGAGCATCAACCGCATGTACGAGAAGGGTTTCCTGAACGATCAGGGCCGTCACGGTCAGGTCGTAAAGGTTTGGATGAAGACAACAGACGACATCACAAAGGCCCTCAAGTCCAACCTTAAGTCCGATAACCCGATCAAGATGATGTCATCATCCGGTGCCCGTGGTAACGATAACCAGATCAAGCAGCTCGCCGGTATGAGAGGTAACATGGAGGATACTCAGGGTAATACTCTTGAGATCCCGATCAAGTCCAACCTCCGTGAAGGTATGAACGTTCTCGAGTTCTTTATCTCTTCACACGGTGCCCGTAAGGCCCTCTCCGATACGGCTCTTAAGACGGCTGACTCCGGTTACCTTACAAGAAGACTTGTTGACGTTGCTCAGGAGATCATCATCTCTGAGGAAGACTGCGGAACAGACGACTTCACATGGGTTAAGGAGATCGTTAACAAGAGTAACGAGAAGAAGGACGTCATCAAGACATTGTCCGAGAGACTCACAGGCCGTTATGCTGCTGAGGACATCAAGGACCTCACAACAGGTGAAGTTATCGTTGCCAGAAACGAGCTCATCTCTGCAGACGACGCTAAGAGAATCGAAGCTACAGGTAATAAGAAGGTTAAGATCAGATCCGTATTTGACTGCCGCTCACGCCACGGCGTATGCGCTAAGTGCTACGGTATCAACCTTGCCAACGGCCTGCCTACAGTCGGCGGTGAAGCAGTCGGTATCATGGCTGCTCAGTCCATCGGTGAGCCTGGTACACAGCTCACGATGAGAACGTTCCACTCCGGTGGTATCGCTAACTCCGGTGAGGATATCACTCAGGGTCTCCCTCGTGTCGAGGAGCTCTTCGAGGCAAGAAAGCCTAAGGGTGAAGCTATCATCTCCGAGATCGACGGTGTCGTTAAGCTCATTACAAACGAGTCCGCTAAGCGTGAGATCGTCATCACACCTGCTACAGGTGCTGTAGATAAGGACGGTATCCCGCTCGCAGAGTGCCACTACACAGTTCCTACATCCGCAACACTTAAGGTTGCTGACGGCGATGAGGTAGAGGCAGGCGATATGCTTACAGACGGTGCTGTTAACCCTGCAGACATCATGAGGATCAAGGATGAGCGTGGTGTTCAGAAGTACATCGTAAGCGAAGTAGTTAAGTCATATAAGAGCGGTGGTGTTTCCATCAACGATAAGCACATCGAGATCATCACAAGACAGATGATGAGAAGAGTACGTATCGACGATCCGGGTGACACACCTTTCATGACAGGTACTACAGTTGATATGCTCGACTTCGCAGCTGAGAACGAGAAGGCAGAGCAGGCTGGCCTGAGAAAGGCTGAGGGCAGAAGACAGCTCCTCGGTATCACAAAGGCTTCCCTCGCTACAGACTCCTTCCTCTCTGCAGCTTCCTTCCAGGAGACAGCAAGAGTTCTCACAGACGCTGCAGTTAAGGGTAAGATCGACCCGCTCATCGGCTTGAAGGAGAACGTAATCATCGGTTCCATCATCCCTGCAGGTACTGGTGTGCCTAAGTACAGAGATATTACTGCAGTTCCCGTTATCAAGGAGAACAGCAAGGTTCTTACCGGTGAGGATTACGATCCTTCCTCTGAGAATGCAGCTATGTTCCGCAACACATATCTCGAGCAGGTTGAGCTTGAGAATGCTGAGGCAGATGCACTCGCTGCAGAGGCAGAAGCAAGAGCTGCTGAGGCTAGAGGCGAAGAGTAATACAGCTGTTATCAGTACGAAATAATACTTGAAGTATAATAAGGTCGCATCGTTATAAGGTGCGGCCTTATTTTTATGCCGGGATGGTAAGTATATGAAGTTCTTGGAAGCTATCAAAAAGACAGCAGTAGGTTTACTGACGGCTGCGATTCTCGTATCTGTTATTAACATCCCGGTCAGTGCTACGACCAGGGAAGAATATGCGGCTCAGTTCGTTGAGCGTATGTATACCATGGTCTTGGGAAGGACCAGTGATGCATACGGAAGAAATTACTGGACATCAGGTCTTCTGAACGGTCAGATCACAGGTGCCGACTGTGCGATCGGCTTCTTTGAAAGTGATGAATATAAGGCCAAGAACAAGTCTGATGAGCAGTATATAAGAACTTTGTATTCTGTAATCCTCGGAAGATCTACAGATCCCGAAGGCCTTACCACATGGTTAAGCTATCTTGCCGGAGGTACTCCGAGACTTTATGTTCTCGCTGGCCTTGTTAATTCCAACGAATATAATTCCATCTGTAATTCATATGGTATTACACGAGGAGAGATCCCAATGGATCCTAATCAGGTTCAGATCGGAACTCCGGGTACCTTCGAGACAGGTGAGGACGGAAGCCTTTACTTCAATACCACATCGGGCACACGCCTTACAGGCTGGCAGAGAGTAAACGGCAACCGCTATTACTTCGATCCCAATAACGGCGGCCGTGCAGCTACAGGCTGGACATATATCGGCGGCCTTAAGTACTATTTCGACAATCAGCACAGACTGGTGCAGAATGTCGATTCCATTATCGGAAGACAGTCCTCTTATTATGTAACGGTAAACCACGCCACAGAGACTGTCATGATCTATGCACAGGAAACTCCCGGCGGCCCTTACAACATTCCCGTAAGAGCTATGGTATGTTCATCAGCCAGAGCCGGTTACGATAACATTGAAGGCACATATCCCATCAGAAGAGGAAGCAGATGGGGCGTTCTCGGTAACGACGGTGCATGGGTATACGGACAGTATACCTGCCAGATCTCCGGTAACTACCTGTTTCATTCCTGCTGGTATCATGAGAACGGCAATCCCGATTCACTTTCGGTAAGCCAGTATAACCGCCTGGGTCAGCCCGCTTCGCACGGCTGTATCAGACTTTGCGTAGCCGATGCACGCTGGATCTACGAGAACTGCGCCGGCACTTCAAGCGTATATCTGTTTACATCTAACGAGCCCGCACCCTTTGACAGACCCGCTCCTGCGCCTGCTATCCAGCTCAGAGGCGATTACGGTCACGATCCGACGGATGTTTGATGGTTTCCGCCCTGTAACAAAACAGAAATATTAATCACATATTAGAGAAATAGTCTCTCCGCGTAACATTGTTAAAATAGTTTTAACGCTAGGCACAATATGCATCGATTTGTATCGATGTAAATGCGAAAAAGGAGAGAGAAAAATGCGGAAAACGAAATTACTCAGATTTCTGGCAACAATTCTTTTGATGTCAACGATCTTCTGCGTATTCTCAAAGGGACAGCCGGTTAATGCTATGACCCGCGATGAGTACGTCGGACAGTTTGTTGAAAGAATGTATACCATGGTACTCGGCAGAAGAAGCGAAGAGGCAGGCTTCAACTACTGGAAGTCCAGAATCTTAAGCGGTGAGACAACAGGTGCTACATGTGCTTACGGTTTCTTCGAGAGTGCTGAGTACAGAGGATTCCATACTTCCAACGAGCAGTATGTAAAGACTTTGTACAATGTAATCCTCGGCCGTGACTGCGACCCCACAGGTCTTCAGTACTGGCTGAACCACCTTGCAAACGGATCTTCAAGAGTAAGCATCCTTGCAGGTTTTGTAGGTTCTCAGGAATATGCTCAGATCTGCGCTGCATACAACATTTCAGTTGGTTCCCTTCCTGTAGATGCAGGAACTCAGGCTGCTGTTGCTAATGCACCTGCTTCAACATCAACACCTACAACTTCAACAGGCAACACAGGCAGACTCTCACCTGAGTCTGACGGCGTTTATTTCTACAACGACCAGGGTATCAGACTTACAGGCTGGCAGAGATATGAAGGCTACAGATATTACTTCGATCCTAACAACAACGGCAGAGCTGTTCAGGGCTGGAAGTTCATCGACGGTCTCAAGTATTACTTCGACAACAACTACAGACTCGTTCAGGACGTAAGCTCCATCATCGGCGATCAGTCTTCTTACTTCCTGTCACTGAACCTTCAGACACACATGATCATTGTATACGCTCAGGATACACCCGGCGGACAGTACAATATCCCCGTAAGAGCCATCGCTTGTGCAACAGGTGCTGCAGGCTCCGAGACACCTCAGGGAACATTCAACCTCTCCAGAGGCGCAAGCTGGGGTTCACAGACAGTAAACGGTCAGACAAGATACAACCAGTACATCTCTGTAATCAACGGAAACACACTTATCCACACATCCTGGTACTACGTAATGGGTAACCACGATACAATGTCCGTATCCGCTTACAGAGGCCTCGGAACAGCTTGCACAAACGGCGATGTTGTTATCAATGCTTATGATGCAAGATGGATCTGGGATCACTGCGCAGGCACTTCACAGATCAGAATCTACTCCGAGAGCGCAACAGTTCCGTTCGATATGCCCGGCATCAATCAGCCTACACTTATCAGCGGTGACTACGGTTCAGATCCTTCGGATATCTGGAGGTAATCTCACGGGTGATCTGATGTATAATAGGTAAGCAATTATCTTAAATACAAGAGGATCACATGAGAGAGTTAGACCTTAACAACTTTACTAAAGAATTATCATCAGGAGCACCGGTCCCGGGAGGGGGCGGTGCTTCTGCACTTATGGGAGCAGTTTCCGCTTCCCTTTGCTCCATGGTAGGTAACCTTACCTCAGGCAAGAAGAAGTATGCCGAGTACCAGCAGGACATAGAGCGCATCATTGCGCAGGCAGTTGAGCTTAACGAGAAGATGCTCTCGCTCATCGAGAAGGACGCGGAGGCTTTCGAGCCCCTCGCCAAGGCTTATTCCATTCCCAAGGAAGAGCCCGGCAGGGACGAAATCTTAGAGAAGGCACTCTATGAGGCTGCCATGGCACCCCTTGAGATCGTGAAGTGCTCTGCAGAGGTTTCCGCTCTTATAAAGGAACTTGTAGTTAAGGGTTCCCGCCTCGCGATAAGCGATGTCGGCGTAGCTGCTTCCGCATGCGAGGCCTGTGCCAAGGGCGCTGCCATGAACGTTTACATCAACACCAAGCTCATGAAGGACCGTGAGTGCGCGGCTAAGCTTAACGCAGAGACGATCGCGCTCGTGGATGAAGTTTGCGCCGCATCTAAGGCCGCTTACGAAGAAGTTAAGGGAGGGCTCGGAGCATGAAGGAATTACTTGGAAAACCCGTAGCAGATTCTATTGTCGAGTCACTTGCACCCGAGGTGGCAGCTCTTAAGGCTAAGGGCAAGGTGCCTACACTTGCGGTGATAAGAGTAGGCGCCAGGGAAGATGACCTTGCGTACGAGCGCGGTCTCACAAAGAGATTCGAGTCAGCCGAGTGCGCGGTAAAGAAGATCGAGCTGCCCGAGGACGTTACACAGGAGATGCTCGATGCAGCCGTAGCTTCCGCTGATGCAGATTCCGCTATTGACGGCATCCTCATGTTCAGACCCCTGCCTAAGACGCTGACGGATAAGAACGTTCTTAACACGATAAGTGCCGTTAAGGACGTGGACGGCATGGGCAAGGCCAACATGGCTGATATCTTCTCAGACGCAGGAGAAGGCCACGCACCCTGCACGGCTCAGGCTGTAATCGAGATGCTTAAGTTCCACGGCATCGAAATGAAGGGCAAGAAGGTAACTGTAGTAGGCCGTTCCCTCGTAATCGGTAAGCCCGTTGCCATGCTCCTTCTTAAGGAGAATGCTACCGTTAAGGTATGTCACACAAAGACAGAGGACCTCAAGGCCGAGTGCCAGTGGGCTGATATCGTAGTTGCATGCGCAGGCGTGGCCAAGATGCTTAACGCTGATTACTTCCGCGCAGGCCAGACTGTTATCGACGTTGGAATGAATGTTGATGAGGAAGGCAAGCTGTGTGGTGACGTAGACTTCGCTTCCGTATCTGAGATCGTAGATGCGATCACTCCCGTACCGCGAGGAGTAGGCTCAGTTACGACTTCCGTTCTGCTTCGTGCAGTAGTTAAGAATGCAGGATTATGAGAAAGAATTAAGTCTTAAGCAGGAGAGAGTCGGGCATCTTTTGTCAGGACTCGTTCCTGTTGTCGAGCCCATTATCGGGGCGGACAATCCTTATCACTACCGTAATAAGGTTCACGCGGCTCTTGGCATGGACCGGGGACGTATCATAGCCGGTACATACGAGCCAGGCACACATAAGATTATAGACGGCGGCGGAAATGAACTCGAGAACGAGTCGGCAGTTAAGGTCATTAACGACATCGTAAAGATCGCCGCCAAGTACCACATGAGTATCTACAACGAGAAGACGGGGCAGGGATTCCTGCGCCGTATTCTTGTACGTACTGCGGACGGCACGGGACAGATGCTGGTCGTAGTTGTCGTCACGGATCACATGTTCCCGGGCAAGAAGAATTTTGTTAAGACTTTAGTCGGCAAGCACCCGGAGATCACATCGATCGTCATCAATATAAACAGGCGCACCGATTCCATGATCTTAGGTGACAAGTCTGAGGTCTGCTATGGCCCCGGATATATCACCGATACGCTCCTGGGAAAGAAGTTCTCGATCAGTGCGGAGTCTTTCTATCAGATAAACCGTGAGCAGGCGCAGAAGCTTTACGCCAAGGCAATCGAGTATGCAGGCTTAAGCAAGTCCGACCGCGTGCTGGATGCTTACTGCGGTACGGGTACGATCGGTATATGTATGTCGGATGATGCAGGGTCGGTCGTAGGAGTCGAACTTAATTCCAAGGCAGTATCTGATGCAGGTCATAACATCCGTAAGAATAACGCGTCTAATGTGAAAGTAATAAACGCAGACGCCACAGAGTATATGGAGAAGACGGCAGCGGCAGGTAAAGAGCAGTTCGATGTAGTACTGCTTGATCCTCCTCGTGAGGGAACGACGCCTGAGTTTATAAGCGCCTGCGGTAAGCTTAAGCCTTCCAGGATAGTATATGTGTCATGTAACCCCGAGACTCTCGCAAGGGATCTGAAGCTTTTCGCAGAGGAAGGGTACAGCGCCGTGAAGGCATGCCCTGTGGATATGTTCTGCTTTACCGAGCATGTGGAGACTGTGTGCCTCTTGAGCAATACCCAATGACCTAAGAAAGATGCTTGACATAACTGACTCATGAAATTAAAATGAAACTACATTCATTTTTATCGTGAGAGTCTTTTTATATGCCGAAAGTCAGTGAGGAATACTTTGAAAACAAGAAGAGATTCATAGTCGAATCCACTTATAATGTGTGCCTGAGAAAGCCGGTCGGGATGGTCACCATGATGGATGTCATTGAGGAGACAGGGCTGTCACAGGGAGGAATATACAGGTTCTATAAGAATCTGGATGAGATCTTAAGTGACATGATCACCGGGATGAGGGCGGACTATAACTTCGTCGATTCCCTGGAAGCGTTAGATCCGGAAATGTCCTTCGAAGAAACTGCTTATATGATCTGCGACATCCTGGCACAGATCATGGAAGAGCACCTTCTGGATATTCAGAAGATCAACTTTGATCTCACGGTGCTTGCCATCAACGAGCCTGAAAGAGCCAAAGCCATCATTGCGGGGACGAAGGGCAGAGGCAACTTTGAATACATGGCTTCCATCATGATGCCTAAGCTTGCCCGGGCTGCGCAGGAGAATAAGCTTAAACCAGCGGATAAACCGGAAAATCTGCTTAAGTATATTTCAGCGGCATATACCGGTATAGAGATGAACTGTATCCTGTCGGCCTGTTACGGGAACGGGATGGTAAATGTGGACTGTAAACCGAAAGAGATGTTTAACGTACTGGCGAAGACGATAATCCTGTTATTTGGAGGACAGATAGAATCATGAAGGAAATTAATATGCCTAAGCCCACAGGTGAGTATGCGGTAGGAACGTTTACATACACTGTTAAAGATGACAGAAAAGAAGAACTGGCCATAGGCGGTATGAGAAGCGTTACGGCAAGAGTCTTCTATCCTGCCGATAAGGAGAGTGTGAAGGATCTTCCGAAGGCGCAGGCAATGTCTGAAAACATGGTTAAGGGATTTAAGAAGGTGTTTAAGGCCGCTCCCGACTTTAAGAAGAATCCCGAGATAAATCATATGGAGTGCTGTCAGGATGCGCCCCGGATCTCCGGAATTAAGTTCCCGCTTATCATGTTTAATCACGGCATGCCTTCCTACAGGGAGGGAAATTCATTCCTGTGTATTGAACTTGCTTCGCACGGATATGTTGTCATCTCCGTAGCGCATTCGGGTGAAGGCATATGTACGGAATTCGATGACGGCAGCTGCGTATTCTTCGACAAGACTATTCAGAAGCGGCAGTATGAGCCGATGCTCGGAGGCGTGATGGCCATGCTTAAGCTTACGAAGGCCAAGGGTACTGATGAAGAACTGGCGCGCATGTTTGATGAAGCTCAAAATAAGTACTGCAGATTTCTTATGAGCAGGCTTCCCGAGTGGATCAGGGATAATGAGGTCGCTTTGGAATATGCAAAGAATAATCTTGCTGACCTTATTGATTTCAGCAAGGGTGTGGGAGTTTCCGGTCACTCCATGGGAGGTAATACGGCTTATGCTCTTTGCGCGAGAAACCCTGAGTTTGTATGCGGAATAAACTTAGACGGAGGTCTGTTCGGTGACTATACGAAGGACATACAGACCAGACCGTTTATGCAGATAAGCTGCAAGGATAATGAGAATGTGGCAACAAGGGTTTATCTGCGCCACACAAAGCCGGTTTATAAAGTGTTTTTCAAGGATATGAAGCATATAGGTTTTGCGGATACCAAGCACATGATTCCGCTTAAGTTCCTGGTGGGTGCGCTTGATCCTGATGTTTTCCATGAGAATATATGCCGTTGTCATTTGGAGTTTTTTGATTCATATTTAAAGGGAACTAAAGCGGCACCGGAACTTAAGGATAATGATACCGTTAAGGTATCCGTTTATGAGCCGGATATGTGAGGAGCCTATGTACACAGAAAGACTAATGGAACTGCAGGATACCGGTTACCGGGATATGCAGAAGAAGATAATACCCACAGTGGATCCGGATTCTATCATCGGGGTCAGAACGCCGGCACTTCGCGCACTTGCCAAGGAGATGTTAAAGTCCGGGGATTACAAATCTTTCCTTAATGAACTTCCCCATAAGTACTTCGAAGAGAACCAGCTTCATGCTTTCATTCTTTCCGGAATGAAGGACTTTGACGAGTGCATGGATGAGCTTGAGAAGTTCCTTCCCTTTGTTGATAACTGGGCTACCTGCGATCAGATGTCGCCGAAGATTTTTAAGAAGCATAAGGACGAGCTTCTTAAGCACATCAAAGTGTGGATAAAGTCCGATAAGACTTATACCGTGAGATTCGGCGTGGGTATGCTGATGGAGCACTTCCTTGATGACGACTTCGACCTTAAGTATCCCGAGATGGCGGCGCGCATAAGGTCCGATGAGTACTACGTAAACATGATGATCGCGTGGTACTTTGCCACAGCTCTTGCCAAGCAGTATGAAAGCATTATCCCGTTTATCGAGCAGAAAAGACTTGCACCCTGGACGCACAACAAGGCCATCCAGAAGAGCGTGGAAAGCTACAGGATCACGGATGAGCAGAAAGCGTATCTTAAGTCTTTAAAGGTACCGCGCAGTTAAGGTAAGCATGCAGATCCGTAAGTGTACTGAAGAAAATATAGCCGCAGCAGGTGAGTTCTACGACCGCATCGTGGAATACCTGGATGCGCACATAAACTATCCGAAGTGGCAGTATAAGATCTATCCCAACGAGGACTACGTGCGGCAGATGACCGCGGAAGGCTCGCAGTATCTGTGCTTGGAAGACGGGAAGATAATCGGAGCCTTCGTTCTTAATGAAGACCCTCAGGGCGATTACGAAAAGGCCCCTTGGAGCGCCGAGCTTCCTTTCGGGTCATATCTGGTGATACATGCGCTTGCGGTGGAGCCCGCGTTTCACGGGAAAGGCACAGGCTCAAAGGTCGTGAGCTTCTGCATAAACAAGGCAAAGGAAGACGGATACCGCGCCGTCAGGCTGGACCTCGTTCCGACTAATACTCCCGCAAGTAAGCTTTATGAGAAGAACGGGTTTACTTACGTGGGCACAGTGGACCTCGGCCGCGGTGTGGAAGAGATCCCGGAGTTCAGTCTCTACGAACTGAATCTTTAATCTTCTGAAATGCCTTCTGTTAAGGTATCCTATATGTATGAGACTTAAGAAGATAAATGCGGGACTCGCGCTTATAACTACGGCGTTCGTGCTGGTGCACATTACCTATACTGTGCTCACTTATCTCATGTTTTATTTCAATGAGTTCATCACGCACATGATCACGGCGCCTCTCATGACCCTCACCATAATTCATGCGGCTCTCGGCGTCTATGCCATAACCAGGCTCGGTGACGGAACGCGCTATGGCTGCTACCCCAGGCAAAATGCAGCGACTTTAATACAGCGTATCTCGGGCTTTCTTATAATCCCGATCGTGTTCGTTCACGTTAGGACTTTCAGTTTGTTTTTAAGTAATCTTCAGGCGGGAAGAATGTGGATGTTCTACCTTCTTATTACAGTGCAGATCCTGTTCTTCGGCATACTTCTTACGCACGTTGCCCTTTCGGTTCCGCGCGCCATGATCACTCTCGGCCTGATAACTTCAGTTAAGACTCACACGGTAATAAAGCGCGCGGTCCTTGCGGTGTGCATCATCCTTTTCGTCACCGCGGCTTTCGTGGTAACGAGGTTTGATCTGCAGCTTATAAGTATGGCAGGTGCAGCATGAAAAACGTTCTTGTAATAGGAAGCGGAATATCCGGAATGTCATGCGCGATTCATTGCGCACAGAAGGGGATGCATGTAACTCTCGTGTCGCCGTTTCCTTCGGAGCGCTCACAGTCCGTTATGGCGGCGGGCGGCATCAATGCTGTCCTTTCCGAAAACCAAGAGGATGACAGCATCGAGATACATATCGAAGACACGCTTAAGGGCGGCGCTTACATTGCGGGCAAGAAAGCCGTGGAAGGACTGTGCACAGATGCAGGCCCGATAGTTAAGTACCTTGAGGGCATAGGCACGGTGTTCAGCATCGACGCTGACGGTAAGCCCAAGTACCGCGCGTTCGGAGGGCAGTCCCGTAAGAGGACTTACTACTGCGGCGCCTCCACGGGCAAGCAGATCGTAACTGCACTTAATATGGAAGTGCGAAGGCTTGAGGCGGCGGGGCAGGTTGAGCGTCAGCTCGGCACATGCTTCCACTCGGCTCTTATAAAAGACGGCGTGTGTTACGGTGCGCTCCTTTTCCGTGAGACCACCGGAAACCTCGATGCAGTTTATGCCGATGCGGTCGTGATGGCGACCGGCGGACAGAATACCATCTTCGGCAAGACCACGGGTTCCACCCAGTGCGACGGCTATGCTGCAGGCAGGCTTTTCGAGCAGGGCGTGGTGCTTAAGAACCTCGAGTTCATTCAGTACCACCCGACTACGCTGGAGACTTCCCAGAAGCGCATGCTGATTTCGGAGGCGGTGCGCGGTGAAGGCGGCAGACTCTTCTATGAAGAAAACGGAAAGCGTGTTTACTTCATGGAGGATAAGTACGGCCCGGGCGGCAACCTGCAGACACGTGACGTGGTCTCGCGTGAGATCTATGCCACACACAAAGACGTTTACCTTGATATATCTTTCCTTGATGCGGCGGTTATAAACGAGAGGCTGCCTGAGGTGCGTGACCTGTGCCGTAAGTACAGGGGCATCGACATAACCCGCGAGCCGATTCCCGTAGCACCGTCAGTGCATTTCTTTATGGGAGGCATTGCGGTGCATAACGACCACAGCACGAGCGTGAGCAATCTATACGCCGTGGGCGAGTGCGCTTCTATCTACCACGGAGCGAACAGGCTCGGAGGCAACTCGCTTCTTGCAGCGGTGCACGGAGGGCGTGTGGCAGCGCAGGCAATAGATAAGCTTGAGGCAGGCGGCGCGCATCCTTCTTTCGATGAATTTATTACTAAGCAGCAGGAGAAGCTTGCTGCCGTTAAGGAAGCACAGAGCACCTTTGCCTACGCGAACATACTTAATATGCTCGCGCATACCATGCAGGAGGACCTGGGTATCGTCCGCGATGAGGCCTCGCTTCGCAATGGCCTGCAACAGATAGATTACTATCTATCTGTCGCTGACCGCATCCGTTACGACAGCAGCGTGCTTGCATACTTTAACTACAGCCTGCCCGGAATACTTACGCTGGCGAGGGGAGTTCTCACATGCGCCCTGAACCGTGAGGAAAGCCGCGGTGCGCATTACAGAAGTGACTGCCCTGATACTGATGAAAGTTTCGCGCATGCGACGCTTATCTCTTATGACGGCGGCCGCTACAGGACATGGCTTGATACGGAGGGTGAATATGAAAGTTAAGATACTGCGTCAGACGCACCCCGGTGCCGAGCCCTACTGGGAGGAGTTCATCTACGACGGCCCCGCCGAAAGCTCCATTGCGAGTGTGATAGATGAGATCAATTTCCGCGATGACATCGTTACGGCTGACGGGAAGAAGACCACGAGGATCGGCTGGGAGTGCGCGTGCCTTCAGGGTATGTGCGGTGCGTGCGCCATGGTCATAAACGGTGTGCCGGCGCTTGCGTGCGAGACCTTTGTGAAAGATCTTAAAGGCGACGTGATCACCATAAGGCCGCTTACAAAATTCCCGGTTATCCATGACCTTTTGACGGACCGATCTTCCATCCAGGAGAATCTTAAGAAGACTAATATCTACATAGAAAAATATGATCCGGACCTCGCGGAGGACCACGAGCATCAGTACCTCGCGGCCAAGTGCCTTAAGTGCGGACTGTGCCTTGAAGTGTGTCCTAACTATACTACCGGCAAGACCTTTTTCGGCGCGGAATTTGCCAATGACTGTTATCTTGTGTCTGTAAGGAACAAGGGTAAGGAGGCACAGATCCTTAAGGAATACAGGGATCACTTCGGCAATGCTTGCTCCAAGTCCCTTTCCTGTATGGATGTATGTCCCATGAATATTCCGACCCTGGCTTCGATAGGAAAACTTTATAAGAAAAAATTCAAATAATACCTTGACACACGATATACCTCGCGTTATGATGTATCACATAACAAGGAGTATTTTGTGAGAGGAGGTATATGATGGATATTCAGTTAAAGCGCGGTCTTCTCGATGTATGCGTATTGGCCGCCATTAAAAATGAAGATTCCTACGGATACCAGATCATCAAGGACATGAAGCCTTATCTTGATCTGTCTGAATCCACTCTTTATACGATCCTTAAGCGCCTTGAGGCGGGACAGATGTTGACCGTCCGCATGGTCGAGCACCAGGGCAGACTTAGGAAGTATTACCACATCACGCAGCTTGGTATCGAGCGCATTGATGAATTCAAGGAAGACTGGAAGGATATCGAAGCGATCTACCGCTTCATAACCAGGGAGGACGGTTCTAATGAATAAGGCAGAATTCTTAAACGAGCTTAGAACGAAGCTTAACGGTTTGCCGCAGAGCGATATAGAGGAAAGAGTTTCTTTCTATACCGAGATGATAGACGACCGTGTAGAAGACGGCATGACTGAAGAGGAAGCGGTAGAACAGATCGGACCGGTAGATAAGGTAGTTGAGACTATCGTATCGGAGATCCCGTTAAGCAAGATTGTTAAGGCTAAGGTAAAGCCCCAGAAGAAGATGCCTGTATGGGCCATCGTACTTCTCATCTTGGGATTCCCCGTATGGTTCCCGATCCTTATATCGATAGTATCAGTAATCTTTTCACTGTATCTGACACTGTGGGTCGTCGTAATCTCGCTTTATGCGGTTGACCTGTCACTCGCAGTGGCAAGTATCGCTTCTGTGGCAAGTGCCTTTGTAGCATTCATCGGAGGAGAGCCTCTGGTCGGTTTCGCATCGTTCGGTTCATTCCTCGTATGCGGTGCGTTGTCAGTGCTTATGTTCTTCGGATGCGGTTATGTAGTAAAGGGAGTTGTCTTCGTAACAAGAAAGATGCTTCTCGGAATCAAGTCATGGTTTATAGGTAAGGAGAATTAATAATGAGTAAGATAGCTAAGGTAGCGATCGGTGCTGCGGTAGTACTGGTTGTCGGATTGATCATCAGCGGAGTCGCGATTGCTGCTCTTGCCAAGAGGGGAACAAACAGCGATGCCAATAATTACGTAACGACAGAGTTTGATGTTGATGAGCAGTTTAGCAATATCAACATCGAGGTTATAACAAACGATATTCTGATCAAGACATCTTCTGATGACAAGTGCCATGTCGAGTGTGTCGACTTTGAGGAAATCGTGCATGATGCATACGTTGACGGTGATACGCTCTTCATTACATCAAAGGATGAGGGCACTGCTAATGTAGGTCTGAACTTTATGTTTAACACCACATCTCCCAAGATCACCGTATATCTTCCTGAGAATGCTTATGAGGATCTTTATGTTAATGCCACCACCGGTGACCTTTATATCGATGAGGCATTCACTTTTACAAACTTAAGACTCGATGCCACAACAGGTGATATCAGCATCAACTCAGTCAATTGCACAGATGCCCTTGAGCTGAACATTACTACAGGTGATATTGATCTTAATGATGTTGAATGCGGTACGCTGGTTTATAATGGAGTTACGGGAGACATTGACTTTATCAATGTAGTCGTATCGGGAGATATGACTGTTGAACTCACAACAGGCGATGTTAATTTCGATATGTGTGACGCAGCTAATATCTATGTTGACTGCACTACAGGCGATATCGATATGACTTTGCTCTCGGATAAGGAGTTTGATGTTGATGCGCAGCTGGGTGACACTGACTATCCCCGTTCCGGTGAGGGCGGTGTGTGCCGTGTAAGTGTTACTACAGGTGATGTCGATATCGAGGTAGCATAAGCATTAGTTAACGGAGACGGGTTACCTTGTTAGAGGTATTTTACGAAGCAACACTCATACTGTCTTTGCTTCTTGCAGGCGTATATGTATACATCTGGCATAAGCACTTTGATGTGAACTTCACGATGATCTTCACAGTGGTGCCGGTGGCCTGCCTCGGCTATTACCTTTCCTCCGTCGCTGTCACTCTCGACGGAGCGATAAGGGCTCAGCAGATCATCTACATCGGCGGCAGCTTCCTGCAGCTGTTCGTACTGATGAGCATATTCAATCTTTGTAAGATAAATGTTCCAAGGTGGGTGCGGACGGCTCTGTATGCCGTCTGTACCTTTTTATATGCGTCTGTTTTGACCATAGGCAGCAACGACTTTTTCTATTCGAATGTGTCCATGACTCTTAAGGACGGCCGTGTCGTCATAATCAGAGAGTACGGCTTCATGCATACTGTATTCTTCATCGTGGTAGCGGCATTCTTCCTGGTCGGTATCATAGCGCTGCTGTATTCATGGTTTAAGAAGAAAGATGTTCCGAGGCAGATCCTGCTTCTGCTTGTCATTCCCGATGTGATCTGTGTATTGGGGTATACACTCCTGAGAAATATCTACGGGACGCAGATTGAATTCATGCCCGTCGGCTACTGCATGGCACAGGTCATGTATCTTCTCATCGCTTACAGAGTTAATCTCTATGATGTAGGAGACACGGTTATCGATTCTATGGTGCAGGAAGAGGAGATCGGTTATATCTCTTTTGACTTCAAGAACCGCTACCTGGGAAGCAATGCTGTGGCAAGAAAGATCGTTCCTGAGCTAAATGATGTTGCTGTAGACGATCCGTTCGGCTATAAGCCGTCAGAAAGAAAGATAAGACACTTTTTAGAGGCCTTTAAGCAGGATCCGTCTGATAACACCGGTATCCTGACTGTGCATGATGAGGATAATCACGATAACGACAGGTACTATGCGGTTAATGTTAATTATCTATATGACGGTATACGTAAAAGAGGCTACATCATCACATTCAATGATGATACCGAGAACCGTAAGTACATCCAGCTTCTCGACAACTTCAATGAAGACTTAAGGCTTGAAGTGGAGAAGAAGACTCAGCACATCGTTAGCATGCACGATAACCTGATCATGAGTCTTGCAATGATGGTTGAAAGCCGTGACAATTCCACGGGCGGTCACATCAAGAGAACGAGCGAAGGCGTGCGTATCCTTGTCGATGAGATTAACAAGGAAGGTAAGCTTGATCTCTCGCCCATGTTCTGTAAGAACGTGATCAAGGCCGCGCCTATGCATGACTTAGGTAAGATCGCGGTCGATGATGCAGTATTAAGAAAGCCCGGCCGCTTCACCGATGCCGAATATGAGGAGATGAAGAAGCACTCTGCAGAGGGTGCCAGGGTAATACATGAGATCCTCCTTAATACCGATGACGAGCAGTTTAAGGTCATTGCGGAGAACGTGGCTCATTATCATCACGAGCGTTTCGACGGTTCCGGTTATCCCGATAAGCTTAAGGGTGAGCAGATCCCCCTGGAGGCCAGGATAATGGCGATCGCGGATGTTTATGATGCCCTCGTAAGCAAGCGCGTATATAAAGAGGCTTTTGACTTTGAAAAAGCAAATAATATAATTCTTGAAGGGATGGGTACTCAGTTCGATCCTCAGCTGAAGACGGCCTACGAGAACGCCCGCCCGAGACTTGAAAGGTATTACTCGGAAAAAGAAGAATGAATCGTGAAAAGATAATTGTCAGGACCGGAATTATAGGAATCATCGCCAACGTTTTCCTGGCGGCATTTAAGGCAGTTGTAGGTCTGATGACTCACTCCATCGCGATCATACTCGATGCGGTAAACAACATCTCCGACGCCGGAAGCTCCCTTATAACCATCATAGGAACCAAGCTTGCGGGCAAGGACCCCGACAAGAAGCATCCGTTCGGCTACGGCCGTATCGAATACTTGAGTGCCATGCTGATCTCCGGCATCGTGCTCTACGCAGGCGTCACTTCATTCATCGAGTCCGTTAAGAAGATAATCGAGCCCGAGCTCCCCGAGTACAGCCCGGTGGCGCTCATCATCGTGGCTGTTGCAGTTGTGGTTAAGATCGTACTCGGAAGGTACGTTAAGTCTGTCGGCGTTAAGACCAATTCCGACTCCCTCATCAACTCAGGCGAGGATGCCACACTCGACTCCATCATCTCGGCTTCGACACTCGTGGCCGCCGGAATCTTTATGCTCTTCGGCGTCTCGCTTGAAGCGTGGCTCGGTGCACTCATCTCACTCGTTATCATCAAGTCAGGTGTGGAGATGCTTAAGGAGACCGTCTCCCGCATCCTGGGCGAACCCAATGACCCGCAGTTTACACAGGACATCAAGGCCACCATCAAGGCTTTCCCCGAGGTGCATGGCGCGTACGATCTGATCCTTCACAATTACGGCCCCGATACATGGCAGGGCTCCGTTCATGTCGAGGTGCCTGACACCATGACGGCGGACGAGCTCGATACTCTTACACGTAAGATACAAGCTGCAGTCTTCAGCGAGCACCGCGTTATGCTCACGGCTGTTAGCGTGTACTCCATTAACTCGCATGATGAAGAAGTGATGGCGATGAAGCAGAAGATCATCGACACGCTCTCGGGACGCGAGTATGTAAGGGGAGTGCACGGCTTCTACATAAACAAGTCCGAGAAGCAGATGCGCTTCGATGTGGTGGTAAGCTTCGATGCTCCTTCAAGGCGCACGGTATGTAATGAAGCTGTGGCAGCGGTGAAGGCAGTGTTCCCTGAGTATGACATAGAGTCGAACATGGATGCCGATTTCTCGGAGGTATGAGATGAGAGAGAAAGACCCGCTTGCATGGGAAGAAGTGAGCGTAGAGCATCTTATTCAGAATGAATGGATAGACTTCAGGATAAGCAGATTCCGTTTCCCTGACGGTTCGGAGTTCGAACCTTATTACAGCTACTCACGCCGTGATTATATTGTCGTAGTTCCTTTTGATGAGGACGGAAACCTGATCTGCGTAAGGCAGTACAGGCACGGTATACGTGAAGTTACTACTGAGTTCCCCGCGGGAGGGATAGAGAGATCTGACGGCAAGGAGTACGGCGGCGACAAAGATCTTAATGCCGAGGATGCACTGGAGGCCGCCAGGCGCGAACTGCGCGAGGAGACGGGTTACGCTTCTGACGAGTGGACGCATCTTCTTACAGTCCCTTCCAATGCGACTATCTCTGATAATTACGCTTTCCTTTATATGGCAAAAAACTGCCGCAAGGTATCCGGACAGGATCTTGATGACACCGAATTCGTCAATGCGGTAAAGCATACCCCGGATGAGATCGAGAAGATGATCAAGGACGGCGCTTTCCAGCAGTCCGTTCATGTGGCTGCGTGGCTTCTGGCTCTGCGCGAATTATAAGAAAAGTATAAGTTGGTCCGCGCATGGCTCACGCGGCATTCCGTTTGTGATATATTGACTTTGGAATAAATCATAAGGAGGGACAGATTATGCCACACAGCGGCGGAGGCGGATCTCACGGAGGAGGATCCCATGGCGGATCTCACGGAGGCGGAAGCTCACACAGAACGTCACATACATATTTTCCCGGAGCAAGAAGATACAGACGTCATTATAATGACGGAAGACCGGATGAGTATTTCTACAGCAACGGCCGTCCTCAGAAGACGGGTCTTTCCGGCATTATCACATTCCTATTATTCGGAGTGTTCTTCGGCGGAATAATGACTTTCGCCATAAGGAGCGAAATGCCCAAGAAACTTGACGAGGCATATCGCCGTCCTTCATCACGCGTTATCGATAACATCGATGTTTTAGGTAATGAAGATGATCTTGAGGATGCACTCGAAGACTTCAACGACATGACGGGTATCTGCCCGGTTGTTTATACGATGTATACAGAGGACTACTACGGAAGCTACGCTGACCTCGAGACTTTTGCTTATCATTATTATGTAGATAACTGGTCTGATGAGCAGCACTACCTTGTAGTTTATGCCATCCCTGAAAACCAGGGCGATGCATTCAGATCCGGTGAGCTTAGAGTTCCTGATTTCGAGTTCGAGATCATGATGGGCGATGAGACGGATGCCATTATCAATGAATCGATTGAGAATAGTGTAGTTGATACCATTTATGACAATCTCGAAGACGGCAAGTCTCCTGACAGAGTATTCACGGGAGTGTTCAATTCGCTTACTGATATTGCTGAAGACAGACTTACTTCAAAGAGCTTTAATCCGAGACTTCTGATCCCTATCATAATAGTGGTGCTGTTCTTCGGATTACCTCTTATCTTCATGATCAAGTCCTATATCAGAGACAAGCATTGTGATATCGATGAGGTGCCTTTAACCGAAACGGATAATGCGTATGTCGGAAGATACGGCGGAACAACGGCTTCGACTTCATTCTCGAATTCGTCAGTCATGAACTCCGATTCTATGAAGATCATAAAGGTTCTTATGCTCGTCTTCATGATCCCGTTCGTAGTAATCGGATTATCATTGATCATCAGCGGTGCCAGAGGCCTGATGAGCGGCGGAGATCCCACAAGGGGTTTCCAGCTTGTGTTCGGACTTATCTGGACATTTATCGTGGTTATAAGCATTACTTCGGTCTTTAAGGCTCTGGGCAAGGCGAAGAAGAAGATGGACGATGATCCCTTGACTGCGGAATACCCGAAGGCTGATATGCCTCATTCGGAATATCCGTACGCTGAGTACCCTCAACAGGAGTACAATTCAACTACTCATGATGACTGCAGATCAAGCCACGAAGAGGACGAAGACAGTATCCGTAAGGGTTATGAGTAATATATAGAAATAAATCTATATATTATAAAATCAATGTTTTACAAACCGTTACCTCGACATTATAATTGGGGTAACGGTGTTTTTATGGATATTTTTTCTTTTATAACATTATTCGGCGGCCTGGCCTTTTTCCTTTACGGAATGCATCTGCTTTCCGAGTCTTTGAAGAAGACTGCAGGCGGTAAGCTCGAGAAGCTTCTTAAGAAAGCTACTGATAATCCTTATAAAGGACTTCTTATAGGTATTCTCATAACGATCGCCATCCAGTCTTCTTCGGCAATGACCGTCATGCTGGTAGGTTTCGTTAACTCCGGTATCATGGAGTTGTCTTCCACGGTAAGCGTTATCTTCGGTTCTGATATCGGAACGACGCTCACTGCATGGATCCTTTCACTGTCCGGTATCAACAGCGAAGGTAATGTGATCCTTAAGCTGCTTGAGCCCAAGTGCTTCTCCCTCGTCGTTGCCCTCATCGGCGTCATCATGATCATGGGATCAAAGAAGCAAAGGCGCAAGGATATCGGCATGATGCTCGTGGGTTTCGGTATCCTCATGCAGGGAATGACCATGATGAGTTCCTCCATGGCTCCTCTTAAGGATTCGGAGTCATTCGTTAAGGTATTAACGGCATTCGAGAATCCTCTGTTGGGTGTTCTTGCAGGTGCGCTCGTAACGGGTGTCATTCAGAGCTCTGCAGCTTCCATCGGTATCCTGCAGTCCCTGTCTCTTACCGGAAGCATCACATACGGTATGGCTATCCCGATCATCATGGGTGCCAACATCGGTACATGTGCGACTGCCGTTCTGTCTTCCATCGGTGTTAACAGAGACGCTAAGAGAGTTACTGCCATACACGTAGCCGTTAAGCTTATCGGTACTGTGTTCTGGCTGATCGTATTCTATTCTCTGAATGCTTTCCTGGACTTCGCTTTCCTTGATAAGACTGCGGGCATCGTAGGCATCGCAGCATTCCACTCCATCTTTAATATCGGTAATACAATCCTGCTGTTCCCGTTCAGGAACCAGCTTGTTAAGCTCGCTCATATCGTAGTTAAGGAGTCTGACGAGGAGTCGGAGTTCAAGCTCGATGAACGTCTCATGACGACGCCTTCCATCGCCGTTGCAGAGTGCGGAAACTCCATGGCCAAGATGGTGCGTAAGGCCCAGTACGGTCTGGACAGGGCAACAGATATGCTCCTTAACGGTTACAACGACGAGGACTATGAGTTTATCAAGAACAACGAGGAGAAGGTCGACCATTACGAGGACCTTATCGGTTCCTTCCTTATGAAGCTCACCACCACGCATCACCTTTCTGAGGCGGACAAGGGAAGATCCTCCAGGATGCTCCAGTCCGTCGGTGAATTCGAGCGTATTGCAGACCACGCTTCTTACATGGCTAATTCATCTGAGGAGATCATGCGTAAGAAGATCGAGTTCTCTGCGGATGCGAATGTGGAAGTCAGAAAGCTCATCATGGCAGTTAAGGAAGTTTACTCCATGACCATTGAGTGCTATCAGACTGAGAATGACGAGCTTTGCAAGAAGATCGGACCTCTGCGTATCGTTATCAGTGAGATGTGTGATTCATTTAAGGCTAATCACGTAGAGAGACTTGCGAGCGGCGTATGTACTCCTAACCACGGCTTTGTTTTCAATGACATTCTCTACAGTTGCGGAAGGATCGCAGATCACAGCATGAATATCGCAGCCATCGTTTACCGATTTAAGACCAATCAGAGCGGTGACACATATATGCATGACTTCAAGCAGCGTAAAGATCCTGAGAATGAGGCTCTTTACAGGGAGTATCTCGATAAGTATATGAATATGGAGGTCTGATCAGTCTTTCTTAAAGATGATCACATTCCAGGAAGCGGCCTTAAGAGTCGCTTTTAATATGCCGTCTTTGTATTCGTAATCCGTTTTGCTTGCAGGCGCAATTCTTTCTTCGTCAGCACTGTTGGTTACGAGCATGTCGTCGCTTTCCAGTGCCTGCCATGAGTCAAAAATGAAGCCTTCGAAACCTTCAAGCTTTATCTCGGCTGCCGCGTCTTCGCCTGTGAGCCTGTTTACCGCAAATACAGTAAGCTGCTTTCCGTCCTTGCTTAAAACGGATACAGCTTCGACATCGGTGACGTCCTTGTGCTTTGCCGTGCTGTGCGTGTCCGTGGTGACATCGCAGGCTATCGCGCTGCCTCTGCCGTAAAGGGACGCGTGCATGAACGGGTAGAAGATGGTCTGCTTCCAGGCGCCGCCGTCCTTCTCGGTCATAATGGGCGCGATTACATTCACAAGCTGCGCAAGGCAAGCGATCTTAACCCTGTCTGAGTGCTTAATAAACTTGATAAGCGCGAGGCCGTTTACGATCGCGTCCTCGAAGGTGTAGTTGTCCTCAAGAAGGTGAGGGGCGATACCCCAGGGTTCCTTCTTCATGCGCTCGTCGTCCTGATCGAGCGTGTGGTACCAGCAGTTCCACTCGTCGAATGATATGTTGACTGTCTTGTCGGACTTCATCTGCGCCTTAACTTCATCGCAGATGGAGGTGACCGTGTCTATGAATCTGTCGAGGTCGTCTGCCGAAGCAAAGAAGTCCTCCGTGTTTCCTGCCTTGTTCTCGAAGTACTGGTGGCAGGAGATGTAGTCGATATAGTCGTAAGCCTGGGTGAGGACTTCTCTTTCCCATGTGCCGAAAGTCGGCATGTTGATGTGCGCGCTTCCGCAGGCCACACACTCGATGGTGTCGTCCATCATCTTCATGGCCTTCGCGGTCTCGCGGGCGAGCCTGCCGTACTCGTAGGCTGTTTTCTGGCCTACCTGCCAGGGACCGTCCATCTCATTGCCCATGCACCACAGCTTGATGCCGAAGGGCTCATCGCCATGCTGGCGCCGCAGTGAAGCGTAGTAGCTGTCGGTGTCGAGGTTGCAGTACTCGAGGAAGTTAAGCGCGTCGGAAGTGCCCCTTGTGCCGAGGTTGACTGCCATCATGACGGAGGTGCCGGCCTTCTTAGCCCACCTGGAGAACTCGCTTATGCCGACCTCGTTCGGCTCCGTTGTGCGCCAGGCAAGATCGAGCCTTGTGCGGCGGTGTTCCTCGGGGCCTACGCTGTCTTCCCAGAAGAAGTTGGAAACGTAGTTGCCGCCCGGGTAGCGGACAACAGGTACATTCAGTTCCTTAACGAGTTCGAGCACATCCTGACGGAAGCCGTCCTCGTCGGCGGAAGGGTGGCCGGGCTGATAGATGCCCTCATATACGGCCCTTCCCAGGTGCTCTATAAACGACCCGTAGAGTCTGTCGTCGATATCTGAGATCTTATTGTCTTTGTTTATGACTATGCGGGTGTCTGACATAGATCAGTCCTCGTTCTTTGCGTATTCTTCGTATTCCTTAAGTGCGTCTTCCCAGTACTTTTTATCTTCGTCGGTGATCTCGCGGATGACCTTGCAGGGATTGCCTGCTGCGATGGTGCGTGCGGGGATGTCCTTGGTTACGACTGAGCCGGAGCCTATGATTACTTCATCGCCGATGGTAACGCCTTGGTTGATGGTGACGTTGCCGCCGATCCATACGTCGTTGCCGATGGTGATGGGAAGGGCATACACGAGAGCTTCTCTTCTTATGACCGCGTCAGTCGGGTGTGATGCCGCAAGGATATTGCAGTTGGGACCGAGCATAACGTTGTCGCCGAATCTGACTTCGTTTTCATCGAGGATCGTGAGGCCCGCGTTGGCAAAGAAGTGCTTGCCGAAGAAGACTTTATCGCCGTGGTTGAAATAGACGGGCGCTATCAGAACGAGATCATCGGGCGCGCTGCCGAAGCATTTCTTAAGCTTCTCGAAAGCCGTGTTGTCATGCCAGAACTCGGAGTCGTTGAACTCCTTCTGAGCCTTATGCACATCATTCCAGGTGTCGTCCAGTATCTTGAAAGGACAGTAAAGCTTGCCCTCGAGAAGTCTTTTGCGTTCTGATTCGTAACTCATTAATATTACCTCCTGATAAAGAAGTAAGCCCTACTAATTATAGGAACATTCAAAATGGAAAACAAGAAAAGGCATCTTCGGTTTATCTGTTCAGAAAGCGTGCTGATGATATATAATCAGCTTTGTAGATTATTAATCTAAAGGGATAGGGATTTAAATGGCAACTTTATGTAAGAACTGCGGAGGTTCGCTGGTCTTCAATCCGGGCAAGAATAAGATGTTCTGCAAGATGTGCGGAACTTATTTCGATGTCACGGATGTGGATATTAAGGACAGGGAACAGCTCCAGAAGAAAAAGGCGGTTTCCGCGCAGAAGGTATACGGCAGTGATGATCCTTCATTCATGGACTGCAACATCTATACCTGCAATCACTGCGGTGGAGAGATCATCATCACCGACACAGAGGTATCGACATACTGTATCTACTGTGGTAATCCGGCGGTAGTATTCAGCAGGGTTGCAAAGCGCAAAAGACCGGAGTTCATACTTCCGTTCTCTGTTTCACGTGATGATGCCATCGACATTTTGCGCATGAGACTGAACAATGCTTTCTTCGTGCCTAAAAAGATCAAGGAGTTTAATCCTGACTCGGTGAGGGGAATCTATATCCCGTACTGGATAGTTAATGCCTATCACCATAATGCGGCTTTCGTAACGGGACAGGTTAAGCGCGGAAAGCATACCTATACCGAGTATTTCGAGAGAGCGGGTACTGTAGAGTTCAAGAATCTTACTCTGGATGCTTCAAAGATGCTGAGCGACTTTTTAACGGAGAAGCTTGAGCCGTTTGACCTTACGGCGCTGAAGCCTTTTGATGAGAACTATCTCGCGGGTTTCTATTCCGATATGAATGACTTGAGCGAGCAGGAGATAGCTAACTCTGCCAACAGACGCTGCGATGAGATGTTCAGGACCGAAGTGATAAGGGACATTCCTGCTTCAAGTGTGCGCGTGGTCGACAGTGCACCTTATACCGAGCTCAATGACGATAAGATCTACGTCATGCTGCCGGCGTGGTTTATAACGATAGACTACGAGGGTACTCCGCTGACAATACTTATCAACGGTGATACCGGCAAACTCGTCGGCACATTCCCATTCGACAAGAAGAAGTTCATCTCACTTACGGCGGCCCAGTCCGTTCTGCTTTCGGCGATATTTATCGCCATCGCTTATGCGTTCATAAGAGCGTTGGTCTTTTCTGCTGTTTATATGAGGGGAGATGCCGCGGCTGACTTTTTAAGGATCGTATTCTATGCTGCTTTGCCGATCGGAGCCGTTCTTACGGGTGCGATCAACAGGATAAAGAAGTTCAGGTATAACCTGCATCTTACGACATCCAGACAGACATTAAGATACGTCAAAAGGAGGCAGGGATAATTATGGCAAATATAATCGCTATTATTTTGTCCGTTCTTGTCGGCGGAGGCGTAGCTGTGATCCTGTCGCTCGGAACCTGGATGAAGCAGCTTGCCAAGTCAAATATTATGGGTGATACCGCAGGCGGATTCGATGAGTTCGCTGACAGGATCCATTTCTACTATACGAGAGATGATGTGGCTGTCGGTGATAAAGAACGCTTCATCAGATACTATGGAAGAGAGATCTTAAGAGAGAAGGGAATAGAAGCTCCGGATATGTCGTACATCGATGAGGAGTTCCCTGATGATGAAGATATCCCCGAGGTAAACATTCCTCTGTTCAAACCGTTACAGGAATAAAAAGGAGCCCCTTAGAGGGCTCCTTCGTTATATCCGAGATTATCAATTATCAGTGCTCCGGCCTCAGTGCCGTCAGTGGTGACCGTCATTCCCGTGACTGCCGAGAAGTCGAAGTCACCGGCCTGCTCGAAAGCTTCAGGTGTGATCAGTACCCTTTGCATCTGGTGCTTGTATTCGTAGGAGCCGAAGAAGACATCGTCCTTCCAAAGCTGCACCGCGAGTGTGTGGTAGATGAATGTGGGGTCATCGACGGTTACCGTGTTGCCGTTGATGTCCGTGAGTGTAACGGTGTAATGGAAGCCCTCCTCGATGTCCTCGACTTCCGTCTCGTTCATGTCCGCGAGTGCGAATGAAATGTAGCCGCTGCTGATGTCGACCGCGTCGAAGTTCATCGTGATCTCGGGTGCGGATTCCTCTTCCCACTCCACGGAGAGAACATAGTTCTCGCACTCGTCCAGGTATCCTCTGTCGTAGGATATGATCGTCCATGTGTCGGCGCCGCTTACCGTGACAGACTGATCGATACCTATGTCTACTGTATCATCGAATGTGATCAGCTGCTCGAAGTTACTGTCCTCATAGTTTGTGATGTAGACCGTGTCGGGCAGATAGCTTCTGAATGCATCGATGTTGCTGAGGAGCTCCTCGTATGTATTGTCGATACCAAGCGTGGTATCAAGAAATACTCTGATATAAGAAGATGCGATGAACTGCTGGTCCTCGGGGTCGAGGAAGTTATGTGTGTTCAGGTAGCCTGCAGGTGCGCCGGGGGTGTCGTAGCGTCCCCACTGCGTGTTGAACTGGCCGTGGTTTGCGCCGAGGATGTAGACCTCGGACTTCATATAGAACTCGTCTGTCTCTCCTGTGAACGTGATGTTGTTGTACTGCTTCTCACCCATCATGGAGCTGACGTCCTGGTCGTTGGAGCCGTGGATGAGAAGATAGTTAACATCGCTAATCTCGACGGAGTGGCTGACCGGTCTGTACTGGTCGACTACAGGTGCGATCGCGACGATGGATGTGATGTTGAAGTGGTAGTCGAAAGTGACATTGCCGTCTTCGGGGTAGTAGTCTAGTTCGTTAAACAGGTAAGCAGTAGCCACCATCTCGCCTCCTCTGGAGTGACCGCCGATGGCGACCGTGTCCTCATCGATGAGACCTGCGATGGCGCTGCCCTCTGTGTCGTTAAGCTCGAAGATAACCTTCATGTTCTCGAGCAGCAGGATGGCTCTTAAGTCGTTGCCGACGCCTGTGGCATTGATGATGTTCTCATCAACAGAGATAACGACATAGCCGTGGGACGCGAGCGACTGACCAAGGTAATCGTAGCCCAGATATGAAGGAACGTACGAATCATGGTTGCCGTGAACGATGAAGAATACGGGGCAGTTTGTCTGGCCCTGCGGATACCAGATCTGTCCCTTAACGGGAGTTGCTGTAAAGTCGTAGTCGTCGAAGATATCTGTGATCGCATCTAAGCCCTCTGCTTCAGTCTGATCAAAGATCGTAAAGTCGAGTGTGTCAGTGACTATGTCGTTGTCATCCTCGGGACCGTAGCTTAATTCGGCTACTGTGTAAGGCCCGTCCTGCATATAAGCGTCGAAGCCCTGAGCCTGAGCCGTCTGAATTTCAGGTGCGAAAGAAGTATAGAACTCGACTCTGCTGTCGCCGAAGATGTCGTTATGGTATGTGTATGCATATCCGCCTATGACTGCGGCGCAGAGCGCGAGTGCAATGTAAGCGAATACCTGCTTGAAGCGCTTTGTCTTAATGAAGCCCCAGATGATCCTTCCTGATACATCAACTGCAAGTGCGAGTGCGTAACTGAAGAGGAGTGCACCGGGGACCGCTTCCAATTGATTCGCAGCTATGTTGGTGAATGCCACGAACGTGAAAGCGGCAATGAAATATCCCCTGCATCTTTTGCCGCCTGCGAACAGCAACTTAAGGATCAGAGTGCAAAGCTCCGTTATGATCGCGACAAATGCCATGCTGATGAAAAAGATCAGCACTGCGTTGTATTTGTTGTATGTATAAGAATCGATTATCCACCAGCAAAACTGAGACGCGAGGAGGAGCTCTAATATCATTCCTCCCGCGCGGCCGCTCTTCATGAACTCGCGCGCAGGCTTGCTCTTGCGCTTTATGAACCCGAACGGCTTCTTGATGCCGCTCCAGATCTTCTTAAAGATATTCTTCTTAACCTTCGTCGGCTGCTCGATATTAACCTGTTCGTTTTCGGACATAACATATACCCCCTTACGCGAGATACATCATAACACGAGGTATAAGATAAAACAAGTGCGGATAATGAGTCCGCACGTTAATGTATACTGTTACAAAAGAAAACAGAGGGAAGAGTTCATGATCAGAATACTGTTCGTCTGCTGGGGCAATATCTGCCGCTCGCCCATGGCGGAGTTTATGTTTAAGGACGAGATCAGAAAGCGGGGAGTGGAGGACCGTTTCGAGGTGAAGTCGGCTGCCACATCTTCGGAGGAGATCTACAACGGCGTGGGTAACCCTGTGTACCCGCCTGCGAGGAAGATCCTTGCCGAGCACGGCATAAGCTGTGAGGGCAAGCGCGCCGAGAAGCTTAAGAAGGAAGACTACGGCAGATACGACTACATCATCGGAATGGAGGAGCTTAACCGCTCTTACATGCTGCGCATCCTCGGAGGCGACCCTGAGGGCAAGGTGAGCCTTTTGATGGAGCACACGGAGCACCCGCGTGATGTGGCGGACCCCTGGTACACAGGTAACTTTCAGAAGACCTATGACGACATAAGCGAGGGCATCGAGGGGCTTTTGGAGGAGCTTCTCTGATTTGTAATTTCGGGCCTGATGCCTTAGACTTTATCTACAGTTAAAAGAAGGTAGGATTTTTCATGGATATAGTATGTCTTGATATGGAAGGGGTACTCGTACCCGAGATCTGGATCGCATTTGCTGAGGCTTCCGGTATACCCGAGCTTCGCAGAACAACCAGAGATGAGCCCGATTACGATAAGCTCATGCGCTGGAGACTCGGCATCCTTAAGGAGCACGGTCTGGGATTAAAGCAGATCCAGGATGTTATCAGGACGATCGATCCCCTTCCGGGTGCCAAGGAGTTCTTAGATGAACTTCGTAAGGAGACACAGGTAATAATCATCAGCGATACATTCACACAGTTCGCGATGCCTCTCATGGAGAAGCTCGGTTACCCGTCTTTGTTCTGCAACTCCCTCGTAGTAGCAGATGACGGTGAGATCGTTGACTTCAAGATGCGTATCGAGAACTCCAAGCTGTCTACAGTAAAGGCGCTTCAGAGCATCGGCTTCGACACCATTGCGGCAGGCGACAGCTATAACGACCTCGCCATGATCAAGGCTTCCAGAGCAGGCTTCCTGTTCAGATCCACGGAGCAGATCAAGAAGGATAACCCCGACATTCCCGCTTTCGAAGAGTTTGACGACTTCCTCGCAGCTATCAAGGGAGCTCTTAAGTAAGATCTGATGGCTTCGAAGGGGAATTACATTACCTACGCCCAAGGGCTTACTTACGAGCCCCAGAGCCTTTACCTTGAGCCCGGACAGGCGGGCAGGATCAGCGTTGAGCTTAAGACGCTCGGCACCAAGCGTATCCTCGTTATGTCGAAGGCGGCGTATCTTACCAACAGGAATGTAATGGACTTCACGGACAAGCTTGAGGAAGAGGGCTTCAGAGTTTTCACATATAACCTTAAGATGAATTATTCGAGCTCGCGCGACATCAAGGACGCAGCGGCCGAATACAGGAGCCTGAACTGTGACACCATCGTAGTCATAGGCGGCGGGGAAGAGATCTTCTGCGCCAAGATGGTTTCGGCGGTGGCCATCAACAACATGAAGGACCCCGTTGAGGCCGAAGGCTACGGCAAGATTAAGAAGGACATCTCCGTCCTTTGCTGCGTGGGCATGGACAACTCCACTGCAATCTCATCTAACATCGCCGAGTTCCGTGACGAAAACACCGGCAGGTGGATTACGGTCATCTCGGATTACCTCGTGCCGCAGATCGCGGTAATAGACACCAACATCGCCATGAGGACCGTCACGCAGGTTTCGCTCGCTTCAGCTTTCGACTCCCTCGCAATGGGCATGGAGTGCATCCTTTCGAATGCAGGTGACTTTAACCCGTCCTATATGGCGTGCGCTTATGATGCCATCAGCCTGGTGGCGGACAACCTTCTGGATATGAAGGCCAATCCCGATGACGGCTTCCTGCGCAAGAAGATCGCGGTAGCCGGTATCTACGCCGGCATGGCAGTAAGAACGATGGGCTTCGGTTACGCGCACCTGACCGCGCATTCTCTCAAGACTTTGTACGGCCCGGACCACGGCAAGTATTACTGCCGCATACTCGGAAGGTTCCTAAGGGAGAGTTTTGAATATACCAAGCCTCGCCTGGCTATGATCTACGACAGCCTTGTTAAGAACGAGGTAAGGCCCGGAAGCGCCGTTATCAAGGATACTCCGGAACCGCTATATAATGTTGACGATTCCGCTAAAGCTTTACTGGATCTTATGGATAATCTTTATCATGCAGCTATCCCCGAGGAGCTGCCGCTTCCTCAGATTCCTCCCAAGGAGCTGCGTACAGTATGCGACTCCATTAAGACCCAGGCGGCAGAATTCGGTCTGCTGCGCTTTGATGAGCCGCTGATAACGAGGACGCTCGAACGTCTATGATCCCGGAATACATTAAGAAGACGTTGAAGGCACTCTCTGACGCGGGCTTCGAGAGCTTCGTTGTCGGAGGCGCTGTAAGAGATACCTTAAGAGGCGTGCCTGTTCACGATTATGATGTGACGACTTCGGCTCTTCCCGAGCTGTCCAAGGCCGCCATGGAGAAGGCGGGCTTTAAGACGATCATTGATTCTTCGGCAAGGTTCGGCACGGTCGTTTTCCTGGATCCGGAGAACAATGAGAATAAGATAGAGATAACCACATTCAGAAGTGACTGCGATTATACCGATTTCCGCCATCCCGAAGACGTAATGTTTACTTCATCAATCGAGAAGGACGCGGCGCGGCGTGACTTCACCGTCAACGCGCTTTACATGGACGCGGAAGGTAACATAAAGGATCCGAACGGAACCGGTGAGACCGACATTAAGGCGGGCATCATACGCGCTGTAGGTGATCCTGTGACAAGGTTTCAGGAGGATGCTCTGCGCATCTTAAGAGCCGTGAGGTTCGAGGCGCAGACGGGCTTTGTGATCGAGGAGAATACAGCGCGTGCCATGAAGGAGACGGCGCACCTGCTTAAGAACATCTCCGCCGAGAGGATACAGTATGAGCTTACGGGTATAGTGACGGCTTATAACGGCCCGCTCGCGGTAAGGCATAATCTCGAGGTGATCTCGCAGATCATACCGGAGCTTCTCATACAGGACGGCTTCGACCAAAGATCCCGTTACCATGACAGGGACCTGCTCACGCATACGCTCGATGTTCTGGACGGTGTGCCGCTTAAGGAAGACGGTAAGAAGGATCGGGCCATCGCGATCGCGGCGCTGATACATGATATCGGTAAGCCTGCAGTGTTCACGGTGGACGAGAACGGCGCGGGGCACATGAAGAAGCATTCCATCGCGGGTGTGAAGATAGCTGAGAGGATCGCCAAGGAGCTGAAGTTCTCCAATAAGCTTGCGCATGAAGTGACGGAGCTGGTGCTCTATCATGACAGCTTTCCTAAACCTGAACGCGGAGCCGTTAAGCAGTTTTCTGCCATGTTAGGATTCGATCTTTACGAGAAGTTATTCGTTCTCCAAAGAGCCGATATTGCCGCGCACTCGCCGTTAGGCCTTGCGAGGATGCAGCTTCTGGATCAGATTATGGAGGTCTACAGGCAGCTTAGGGAAGAGAATCCCTGCATGAGCATAAATGAACTGGCGGTCTCGGGTAATGACCTCATGGCCCTGGGGTACCCGGAAGGCCCTTTGATTGGCGATATCCTGAAGGACGTGCTCGAGAAGGTCATGCTGGAGATCATCCCTAACGATAAGGATGACATCCTCTGTTATGTCAGAGGGGAATACTGGCTGTAATTTTGGCAACAATATGAACTATTTGTGAATATTGGGGTATCTTTTTTTTTAGACCCGTTATATAATAACGATGTATGGTTATAACCTTTTGCTTGGAGAGGCTGTTGTTATGAAGAAAATCAGTAAGGTAAATAAGGGCGGTTTTACACTCATCGAGATCATGCTCGTTGTAGCTATTCTCGTTATTCTGGCAAGTTTGTCATACATTTCTGTTTCGGATTCTCTTAACCGTCACAGAAACACACAGGCAGCAGCAGAGTCCAAGTTCAGGACTCAGATATCAGCTGAATCCGATTATATAAGACACAGCATGCTCTCCCGCACACCCAGTTATGGCGCTTCTACTTGATTAACTGTTAGGTAAGACTTATTTTGAAACTATAAGAACCGCGGTTTCATCCGCGGTTCTTTTTATGCTTCGTACATTCTGGCTTTGAGCAGGGCGGCGGTCGTATCTGACTTGGGATCGTTCAGGACTGTATCCGTATCGCCGGCTTCGACTATCTTTCCCTTATCCATAACTATTACCTTCGAGCACATCGCCTTAATAACGCGCAGGTTATGCGAAACGATCAGCATGGTAGTTCCGTTCTTGGTGTTGATGTCGGACAGCAGCTTGATGATGGATGCCTGCGAAGACGCGTCGAGCGCTGAGAACGGCTCATCGGCGATTATTACCGAAGGCTCCTGCACCAGGCACATCGCAATGGCAGCCTTCTGTCTCTGACCTCCCGACATCTGGTGAGGGAAGCGTGTCAGGTGCTTGCCTGAAAGACCGACGTCCTCGAGTATCTTCAGGAAGTAGTTCTTGCGTTCGTCCTCGCTCATCTTTCTTCCGGAGGCTTCAAGTGCTTCTGTCAGGTGCCAGCGGACGGTGTGTGCGGGATTAAGGCTTGATACCGGGTCCTGGAACACAGCCGCGATCTTTCCGCTTTTTGTGATGGTTCCGCTCTCAGGCTTGATGAGACCGAGTATGGTCTTGACCAGGGTGGTCTTGCCGCATCCGGATGAGCCGATGAGACCCACGCTCTCGCCCTCTTTGACCTCAAGGCTGATGCCGGAGATCACGGGCGTGGTATGCGCCTTCTTAAAGAAAGTGTTCTTATAGCATGCCGAGATCCCCTCTGCGCTCAGCACGACGGGTGCGTCTTCTTGGGCTACGCCCCGGCTTATGCCGAGAGCCTTCGGGTCGAGCTTCGACTTAAGCAGAAGCTCCGCCGTGAACGCTGACTTGGGCTGGCCCATGATATCCCAGGAAGTGTCGGAGTCTATGATGGCGCCTTCCTTCATAACCATGACGCGGTCGCAGAAATTGCGCACGGCATTGAGGTTATGTGAGATGAACAGGATCGATATACCCATCTCCTGGCACATCTCGTGCAGAAGCTGCATTATCGACATCGATGTTACCGTGTCGAGGGAAGAAGTAGGTTCGTCCGCAATGAGGAGACTCGGGTTCATGAGAGCTGCACCTGCGATGAGCACGCGCTGCCTCTGGCCTCCGGAAAGGCGGTGCGGGTAGCGCTTGGCGATCTGCTCGGGGTTCTCGAAGCCTACGGTCTTGAGCATCCTAAGGATACGCTCGCGGCCCTCCTCTTTGTTCTTGCTTCTTAAGCTTATGATCTCGCTTAAGTTGGACTCCACTGTCTGAAGCGGGTCCAGTGCCGAGGACGGATCCTGGAAGATGACGCCGATCTTCTCGCCCAGAAGCCTGCGTCTTTCACGCGGGCTCTTCTTCACGAGGTCCTCCCCCTCGAATATGATCTCGCCGGAATCTGCCTGCGCAAAGTCGGACAGCAGTCCGGAGATGGCGAGCGCCGTCATGGTCTTGCCTGAGCCGGAGTCGCCGATGAGACCGAGGATCTCGCCTGACCTCACGCTGAAAGTAAGATCGTTCAGGATCCTTACGGGGGCGCCGTCTGCATTGCACAGGGACAGGCAAAGGTTTTTAACTTCGAGAATGTGTCCCTTGTAACTCATTTGCTGCCTCCCTTAACGGAAGTGCGCACCCACTCGGAGATGAAGTACAGCCCGAGGATGTAGCACACCCGCATGAGTGTCGGGAAGATTATGAGCCAAGGCGCGCTCACCATGTAGCTTTGTGCGTCGGAAAGCATCTTGCCGTAGGAGGCGGCAGGGGGCTGGACGCCGAGGCCTAAGTAGCTCATTCCGGATTCGAATAATGTCATGTTGGCAAGGCCGATGATGACCGCAGGCAGCACCTGGGACATCAGGTTGGGGAGGATGTGTACGAACATGATCCTTAAAGGATGTATCCCCATAAGCTTGGCCTGAAGTATGTAGTCTCTTCCCAGAAGCTCTATGGTGCTTGTCCTGTACACCCTCGCAAAGGTCGGTGCGAAAACGAGTCCCAGCGCCCAGATGACGTTAAAGAGCGAAGGCCCGAATACCGCGACTGCGACGAGTGCGAGCAGTATGCCCGGGAAGCACATGATGCCGTTGGAGAAGATCATTATTATCTTGTCTATGATGCCGCCGTTGTAGCCTGCGATGAGGCCTGCGAGCGTGCCGATCACGAGCGCATACGCGACTCCCGTAAATGAAACGAGGAGCGTGTAGCGTGCGGCCACGAGGCACCTGGAGAAGACGTCTCTTCCGAGGTTGTCCGTGCCGAAGATGTGTTCTGCGCAGGGCGCGAGGAACTTGCTTGCGGCGTCGGTCTCATTGATGCCGTAAGGCGTCCAGAAAAGGCCCAGGATAAAGAAGGCCAGGACGATGGACAGGAGTATGCCTCCTGTGTAAAGGTATCTGCGGGAAGCGGTAGAAGATCTCATGCTGCCCTCCCGTCGCGAATTCTTGGGTCGATCATGGCTGAGATGACGTCAGCGAGGAAGTACAGCAGTACCGTCATCATGGCAAGGTAGAAGACTATGCCTGACAGAAGGGGGAAGTCTCTTCTTGAGATGGCGGACAGCAGAAGGCGTCCGAGACCGGGCAGGTTAAAGACCTGCTCCACGATGAGTGAGCCGCCCATGATATCAGAAAGTACAAGCGAGATTACCGTTACCGACGAAACTGCGGAGTTAGGTATGATGTGCTTCAACATGATGCGCAGGTCTGAAAGGCCGTGGCTCTTGGCTGTCCTTACGAAGTCGCCCTGAGAGAACTCGATCATGGAAGCTCTTAGGAACTTGAATGTCATCGCCACCTTGGGGAGCGCGATGCAAAGTGACGGCAGAAGCAGGCTTACAAGATAAGCCCCGAAGTTATCGGAGGGGGCAGTGTAGCGCCCTGCCGTGAAAATGTGAAGTACCTTGGAAAAGAAAAGTATCAGCATCATCGACAGCGCGAAGGGCGGGATGGCGAACAGTATGTGTCCTGCCGTGGACAGCGATTTGTCTTTGATGCTTCCCGGATTTCTGCTGCATACGGCAGCCATCGGGAATGAGACGGCGACGACGAAAATCAGCGCGATAAGACTCATTCCGAGTGTGACGGGCAGCCTTGAAGCGATGAGATCGCCTACGGGATTGCCGAATGATAATGAATTGCCGAAGTCGCCTCTGAAGGCATTGCCGAGCCAGTCGAAGTAGCGTTCCGCGAGGGGCTCATTCAGTCCGAGTTCTTCGCGCAGAGCCTCAACCTGCTCCTCTGAAGCTTCGGGTCCGAGCATTACTCTGGCGGTGTCTCCGGGGATTATCGCGAATGCCGCGAAAGTAAAAAATGACACAAGCAACGCGGTGAGCAGGAACTCACATAACTTGATGAGTGCCGTTCTTACCGCGCTGCCCATGTCTTAAGGGCCTTAATTTGCAGAAGCCAGACGGACTGTGGACATATCCTGGATATACATAGGATAGATCGCATAGCCTGTCAGGCGGCGGTTAACAGCGCAGATGTTGGACGGATCCTGAACATATACGGACGCCGCATCTTCCGTCATATAACCTAGAAGCTCCCTGTACATGGAGATTCTCTCGTTCTCATCGATAGTGAGAGGGAGGTTCTCGATAATCTCGTCAACTGCGGGATTGCTGTAGTTGATGAGGTTGCCGTCGTTGTCAGATGCATATCTGCTGATTACGTCATAAGGAGCGTAATCGCTTGTGAGGCAGATAACTGTTGCCTCGTAGTCTCTCTGTGTGTAAACACGGTCGAGCCATGTAGCCCAGTCGACCTGCTCGATGGAAGCGTTGACTCCGATAGCGGAAAGCTGGTCTGCGATAGCTACTGCAGTGTTAACGTGAACGAGGTAGTTGGAAGGAACGGTGATAGTCATGTCGAATCCGTCCTCGTAGCCTGCCTCGGCAAGAAGCTCGAGTGCTCTGTCGATATCCTGATCGTATGTTCCGTCGAGGCTTGTGTCGTATGCCTCACCCATAACAGGGCTCATGGCAGTTGTCAGGGGCTCGCTTGCGCCGTCCATTGTGAGTGCGATGACTTCGTTTCTGTCTACGGCATAGTTAAGAGCCTTTCTTACTCTTACGTCGTCGAAAGGAGCAACTGCGTTGTTAAGGAAGAGCGCCTGAACCATGTTGGAACCGAGGCTCAAGATGTCGAAAGTGTTGGTGTCGAGCTGCGCTGCTCTGTCTGTTGTGAGGTAAGGGAAGATGTCGATGGCTCCGCCCTGAAGCTCGAGCAGACCTGCATCCATGTCAGCACATACCTTGAAAGTAACCTTGTCGAGGTAGGGAAGCTCGGGGTTCCAGTAGTTCTCGTTTCTTGTGAGAACGATGCCGATACCAGGCTCATAGCTGTCGAAAACAAAAGGTCCCGTTCCGATTCTTGTGTCGCCGATGGTGTCGCCGGACCCCTCAGGGATGATGGCTGCGGTGAAGTTAGGGAGCATTTCGCTGTTGGGTGTGCTGAGAGTAACAGTAACTGTGTTGTCACCGTTGTCTGTGATGCTGTCGATCGAAGATAGCTCGGGCAGAAGCTCGGAAGCTCTCTGAAGTGAATATACGACGTCGCCCGTGTCAAGCTCGGAGCCGTCGTGGAAAGTGACGCCTTCCCTGATGGTGAATGTGTACTCGGAAGCGTCGTCGGAGATAACCACGTCAGTAGCGAGACAGGGGTTAAGTGTGCCTGTGCTGTCGTACTTGAACAGACCTTCGTATACGTTAAAGATGATCTCCTTGTCACCGGCAGCAACTACCGTGTGGGGATCGAAGATCATAGGTTCCTGTGTGATGCCTACTACAGCCTCTCCGCCGTAGATGACGTCAGCGTCGGATGTGCCGCCATTCTGTGTACAAGCGGCTGCAGAAAATGCCAGTGCGAGTGTGAGTGCGCCCGTAAGAATCTTCTTTGTGTTTACTTTATGCATGTGCGTGCCCCTACTTTCATATATTTCTCTGAAATATTGAAGGTATCATAAAGCATTTCTTTGATTTTTTCGATAATCAAAGTAATAAATGTACCAATTTAACAAATAAAATGATAAAGAAGTAAATATTTTATGCCATTTGGTGTATAATAATCTCACGTTTTACTGATAAGGAGCTATATATCAATGAAGAAATGTCCTGTTTGCGGAGTCATGATGGGCGATAATGTAGCCCGCTGCTCCATGTGCAAGTACGATTTTCAGAAAGCGGCAGGCGGCGATAGCAGTGCTGTAATGGCCGAGGCTCAGAAGGTAATGGATAAGAGGGAAGAAGAGAACCTCGCCAGAACAGAAGCCAGAAGATCAGAAGAAGAAAAGAGACTCGCAGAGATCAGAGAAAAGATCAACAGAGAGATGGAAACTCTCACTGCCCGTTTCGAATCCGAGAAGTTAAGACTTGATGCCGAGTTCGCAGCCATGCAGAAGCAGGCTGAGGATGAGAAGGCTAAGCTCGAGAAGGAACTCGTTGCCGCAAGGGAAGAGGTTCAGGTCGAGCGTAATAAGATCGCTGAGGCCAGATCCCAGGGTGAGAAGGCTAAGGCCGCCAAGGAAGCTGAAGGCCAGGCTAAGTACGATGAACTCGTAGCCAAGGGCGAGCAGGAAAGACAGATGATGCTCGACCAGACTCAGAAGGAGATCAATGAGGCTGCAGCAAGGATCGATGCCGAGTATTCTGAGGCTCTTAAGAAGAGAGATCAGCTCGTAGCTGAAGCAGAAGAGGCTCAGGTATTCCTCGAGAATTCCGTCCAGATCAAGAAGGAGATGGAAGACGCAAGGGCTGAACAGGACAGAGTCATTGCAGATAAGAAGAAGGAGATCGAGACCAAGCAGGCTGAGATCGACCAGCTCCAGAAGGATTTCGAGGTAGAGAAGGCCAGACTTGAGAAGGAAGGCCGTGAGATCGCCGAGAGACAGGCCGGAGAAGCTCTTAAGGTTAAGGAGCAGGCTGAGGCAGACCTCGCACAGATCAATAAGCAGAAGGATGCTGTTATCGCAGAGGTTGAGCAGCAGCAGAAGGCTGCCAAGGAAGAGATCGACGGTATCAGAGATCAGGCTCAGAAGATCATCGCAGAGGCTGAAGAGGCTGCTGCCAAGCGTGATGAGTCCGTGAAGACACTGGAGGCTGCAGCTGCAGAGCTCGCTGCCGTTCAGAGCAAGAAGGATGCGCTTGACGCTGAGATCGCCAAGGAGAATGACGAGAGAGCCAAGGCTGTTGCCGAGCACGAGAAGATGATCGCTGACTTTGAGAATTCCGCCAAGGAGTGGAGCGCTCAGATCGAGGGCATCACAGAAGAGTACAACAAGGCTCAGGCTATCATCGCAGATTCCAAGAATATCGAAGTAGCTGCAAGGGCTGAGGCTGAGGAGATCGTTCTCGAGGCTGAGAAGAGAGCTGTATTCCTTAAGGACGCAGCACTCAAGGAGAGCGATAAGGGCCAGTACCTTAAGACCATCGAAGAGAAGGAGAAGAAGATAAAGGAAATGGAGAAGGAAAGAGACGACCTTAACGCTAAGATCAAAGACCTCGAATCATCCATCAAGAACCTTGAGAAGAAGGTTGCATCCGGCGAGTTAGGCGGCGGAGCAGCTTCAGGACCTAAGGAATACTGCATCGAGACTGTTAACCATAACGATATCGGTGAAGTAAATGACGAGGGTATCGCTAAGGTTCTCGCAGAGAAGTCAAAGGACGGATGGAATCTGTTCTCCGTTATCAACGATGACGGCGGTAAGCTTCAGGGTGCACTTGGCGGAGAGGCTACAGCTTCCCTGTCCATGGGTTCCTTCACAAGTAAGGAAGACCGTGTCATCATGATCTTCGAGAGGCCCAAGAAGGCTTAATCCTACGGTTTATCAAAGAAATTTTACAAGGACCGCGGCATGTGCTGCGGTCCTTTTTTATGTCCTGAAAACGACTTGTGACCTGCACAAAATTGTTGATAAATTATTCAAATTCTTTGTAGAAAACGCATATCAAACATATTATAATTAAAAATGCTTGATTATATTTTCAAAGCACTATCAATATTCTCCAAAGGAGGCAGATCTTATGGAAAAGTATTCCGCAGACAAGATACGTAATATCGCATTGCTCGGGCATCAGGGCTCCGGCAAGACATCTCTCGCAGAAGCAATGCTGTATTGCACGAAGGCCATTGACCGTTTAGGAAGGACTGCAGACGGCAATACAACGCTTGATTTCGAGCCGGAGGAGATAAAGAGAGGTTCTTCAATTTCAGCTGCCGTAGCAAGCTGCGAGTACAAGGGCAGTAAGATCAATATTATCGACACTCCCGGTGATTTTGACTTCCTGGGCGAGGAAATGTCCGGAATCAGGATCGCAGACAGCGGTATCGTAATGATCTCAGCTAAGGGCGGAACATCCGTAGGTTCACAGAAGGCGATCAGACTTCTTAACAGCAAGCACGTTCCTTTCCTCTTCTTTGTAAACCGTATGGACGAGCCGAACGCAGACTTCGAGGCTGTAACACAGCGTATGATGGACCGTTACGGACCGAGTGTTATCCCGTTGTCACTGCCGATCCTCGAGAACGGACAGATGACCGGAATTGTCGATGTCATGAACCGTAAGGCATTCAAGCTAGATAAGTCAGGTAAGTCAGAGGAGATCCCTCTCCCTGAAGAATATAACGACCGTATCGATGATCTCCAGGATCAGGTCAACCAGGTTGTAGCCGAGGCTGACGACGCTCTCATGGAGAAGTATTTCGCTGGTGAGAAGTTCACAGAGGACGAGTTCAGACACGGTGTTCATGCAGGCTTCCGTGAAGGTAAGCTGCATCCTATCTACTGCGGTTCCGCTTATGCGAACTGGGGTGTCGACTTCCTACTGAACTGTATTGCGAAGGATACACCTCCGGCAGGAAAGAAGCCTACACTTATCGGCACACTGCCTGACGGCTCTGAGCAGGAAGTTGCTTGCAAGCTCGAGGATCCTCTCGCTGCATTCATCTTCAAGACTATCGCTGACCCGTTCGTAGGTAAGATCTCCATCTTCAAGGTAAACGCAGGTTCCATCAAGGCTAACTCCACTGTTTACAATGCAACTCAGGAGAAGGACGAGAAGATCGGTAACCTGTTCTTCCTGCTCGGTAAGAAGCAGATCCCTGTTGATGAGGTTTGCGCTGGTGATATCGGTGCCACAGCTAAGCTTGCTATCTCACAGACAAACGATACTTTGTGCGACAAGGCCCGTATCCTTGAGATGCCTAAGATCAAGTTCCCGTCTCCCTGTCTTTCCAAGGCCATCAGACCTGAGAAGAAGGGTGAGGAAGATAAAATCATGGGCGGCCTGCAGAAGCTCATGGATGAGGACAGATGCTTTACTGTTGAGAACAACGCAGAGACAAAGCAGATGGTTATCTCCGGCTTGGGTGAAGTTCAGCTTAAGGTTCTGGTTACCAAGCTTAAGAATAAGTTTAAGGTAGACGCAGTTCTCGAGGACGCTAAGGTTCCTTACCGTGAGACTATCCGCAAGAAGGTTAAGGTTCAGGGTAAGCATAAGAAGCAGTCCGGCGGTCACGGTCAGTATGGTGACGTTTGGATCGAGTTTGAGCCTAACTACGATACAGAAGATCTCGTATTCGAGGAGAAGGTATTCGGCGGAGCTGTTCCGAAGAACTACTTCCCTGCGGTTGAGAAGGGACTCCAGGAGTCTATCGAGAAGGGTATTCTCGCTGGCTACCCTGTAGTTAACCTCAAGGCTACACTCGTAGACGGTTCCTACCACGATGTAGACTCCAACGAGCAGTCATTCAAGATGGCAGCTCACCTCGCATTCAAGGCAGGTATGGAGCAGGCAGACGCCATCATCCTCGAGCCTATCTCTTCTGTAGAGATCCACGGACCTGAGGATAAGCAGGGTGATCTGCTCGGTGACCTCAATAAGAGAAGAGGCCGTGTAATGGGTATCGGCGCTGACGAGCTCGGCTGCGTTATCAATGCAGAAGTTCCTACATCCGAGATGGGTGACTACGCCACAGACCTTAAGGCAATGACTCAGGGCCTCGGCTGGTTCGCCATGGAGCATGCAAGATATGAGCCCGCTCCGTCAGACGTATCAGCAAAGGTTATAGCTGACGCAAAGGCTAACGAAGCGTAATTCCTCGCTACGTTAGTAAACATCATTGATATAAATTCCGTGCTCCTTCGGGGGCACGGTTTTTTATTGTTGACAAAGAGTATAGGCTGGAGTAACATATGAGCAGATGAACATATGAACAACTAATCATATGAGGAGGAAACAGATGGCACACGATCACAGCGAGCTTCTTAAGAAGATAAAGAAAGACATGCCTGCCGACGAACAGCTTCAGGACTTAGGCGACCTGTTCAAGATCTTCGGTGACACCACCAGGATCAAGATCATGTATGCGCTTTATGAAGGCGAGATGTGCGTCTGCGCGATCTCTGAGCTTTTATGCATGACACAGTCGGCGATCTCCCATCAGCTTAAGACTCTGAAGGATGCCAACCTGGTCAGCGCCAGAAGAGACGGCAAGGAGATCTACTACAGCCTTTCCGATGAGCACGTTAAGTCGATCATCGCAGAAGGCTTCGAGCATATTACTGAATAATTAATAGGAAAGGAAAATAAACACTATGAAAAAGACATTTGAACTGGAAGATCTGGATTGCGCTAACTGCGCAAGAAAGATGCAGGAAGCAGTAGAGAAGATCGAGGGAGTTAATTCCTGCTCTGTTAACTTCATGACTCAGAAGATGATCCTCGATGCTGACGACGCCAAGTTCGACATGATCCTTAAGGAAGCTATCAAGGTAATGAAGAAGGTCGAACCCGACTGCACAGTAGTTCTTTGATAGGAGGTTATAAGTATGAAGTTCAAGCTCACCCGTAAACAGAAGAAGATGTTATACCGTATCATCGCTGCAGGAATCCTCCTCGCGGCGGCCGCGGTCATAACACATTTCACTGAGTTGCCGTGGTGGGCAGACCTTCTCATCTTCGTCGTGCCTTACGTAGTATCCGGTTACGACGTGCTTAAGACCGCCGCGATCAACCTCCTTCACGGTCAGGTCTTTGATGAGAAGTTCCTTATGATGGTGGCAACTGTCGGAGCTTTCGGAGCAGGAGAGTATCCGGAAGCTTCGGCAGTCATGCTGTTCTATCAGGTAGGAGAGTTATTCCAGAGCATCGCTGTCGGAAGATCCAGGAAGTCCATCTCGAACCTCATGGACATCAGACCTGACAGCGCAACTGTAATAAGGGATGGAGAAGAGATAACAGTCAGCCCCGATGAAGTTGAGGTCGGTGAGCTGATCGTGATCAGACCGGGAGAGAAGATCCCTCTGGACGGCATAGTTGAAGACGGAACAAGTTCGATCAACACGGCGGCACTGACCGGTGAGTCTGCGCCTGTTGACGTGGCATATAGTGACAATGTAATAAGCGGTACGGTAAACCTCACGGGTGTGCTCAAGGTCAAGACGACCAGCACTTTCGGTGAGAGCACGGTATCGAAGATCCTGGAGCTCGTGGAGAACTCCTCAGAAAAGAAGGCCAAGGTAGAAAACTTCATCACGAAGTTTGCGCGCTGGTACACGCCCTGCGTCGTTATCGCGGCTTTGCTTCTCGCAGTAATACCTCCCGTCATTCTCGGCATCGGCAGCTGGGACGTGTGGAAGACGTGGCTTGTAAGAGCATGCGTATTCCTCGTAGTATCCTGCCCCTGCGCTCTTGTGGTTTCGGTTCCGCTGTCTTTCTTCGGAGGCATCGGAGGCGCCGCAAAGGAAGGCATCCTCATCAAGGGCGCCAACTACATGGAGACGCTCGCAGCCATCGACACGGTGGTTTTCGACAAGACGGGCACGCTTACCAAGGGCATCTTTGCCGTGGATGACATTCACCCGCAGCAGATCGAAAGTGCGGAGCTGCTCGACATTGCGGCGGCTTGCGAGAGCTTCTCGAGTCACCCTGTGGCGCAGTCCATTGTGAGGGCGCACGCGGACCACATCGACAGCACACGCATAGGCGAGGTGCAGGAGATCGCGGGCAAGGGCGTGGAGGCCGTCATCGACGGCGCGAAGTACTTCTGCGGTAACGGACAGCTCATGGAGCTGTGCGGCGCGGACTACCATGACTGTCACCTGACGGGCACCATCATCCACCTTGCAAAGCAGACGGGCGAGGGCACTGCCGAGTACCTGGGCCACATCGTAATCAACGACGAGATCAAAGAGGACTCCGCAGCAGCCGTGGAGCGCCTGAAGATGATAGGCATCAAGCGCATCGTGATGCTCACGGGCGACAAGGAAAAGGTCGCAAAGAGCGTGGCGGAGAAGCTGGGCCTTACCGAGTACCATGCAGAGCTTCTGCCTGCGGATAAAGTCGATCAGGTGGAGAAGCTTCTTGCCAAGGGAGGCAAGCTCGCCTTCACGGGCGACGGCATTAATGATGCGCCTGTGCTTATGAGGGCAGACCTCGGCATCGCCATGGGTGCCATGGGTTCTGATGCTGCCATAGAGTCGGCTGATGTAGTACTGATGGATGATAAGCCGACAGGAATCGCCAAGGCAGTCCTGATCGCCAGAAAGACGATGCGCATAGTTAAGGAGAATGTCTTCTTCGCGCTCTTCGTTAAAGCGGTCATCCTGGTACTCGGTGCAGTCGGAATTGCCAACATGTGGCTGGCGGTTTTCGGTGATGTAGGAGTGCTGATACTGGCGATCCTGAATGCCGTGAGGGCAATGAGAGTAAAATAACTACCTGAAAATGAAAAAACGACTACCTGAGGTAGTCGTTTTAGGTAGTTATTTTTTCCGGAAAACAATCAGTTGATCCTGTAGATCGTCGTTGCTTCCTCGGGGAAGTAAGCGACCGGCGTCAGATACTCAGCGAAGAACTCCTTGTTATAAAGTGCTCCTGAAGGATAATCGTATCCGAAGAACTCCGGATCATCAATCAGGTAATTGATGCCTCTGGAAGCGCAGTAGCTTCTGAATGCGTCGATATCGTTATTGCAGCCGGAGATGAGCCAGTAGTAGACCTGCTCGCGGGTGTAAGTGTCATGGCCTGCAGACCATGCGTAGTAAGGCCAGCCGTAGTAGGCAGGGCGTCCTGCAAGGAAGAATCTGTTCATGGCCCACTGAGGTGTCAGGAAGACATCATTGGGGTCGGTATTCTCTATGATCCACTCTGTAAGATCGGACTCGGTGTTGACCTCAATGTAATTCTTGTTGAGGTTGTAGTAAGTGCACCACTCGGATACGCCGGTAGCCGTAAGCGGAACGATCAATGCTGCAGCCAGAACGATGAGTCCTGCGCGCACTGCGATGTAGCCCGCCTTGGGAAGCTTCTCCTTGATCTTGGTGGGAGGTGCCATCATCTCGGCAATGCCGGAAGCGACGAAAACGTCGATCAGGATAAGCGAGAACTGAATGAACTTGTGGTTGGCGAGCATCTCCAGGGAAACGCGGAAGTTAAACGCGAATATCATAGGCGCGAGGAACGCCAGGAACATAAGCTCGCGGTAAACGGGCTTCTTGCCCAGGATGTTTCTTACCAGGATGTAGATCACATAGATGCCTGCCACGATCAGTGTAAGACCCGTGACGATAAGCAGGTAATTCGAGATGCCCGTGGGAGTCTTGTTCTCACAGATGAAGCCGGTCTGGTGCTTGAAGCTTACGACATTAGAAGCGCTGCCGGCAAAGATCTTAGTCTGAATAAAAGCTGACAGGACTGCTACTGCTGCGACTGCAGCATAGAGGACACGTGTCTCCGAGAAGACCGCCATGATGAGCAGTACGAGCAGCACGCCGATGAGCGCAGAGCCGTGGAAGAACGGCAGTGTGGCGGCGATGATGCATGCCAGGATGGAGATGCCCCAGGGGTTAAGCGGGTCGGGGTTTCTGAAGATCCATGCCTCACGGGAGGCGATGAAAGTCTTGAACCACTTGGCTTCTGCGGGTGTGCCTGCTGCCTCGCTAGTCTTGATGAGGCTTACGCACATGCGTCTTACGAAAGGCGTCATGAGGATGATCAGGATCAGCATGGCCCCCACGCCGAGCATGAGGTGGCGCTGGTTGGGATATACGTTGATGGCCCAGATTCCCCAGCTGTCGTAAGGTGTCTTCTCGTACCAGGTGGTGCCCTGCGCAATGGACTGCAGAGCAGCCTTAAGCGGGATGCCGTTCTGCATCAGCTCCTTGATGTGGTAGAACACGTTAAGTGAGCTTCTGAACAGCACGAAAAGCGGTGCCAGTGCGAAAGCGGGCTTCTTACGTGAAAGAAGAACCGCGAGAACACCGAGCAGCTCAAGTGCGCACACCATTGTGATGATGCTCGGCACATTTAAAGCGAGATCGATGGAGAAGCCCAGGTACTCGAGCATGCCTGCCAGGAAGTAGAAGAAGAAATGGTACTGGATACCGTCTCCCGAGAAGTGCATGTACTGGGTAGGGAAGTTGAAGCCCTCAGCGAAGGATGAGACCATCGCAGTGTGAGGCGAAAGATCCGAGAAAGTGGAGTAGCCTGCGCGGAGGATGCCGTCAGACAGGTCGTAAGTGTAAAGCATGAGGAAAGTGGCGATGCCCGTGAGAATCACGGTTACGATGCCGTAGTAGAACACATTGCCCATGGAGTGGACGTAAGTGGGGATCTTGCTGTCCTCTGTCTCGGCGCTTGTGAGCTTAGCCTTGTGGAGTCTCTTTACATAAGCGGAGAAGTTCACGCTGGTAAGGATGATAAACACTGCGAAGGTCAGGAGCACTCCCGCGCGGCGGGCCATGTCGGTGCCGTCGACGACGAGGTTAAGAAGGTAGATGGCGTAGTAGTTAAACATGGTCACGCACAGCAGACCTGTGATGATTCCCGCGGGGGCGATGAACAGCACAGGCGGCAGCTTGTTTACGACGTTCTTCGAAGGAGAGCAGGCCGTGAAGAATCTGCCTGTGTCAGGGATGCACATGTTGATAAAAGATATTCCGAATACCGCACAAACGGCTATGTACAAAATTGCGAGCATAGTACCTCGATATTATTAAAAATATACTTAAATTCTAACAAACAAGACTATGGTCATTTTTACATGCACGTTACTTTTGCACCGGTAACACAAATGTAACGCATATGCACATTTGAGAGTAAAACAGCATTGCTAAACTAGAACTACTCCAAGGAGGATCATGCCATGAAGATCGTAGTTTTGGGCGGCGGTTTAAGCCCCGAGAGAGATGTTTCCAAGAAGTCCGCGAGCCTTATCGCGAATGCACTTTTAAGCAAGGGACACGAGGTTGCCCTTGTGGATCTCTATGACGGCATCGAGAATGATGATCCTGTCGCAAGTCTGTTCCGCACGGGAACGGACGAGCTGTTCTCATATGACATCCCCGAGGAGGAGCCGGACCTGGATAAGGTCATCGCCGATCACGGCGGCAGAAAAGAGTGGCTCGGTCCCCGCGTGATCGAGATCTGCAAGACTGCAGACTGCGTTTTCCTTGGCCTTCACGGTGCCAACGGCGAGAACGGAAAGACACAGGCCGTGCTTGAGGCTTACGACATAAGATACACGGGATGCGGCTACACAGGCTGCGTTCTGGCCATGGATAAGGGCCTTTCCAAGGCTCTCGTGGCAGGCGAAGGCTACAAGACATCCAAGTGGTTCACCATAAGAGACGAAGACATCACTTACGAAGAGGTTGTCGACAGACTGGGACTTCCTTTCGTAGTTAAGCCTATCGGCTGCGGAAGCTCCTGCGGCGTCTCCATCGTACACTCCAAGGACGAGTTCGACAGCGCCATGAACTACGCTGAAAAATACGAAAGACACCTCATCATAGAGCAGTACATCAAGGGCCGTGAGATTACTGTCAGCATCCTTGACGGCAAGGCTCTTCCCATCACTGAGATCATCCCTCACGAGGGTTTCTACGACTATAAGAATAAGTATCAGGCGGGACTTACCACACACGTCTGTCCTGCAAAATTCACCGAAGAGGAGACGGCAAGGGCAAAAAGAATAGCCGAGGAAGAGTTCCACATCCTCCGCATGACCGCATACGGCAGAATCGACATGATCTACGACGGCACGGACTTCTGGTTTATCGAGGCCAACAATCTCCCCGGCATGACAAACACTTCACTTCTTCCTGAGGCAGCGGCACAGACAGGCATCACTTACGAGGACCTGTGTGAGAGGATCGCCATCGCTGCGGGCAGGAGACACGCTTGATAAGAACAGGCATTATCGGAGGCGGTGCAGCGGGGCTTTTTGCTGCGTGTTTCCTTAAAAAGGAAGGCGCGTCTTTTACCCTGCTCGAGAAGGGGCCGGAGTGCGGCAGAAAGCTTCTGTTGACGGGTCACGGCAGGTGTAACCTCACCAACAGAAAGCCCGTTACAGAGCTCATGCAGGGTTACCATGAAGCATCGAAATTCATGAAGCCTGCGCTGTCTTCGTTTACTCCCGAGGACGTAATGGCCTTTGTGCAGGGTGAGCTCGGAGTATCCCTCAAGGAAGAGGAGAACAACAGGATCTTCCCCGTGTCGGACAAGGCTTCCGACATAAGGGACGCGCTCGTAGATTATGCTGGCGCGGAGAATATCAGGACCGGCTTCGAGGTCACGGACATCGAGTGCTCGGAAGGCTCCTGCGAGGGCAGGTTTACCGTCATCGGAAAGGACGGCACACGCTTAAGATTCGACGTTCTTATCATGGCGACGGGCGGCAAGACTTTCCCGCAGACGGGCTCTGACGGCAAGAGCTTTATCATCCTCGGAAACTCGCTCGGACATAAGGTGACACCCCTTTATCCTGCGCTCACGGGAATCCCGGTGGCAGGCGAGGACAAGGAGTTTACTTCGTCTTTAAGCGGCGTCTCGGTCTATGCGGGCGCGGGTCTCTACCTCGACAACAGGAAGCACCAGAAGACCGAGGGCAACGTCCTCTTCACGCACGACGGCCTTTCAGGCCCCGCCATCACTGAGCTTGCCAGGGACATTCCCGAGGACGTCAGCGAGCATGACGGCTGGATCGAGCTGGACTTCACCCCCGGCAGGGACGACACCGAAGTGGATAAGGAGCTCCTCGAGCAGATGAGGGTAAGGCCCGACACGAGGCTCGTAACCATAGGTGCTGATTATGTGCCCCACTCCGTTTCCAATGCGCTTGGAAAGAGAGCCGGCGTCACCGACATCACGGCAGCCAACATCACGCGCGAGCAGCGCAAGGAGTATATCAGGAACTTAAAGCACCTTCACCTTACGATCGACCGTCAGCCGAAGTTTGAGACGGCTTACGTAACCCGCGGAGGCGTGGCCCTGGACGAGATCAACAGGAAGACCTGTGAGTCCAAACTGCTTCCCGGCCTTTACATCATCGGCGAGGCTCTTGATGTCGACGGTATAAGCGGAGGTTATAATCTCCAGGCCGCCGCAAGTGAAGCTTATATCGCAGTCCGCGGCATTATGTGTTAAAATCTTCGAAGATTTTAAATAAGGGGGAAACCCTCATGTCTGAGAAAAGGACTGATTACATCAGCTGGGACGAGTATTTTATGGGCGTCGCCAAGCTGGCTGCACAGAGAAGCAAGGACCCCAGTACCCAGGTTGGAGCATGTATAGTCAATTCCGATAACATGATTGTCTCCGTCGGTTATAACGGACTTCCTGCAGGGTGCTCAGATGACGATTTCCCCTGGGCAAGAGAAGGCGAGGTATTCGATACCAAGTACGCTTATGTGTGTCACGCCGAGCTCAATGCCATCCTTAATTCCGGTACAGGCGATCTTCGCGGAACGAGAGTCTATGTCACGCTTTTCCCCTGCGAAGGATGTACGAAGGCACTTATCCAGAAGGGTGTTAAGGAAGTAATCTACGCTGACGACAAGTATCACGATATGCCCGGCACGATGGCTGCCAGAAGGATGCTTGATGCAGCAGGTGTTAAATATACGAAGTATGAACCGTCCGGCCGCAAGATCGAGCTGGATGTCTGATCATAAAGAAAGCAGGAGTGTGGAGAGTAAGTTATGAGTGAGTTAAAGTCATTTATCTGGGACGAGAAGAATGAGTGTATGGAGGAGGCCGAGCGCCGCGAGCTGGTAGGCAAGCGCCTCGTATCCGCAGTAAGAAGGACATACGATAACGTTCCTTATTACAGAAAGAAGTTGGAGCTTGAGGGTATCAGCCCTGACGATATCAAGGGCATGGATGATATCGAGAAGCTTCCTTTCTGCGACAAGCTCGACTTCAGAGATAACTATCCTTTCGGAACGCTGGCTGTTCCCATGGATCAGCTCGTAAGATTCCACGCTTCATCCGGTACCACGGGTAAGATGAAGGTCGTAGGCTATACAGCAAACGACGTTGACCTTTGGTCGGATGCTCTTTGCCGCTGCTTCGCCATGTCCGGTATGCAGAAGGGTGACCTCGTACACATCGCTTACGGCTACGGACTCTTCACGGGAGGCCTCGGCCCCCACTACGCATGTCAGAAGTTCGGTTCTGTAGCGATCCCGGTTTCCGGCGGTAACACAGCCCGTCAGATCCAGATCCTCACTGAGTGGCAGCCTCAGGTTATCATGTGCACACCTACATACATGCTGCACATCATCGACGTAATCGAGAAGAACGGTATTGATAAGTCTCTTCTTAAGCTCCGTTCCGGTATCTTCGGCGCAGAGGCGTGGACACATGAGATGAAGGATCAGATCGAGTCCAGGATCGGACTTAAGGCATTCGATATCTACGGACTTACGGAGATCGTAGGACCCGGCGTAGGCTGTTCCTGCCCTTACTGCAACGATCAGATCCACATCAACTCCGACCTGTTCTGGCCTGAGATCGTAGATCCCGAGACAGGTAAGGTTCTGCCTGAGGGGGAGATGGGTGAGCTCGTATTCTCATCGCTTCTCAAGGAAGGCGTTCCGATGATCCGCTATAACACGCACGACCTCACACGTATCCACTACGGCAAGTGCCAGTGCGGAAGAACAACCCCGAGGATCGACAAGATCACAGGCCGCGCAGACGACATGCTCATCATCAGAGGCGTTAACGTATTCCCGACTCAGATCGAGGCTGCGGTAATGAAGTTCAAGGAAGTTCTCCCTCACTACATGATCTATGTAGACCGCGTAAATAACCTCGATGTTATCTCAGTTAAGATCGAGCTGAATCCTGACCTCATGTCAGATACGATGTCCGGTCTCGAGAAGCTCACCAAGGCCATCGAGGGCGAGATCTCTAACATCACGGGCATCCACGCCAAGGTTCTCCTCGTAGAGCCCAGATCCCTGCCGAGATCGGAAGGTAAGATGGTAAGAGTTATCGATTCAAGATTTAAGAAGTAATCTCATGAACAGGATCACAAGAAAAACAGTATCAGCAATTCTCGCCGCGGGCCTCGTGCTCGCGGTGTTCTCGTTCGGCTTAAGCGGGATCGTTCTCGCAGACGCATCCGCCACGGTGGAATCCACCAACCCCTGGGGTGACGGCGGTCAGATTGTTCTGAATCTGTCCGGCTGCTCCGGCTACGGTGAGATCGAAGTCGTAGTAGAGTTCTCGGGCACGGTCTCATCCGCATCAGGCTGGGGCTTTGATTCCTATACGATCTCAGGCAGCCAGGTCACGGCTGTGGTTTCAGCTGCAGGCTCCAATGCATGGGCCTTTGACGGCAATGTCGGAATCCAGGTAACGGGCTCTAACATCACTTCGGCAACCCTCGTGTCCGTCACGGGATCGGGCACGGCTTCTACAGCTACCGCTCCTTCCCAGACCAACGGCGGTGACGAAGGTCAGCCTTCGCAGGGAGGAACCCCCGTCGATTACAGCAGCATCGAGTTCGTCCAGGGCGATGACTGGCTCACGACTGACGGCAACCGCATCGTGGACCAGAACGGCACCGAGGTGTGGCTCACTGGCTGCAACTGGTTCGGCTACAACACGGGCAGCAATATCTTCGACGGCGTGTGGTCCTGCAACATGCGCGAGGCACTCGAGTCCATCGCGGACCACGGCTTCAACCTGCTTCGTATCCCGATGTCGGCGGAGCTTCTGCTGCAGTGGAGTAACGGCGAGTACCCCGAGGCGAATTACAATCACGCTTATAACCCCGAGCTCGAGTCCATGAACTCGCTCGAGATCTTTGACTACGCTCTTACTATCTGTGCTGCCAACGGCATCAAGGTCATGATCGACATCCACTCGCTCCCGACGGATGCGATGGGTCACAACCTGCCCCTGTGGTACACGGATACCATGACGGTAGACGACTTCTACGCGGCACTCGACTGGCTGTCCGCGCGCTATGCGAATAACGACACCATCATCGCTTACGACCTTAAGAATGAGCCTCACGGCAAGCCTTCGGAGCCTGATCACGCGATCTGGAATGACTCCGAGGACGCGAATAACTGGAGATATGTAGCGCAGACTGCGGGCAACATCATCCTCGACAACAACCCGCATGCACTTATCATGATCGAAGGCATCGAAATCTATCCTATCGATCCTTCTGCAAACAACTTTACTTCGACAAACAGTGAAGACTACTACTTCTCATGGTGGGGCGGCAACCTGCGCGGTGTCGCGGACTATCCCATCGACTTCGGCTCACCCGAGCGAAATGCTCAGATCGTGTACTCTCCTCACGACTACGGTCCTGCGGTCTATGAGCAGCCCTGGTTCGAGGGTGGATTCACATACGAGTCTCTATATGAAGATTACTGGCATGAGGCCTGGCTCTACATCGATGAGGAGGAGATCGCTCCGCTTCTTATCGGCGAGTGGGGCGGCTTCATGAGCGGCGACAATCTGACATGGATGACTTACATGCGCCAGCTGATCGCGGAGTACCGCCTGAACCACACCTTCTGGTGCTTCAATGCCAACTCCGGTGACACCGGCGGACTAGTGCTCGACGACTTTGTAACCTGGGATGAGGATAAGTATGAGTTTGTCCGTGAAGTCCTCTGGCAGGATGCGGACGGCAACTTCATCGGCCTTGACCACGTCATTGCGCTCGGCGACAACGGCATCTGCTTAAGCGACCTCTCCGGCCTTGAGGCTGTGCCCGTGCTGAATGATACTGCTGCAGGTTCTTCGGAAGCGGTGGCTGCTTCCGGCGAGACTGTTGTTGCCGATGCTTCTGTACCTGCTGCTTCTCCTGAGGCCGGAACCGAGTCAGGTTTAGCCAAGGGCGTAAAGGTGTTCTTCTGCGTCTTGGGCGGCGTGCTTGTGGTGCTTGGCGGAGTACTCGCTTATGTGCTCGGAAAGAAGAGCGTAAAGAAGGAAAATTAATTATTTAGATACATATTAAGTCTAAATATCAAACTGAATTAATTGAATTGGCCATTTATGGCCCTTATAATTTAAGAGATAGGACATTTGTTTTATTTTTCAGATCAATGTGTTAGGGGGGCTTACGCGTGACATCTGGATTTGTATCAAGAGTACGTACATTATTTACTTTGGTTGTGGTGTGCGCAGTCTGTTTCCTTTATTCGGGAACAGTACTTGCTAATGCAAGCGTAACCAATACTGGTTCGCAGACATGGCCTAACGGCGGTCAGGCATGGGTCAACATGAGCGGCGTAACCGGCGGTGAGACACTCACTTTCGTAATACGTTATAACGGTGACCTCGACTGGTACGGCGGCAGCCCTTCTGTTAGCGGAAACACCCTTACATACACAGTTACATTAAATGCATATGATTCTTATTACGGAGTAAGCCTTTACGGTAATTTCGATTCGATCACGGTAGTGAGCGCGTCTATCAGCGGAGGCTCAACACCTTCACCTTCACCTTCGCCCTCACCTTCACCTTCTCCGTCACCTTCACCTTCGCCTGCCCCCGCAGCACCTACGTCTGCGCCTGCGCCTGTGAATCCTGATCCGGTTAATCCTGATCCCGGTCCCGGAGGCGGAGGAGATGTACCTGCACCGGCACCTGATCCCGGTCCCGGCGGTGAGGTAGCTCCCGTAGTTAATCCTGATCCCGTTGAGCCTGCAGCGACCGAAGCTACAACAGCAGCTCCTGCACCTGCAGCTACAACAGCGGCAGCAGCTGCCGGCACCACTCCCGCACATCCTTCCCAGGACGATGACGATGATGCCCTGATTGGTGACGGCGAGGTTCAAAGACAGGATGGTGAGGAGACTACAGTCCCGATCGTTATCATGGATGCCAATGGTAATCTCATTACCGTAACTCCTACACCTACACCGTTCCCGCTTATGTCGGGCAACACCATCAGATTTAATGACGATGTGGCTTTCCCCTGGAAGCCTGTACTGATCGGTCTTATTGTCATCGCCGTTCTCGGAACAAGATATGCAATGCTTAAGGCCAGAGGCCTGCGCGGCGGTAACCTCGCTTTGGAGTTCGTTCCCGGTGTATCTGACATCGTGGATAAGGTTCAGAGAAGAGGCACCAAGATCGAGCAGAAGACTGAAACAGATAAGCACGATTATTCCAATTCGACAGCCGCACGTGCTGCCGAGGCTGCAAGAGAAGCACAGCAGGCAAGAGCTGAGTTTGCCAAGGCTCAGCAGGAGCGCATGATGGCAGCTTCCTCCACGCAGATCCAGGGCACAAGGGCTCCGGTCAAGAGACCTCCTTCAGCTAATTCTGCAAGGACTCCTTCCAGACCCGGTACGACCAGGACTTCTTCAAGCTCTGCGCCTCAGGGCATCAAGACTCAGGAAGGCTTCAAGTTCGTAGCTCCTGTTGCAAATCAGTTTGCCAAGGATGAGGCCGCTGAAGCAGCACCTTCACCGTTCAAGAAGATCGACGATCAGAACGGAGATAATAAGTAATGAGCGTTAAAGACTTATTGGCAAAGCTTACGGGTAAGACACCCGTAAGGAAGGCCGATGAGGCCGATAAACCGAAGGTCGTAAACGGCTATCTTCAGACATCTAATACAAGAGTAATAAGACCTGTCTATTCGAATACGAGGGCGGGTCGCATTGCGCAGGAAAAGAAAGCAAAAGAATTGTCTTCTGATGATGACGGGCAGTCTTAAAATGCGTTATAATTAATTGATAACATTTTGCAGGAGGGGTAGCTATGTCATCGAACGAATCCACCGAAAGAAGATCGCCTTTTTCGAGGTCTCCTTTCAATAAAGGGCCTGCAGGTGAATCACCGGCTCCCGCACGTTCCGTAACCCCCTCTGCTCCGCCGCCGTCAAGGCCCTCAGGAGGAAGACCTCCGAGCCCGCCGCGAGCATCCAAGGCAGCAGAAGCTTCCACAATGAACCGTCCTGACTCCACGAGCCTTAACGCTAATGCCAATGCTACGGTAGCAGCGCAGGCTTATGAGAAGAGCATGAAGGCAAGTAACTATAACCCTGCCATTGCGAACGGTTTTATTCCTCCCGTACTTGAGAAGAAGGAAGACATTAAGACTGAGTCCCCCTTTAAGGCAGCTCCCAAGGAGCCCATCAAGCGCCCGAAGGGTGTTACTAATGCGGCGTTAAAAGAAGAGGCTGAGGAAGAGGCCCCTAAGAGCGAACCCGGTAACACCGGCCCCCGCATTGCGCAGTTTATCCCGATACCGGTAGTAGAGGCACCTAAGTCTCCTTTCGCACCCGTAGATAAGACTAAGACGGAGAACGGCCTTAAGGCTCCCATCAAGCGTCCGTCTTCAGCTTCCGTAAACCACGCTGAAGCTAAGAGACAGGAACAGGAGCTTAACAGGATCAGAGATGAGCTCGAGGCCATGGGCGGCGTTACTGCAAAGCCCAAGGAGGAAGAGCCTGTTGAAGAGCCCATAAAGCCCGCATCAGACAGGCCTTGGGATAAGACCTTCGTTCCGCTTGCTCCCGTGCCTTTCTTTGCAGAGGATCCTAACGAGAACAAGAGTCCCTTTGCGGCTCCCGTGCAGAAGACGGAAGAGCAGATAAAGAGGGAAGAGGCGGCAGCTCAGCGCGCTCTCGAGGAGAGCAGAACTGTAGGCCAGAAGAAGTCCAAGCTGGACAGGCTCATGGAAGAGCTTAACAAGCCCATTTTCTGATAATGGCAACAACAGCGATAATTACAGGCGCATCGTCAGGCATAGGCAAGGCCTATGTAGATGCGCTTTTAAAATCCCCTGACTGTCCCGAGAAAGTCTGGGTAGTGGCACGCCGTATCGACAGGCTCGAGGCACTGGCAGCAGGCTCGGAAAAGATAGTCCCCGTTCAGGCTGACCTGCTTTCTGATGAAGGCATCAAGGTGATCAAGGATAAGCTTTCAGAAGGCGGCGCGGATGTGACGCTGCTTATTAACTGCGCAGGTATGGGTAAGAAGGGAAACATCGCAGACCGCACGGCGTCCGATATCCGCGATACCGTTACACTTAACTGCACTGCGCTGTCCGTGCTGACGCGTGAGGTGATCCCTTACATGAACAGGGGCGCGCGCATCATTAATGTAGGTTCCTCGGCAGCGTACCTGCCCCAGCCAGGTTTCACGGTATATGCGGCATCCAAGTCTTACGTGGTGTCTTTCTCGAGGGCACTTGCGATCGAGCTTAAAAAGCTCGGCATTACCGTTACTGTAGTCTGCCCGGGCCCGGTCGAGACTGAGTTTAATAAGCTTGCCACTGACGGCAAATCCGATAAGTTCACGGGCTTTCGTAAGTTCGTGGCTGCTGACGCCGACAAGCTCGCGGCTTCCTCTCTTAAGGCAGCACGACGCGGCAGAAGGATGTATGTTTACGGGCCGCCTAACAAGGCACTGCATGTCGGTGCGAAGTTTATCCCCGTAGGCTTGTTCCTGGAATTATTCTACAGAGGCTGATATGAGACTTAACGGCATTTTCAAAGATAACATTGTGTTCCAAAGAGATGAGCAGATACGTGTTTTCGGCGTTGCCGACAACAATGCAGTATCTGTCCTGGCGCGTATTTTGGATGGCGATGAGATCCTCAGTGAAGGCATTGCGGACGGGGATAATTTAAAAGAAGACGGATCATTTGTCATTGAATTGGACGCTCTTCCGGCGGGAGGCCCTTATACACTTTGGGTAGATTCGCAGGTCGATGAGATCACGATCCATAATGTCTATATCGGTGAGGTTTGGCTTGCAGGCGGACAGAGCAACATGGAGTATCCCCTGGGAAGGTCCGCGGATGCTGCTACTGTAGTTCCGTCTTGCCCGAAGACGCGCATCCATTTTTATAACGTACCCGTGTTCGATAAGGTCGATGAGGAGCTGCTCGCGGCAGAGGATGAGACACACTGGGATGTGATCGATTCATCTACCTGCTACGGCATGACCGGCGTCGGTTACTACTTTATGCTTGAGGTCCAGAGGTTCCTGGAGGAGCACGCCGATGGCTGTGAGGATCTTCATTTCGGCGTGATAGGCTGTTACCTCGGAGGCACGTCAATCTCCTGCTGGCAGTCGGTTGATGCGTTGAAGAAGACCCCCGAGGGTCAGCGTTACCTTGATATCTTTAAGGCTGAGTGCGACAAGTGGAACTCCAAGGAGGAGTACCTCGCAGCCGAGGCCGCGTACCTTGATGAGGGCGAGGAATTCGGAAATAAAGTCAATGCGGTTTTGCGTAAGGATCCTTATATAACATACTTTGATGTGGAGAAGATAACAGGTCCCGGGGCATGGCCGCCTCCTGTGGGCCCGCTGTCCGTAAGGCGTCCGGGCGCGCTGTTTGAAGCCATGGTCATGAGGATCGTGCCGTTTGCTATGCGAGGAGTAATCTTCTATCAGGGTGAAGAGGACACCATTGCACACAGTACAGAATATGCTGCGGTGTTTGAGTCTTTGATCGGGGAGTGGCGTGAGCTGTTCCGTAATGAGAACATGCCGTTCCTGTTCTGTAAGCTGCCGCCTTTCCCGCCCGCGGGAGATCCCGGGGAGATCACATGGGCTGCTCTGCGCGTGCAGCAGCAGATTGTCGCTGACACGGTGCCTGATACGTATATGGCGGATATCATGGACTGCGGTGAGATAGGTAATGTTCACCCGTCTGATAAGAAGACCCCGGGCCTAAGGCTCGCAGCGCTTGCGATCAAGCACGTTTACGGCTTGGATTATTGATAATCCGATAGTCTTTGTGATATACTTCTAAAGCTTTTTGAGCACGCCTCTATAGCTCAGTAGGTAGAGCGCATCCATGGTAAGGATGAGGTCGCCGGTTCGATCCCGGCTGGAGGCTCCAAATGTTCAACACCCCCTACGCTCTTGGCGTCGAACAGGTCCTCGGCACGAGGTGCCTGCGGAACTAGCAGAGCATAGGGGGTGTTTCACTTGCCTCAATTGTCTAATCAGAGAGGTGGCGTTTGTTATACCCTGCGGGGGAGCATAGGGGGTGTTTCACTTCCTCAGTTTTACAGAGCTCACCCTAAAGGCGAACATAAACTTTACGGCAAAACTTTATGTTTCGTTTAATGTTTTGGGCAAAACATAAACTAAAACATTAATTTTTCAGCAAGATTAAGTGTTTGATTAAGTGTTTGGGGTAAAACACTAAACAAAACACTTAGTTTACGCCTGAGCGGCGCAGCAAACGGGGGATAGGACAGTAGGGAAGTCGTCAGCGCAGCTTCGCTTTCTCGGCGTAGAGGTGCTCGTCGGCGAGTTCGATCAGGTCCTTAAGGGACATGTCGGGAGCTGCCTTTTCGTAGCCGATGCTGACGGTGAGGTCGTAAGGGGAGTTGGCTTCCTTGTTCAGGCGGCGCAGGGTGCGATCGATGCGGGCCTTAAGATTTTCGATGGCGACTTCGCTCTCTCCCCAGATGAGGACGACGAACTCGTCGCCGCCGTAGCGGGCGATGTTGAATCTTCTGTTGTGGCCTCTAAGTGCGAGTCTCATCGCTTCGGCGATACGGACGAGTGCTTTGTCACCCTCGAGGTGGCCATAAGTATCATTAATACTCTTGAACTTATTCGCATCGACCATGAGAAGATACAGCGACGCATTCTCTTCCTTGTTATCCTGCCACTGCTCGTAGTAGTAATCGATCGTCTTGCGGTTGCTTAAGTGCGTGAGAGGATCGACGGAGATCATCTCATCCGTCCAGTCGATATAGATGATCAATGTGGAGATTGACAGTGCCGCGCATGCCACCGGAAGTTCCGGAATAAAAAACTGTATTACACCTGCTATCGCGGGTAAGACAGGGAACAGCGCAAGCTTGATGAGCATCCTTCTTTGCGCATAATACTGCTTCTTGAAAAGACGTACGAAAGCTCTGATGCATGTGAAGAATACATACGGATATGAGATCAGGTACAGTACGATGAACAGCGGTCCGCGTCCGTAGACTCCGTCTTCATCCACATGGAAGCAGATGCCTGTGAACAGGTTGATTATCAGAATAAGAGCCATCACACAGACGAGTGCGGACGATATCCTCACGCGCGTACGGTTCTTAACGAACGGGGAGTCCTGCATGAGTTCGAAGTAAACGAACCAATAGAAGCACAGCAGGGAAGTCGACATGAAGTAGGCTTCCTTGAACAGAAACATCAGCAGTGGAATCTTTGGAAATACATCATAAAACATCATGGCGAAGAGCGTATCTGATGTGAAGAACACCAGCTGCGCATCTATCGCCATGGCAAAGTTTCTTTGGGATACCATCTTGGTCAGACCGCTCGTCTTGTAGTGTATGAGCGCTACCAAAGCTATGGAGATTAGATTGATCTCCAGATACATCAAAGCCTTGGTGAGTGTCGGATCAAGATATGTATACATGTAAATTTAAGATCAGAATGTTGCGGATACAGCCATTCCTACTACAGTGATCAGAGCAGCTGTGAGGAACTGCTTCTTGCCGCTTAAGTTATCGTCCTTAACGTGCTCGTAAACGAGGATTGCGATGTAAGCTCTTCCTGCCATTGTGAAGAAAGAACCCAACTCACCGATGAGCATGCCGCCGTAGTAACCCCAGAGGATTCTTACGAGAGCACCGGGGATAACAGCCATTGTAACTGCAGCGAGGACCTCAGCGAAGTTTCTCTTGGAGTTCTGAACAACAGCTACGAGCAGTGCGAGACCTGCGATACCGAATGTGAGTGCTGCGTAAGTGAGCAGGCTGGACCATGCGATCCTCATGAAATATGGGAACTCCAGGCTGGCGTATCTTGTGTAGCTGATTACTCTGGTGATGACCTCGAGGATGTAAAGCACCAGAGCTCCTGCGCCTGCGAAGAGACAGGCTGTGCCCATGGACATCTTCTGGCTTAAGTTCTTGATACCGAGGATCGGATCATAGAAACCGAGGAAATAGCCCTTCAGGCACTCTGTGAATGAAACGCTTGATGTGTTGTTGGTTGATTCAGACATGTTTCTACCTCTTTTCTTTTATCATAAAACCTTCGCCAGGAAGGATTTAAGTCTGTCGTTACCGGTCTGATTGAAAATCTCGTCCGGCGTGCCCTGCACAATGATCCTGCCCTCATCCATGAAGATGATGCGGTCGCCTACCTCGCGCGCAAAGCCCATCTCGTGTGTAACTACGACCATGGTCATGCCTTCCTTGGCAAGGTCCTTCATTACATCGAGAACCTCGCCTACCATCTCGGGGTCGAGGGCTGACGTGGGCTCGTCGAAAAGCAGTACGTCCGGCTTCATTGCGAGAGCTCTTACGATGGCGATTCTCTGCTTCTGTCCGCCGGAAAGCTGTGACGGGTATGCGTGTGCGCGGTCCATAAGTGCTACCTTATCGAGAAGCTCGAGGGCTTCCTTTTCCGTGTCCTCACGTGACATGCCCAGAAGCTTACGGGGCGCAAGTGTCATGTTGTCGATGATGGACAGGTGAGGGAAGAGGTTGAAGTGCTGGAACACCATTCCCATCTTCTGGCGGAACTTGTTGATATCATTGCCCTTGGAGGTGATGTCCGTGCCCTCAAACATGATGGTGCCGGACGTGGGTATCTCGAGCAGGTTAAGGGAACGCAGAAGTGTCGACTTACCGGAACCCGAGGGGCCGATGATAACGACTACCTCACCCTTGTCGATGTCGAGGCTTACGCCGTTCAGGGCCTTGATGGCACCGCCGTTGTAGTGCTTGTTCAGTTTCGTTACGGAAATGAGATGATCAGCGCTCACTGTTACGCAGCCTCCTTTCCAGAATCGTTACGAGACGGGAGAAGAACATAACGATCACAAGATAGATGAGTGCGACAGCCAGCAGCGGCATGAACGCGGTGTATGTTCTGGATCTGATGATCTCGCCTCCCTTGGTAAGATCGTGAAGTCCGATGTAGCAGCTTACGGATGTCTCCTTGATAAGAACGATGAACTCGTTTGCAAGTGCGGGGAGTACATTCTTAAAAGCCTGAGGAATGATTATGTAGATAAGTGTCTGTGCGTAGTTAAAGCCCAGGGATCTTCCGGCCTCGAACTGGCCGTTGTCGATGCTCATGATGCCTGAGCGGATGATCTCGGCAACGTATGCGCCTGAGTTGATACCGAATGCGATGATGGCGATTATCGTCTTATGCTGTGCCAAAGATACGAAGATAACGAAGTAGGCGATCATCAGCTGAACGAGTACAGGGGTGCCTCGAATGACCGTGAGATAAAGGGAAGAGACCTTGTTAAGGAAAGACAGGATGAATTTACCGAATCCCGGATGCATGCCTGCGGCGGTCTTGTCATATGTCGAACGGACCAGAGCCACGATAACACCCAGCAGGATACCGAGCAATGTGGCACCGAGAGTGACCAGGAAGGTATTTCCGAGTCCCTTGACCAGCAGCATATAGCGGTCGTCAGCTATGAAATTCAGGACGAAGGTGTCTTTAAGATCCTGCCACCAGTCCCGGATCGAAAGTTGATAAAGATACATTTCACTACTCCGATATTTATAATAAGCAACTTCTTTATTTTAAATGCGAAAGCGGCGGAAATAAAGTGCTATTTCCGCCGCCTTGTAAACTGTTAATGCCTTCAGGCTGATCTTAAATTAAGATTAAGCCTCTTCAGAAGGAATGTATGTCTCGATGATGGCATCGATTGTGCCGTCAGCCTGAAGCTCAGCGATAGCCTCGTTGATAGCATCGAGCAGAGCCTCGTTGTTCTTGTTAACGCACATAGCGTAGTCCTCAACTGTGTAAGGAGTCTCGAGGATTGTAAGACCCTCGTTAGCTGCTACGAAAGCCTGAGCAGGCTGGTTGTCGATAACAACTGCGCCTACAACGCCGTTGAGAAGTGCGAGAACTGCATCGTTACCCTTGTTGTAACGGTCCATTCTGTCCTCACCAACCTCATCAGTCATGTAGAGGTCACCTGTTGTACCTGTCTGAACGCCTACCATGCAGCCGCTCTCGATGAGTGCGTCGAGGTCTGTGATGTCAGAACCCTCAACAACGATGATGGACTGAATACCTGTAGCGTAAGGAGTTGTGAAGTTAACAGACTGCATTCTCTCTTCTGTAACTGTCATGCCTGCGCATCCGATGTCATACATGCCGGACTGAACACCTGTGATGATGGAATCGAACTCTACGTCCTGGATCTCGAGCTCGAGTCCGAGCTTGTCAGCAACAGCCTGAGCGATCTCAGCGTCGATACCGACGATCTCTTCACCCTCGTAGTACTCGTAAGGCGGGAAGAATGCATTTGTTGCCATTGTGAGCTTGCCGGGTGTAACTGTTGTGAAACCGCCCTCAGCAGCCTGCTCGGGAGCCTCAGAACAACCTGCCATGATGAATCCCAAGCTTGCGATAAGAGCAAGGGACACTGTCTTGATAATGTTCTTGTTCATGATAATACCCTCCTGTCTTAATAGACATTAAGATTATAGGACCTGCGGGAGGGTCAGACCAATTCGGTATTTATATAAAAATAAGGGTTATTCGCCGTCTGAATTGAGCAGATTAGCAAGGAAGGCGTCAGCATAAGCCGCGCTGTTATTGCGCCAGGCAGTGAGGATCTTCTCGGCATTCTCCGAAGTGGTTTTGAACGTGCAGTTAAAATCCAGGCTGTTCTCTGTGGACGACAGCGTGACCTTGCACATGCCGTCGTTGTCCTCAGAGGGTGCGCTGAAAGCCTTTACGGAGTTCATTCTGCGGACCTGCAAGGTGAGCTCGGAGGCGGCCTTCTTAAGGTAACCCAAGGTCTGAAGATTGAGCGTGGATTCGATGTCCTCGAGGATAGCCTCACCGCCGCGGGTGATCCTGATAGTCTCATTGGTTCCGACTACTTCGCCCGTACCGGTGTCACCGACTTCCTTGTTCAGGAGGTTGCCCGCAATGAGCTCGGTGTAGCACTTGTTGAATGTGAAGAAATCCAGATACAAAGACTCCAGGCACTTGTCCATCAGCATCTGATAGCTGACGCCCGGTGCGTGCTTTACAAGATATAGTATATGGATCTTGCCGTCTGAGATCTCTGAATTGCTCATCTGCTTCCTCCTTCGTGAATCCTGTCAAAAAACATTATAACATTTTCATCAGATAACGCTGTTATATTTTGAAAAACCGATGTATAATAGCTGCGGCATATGAATACAAGGAGGCTTTAACATGCTTCAGATAAGAGGTTTGACTTATGAAGTCGAGGAAGCCGGGGAGACCAAGAGGATCCTCGATGAACTCGATCTGGATATACAGGACGGCAAGTTTACCGTAATCACAGGCCCTAACGGCGGCGGTAAATCCACACTCGCCAAGCTGATTGCGGGAATAATCAAGCCCACATCAGGCTCCATCATCCTTGACGGCGAGGACATCACTGAGATGAATATCACGGACCGCGCCAGAAGAGGAGTCTCGTTTGCTTTCCAGCAGCCCGTTAAGTTCAAGGGTCTTGAGGTCTTCGACCTGCTCAAGATCGCTGCGGGCAAGGAAACCAAGCTTAAGATCGACGATGCCTGCAAGTACCTGTCCGAGGTAGGCCTTTGCGCCAAGGATTACATCAACCGCGAGGTAAACGGTTCACTTTCGGGCGGCGAGCTCAAGCGTATCGAGATCGCCACGGTGCTTGCCAGGGGCACGAAGCTCTCCGTTTTCGACGAGCCTGAGGCGGGCATCGACCTGTGGTCCTTCCAGAACCTCACACGCATCTTCGAGAACATGAGAAAAAACATCAAGGACAGTTCCATCATCATCATCTCGCACCAGGAGCGCATCCTTAAGATCGCGGACGAGATCGTGGTAATCGCGAACGGCAAGATAAAGCAGCAGGGCACGGGCACAGACGTGCTTCCGGCGCTTACGGGTACTGCAGACGCGGTGCTCCCCTGCAATAAGTTCACGGAGGTGGAAAATGGTTGAGTTAGATCCTATCCAGAAAAGACTTATAGAGGAGATCGCCGACCTGCATGAGGTACCCGCAGGTGCCTACAACTTCCGCGCCAACAGCAAGCTTGCAGGCCGCAATACCACTGCAAATATCGACATCACTTCCAAGGAAGACGGCTCGGGCATCGACATCAGGATCAAGCCCGGCACCAAGAAGGAGAGCGTCCACATCCCGGTAGTCATCTCGGCTTCAGGCATCAAGGAGACGGTCTACAACGACTTCTATATCGGCGAGGACAGCGACGTCGTTATCGTCGCGGGCTGCGGCATCGACAACTGCGGTAAGCAGGACTCCCAGCACGATGGCGTGCACCGCTTCTTCGTGGGCAAAAACGCACGCGTTAAGTACGTTGAAAAGCATTACGGCAGCGGCTCCGGCGAGGGCAAGAGGCTTCTTAACCCCCAGACCGAGGTCTACATGGAAGAGGGTTCCGCAATGGAGATGGAGATGGTCCAGATCAAGGGCGTAGACTCCACTATCCGTAAGACCACGGCCAAGCTTGCTGCCAACGCCAAGCTCCTTGTGCAGGAGAGGCTCATGACTCACGGGGACCAGAAGGCCTACAGTATCTACAGTGCAGAGCTTAACGGCGACGGCGCTGCTGCTGACGTAGTCTCCCGTGCAGTTGCCAAGGACAACTCCTACCAGAAGTTCGATGCGTGCGTAATCGGAAACTATGCCTGCCACGGCCACACCGAGTGCGATGCCATCATCATGGGCAATGGTAAGGTGCTTGCAGTGCCTGCGCTTGAGGCTAATAACGTTGATGCCGAGCTGTTCCATGAGGCCGCCATCGGTAAGATCGCAGGAGAGCAGCTTGATAAGCTCATGACCTTAGGGCTCACGGCTGAAGAGGCCGAGGAACAGATAATTAACGGATTCCTCAAATAATCAAGTAAAAATGCGCAAAAAAGTGCTTTTATTAGACACTTTTAGGGTGTTATACTCTATATCGTTTAAAAATGCTCGAAGGAGAAAGAATAATGGTAACTCTTGATTATTCAAACGTATTGCCTTTTATCGGCGGTCAGGAAGCAGTAGACAGAATGGAGCCCCAGATCAAGGTCGCTCATGACATGCTTCATAAGAAGAACGGTCCCGGAAACGACTTCCTCGGATGGCTCGACCTTCCCACAAACTATGACAAGGAAGAGTTCTCCAGAATTAAGAAGGCTGCTACCAAGATCAGAAGAGATTCCGATGTTCTCATCGTAATCGGTATCGGCGGTTCCTACCTCGGTGCACGTGCTGTTATAGAGATGCTCGGTCACTCTTTTGCTAACACAGCTTCCAAGAAGGTAAGAAAGAGCCCCATCATCCTGTTCTGCGGTAATTCCATCTCTGCTACATATCTTGCAGACATGATGGACATCATCGAGGGCAAGAACATCTCTTTGAATATCATCTCCAAGTCCGGTACAACAACTGAGCCTGCTATCGCTTTCAGAATTCTCCGCGCTTACATGGAGAACAAGTACGGTAAGGAAGAGGCTAAGAACCGTATCTACGCTACAACAGATAAGGCTCGCGGAGCTTTGAAGGGCCTCGCTGACGAGGAAGGTTACGAGACATTCGTAGTACCTGATGATGTAGGTGGAAGATTCTCCGTTCTCACAGCTGTAGGACTTCTTCCTATCGCTGTTGCAGGCATCGACATCAAGGAGCTCATGAAGGGTGCTAAGGATGCATCCAAGGAATACAAGAAGATGCCCCTCGCGCAGAACCCTTGCTATCAGTACGCTGCAGTTAGAAACTGCCTGCTCAGATCCGGTTACTCCACAGAGGTTATGGTTAACTACGAGCCTTCTTTCCACTACATGACAGAGTGGTGGAAGCAGCTCTACGGTGAGTCTGAGGGTAAGGACCTCCGCGGTATCTTCCCCGCAGGTGTTGATAACACAACAGATCTGCACTCCATGGGTCAGTTCATCCAGAACGGCGCAAGAATCATGTTCGAGACAGTTGTTAATATCGACCAGGCAAGAAGATCCTTCGAGATCCCGAATGATCCTGCAAACCTCGACGGTCTTAACTTCCTCTCCGGTATGGACATGAACGAAGTTAATAAGAAGGCTATGCAGGGAACAGTTCTCGCTCACGTTGACGGCGGCGTTCCTAACATGGCAGTTCATATGCCTTCTGCTACAGCTTATGACCTTGGAAACCTCATCTACTTCTTCGAGAAGGCTTGCGGTATCTCCGGTTATCTCCTCGCTGTAAATCCTTTCAACCAGCCCGGTGTTGAGGCTTACAAGAAGAACATGTTCGCTCTTCTCGGCAAGCCCGGCTACGAGGATCAGAAGGCAGCTCTCGAGGCTCGTCTGTAAGCCTGCTCTTGGCCGCGAACAGTGCGCTCGTCGCTGACGCTCCTTTGCAACTTGCGCAGCTGGCGTCACAAACTCGCATTTACAGGGGACTGTGAAATCACAGTCCCCTTTATTGTATAATCCTTACATGCATGAAGAAGTTAAGGTTCCGCATAGTGTGCTGATGTCCGTGGAAAGCCCCGGACGCTATGTCGGCGGAGAGAAGAATCAGATAATCAAGCCGATAGTTCCCGGGATGGTAAGGACAGTATTCTGCTTTCCCGATATCTATGAGATCGGCATGAGCAACCTTGCGCTGCAGATCCTTTATAAAGTGCTTAACGGACCCGAGTGGAGTGCGTGTGAGCGCGCGTTCTCGCCCTGGCCCGATATGGATAAGAAGATGCGCGAGCATGACATCCCGCTGTATTCGCTGGAGACCCGCTCGCCTCTTAATGAGTTCGATGTGGCCGCATTCTCTTTAGGCTATGAGATGTGTTATACCAATGTGCTTCAGATGCTCGACTTGGGTCGCATCCCGCTGCTTTCCCGTGACAGGTCCGAGAATGATCCGCTTGTAGTGGCGGGAGGCCCTGTATGCTGCAACATCGAGCCGATGGCCGACTTCTTCGACGCTGTTTTTATCGGCGAGGGCGAGGAAGTGGATCTGGAGTTCACGGCAGTTATTAAGAAGTATAAGGACGAAGGTAAGAAGGACCGCAAGGCTCTTCTTAAGGAACTCGCGCAGATCGAGGGCGTCTATGTGCCTTCTCTTTACACGCCTAAGTATGAGAACGGCAGATTCGCAGGCTTCGACATCGAAGACGGCGTGCCTGCGACCGTTAAGAAGAGGATCATCATGGACCTCGACAAGGTCGATTATCCGGTCCGCCCCGTCGTTCCGAATAATAATGTAGTTCATGACAGAGCTTACCTTGAGCTTTTCAGAGGATGCATCCGCGGGTGCAGATTCTGCCAGGCGGGCTACCTTTACAGACCCGTGAGGGAGAAGTCCGCGCAGACCTTGTGCGAGCAGGGCATGCAGATAATGAAGAATACGGGTTACGACGACCTGGGACTGCTGTCGCTTTCGACCAGCGACTACTCCGGGCTTCACGAGCTTACCGATAATCTTCTCGAGGACTTCGGTCCCAAGCACGAGAGCCTCTCACTGCCGTCACTTCGTATCGATAACTTTGCGCTGGAGCTGATGGAGAAGGCATCGCAGACGAGAAAGTCGGGGCTTACATTCGCGCCCGAGGCCGGCACGCAGAGGTTAAGAGACGTAATAAACAAAGGCATCAACGAAGAGGATATAATGACGTCGCTGAAGCTCGCCTTTGAGGGCGGTTGGAGCACGGTAAAGCTTTACTTCATGCTGGGGCTTCCCACGGAGACCATGGAGGACGTCGAGGGCATCGCGGACCTCGCGCTTAAGATAGAGAAGCTTTACTTCGACACCATGCGTGAGATCGGCGCCAAGCCCAGAAAGCCTGAGATCACGGTGTCCACGTCTATGTTTATCCCCAAGCCTTTCACGCCCTTCCAGTGGGAGCCGCAGAACACCAAGGAGCAGTTCCTCGAGAAGCAGTCGCACCTTAGAAATCTTCTTAAGAAGCACAGAAATATACGTTATATCTGGCACGATGTGGAGACTTCGTGCTGGGAAGGAATATACGCGCGCGGTGACAGACGCCTTTGCGAGGTCATCCTTGAAGGCTACAAGGCCGGCAGCATCTTCGACGCGTGGGACCAGTTCTTCGACTACGAGAAGTGGAACGGCATCTTAAATTCGCACGGACTTAAGTGGGAGGACTACACTCAGGGCTGGAACACGGAAGACGCGCTGCCGTGGGACCCGATAGACGTCGGCGTGACGAAAGCTTTCCTTAAGCGCGAGCGCGAGAAGGCTTACGCAGAGACCGTAACTTTGAACTGCCGCGCCAAGTGTGCAGGCTGCGGTGCCGCATGTTATAAGGCAGGTATTTGCCCATGAATGCAGAAGAACAGTTAAAGGAGATGACCCGTAAGCAGCACCAGCACGAGTATGTGTGCAGGGGGCTTTTCGAGCGCAAGGGTGCACTGTCCTACATAGGCCACCTGGACCTGAAGGCTGTCTTTGAGAGGGCACTTAGGAGAGCAGAGTTGCCGCTGCTTTACACGCAGGGCTTTAACCCGAGGCCGATGCTTGAGTTTGCGCTGCCTTTGGGCGTGGGAATCGACACCGAGGGGGACTGGGTCGACGTGGTCATGGAAGTGCCGATGGATCCGGAGGAGTACGTAAGGCGCATTAACGAGGAGCTTCCCGAGGGAGTGCATGTTATCCGCGCGGTGTCTTTGGATGAGCCCAAGAAGAGCCTCATGAGCGTAGTTACATGTGCTGAGTACCGCATTGAGGCGCCGGGCATAACGGACGCGATTTTAAATGTTTTTGCGCAGGAGCATGTGGAGACGACCAAGAAGAGCAAGGGTAAGGAAGTGAAGACCGATATCAGGCCGCTTCTTGTAAAGCCACTTACGTCGTCGACCCCGGATGCCGCGGAATATATGTGTTTTGCGGGTTCACAGCAGAACTTAAGACCTGATGTTCTTCTCAAGGCAGTCTGCGAGTGCACGGGCTACGACAGCGCAAAGGCCGCTGAGGCGCGGGTTACGAGGCTTGCCCTGTACGGCGGCACATACCCTGATCTGACCTCGATTGAAGGTTTGACCTGATTAGTGTATTATCCTTAACTGTATTAAGGAACAGGAGCTGCGGCTTAATGAATGATCGTGAACAGAAAATGGCAGACAGCCTCGTAAGCATATTCGAGAAGGTGCTCGTGGCTGAAGAGAAGTCTTTGCAGAAGGACTACTTTAAGAATCTGTCGCTTGCAGAGATGCATACACTGGATGCGATCGGTCCGTACGAATCCCGTACCATGACGGAGACCGCTCAGATACTTGATATCACGGTAGGTACGCTTACGGTGGCAGTCGACAGACTCGTTAAGAAGGGTTATGTCGAAAGATGCCGTGATGAGAAGGACCGCCGCGTGGTAAGGATCTCTCTTACCAGGGAAGGCAAGCTCGCTGCAAGAATGCACGGCAAGTTCCATAAGGTTCTCGCCAAGCACATTCTCGAGCCTTACGATGAGCAGGAGCAGGACATGCTGCTGGGTCTCGTGACAGATGTAGAGGATTACCTGAATACTCAGGTAGCAAGATATGATAACAACAGTGATACAAAGCAGACCGCCAAGAACGTGGCGGCAGACGTAAGAAGGAGAAAGAAAAATGACTGACAACGATGTCCCCCGAGAACGTATGGAAGATAAGAAGGATCAGGTTTACGAAGACCTTCTCAATATACTCACCGAGGAACTCGGAGTATCACCGACAGATGTGAATCCCACATTAGATATCAGAGACGATCTGCAGTTCGATTCACTACAGCTTTACTCATTCATTATCACAGTAGAGGAAGCATACGATATAAGGATCAGCGATGAACAGATAGATAAGGTTCATACGATGAATGACCTTGTTGACATGGTATGCGAAATAATTAATCAGTAATCACAGATGAGATACATCCTGGTAATAAACAGCAGGAATAATGAGGCTAACAACAAGAAGCTCGAAGACGCCATCGTAAGGGTCGCAAGTGAAGACCCGGATCTTCGCAGCCGTCTTGAATTCCGCTATACGGAATATCCGGGACATGCAGCCGATGTGGCGCTTGAGGCGGACGAGAAGTTTAAGGGCTCGGTCGCTGTGGTGTCATGCGGCGGCGACGGAACTATCCACGAGATCGCGAATGCGCTCGCCTACAGAAAGACGCCTCTCATCCCGCTGCCGTTCGGCACAGGAAATGATTTCATCAGGACTGTTCACCCTTCATGGAGTAACTGGAAGATAGACGATTACCTTCTTTCACTTGATAAGGTAGCTTACAGGCCTATAGACCTGATCAAGCTCGACAGCTTCGACATCATGGGAAACTTCATTCCGGGCTGGTCGGCCTACTTCGATAACGTTGCTTCCATCGGCCTCGACACCAAGGTGCAGTCCGACGCCAAGGCCATGGTGGCTTCGCACGACACTTTATTCATGCGCAAGACCGCTTACGCGAGGGCGGCATTTAGTAACCTCTTCGGAAAGAGGGCACACAAGTTCACTTACAAGCTCGAGCTCGAGGATGGCACCACAGTCACCGGCGAGAGCGACACATACACTCTCATAAGCATCTGTAACGGCAGGTGCTACGGCGGAGGCTTTACTCCCGCTCCTAATGCGCAGGTTGATAACGGCATCGCAAATGTCTGCGTAGTCGATGACGTCAACACGCTAAGGGCGATCTCACTTATTCTTAAGTACAAGAACGGCAAGCATGAGGGCAAGGAAGGCATCCACACCTACAGGGCAACGAGCGGCATCATCACTTCACACGAGGCTTCGATGCAGCTGTTCGGAAACTACGACGGCGAGGATTTCTTCGGACACCGAGTAAGATTCGAGGTCTGCCCCGGCTCACTTAATCTGGGGTTTTTCGAGAACTGAAATCAGATCACTTGCGCGATCTTATCATCTTCGGAACGAGCTTCAAATTACGGTAACGTCCCTTAAGGAAACAATAAAGACCCGGTACGCGTCCTGCTGTACTGAAGAAGCGGCGGCGTGCAGAGCTGTTCTCTTTGATGGAGCGCAGCTTGTTAAGATCGTACTTGCCTTGAGGATAAAGCTTCTCACATAATTCAAACCATGCATCAGCATCTTCATCCATGTAGTACACGCCCTCTTCGCGCCAGGGTTGATAAGGTGCGCCTCCTGCAAAATGAATAACGCAGGGCTTGCGGTTAGCTTCGGCAAACTCTTGCTCTGTGTAGTAATTGGATGCGTTCTTAGAAGAGACGCTGTAGATTGCAGAAGGTTTAAAGAATCTGCATGTGAACATCATGTTGGCGGATACAGGTAAAGTGGTGATCTGATTAAAGAATGCCACGTTCATTATCTCCTGATCGGCGCCTAAGAATGTGTTCGAAAGATCGATGGTCTTAACTGCTTCAAGAAACTTTTCCGGTACATTTTGCTCGCGGCACATGCGTGCATCGAAGAGTAGTACACCGGAATTAAAATACTTATCTTTCTTCGTGTGTCCGATGAGAACATTAACGGAAGATGTTGACTGATCGATTACTGCACCGAGAGGATTTCCTTTAAGATCGAAACTTATCACAGAAGACATATCATCTTTAACGAGTGTATCGCAGTCAAGATAAAGAACTCTTCCTTCTTCGATGTAATCAGAAATGAAGAATCTTGCGTAAGGAGAATAACCTCCGCGGTAGGGAGGAATACCTGCTTCTACAAGTCTTCCGGATATATCTTCAATCGGAATAAAATCTATCTCACATCCGAACTGATCAGCGATCCTCTTCAGATCATCTTTACGCTCTTCGAGTGATGACTCGATTATATGTATAACTGCTTTGCCGTTAAGGTGTGAAAGAAGTGAATATAAACTTACGGCGCATAGCTCGCAGTAGTTTTTATCAGTCGCGTAAAGTATGTGATCAGCCATATATTTTTTATACCATATAATCTTTGTTTTTCACAAAAAAAAGACTGCTTCGAATGAAGCAGTCTTAATGTATTAATCGTGATGATTAATTAGAAAAGATCTACAGCCTTTCCTTCTGCGTCGAAGATCTTCTTCTCGGAAGCTACTACATAAACGTCACCGCCGAGCTTAGCAGCCTTCTTCTCGATGTCCTTGTAAGCGATCTGCTGACCGTCGAACTCGAAGATAATCTTGCCGAGCTTCTTAGCAGCCTTCTTAGCAGCAGGCTTCTTAGCAGCGGGCTTCTTAGCAGCGGGCTTCTTAGCAGCAGGCTTCTTAGCAGCGGGCTTCTTAGCAGCAGGCTTCTTAGCAGCGGGCTTCTTAGCAGCAGGCTTCTTAGCAGCGGGCTTCTTAGCAGCAGGTGCAGCCTTTACTTCAGGCTTAGCAGCAGGTGCAGCTACGGGAGCCTTAACTTCTACTTTCTTCTCATCTGTAACCATAACTAAATTATCCTCCAAACAGATTGATAGGTTTAATTTATATTTTTTAATCATTAATGTCAATTCTCTTTAACTATTTTTTTCTCTAAAAATGAATACACGCATGTATTTTCTTTCGAACGAATTGACCAAACAACGTAACACGCGGAAGTGTTCGTATGCTTGAACTTAATCACTAAAAGAAATATAATTTTAAATAGTTCGGGAGGGTCTGATGAACGACAAATTAAAGGACATAGTATACAGTGATCTGTTCAGGTACACCGGTAATGCAAGGCGTACCAAGCACATTTATACTACCTACCTTCAGGAGCTCATGTGTACTCCCGAGTTCCATTATATTTCGTTGATGAGAAGAACGAAGTACTACTACGATGAGATCACTAACAAAGAGGGTTTCCTCAAGTTTCTGTGCAAAGTAAGATACGACTTTTTCAACTGGAGACTCACACGTCAGTCTCACAAGTATCACATTCAGATCCCTTACGACACTAAGATTGGAAAAGGATTTTATCTTGCACACTTCGGAAGAGTTATCATTCATCCGAAGGCAGAGATCGGTTATAACTGCAACGTTTCCACAGGCGTTGTAATCGGTACTCAGTTCAGAGGAAAGCGTAAAGGCGCACCGCATATCGGTAACTTCGTATGGGTTGGTGCCAATGCTGTTATCGTAGGTAATATCACCATCGGCAATAACGTTCTTATCGCTCCCGGTGCATATGTTAATTTCGATGTTCCGGACGGATCGATCGTAATCGGTAATCCCGGACTCATCAGAAGAGCACCCGGTGCTACGCTGAGTTACATCAATAACACGATCCAGTTTGATGAGTATAACGTCATGTCGGATACGACTTCTGTCAACACTGCTTCTTATCCTACGAGACAGAGCAGGTTAAGATGATCTTCAGTTCCGAAGTCTACAAGTTAAGAAGAAAACAATTGATAAACCGCATCCCGGAAGGATCAGCGGTTTTTCTTTTCGCGGGGAAGGGAAGAGCTATGAGTCAGGACACGGATTACCGTTTCCTTCCTGACAGAAATTTCTTCTACATGACGGGCCTTTCTTACGAGGAGGGCAAGCTCATTCTCGTGAAGGAAAATAGCGGTGAAGTGAAGACGCTTCTGTTTGCGTTAAAGCCTGATGACCTTGTGGAAAGATGGCACGGAAAGAGGATGTCTTTCGAGTGCGTTGCGGACATTTCCGGCATGGCGTGCGAAGACATTTTTGATGTGCACGAGTTTGATGAGCAGGCGTATAAGTTCCTGTCAGGATACAAGCTTCTTGCTGACGGCACGAGCATTGCACAGGAAGCGCGCAAGTTTATCGCAGACCATGATTCTGTCGATGACTTCGGCCCCGTGCTTACCTCTATGCGCATGGTGAAAAGTAAAGAGGAAGCGGAAGCGATCTCGGAAGCCGCGGTTATAACGGAAGAGTCTCTTGAGCAGATCAAGCCCCTCGTGCGTGAAGGCGTGAGCGAGCTTGAGATCTACACGCGTCTCGAGTACGAGATGGCAAAGCGCGGCTCACTGATACCTGCCTTTGCCACCATCGTGTCCATAGGCACGAACTCGTTCTATCTTCACCACAGCGAGCCCGAGGATGAAAGCGGCGTTACCGCAAAGAAGGGCGACATAATTCAGATCGATGTGGGCGCGCGCTGCAACGGCTATTGCGCTGACATCTCACGTGTGTATTTTGTAGGTGAGTGCGAGGATGAAACTGCTGCAGTAAGAAGGCAGAAGCTGCTTGACCTTATCCGCACTTTGCGCAAGGAAGCGTTCGCTTTCATAAGACCCGGCGAGAACTTTACTTCTCTTAACGCGAGGATGCGTAAGATCACGGGTGATACGCTCGTTAAGTGGGGACTTCTTCAGGAAGGCTACACTGACGAAGATGTTAAGAATTACTACTGGCATAACACAGGCCATCACTTAGGACTCGACGTCCACGATATCTGTGAGCGTGAGAAGTCCTGGGAAGAGGGAAACTGTCTTGCCATCGAGCCCGGCGTTTACATTAAGGAGTGGGGCATCGGGTTCAGGATAGAAGATGATGTTTATGTGACGCGTGACGGATGCCGTCTGCTGTCTTCAGGTATCGATTCTGATGAGTCGATATTTATGAGAGGTTGATATCATGCAGGTAACCATGATCATTCTGTTAAGCCTGCTCGCAGTTCTTGTTGTACTGCTTGTGTTCTTCCTGTACATGTCCGCCATGACCAGACTTTTCCGCGAGATCTTCGGAAGGAAGGCGCCTGTGCCCAGAGTCGACAGGTCTCCCGTTAAGATCGATCAGAAGACGGTCTTCGGCAGGGGCAAGAACTGGTTTTATACCACCAGGGGCGAGTACCTGAATGTAAGGATAGATTCCTTTGACGGCACCAAGCTCTCGGGTTATTTCCGCCCGTCCGCTGACCGCTCCACGAGGTTTGCGGTGATACTGCTTCACGCTTATGACGAGCACCCCACCGAAACTGCGGCTTATGCGCGCCTTATGATGCGCCAGCTCGAGTGTCATGTGCTCATTGCGCATGAGCGCGCACATCAGATGAGCGGCGGTAAGTACTGCACTTACGGCATTTACGAGAGTGTAGATCTCGATAAGTGGATCGGCTTCATCAAGCGCCAGGTGGGTGAAGACGCGCGCATATTCGTTGTCGGCAGAGGCATCGGTGCCACAGCCGCGCTTCTTGCTGCCCAGCAGGCTGATTTCCCGGGTGAAGTCGCAGGCATAATCGCGGACAGTCCGCTGGTGGATCTTAATGATTATGTTCTGGCACGTGTTCAGAATAAGTGGGGAATGAATCTTCCCATGGTCGCGAACTCTCTTGATAAGAGATTCACGGATAAGATGAATACCGGTTTCGACTCCTGTAACGTCATCCGTAATGCCGCTCGCATACGTGTTCCGGTGCTTTTGTTCTCGGGCGCAGACGACGATGTAACGCCGCCTGACGGCATCCGCGCACTTTACGATGACCTGCGCTGCCCGAAGAGGATGCTTACGGTGGACCGCGCGTCCCACCTCATGGCTTACGACCGCGCTCCCGCGTCTATCGAGCGTGAAGTCCGCGCCTTCGTGGAGCGCTGCGTAGTGCGTCTTGTAAGCATCGGGAAAATGTAGTATATTGTCCCGCGGAAACTCAAAGAGTTTCTCTCGTAATCACGGGGTGCTGGTAAGCCCGGCTGAGAGTGGACGCAGACGTCCTGACCCGATGAACCTGTACGGATAATGCCGGCGAAGGGAGTTGATTATTTATGACCGGAAATTCCAAATCTACCACTATGTCCTCCAACCGTGAGATGATTCTTACTATCGTCACGGGCGGAATCGCACTCGCGTTAGCATTCGTGCTGTCGCAGATCAAGCTTTTCGAGCTGCCTAACGGCGGAACTGTTACGCCCGCAAGCATACTGCCCATCGTAATCTTTGCGGTGGCTTTCGGTCCCGGCTGGGGCTTCGCAGTTGCAGTTATATTCAGCCTGCTCCAGCTTATCGGAGGCTGGCTCGTAACACCTTTCCAGGTGCTGCTTGACTACACTTTGGGCTACTCGGCTTACGGCCTCATCGGTTTTGCCGCGCTGCCTAAGGCAAAGAGGATCATCTACAGCAACCCGCTGAAGCGTTTTGTTAACGGCGGCATCACCAGAGCCATCATCTTCACTGTGATCGCTTACATTGTGCGCTGGTTCTGCTCTGTACTGTCCGGAGTCATCTTCTATGCCGAGTATGCAGGTGATATGAACCCCTGGATCTACTCCATGATCTATAACGGAAGCTTCCTGTCTCTGGACCTCGTTTTCCTGCTTATAGTCATGATCATCCTGTATATCGTTCTGTCCAAGGCTTATAAGAAGCCTATCAAATGATTTTGACCGCATCAGACCTTTTTTGACGCCTTATTTTATGTTAATATAAGCGGAAAAATTAACGGGGGTAAATTATGGCCACGATATTTGAGCAGGAATCAAGAACTTTCAGCGAATACTTGCTTGTGCCTAACCTTACTACGGAGAAGAATACTCCGGATCAGGTTGATCTTTCAGCACCTGTCTGCAAGTACAGAAAGGGACAGGAAGAGTCGAAACTCAAGATCAATATCCCTGTCGTATCTGCAGTAATGCAGGCCGTTTCCGATGACGGAATGGCAATCGCACTCGCAAGATGCGGCGGTATGTCCTTTATCTTCCAGTCACAGTCCATCGAGTCTCAGTGCGAGATGATAAGGAAGGTTAAGAAGTATAAGGCGGGTATCGTAGCTTCAGATTCCAACGTATCCCCCGATGCCACACTCGAAGATATTCTGAGACTTCGTGAGGAGAAGGGCCACGGCACAGCAGCTGTTACTGAAGACGGCACAGCTGAGGGCAAGCTCTTAGGTCTCGTTACTACAAGAGATTACCGTGTAAGCCGTATGTCTCCTGACACCAAGGTTAAGGAGTTCATGACACCTATCGAGAAGCTCGTTACAGCACCTGAGGGCACCACTCTCAAGGAAGCTAACGACATCATCTGGGACAACAAGGTAAATCAGCTTCCTATCGTAAACAAGGAAGGCAGACTTGTAGGTCTCGTTTTCCGTAAGGACTACGAATTCCATAAGGCTAACCCCTATGAGCTCCTCGACAAGGACAAGAAGCTCATCGTAGGTGCCGGTATCAACACCAGAGACTACCAGGAGCGTGTTCCCGCTTTGATCGAGGCCGGTGCAGACGCTCTTTGCCTTGACTCTTCCGACGGTTTCTCCGTATGGCAGCAGAAGGCACTCGAGTGGATCAAGGGCAATTACCCTGACGTTATCGTAGGTGCAGGAAACGTTGTAGACGCTGAGGGCTTCAAGTTCCTCGCAGACTGCGGCGCTGACTTCATCAAGATCGGTATCGGCGGCGGTTCCATCTGTATCACACGTGAGCAGAAGGGTATCGGCTGCGGCCAGGCTTCCGCTGTACTCGCAGTATCCGAGGCACGTGATAAGTACTTCAAGGAGACAGGCATTTACATCCCTCTGTGCTCCGACGGCGGTATCGTTCACGACTACCACATGGCTCTCGCTCTCGCAATGGGCGCTGACTTCATGATGCTCGGCCGTTATTTCGCAAGATTCGACGAGTCCCCCACGAGAAAGCTTCTCGTAGGCGGTTCCTATGTTAAGGAGTACTGGGGCGAAGGTTCCAACCGTGCACGTAACTGGCAGCGCTATGACGACGGCGGCAAGGGCGGCAAGATGGCTTTCGAGGAGGGCGTAGACTCTTACGTACCTTATGCAGGTAAGCTCAAGGACAACCTCGACACATCCCTCGCCAAGGTTAAGGCCACCATGTGCTCATGCGGTTCTTCCTCCATCGAGGAGTTCCAGAACAAGGCAAGACTCGTAGTAGTATCGTCCACATCCATCATTGAGGGCGGCGCACACGACGTAATCCAGAAGGAAAACGACAGAACTGCCAGATAAAGGTAATTAATTAAAGGAATATAGAAAGGGTTTAAAGACAATGGCTGAAGAGAAGAATAACGTATTTACCAGCGAAGGTTTTCAGAGACTGCAGGACGAGCTTTCCGAGAGAAAGACTACTGTAACTGCTGAGATCACTGCAAGACTTGCTGAGGCAAGAGCACAGGGTGACCTCTCAGAGAACTCTGAGTACGATGACGCCAAAGAAGCACAGGCTAAGAACGAAGCACGTATCAAGGAGATCGAGGCTTTGCTCAAGGACGCTATCGTTCTTTCCGATGACGACATCTCCAAGACAAACGTTTCGCTCGGTTCCACAGTTACACTTCGCGATGAGGAGACAAAGGAAGAAGTTGAGTACAGCATCGTAAATGCTACTGAGGAGGACATCTTCGAGAACCGTCTTTCCGTTGACTCTCCTGTAGGTAAGGCCATCGTCGGTAAGAAGAAGGGCCAGACAGTTACAGTTACAACACCCGCAGGCGCATTCAAGTACAAGATTGTTAAGATCGGTAAGTAATTTATTTACCGGTCGTAAACTTACAATTTGGCGCGAGAATTGAGTCGCGCCATTTTTAGCGTTAAGAACAAGAATAAGACAGAACAGACGGGAGACCAGTTATGGCAAGTGAGATCGAAGTAAGAGTGGAGAAGTTTAATAATCTCAAGGAAGCGGGCAAGAACCCTTTTGAGATCACTAAGTTTGACCAGACACACCATACAGATGAAGCGAAGGCTTTATACGAAGAGCTTGAGGCGCAGCTTCTCGGCGACAGACCCGAGGTCGATGTTGAAGGCCTCGAGGAGCAGGAAGCAAGAGCTAAGAAGAAGGCTGATTATGAAGAGCGCAGAGCCATCATGGATGCTAAGCCTATCAACGTATCTGTTGCAGGACGAATGATGTTCAAGCGTGTCATGGGCAAGGCTTCCTTCATGTCTTTAAGAGATCTTAAGGGCAACATCCAGGTCTATGTAGCACGTGATGCGATCGGCGAGGAGCCGTATGCAGACTTTAAGAAGTCTGACGTGGGAGATATCTACGGTGTCGAAGGATATCTGTTCAGAACAATGACGGGTGAGATATCCGTTCATGCAAATAAGATCACATTGCTGTCAAAGAGCCTTCAGCCGCTTCCCGAGAAGTTCCACGGCCTTACTGATACAGAGATCAGATACCGTCAAAGATATACAGACCTTATCTGCAATCCCGAGGTCAAGGACACATTCGTAAAGCGTTCACAGATCATCAAGGAGATTCGTAACTTCCTGGATTCGAGAAACTTCATGGAAGTAGAGACACCTATGCTCGTAAGCAATGCGGGAGGTGCTGCTGCAAGGCCTTTCGAGACACATTACAATGCGCTCGATGAGGATGTTAAGCTTCGTATCTCACTGGAGCTTTATCTTAAGAGACTTATCGTCGGCGGACTCGAGAGAGTTTACGAGATCGGCCGTGTGTTCCGTAACGAGGGTGTTGATACACGTCATAACCCTGAGTTCACACTGATGGAGCTTTATCAGGCATATACGGACTACGAGGGCATGATGGAGCTCACGGAGTCCATGTTCAGATATCTCGCGCAGAAGGTTCTCGGCACGACTAAGTTCAAGTACGGCGATATCGAGCTCGACTTCGGCAAGCCGTTCGAGAGAATGACAATGAACGATGCCATCAAGAAGTATGCAGGCATCGACTTCGATACAGTTAAGAGTGACGAAGAGGCCAAGGCACTTGCCAAGGAGCATCACATCGAGTTCGAGGACAGACATACGAAGGGCGACATCGTTAATCTCTTCTTCGAAGAGTTCTGCGAGAAGAACCTGATACAGCCTACATTTATCATGGATCACCCCCTCGCGATCTCACCTCTTACCAAGAGGAAGCCGGACGATCCGGAGAAGGTCGAGAGATTCGAGCTGTTCATCAATACGTGGGAGATGTGTAATGCTTACTCCGAGCTTAACGATCCTATCGATCAGCGCGAGAGATTCGCAGCTCAGGATGCCGCATTCGAAGCGGGCGACGAAGAGGCAAATCACACAGATGAGGACTTCCTCAACGCACTTGAGATCGGTATGCCTCCTACGGGCGGTATCGGCTACGGTATCGACCGTCTCGTAATGCTGCTGACGGACAGTGCAAGCATTAGGGATGTTCTGTTATTCCCGAC
>JAFSPU010000002.1 GCA_017451265.1 Clostridiales bacterium
AAGCGGTGATGCCTTAAGCACAGGTGAAGCAAGTCTTGCATCCATCGCACTTGATGATCACAAGATAGTTACCCTCGAGGAGAACAGCCGTGCACAGTTCATAAGAGACGGCGGCATGCTCGAGCTGAACCTCACTGACGGCGGTGTCTTCTTCGAAGTTAACAAGCCTCTCGAAGAGGATGAGTCCTTCGACATCAGAACATCAACCATGACCGTAGGTATCAGAGGTACATCCGGTTACGTTCACGTAGACGAGGACGGAATCGCCTCCCTCATCCTGACATCAGGACATGTCCACATCACAGGCATCAACCCTACCACCGGTGAGACAAAGGAACTTGATGTTGAACCCGGTGACAGAGTCCAGGTCTACCTTTTCAATGACAGAGCAGTCGGAAGTGTAGACTTCCAGATTGACGATATCTCTGAGGAAGAACTCAACCAGTTCATCATCGACTATCTGTGTGAGAATAACGAATTAAGAGTTACAGTATGCGCTGCATCCGGATGGGAAGAGGATATCATCCTCGAACTCGGAAACGGATCAGTTACAGTAACGGAGGAGACGGAAGAAACGTCAGAAACATCGGAAGAGACGGATCCGACAGATGACAACGATCCGACTCCCACACCTGAGGCTACACCTACAGTCTCACCTACTTCCACGCCGAGACCGGACGGAAACGGAAATGGAAACGGCAACACGCCTACCAACACACCGACACCTGCGCCTACAGGCACGCCGACTGTTACGCCGGCACCTACACCTTCACCGATACCTACGACTGTACCTGAACCTGCAGAGACTCAGTCTACTTCAGGCTCTTCGAATGCATCTGGTTCTTCCGAGCCTGTTTCAGTATCCGACGAGACAGGAGAAACGGAAAGACCTCAAACAGTTACCGATGATGACAACGTTACTTACCACTATGATCCTGAATTCGGTTGCTATGTAAACGACGACGAGACTGTAGGTTATGACCCGGAGACAGGTGATCACTTCGTTCCTTATGAGGTGCGCGTTATCGTTACAATTCCCGAGGAGCCGGATGTAATCCAAGTTATCGTTACAATTCCTGAGGAGACGGGTGATTGATTAAGTAAACGCCCCTTGTGGTACAATAAAGTTACCGCGGCCCGTCGTTAGGCGGGCCGTTTTTAGAAACAAGACCTTAAGGACAGGTATGAACTCATTATTAAAGAAACACCTTATCTATTCTCTGGCTGGCGCTACCCTTCTTACTGCAGTGGCTGCCACAGGTCTTTGGAGAACTCCTGACAGATGGGCTCAGGATGAGCTGTTCCAGAAAGTAAGCGCCAACTCAGGCGATATCGTCATCATAGGTATAGATGAGGCTGCGCTCTCGGAATTAGGTCCCTACTACTCCTGGGACAGAAATGTTATGGCGTCCGCGCTTGAAGCATTGGCTTCAGACCCGGATAAGCGTCCTGCCGTAGTAGCCATCGATACACTTTACTCAGGTCAGACAAACGATCAGGCCGACAAGCACCTGGCTCAGGCTGCCGAAGAACTCGGATGCGTAGTGACGGCATCAGTAGCTACATTCGGAACCACCAGAGAATACTCTGAAGAGGGCATCATAACCAACACATATTCCGTACTCGCTTTCGAGGAGCCGTACGAAGATCTGCGTGCCTTTACCACGCAGGGACACATCAATGCCATGATCGATGCTGACGGCATCATGAGGCATGCTCTTCTTTATGTCGAACCCACGAATGAAAATGGCGAGACTGAGCGCGTCTATTCAATGGCAGCTACAGCTGCACGCATCTATCTTGAGAAAAACGGAATAAACATAGAATACCCTGAGACTAACTCCAGAGGACAGTTCTATGTTCCCTTCACATCGAGGCCCGGCGGCTACTACGACGGAGTCAATCTCTCACAGCTTATACACGGCGAGATCCCTGCAGACTACTACGCAGGTAAGATAGTCCTCATCGGACCTTATGCAGCGGCTTTACAGGATGAATATTTCACACCTATCGAGCGTTCCGAGCACATGTTCGGAGTGGAGTTCCAGGCTAATGTTATCCAGAGCATAATCGATAGGAACTTCAAGACTGAAGCTGATGACCTTCCTCAGCTCGCGGTTCTTTTCGTCGTAAGCGCGCTCGCCATGTTCCTTTTCCTTCACACCAAGGTTATCGCCGGCGGCATTTACTTTGTTATCATCACGGCAGCGTCCCTGGGCGTGTCTTATGCCATCTACCAGAGCGGACGCGTCGTCCACCCTCTGTGGATTCCCGTAAGCTTCTTCCTGCTTTATATCTCGACTGTAGTCATTCACTACATTCGTGCCGCGGCAGCAAGGGCGAAAGTATACAGCACCTTTGAGCGCTACGTTGCCCCTTCTGTCGTTAAGGAGCTCATGAAGGAAGGCACTGACAGCCTGTCCCTCGGCGGCAAGCTGTGTGACATTGCGGTGCTTTTCGTCGACGTAAGAGGCTTCACCACAATGTCAGAAAGACTCGAGCCTGAGAAAGTCGTTTACATCATAAACAAGATCCTCACCATGACCTCGAGCTGCATCGAGAAGAACAACGGCACGCTCGATAAGTACGTAGGTGACTGCACCATGGCGTTCTGGGGTGCTCCCCTGCCGCAGGAGGATGCAGTGTATCTTGCAGCAAGGACGGCGCTCGATATCGTCAAGGGCTGCGAGGAAGTCTCGGCACAGCTTAAGGAAGAGACGGGAGAAGAGTTCAAGGTCGGCGTCGGCGTTCACTACGGCCCTGCCGTCGTAGGTAACATCGGCTCCGAGCGCCGCATGGACTACACCGCCATCGGCGACACGGTAAACACTTCCGCGCGTCTCGAGGCGAACGCTCCGGGTTCCACGGTCTACATCAGCCGCGTGGTAGCAGACAAGCTCGGCGACCTTGCCAAGACCACATCACTCGGCGACTCGATTAAACTCAAAGGTAAAGCAGACGGATTTGAAGTATTGATTCTTGAGAGTCTAAAGGAGAAAGAAAATGATTAAGTTTCTTGGAAGAGGATCGGCCTTCGCCGATGAGAACAACAGCGCTTTTTTTAAGTTCGAGAACAAGCTTGTACTTATCGACTGTCCGATGTCATCATTCACCAGGATCAAGAAGATGGACCTGACGGGCATCGAAGCCGTCGACATTCTCATCACGCACACGCACGCCGACCACATCAGCGGCATCGCGATGCTCATCGACCTTCTCTACTTCACCACCAAGATAAGAGTTACCGTCCTGGCTCCCTGCGAGGAAGTTAGGCAGGATCTGATCTACAACCTCACAAGACTCGACGGCTGCGATAACACCTGGTACGACATCGCAATTGCCTCTGACTTCGGCGCGCCTTACATCAAGGCTGTCATCCCGACTCATCACACAGAGCAGCTCGAGGGCAGGTGCTTCGGCTATAACCTCGAGATCGAAGGCAATAACGTGGTATACACAGGTGACACCAACACACTCGAGCCTTTCAAGCCTTATATCACGGCAGGTTCCTACCTGTACACCGAGGCCTCTTCCATGCCCGTACCCGTGCACCTTTTCATCGATGACATCCTCCCTTACCTTAAGGAGATCACCGCGCAGGGCACCAAGGTATATCTGATGCATCTTGATAACGAGAAGGCTGTGCAGGAGAAGATCGAGGGCACGGGAATCGAGCTCGCACCTCTTAATCAGACGGCCATCACGCCCGACATGGTTTTCGACATCACAGACAAGCTTTATAAGACCACATGCAATAACACAGAGAACGACCACACCGCCATCTTCGGCTACCTCACAGCACTCGGCAAGGCCATCATCGGAGCGGACCGCGCTTCCTTCTGGAAGTGGGACAAGCGCCGTCACGAGCTTTGGACTACAGCTGCCACAGGCGTAGACAAGATTATCATCCCGGACAACACGGGTCTCGTCGGCAAGGCCATCATGAGCAAGTCTGTAGTGGTTACTAATGACCCTTATAACGATCCCGACTTTAACTCCAGCGTAGACAAGAAGACAGGTTATGTCACCAAGTCCGTAATGGTACTTCCCGTGGCAGACGTAAACGGCGAGTTCATCGGAGCATTCCAGCTCATCAACAAGTTCGATGACAAGGGCTTCGACATCGAAGAAGACACACGCAAGCTCTCCCTGCCCGCCCTTATCTGCGGTCTGGCACTCGAGTCAGATACATTCCTCGATGACGCTCATCATGACCGTCTCACCAAGCTTAAGAACCGTATCGGCTTCTACAGCGACTTCTCCAAGAAGTACATGAAGTACCTGGACGGCAAGACAGACAAGCCTCTGAGCATGTTCATCTGCGACATCGACAAGTTCAAGCTCGTAAACGATACTTACGGCCACAACGCAGGAGACCAGGTGCTTGAGCACGCAGCAAAGCTCCTCATGGATTCCTGCGAGGAAGGCGAGAACGCTTACAGATGGGGCGGCGAGGAGTTCATCATCTTAATGCCCGACACAAATCTGGAGCAGGCAACAGCCAAGGCCGAGAAGCTGCGTAAGACTATCGAAGCCTCCGACTTCCCTGCTGACGGCATCACCATCAAGAAGACCATGAGCTTCGGTGTCGCCACTTTCGTTCCCGGCAAGTCCATCGAGGATAATGTAAGTATTGCAGACGGACGCCTCTACACAGCTAAGGAAACAGGCAGAAACAAGGTAGTTAACTCCGACGAAAACTAACGTCAGATTATCTTCTTAATAAGCTTAATATCAGCATCGTAGTTCTTCATGATCTGCGATGCTATTTTATTGAAGGATTCTTCAGGAGTGTCCTTATACTGGCCGGTGACGAACTTATATCCCCACAGGTATTCGGGAGGCGTCATGACAGCGACGGACCAGCCGAAAGATTCGCCCTTCTTATTTACTCTCGGGACGAAGTCCTTGGCAATAAGATACGTCTTCATCTGAAGGCGCGTAAGCGTTCCTTCGAAATTCTTATGTCCGTCCTTACCGAAGCCGGCCCTCTCCTTCATCTCATGAGTGAAAAGCTCACAAGCGCAGCCTCTTCCCTCCAGTTTCTTCTTCTCTATATCCCACATATCAACGCCTTCAGGGATAAAAAGGTCCATGAGAAGTTTCTCTTTAAAAGTCGCTTTGCCGTCCTCATACCCGGAGTCAAAGTCATAACCGTCTCTTCTGTAATTGGCAAAATACGGGAACCATTTCTTAGATATAAATCCGGCCTTGTTACCGAAGAACTTTCCGTAAGCGACCTTGCCGGTCCTCGTTAAAATGATCCTCCACTCCCAGGGATCATATCTTTCATCACCCGTCCACCAGTAATCGGCATCGGTCATATTCTCTACTGAAAAGCCGGGAATTGAAGTCTCGAACAGCGGAAGAAAACCGACCTTCTCTATCACAGCAAGAAGTTCATCGGCACTATGCACACAGCCCACGTCATTCCAGTCAGGGCCGCTCATTATCCACTGTCCGTTAATTACCTGCACTGCGCACCTGCATCTTCCGTATATCTGCAGTCAGGAAAACTTCTGCAGCCGTAGAACTCACCGAACTTACCGTTACGAAGCTTAAGAACATTACCGCACTTGGGGCACACCTTAAGTCCCAGTGCTTCCCTGCAGGGATTTTGCGCTTCATGTGCAAGGTTTAAGAACACCTCGTAGTTGATCCTGCAGTCCGCCAGGGCTCTGTGCGCGCCCTCATAAGAGATTCCGTAAAAGGAAGCGAGAGACTCAAGCGAGCGGCTCGTCAGATGAGGCAGAAAACGCCTCGCTATAACAAGCGTATCAAGGTGCTCGTTTCTTATCTCACGGCCGAGAAGATTAGTGACATCACGCCTTATAAACATCAGGTCAAATCTGTCTATGTTATGCCCCGTTAATACGGCATCACCTGCGAAATCCAGAAAGTCTTTAAGCGCAGTCTTCGTATCAGGCGCATCTGCGACCATGTCATCTGTGATACCGTTTATACTCGTGGCCATATAAGGGATATGAACCCCGGGATTTACCAGGGTCGAGAATTCATCGGCCACGTCCCCGCCTTCTATCTTAAGCGCACTGATCTCTATTATCTGATTATTTTCCGTATCAAGACCTGTGGTCTCGATGTCGAACAGAACGCAGTCATTAAGACACTTGTTTATGTTATCCGCATCTAACTTGATCATGGAATCATTTTACAACACTTTCCGCTTAATCTGTTGAATAAGCGACAGCGTCTCAGGGCTTTGCTGATTGGTTGTATCACGCATAAATGATTACATATTTACATAGTGAGGTAAAAGCCTCAAAGAACACCGGAGGAAAAGAAAATGAAATCAAGCATACTAATGACAGCAAGGGCTCTAAACTTGCGAGGCTACACGCGCGAACAGGTTTTAGACGAGCTCTCGCTTAACTATATCGATTACGGTTGGGACAGCACAATGATACTCGCAAGCACCAAGTGGGGCATTCCCAGAAGCGGATTTCGGATCCCGTTAAGTGAAATAGGAGGCAGCTTTGAATCCAACAGATTCGAGTGGCTGCGCAACATCGTAAACGAAGCATTCGATCTATGGGAAGAAAGCGTATAATGATTATGTTATGAAAGTTCTCGTTATTCCTGATGTCCACTTAAAGCCTTCCATATTCGACCGGGCCACGGTCCTGCTTAACGAAAGCGCAGCGGACAGGGCCGTATGTCTCATGGACCTCGCGGACGACTTTAATCAGGAGTACAACATAACACTTTACGAGCGCACATACGACCGTGCCATCGCATTTCAGAAAGACTTTCCCGAGACGCTGTGGTGCTACGGCAACCACGACTTAAGCTACGTGTGGGACAGACTCGAGACGGGCTTCTCCCCTTACGCGATAAGCACCGTCACCAACAAGCTCTACAGGCTTAGAAGCAGCCTGCCTTCACTTTCGCAGATGGCTTTCATGCACAGGATCGATAACATCCTCTTCGCGCACGGAGGCCTCACGCAAAGGTTCGTAAACGAGCACATTGCCCCGGAAAAGCGCGGCGATGCCGACAAGGTAGTACGCGCCGTAAACAGGCTTGAAAGCGACGTCATGTGGCGCGAAGAGTCTCCGCTGTGGTTCAGGCCGCAGTATTCCGAGGACGAGATGTATGGCGGGCACGAGTACACGCAGGTGGTTGGCCACACGCCCGTTAAGCGCGTATTCCGCAAGGGCAATGTAATCTCATGTGATGTTTTTTCCACTAACCGTGACGGAACCCCCATAGGCACGTGTGAATTTGCTATAATCGACACGGTTACGGGCGAGTTCACGTCTGTAGGCTGACTTCATACCCAAAGGAAGAAACATGTTCGGATTTTTCACACTGAAGAGCGAGCCCAGAGCTGTCACCATCTCAAAGGGCGTAGTAATTATAATCTTAGGCATCGTAATGGCCGTGCTCGGCGGCAGAGACATCATAAGGATTAATGCCAAGCCCATAGACCTTAACGACACGCATATGGACTGGAATCAGCTTAAAAGCGGACAGCATGTGGAAATGGACATAGATGTTCTTATCGGACAGTACATGTACACCACGGATAACGGTGCTGAGATATCACGAGACTACCTGATGCCTCACATAAACTATGATTCCCATAACGATATCTACACCATCGACCGCGTTATCGGCGTGAAGATCAACAGATCCTCGGGCGACTTCGACACAGCGGATGCCATTGTGAATAACACCAGAAACTGGTGGAATGACCGCACGGGCGCAGTGAATTTTAACACTGTTACTATCCACGTAGACGGTTATCTTCAGAAGCTTGATGATAATCAGATGAAATATGCACGCGAGGCCATGACGAACGCAGGATTTACGCCTCATGACCTCGCGGCAATGATAGTTCCCTATTATATCTGCGACAATTCGTCAGCAGGTCCTGTCCTGCTCGGAATAGGTATAAGCTGCCTGTTTCTCGGCGCAGGACTCGGGATTTACGGATTTAAGAAAGAACAGTAATCAGCCCTGAGCCTTCTTTACCTGCTCGCGGCTCTCTGGTGTAAGATTGATAGTCGCAATGCTTACGGATACAGGCTCAATGCCCTTCTCCTTAAGAGCCTCATTACAAGCCTGACGGATCGTATTGATATTACGTGAAAGGTCCTTGTAGGATACCTTCTGATTACCGAGGGCCATGATCTCCTTCTTAATCGTAGTTGTGATTATGCTGGCAATGAACTCGTCACCCTTGGGATCCTTGGCCCAGCTTTCGGACTTGACTTCAGCGAAACCATTAAATGAGGCCTCCAAAGCACCGAATTCAGGATCATAGTAAGGCATCTTATCACCGAACTTAGCTCTGATCTGATCCTTAGGTGCAGACTCTGTCTTAATGGGAGCCGGTGCAGACTTGGTCTGAGGCTGTACAGGTGCAGGTGCTGCCTTGGAAGCAGGCTGATCTCCCATCATATTCTTAAGTGCGTCTAATAAACCCATTTCTCTTTTCTCCCGTAAACATGTAAAATTTACATGACAATAATAGCACATAACACTCATAGCTGAAAGTTACATATTATCGCGTCAGATAAAAGAGATTCCCATCACTGACAGCAGCCTTCCTATAAGAAGGACTGCCTCACATGAAATGACTGCTGTGGCAATACCCTTGGAAGACGGCTTTACCTTATCAGTCACCCTTAACGCAGCACCTACAGTTATACAGATCATTCCGAAATACGTAAAACAGGATGTCCTGTATCCAGAGACATAGAGCGTCGGTGAGAAAGCCATGGCGGCAGTAGTCAGAAGACCTGCAACCAATACTATGTTCATGATCATGCCCTTATTCGTAAAACAGAGCCCGTCTTCACTCTCGCGGTAGATATTGAAAATAGAATATACAAGACACACGAGGAGTAATACGGCAAAAACCGTAAGTCCCACGACACGTCCAGATCTTAAATGCACATCCGTAATACGGTCGGTGATGCTTATAGAAAGCAAGGTGGTCAGAGTAAACTGAACCAGAGCCGGTAATACGGCAATAATCCTTCTCAAGACATTACGGGTATTCATAAAGACTGCAACTGCAACAGCAATACACATGACCGTAAAGACCGCCGTCTCGTCACGGCTCATGGTTACTTCAAGACACCTGTTAATTCCGAGGAAAACCTTATCGAAGAAACTAAAGTTCTCATACCCCGGGAAATGATAGGCTTCCGCCATACCGCGGGCTTTCGCGCCGGGACTCATAAGGAACAATACCAGATTGATAACGGAAACTGCCGAGGCAAAGATAAGGAAGGGTGTGGAAGAACTCTTCTTAACTAAAGAAATTATCAGGCAGAACAGTATAATGCAGAGCAGATAGAATGCCATGAGCTCATGATTGCCTGCAAACAAAAGGCAGAAGGCGAATACCGGATACTCATACCACTTAAGGGTCTTCGAATCCATCACCTTTCGGATAATCGAAGTTACTACGAATGCGGGGAAAACTGCCCACATATATGTCCAGGTAGTACACATCCATCCTGCCGATCTCATATCCAGAATCGGATACAGAGGAATCACCGCCAGCGCATACAGTCTGGCATAACCTTCAGCACCAAGAGAACGGTTAATAAACACAGGGAGCAAAGATACCATCGCGGTATCTATGAACTTCCAAAGCATAGGTCTGTCTACAACGATATAACCGATACCTTCCTGCAGGAAACGTGAAGTCCATGTATTCCATCTGTATGAGATCCAGGACAACAATGAATAATCGTTGTTAACGCGGGAGAAGAACATATCATCATTGGTATTGGTCGGCATATAAAGATGCAGGGCTATGATAAATACACAATACACCGCATATGCAGTTCCCCATGCATTGCCTCTTAACTTGAAGAACACAAAAGGAATAAGGATAAACGGGATAATCTTCAGCAAAGTAATCCAGACAGAGGGATTATAGTAGTCAACGTTATACAGGAGACTTTCATAAACGGTACAGAATGTTATTCCCTCCCCAGGTCTCGAATCGGAAGTTATCCGAAGCGTATATGTCTGCTCCCGGCTGTCACTTATAGGTGTATCCAAAGTCAGAGTGTATTCTGTCTGATTGGCGATCGTCGAGGCATCATATTCCCAGTGATCTATCAGAGCACCGTCTTCATCATAGAGGCCGAGAAAAACCGTTCCGCTGCATGCTCTCTCGTAATTGCAGAAAATGACACTTACGGCACTCAGGTTATCGCGGTTACTGTAAATCTGCTGTTCATATGAATAATCCGTATTAATCTCAGGAAGAAATCCGTTGTACCAACTGCTGTGCAAATCAGAAACATTGGCCGGTGAACCGAGAAAAAGAATATAGAAAACGAGAATTATAACCGACAGGGTTATCCAGGTAATGTTATTCCTTTGACTTGATGTAACCATAAACTCCAGAAAGCCCCGATAAAATTAATGCAGTAATTATACACCAAGCCTATATACCGGGCAAAAATAGGGACTGACTCCGAACATTCGAAATCAGTCCCAAACCTTATTTTCTCAAAGGCAAAACTTTGTCAGGATCCCGTGAAGTCGTACTTCCTTACGCCGAGCATCCAGAACTTATAGCTTAACCAGAAGAACAGGATACCGATGAATGGTGACAGCCATGACAGGAGCGGTACATTATCGGGATCGAGGATAACAAGGCTCGGATAGTAAGCGATGAACGCGATCGGGATAATGAACGTGAACAGGAACTTGAAGATACCCGAAAAGATAGATGACGGATACTTGGCAAAGTCCTTGAACCTGAACATGATTACCATCACATAGCCCGAGTTACGGATCCAGAAGCATGTGGCTGCGGCCGCGTTCATCAATGCGATCATGAACAGTGATGCCGTGAGCAGGAACACGAGAAGCTTACCTATCGTCAGTGCCGTTACCGGAATGCCGATATGAGCCCAGGCGTAGATCAGCGTGCCTATTCCAAATGCCAGCTGACCTAAGCCCTTCACATCGAACACCTCCGACATGAAGTAGAAGAATACGTTCACGGGGCGGAAGCAGTACTTGATGAAGTCGCCGCTCGTTACCATGAATCTCAGATTCCAGTTGTTATCGAAGAAGCACTGCACGGGTGTCAGCGCCACCAGTGAGAAACCGTACAGGAACAGCATATGGTAGTAGTCCCAGCCGTTGATCGTCGGGAAGTTCCTGAAAAGGATCAGGAATGTTACGAAGCCCGACAGGTTGACCATGATCATACCGATGGTGGATATGATGAAGTCAGCACGGTAACTCATCTTGGTCTTTAAGTCCTGCACGAGGATCTTTCTGTATATGTCAGCGTAGAAGCTGAAGCCTCTTGTCTTCTTTTCCATATCAGCCTCCGTTTACGGTGATCTTCTTCACCGAGTAGTTCCAGAACAGCGTGCCTGCAGCAGTCAGGATAACTATCCATAGAGCCTGGAAACCGAACATGGGCAGCAGGCCCTGCAAAGTATCTGAGCCGTTCTTCTCGAGCAGTATCGTGAGCGGGATGTCATACACTGCACGGAAAGGCAGGAAGTCTACCACGGCTCTAAGCTTCTCCGGGAAGAAAGCGAGCGGGATGGAAGCGCCTGACAGAAGCAGCACGATGGTCTCCTTCACGATGTTGATGCCCCAGGTGGACTCCGTGTAAAGGCAGATGGTGGCTACTATCATCTCGATGTTGAAGTTTACGATGAGTGCAAACACAGTCGAGATCAGAAAGTACACCAGGTTAAGCCCCATCGGAATCGCGCCCTTGGTGATGATCATGACGACGATGAAAGTCGGGATGAAAGTCATGATGAACGAGACCACATGACTTCCGGAATAGCTCCAGAAAGTATATGTCCTGAACTTCAAAGGCTTAAGCAGATCCAGAATGATCTTGCCCGACTGGATCGAGCGGCTCATATCCCATACAACGAACATCTCCAGGAAGTTAAACAGCGATGTGGCAAGAATAAGATAGATCATCGTATCCGTGAATGTCATGCCGTTAACAACATCAACTCCGGAGGACGCGTAGATAGCCTTCCAAAGGTAGTATACGAGCACGAGGTAAATGAGGTTCGCGAACAGCGTAACGAATGTACCCAGACGGTAGTGCAGCGACTCCATTATGCCCGCACGTGTCAGTGCAAATAGTTTTCGCGGATTCATACTGCTTCTCCTTCGTAGATCTTCTTGATGACCTCCTCAGTGGAGATCTCCTCAAGACGGATGTCCTTGATCTTTGTGACCTTCTGCTTCTCTGTAATTACCTGCATTACATCAGTTGTCTTCTCATCGATGAGCATCTGCTCCCATGTATCATCTGCAAGCTTCATGTGCAGTGTTCTGTAGGAACCGAAGTAGCCCTTCAAGTGTTCGATATCGTTATCGTAGATCTTCATGCCCTTATCGATGATGACGATCCTTCTGCACAGCGCATCGACGTCACCCATATCATGAGTCGTGAGGATAACTGTTGTATTCTTCTCCTTATTAAGACCCTTGATGAGTGCACGGATCTTGTCCTTCATGGAGACATCGAGACCGATCGTAGGCTCATCCAGAAATACGATAGCGGGGTTATGGATGAACGCCGCCAGGATATCGGAAAGAGTTCTCTGACCGAGTGACATCTGACGCACGGGCTTGTTGATGATCGGCTCGATATCAACGAGCGAGCGGTACAGTTCGATCATGTCCTCGTACTGCTGCTGGGGAACCATATACAGGTCGCGCAGAAGCTTGAAGGACTCGATGAGCGGCAGCGACCACCAAAGCTGGGAGCGCTGACCGAAAACTACGCCGATATTCTCGCAGTTCTCTGTTCTGTTCTTGTAAGGCACCTTGCCGTTGACGAGGATCTCGCCGGATGTGGGCTCAAGTACGCCTGTCATCATCTTGATGGTAGTGGACTTACCGGCTCCGTTAGGTCCCAGGTAACCGATGATCTCTCCCCTTGCAACTTCAAGCGACACGTCCTTGACCGCGCTTATGGTCTTGTAATCACGTGAGAAAAGATCCTGTATGCTTCCCTTAAGTCCTTCATGACGGTTCAGCACCTTGAAATCCTTGCAGACATTCTTCATTACCAAAGCCTGATCTTCCATAATTGCCTCCCAATTTCTCTTGTTTTGTTGTTCTGTAATCAGTATATTGGTGCTATAGTTATAAAAATAGTGTGTTTATAGCCGATTTTAATAACTATATTCCACGCTGATAGAAGATTGTTATCATTTTACACAAGGAGGGCAAAGATAGTTATGAATGTCGAACAGATGGGCCTTATAATCAAGCGTGACGACGGCTCAGAGGTCGTAAACTACGATAATCCTTCATTTCCCTCATATATATACGACGGTTGGATAGAGCCTAACTGCACCTGGGAGCGCGTCCCCCATTACCACGAAGATCTTGAGATCGTAACCGTAAGAGAAGGCACGATGGCATATTCCGTCAACGGCCGCACACTGGTCCTGCACGAGGGTGACACCATCATCGTTAACTCCAATCAGATCCACTACAGCATGTCGCTGGACGGCCAGCTTGCCAAGTACGTCATCTTCGTCGTCCACCCTTCTATCCTTATGTCTTCGGTAACCGTCGAAATGGAAGCGATCAGACCGATCATCGATAACCCTGATCTGCCCTTCATGAGATTTCGATATATCAACACTTACACCAAAGATTTTTATAAGCTCATGATCGACCTTCCCGACTACCGTCATAACGCCTTCGAGGTCACCAAGAGGCTGTTTTTGATGTGGGATCTTATCATGAAGAAAACGGAGGACTACGGCCCGCGTCCCGAGGATACAAACTACGATCCGCGCATGATGTCATTTAAGACCATGCTGCACTTCATGAACGTTAACTATAAGGAGTCAATGACACTGGAGCAGATTGCGAGCGCAGGCAATGTAAGCAAGTCCCAGTGCAATAACCTGTTCAATCAGTTCGTAGGCGAGTCACCTATCAATTACCTGATGCACCTGCGTGCCCGCAAGGTCGCAGAGCACCTGCGTTCAGGCAACTACACCCTGAAGCAGATCGCAGACATGACGGGCTTTAACGGTGTCAGCTACATGTCAGAGACCTTCAAGAAGTTCTTCGGGCAGTCCCCGAGAGACTATAAAAAACAGTGGCTCGGGATAGTCCCCGAGCCGGCTGATGAGTGATCTGAATTCAGTTCTGATCTATAAGGTATGCCCTGCACGGAGACCCGTCACTGCCGCCAAGGTTAAGAGGCGCCGCACTTAAGAAGTACTTTCCTTCTTTCACGCCCATTAGCACCACGCCCTCGAGAAGGCAGATACCCTTGCCCAGCATGATGTGATGCACCGCACTTGCGTCCTCCATGGGGCCCACGGTCTGGCTCTCATTGCCGTACAGAAGCATATCAGTCTGCGCGAAAACGCGTGCACCCTCCTCGGTCATGGTGGCGTCACCTTCCACGAGTATCCTTTGCGATGCACCTGCAGCCTGAGCCCCGGCGATGATCTTCTGCGCCGCGTCAGCGGTGATATCACCGTCATGGTGAGCAACAAAGCAGTCTCCCACGTAAGGCACGAGCCCCACTTTGTCTATAGTCTTGCCGTCTTTCTCGAAATGGAACGGCGCGTCCACATGTGTGCCGTTATGCGCACACATCTCGAACTTAGTGAGGTTGCAGATGTCGCCCTTTTCAATGCTCATGACGCGCGTCATAACGGGCTGCAGATCGCCGGGGAAAACGTTACATGTGAATACTTCCTGTGAGATATCGATAATGCCCATGGTGCACCTCCTCTTTACATTATAACTGCTATACTATAGACAATCCTATCTAATTCGGAGGACAGCATGGACGTGATCAGGATCCAGGATGTAAGCGATATCCGTATCGGGCAGGCAGAAGACAAGACCGCAGGCACCGGATGCACCGTCTTTATCAGGCCTGAGGGAATGCGTGCGGGACTTAACGTCAGCGGCGGAGGCCCTGCTTCAAGAGAGAGTACGCTTCTAGATCCTCTCACTGCTGCAAATGTAATCCACGGCATCACTTTAAGCGGCGGCAGCGCCTTCGGTCTGTCGGCTGCAAGCGGAGTTATGAAGTATCTTGAAGAGCAGAACATCGGCTTCGATGTCGGTGTCACCAAGGTGCCTCTTATAGCCCAGTCTGCGCTGTTCGATCTTACTGTCGGTGATGCATCCGTAAGACCTGACGAGAAGATGGGTTATGAGGCGTGCCGCATCGCGATGGAGGCTCCTAACTATCAAGACGGAAACTTCGGCGCAGGCTGCGGTGCCACTGTCGGTAAGATTGCCGGCATGGAGTACTGCATGAAGACCGGAATCGGAAGCTATGCCATAGATAACCACGGTCTTAAGGTAGGCGCTGTAGTCGCGCTGAATGCGCTGGGCGATGTGTTTGACTGGAGGACCGGCGAGCAGATCGCGGGACTTCTGAAGGAAGACAAGAAGACATTCAGAAGCTCGCCCCAGTACATCGAAGAGAGTATCAAGACTGTTAAGAACAGATTCGCGAATATGTCGAAGATGAACACGACGCTCGCGGTGCTTATAACTAATGCATACTTTGAAAAGCCGCAGCTTTGTAAGATCGCGGCGATGGGGCAGGACGGGCTCGCGAGGTCAATCAGACCGGTTCACACATCACTCGACGGAGATACTGTTTACGCTGTATCGGCGGGCGATCTGATCGCCGATCAGGAGGTCGTCGGAACACTCGCCGCCGAAGTGATCAGTGAGGCAATCATCAACGCAGTTATCAGTGCTGAATCAGCGTATGGTTTCCCTGCCGCGCGTGATCTTTTAGTTCTTAATTACTGATAGAGTTAACCCATAAGCAAAGCGGCGGACAAAGCCGCCGCTATTAAAGAATTCTTTCTCATCATTCGTTGATTACGATCCTTCCCTGACCGAACGGATCAGCATACTGTTCGCCGATCTGCCCTCCGAGCGTCTCGGTCAGATAATTGATCAGAGCCTGAAGATCGAGGATTACGCTGTCGTTAATGATCTCACCTTCAGCGAACATCGTAAATCCGTCTCCATCATCAATCAGATAGTCCTGAATACATACTGTGTATGTAGCATCCTCATCGATTGGATCATCACCGACCATTACGTTGCTTACTCTTCTGTCACCTACAATACTCTGGAGGCAGTTATCCTCATCAGTTACACAGCCGGACTCTATAGATACATCAACCTCATACGACAGTCCGGATACCTGCAGGAAAGCTCCGGCCTCATCAGGCAGAGCTCTGGCGCCCCACTCCAAAGCATCAAGGATCTGCTGACCTGTCATCTCTACAATTACCAGATCATCACCGAACGGGAATACATCCGCCAGATCACCATAAGTAACATCGCCTAATCCAACATCAGTTCTTACAGATCCGCCGGTCAGAAGTGCAATGTCTGCTCCGCTTTGATCTCTCATTGCATCAGCACAGAAGTCACCAAGATTGGTCTCTGCTCTTCTTACCATTCGTATGGGATTACCTGCATCGTCCTCAACATTAGGATCATAAATAGTTAAGTTTACAGATGAAGTTCCAATAACCACATTAAGAGTATCCTCGTACTGAGCCATAATCTCCTCAATAAACGCACTCGTATCGTTAGTAATGTTAAGAAGATCTGCCGCACTCTCTGTATTGGTCCATGTCCAGATACCTGTCTCGATGATCGTACCTTCAGCATCGATATGGCTGTAACCGATGCAGTCCATTCTGTAACCGACTGCGCTTCTTGTTACTTCCTCACCGTCTGCATTAAGCATGACGACCTGATCATCATCATGGCTGTGACCGTCGAGGCAGACATCGATGCCTGTCGTATTGCTCAGGACGTCCGCATAAGTCCAGGGAGAACATACATCACTGTTACCAAGGTGCGCCATCAGATAAACAAGATCTGCACCATCTTCCCGCGCTTCATCTACAGCATTCTGAACAGCTTCATAAACTGCCTCGCCCGTCTGATCTTCTTCCATGAACCCGTAGATATATTCACCATCATCATCCTGGAAGAACGAAGGACGTACGGTAGATATGGTCTTAGGTGTGGTTACACCGACAAAAGCGATATCAATGCCATTCGCATTAACGATAGTGTACGGAGCGAAGACCAACTCGTCTTCATGGGTGAAATTACATGACAAATACTCGAAGTCTGACTCAGAAGCAAGCTCAAGCAGTCTGTCAACGCCGTAATCAAAGTCGTGATTACCGGGAATTACGATATCGTATCCGACCTGATTCATAATCTCTATGATCGATTCACCCTGATCGACAGAACCGATCGGCGCGCCCTGCAGGAAATCGCCGTCATCAACTAAGATAACCTGATAGCCCTGAGAAACCAGTTCATCTCTTATCTGAACGAGGCCTGCGTAACCGAAGCCCGCATCAACTCCGCAGTGAACATCACTTGTATAGAGGATATAAGTCTCGCCGTTAGGCTCTGCCGCAGCGGGCGCAGGCTCAGTCTCGACTGCAGTTTCAGTCGCTGCAGACTCCTCCGCCATATCAGGCAAAGAAATCTCGATGTGATCAGGATCCTCCCCCGAAGAAGCCGGACCCCATGGATTATCGGCAGCACATGCCGTGCATGCCAAAAAACAGCCAACGGCCATTAAAGCCGCCAAAATCTTCCTTTTCTTCATAATAAACACCCTTCAACCCTGTGATTATACTACCACATCGGCTGAAGGGGTTAAATTGTTAATTATCTATAAGTTTTAAGCTTAAATTGCAGCAAATCCTTTCTCAAGATCAGCAATAATGTCATCGATGTGCTCTGTACCGATGGAAAGACGGATCGTGCTCTCGGAAATTCCTACGCTTGCGAGCTCCTCAGCAGAAAGCTGTGAGTGAGTTGTGGAGTAAGGGTGGATAACCAGGCTCTTTACGTCAGCAACGTTAGCGAGGAGAGAGAAGATCTCGAGGCTGTCGATGAACTTGAAAGCTTCTTCCTTGCCGCCCTTGATATCGAAGGTGAAGATGGAACCTGCACCGTTCGGGAAGAGTCTGTTGTAGACCTCATGATCAGGGTGATCAGCAAGTGCAGGGTGATTTACCTTAGCTACCTTGGGGTGATTTACGAGGAAGTCGATAACCTTCTTTGTGTTCTCCACATGACGGTCAAGTCTCAAGGAGAGAGTCTCGATACCCTGCAGGAGTAAGAACGCATTGAAAGGTGAGATAGAAGCACCTGTGTCACGGAGCAGAATTGCACGGATGTATGTTACGAATGCTGCGGGACCCACTGCATCGAAGAAGGAAACACCGTGATAAGAAGGGTTAGGCTCAGCGATGTTCGGATACTTGCCGGATGCCTTCCAGTCAAACTTACCGGACTCAACGATGATACCGCCTAGTGTTGTACCGTGGCCGCCGAGGAACTTAGTTGCGGAATGAACTACGATGTCAGCGCCGTGCTCGAAGGGTCTGATCAGGTAAGGTGTACCGAATGTGTTATCTACTACTACAGGAAGTCCGTGCTTGTGTGCGATGGCGGAAACAGCGTCGATATCAGGGATATCACTGTTAGGGTTTCCGAGTGTCTCGAGGTAGATAGCGCGTGTGTTCTCCTTGATGGCGCCCTCTACTTCTGCGAGGTTATGTGCGTCTACGAATGTTGTTTCAATTCCATACTGGGGCAACGTGTGTGCGAGAAGGTTGAAGGAACCGCCGTAGATCGTCTTCTGTGCTACGATGTGGCCGCCGTTAGCTGCGAGAGCCTGGATCGTATAAGCGATGGATGCTGCGCCGGATGCTACTGCGAGTGCTGCGGAACCGCCTTCCAAAGCTGCTACTCTTTCCTCGAGAACGCCCTGTGTGGAGTTCGTAAGTCTTCCGTAAATGTTACCGCCGGCTCTCAGGTTAAATCTTGCTTCTGCGTCCTCACTGTCATGGAAGACATAAGATGTTGTCTGATAGATCGGCACCGCTCTTGCATCAGATGCGGAATCGGGCTTTTCCTGTCCTACGTGAAGCTGTAATGTTTCGAATTTGTATGCCATAGTTTTGATCTCCTTTTGTGGTCATTTCGTTTTTGATGACCCAAGTATGACATATCAATTCTCGCTTGAATAATTCCGAATAATGATAAAGGGTTATCAATTATTTTGATAATCCCTCCATGCCCTGTAAAAATGCTTTTAATTCATCTATATACCGCCGTCCCGGCTCACTTAAGATATTATTTTTCTTAGTTATATAACCTATCTGCATAGCCGAATTCGGGTGGTCCTTATCAGCCTTAAACGGGATGGCACGGTAGCCGTCGCCGTTGATATCATCGGAGATGATACCGGAGCAAAGCGTGTAGCCGTGCATGCCCTGCATCATGTTAAGCATGGTGGCGCGGTCATTACACTTAATCGTACGCGGGTACTCATACTCGGACAGGATCTCCTCCGAGAAATAATACTTATCATTTCCCTGCTCGAACATGAGACACGGATACGGCTCTAAGTCCTTAAACTTAATGCTCTTCTTAGTTGCCAGAGGGTGATCCTCCGCAAGATAAACATATGCGTCACAGCTAATAAGCGGCGTGAACACCAGCTCGTGATCATCCATAAGCTTACGCAGGACTCTCTCGTTCTTGGAAGACAGGTACAGAATGCCGATCTCGCTTCGAAGCGCACCCACATCCTCGATAACATCACGCGTCCTCGTCTCCCTTACAGCGAAATCGAACTCATTAACGTCATACTGCTTCGCCATCTTGATGAAAGCGTTTACAGCAAAGGAGTAGTGCTGTGTGGAAACCGCAAACTTGCGCTTGTAGTTGCCGTCACCCTCATACTTATGCACGAGCGTGTAGTAGTGGCCCTCAAGACCTCTGACGTCGTTAAGGAACTCCCTTCCCTCCGGCGTCGGTGTAACGCCCTTGGGGCCTCGCACGAAGATCGTGATGCCGACCTCCTTCTCGAGCTCCTTCATGGAAGCCGTAAGTGCGGACTGCACCATAAACAGCTTCTCCGCAGCCTTGTTCATCGAGCCGCATTCTTCTATCGTAAGCGCGTAGTGTATCTGCTGGAGCGTCATTACTTATCTCCGAAGTACTTGAAGCACAGCATCGTGATGTCGTCAAACTGCTCCGCGCCTGCAACGAATTCATCAATGCCGGCACTTACGTTCTTAAGGATATCCTCACAGGATGCATCAGCGTCCTTGTTAAGTGCCTCGAGCATTCTGTCAGTACCGTAAAGCTCGTTCTCGCTGTTAGTAGCCTCAGGGACACCGTCAGTGTAAACGAAGAGAGAATCGCCCGGATTAAGCTCGAACTCATGGTCTCTGAACTTAAGCTTACGCATAGTTGCTACCGGCGGGGAGTGCTTATATTCGACCAACTCATACTTGCCGTTTGCTCTTCTTATGACAGGGTGCTCATGGCCCGCGTTGGCAGCGGTGCCCTTGCCAGTCTTAAGGTCAAATACCGCAAGCCAGACAGTAACGAACTGATGCACTTCATTATTCTGCATGAGCTGCGCATTCGTATTGGCAAGCGCCTCCGCAGGACTTTCACCCATCATTATACGGCTCTGGATAAGGAGCTTACTGATCATCATGAACAGAGCAGCCGGGATTCCCTTACCGGATACATCAGCCATAACGAGAGCGATGTGATCCTCATCGACGAGGAAGAAGTCGTAGAAGTCGCCTCCGACTTCCTTGGCAGGATCCATGGAAGCGCAGATATCGAAGTCCTTACGGTCAGGGAATGCCGGGAATGTGCTCGGGAGCTGGCTCTCCTGAATGGAAGCCGCCATATTAAGCTCCGCGCCGAGTCTTTCCTTCTCAGCTGTGGCCTTCTGTGTTTCGTCCATATAACGGTCGATCTCGACAAGCATCGACGAGAATGCAGTGGCGAGTTCCTCTATCTCATTGTCGGAATCTATCTTCTTTAACTCAGGAATAGCCTTGGCAGAATCCTTGTCCTGCTCATAGGTCTTAATGATGCCGCGCTCCTTAAACAGAGGTGCTACCGCATATCTTCTGAGCAATCTGAAGAACAGCAATGCCAAAGAAGCCACAAGGATGATAATGAATGCAGCAAGGAAAACGTTCAGGTACATGGTATAGCTGATGATATCAGCCCAGTCTGTGGATACTCCTACGATCATCACCATCTGTCCGTTAAATCTTACAGGTGCGAATACATGTACCGCAGTCCTGTCCGCATCCTTGTTAAGAGAAAGCTCTAACCTGTCTGCAGGGATACCGGTATTTATCAGACTGTCGAGAGTAGGATAGCGGCCGGCCTGATAAGGATATGTGCATCCGAGCTCGAACAGCTCACCGCCGGAGCTCTCTCTGAGCTCACCTTCCTTGGTACCTGTGATATAAAAGAACTGATTATCACCGTCGATACTGAAACTGTACAGGAACATCGGGTTATAAGAAGACTTGATCCTGTCGAAGTCCTCGCACAGCTGGTAATAACATATCTCAGCAAAAAGGCGCTGTCCTTCTTCATCCAAAGCCTGAACCTGTTCGGTAGTTACATGCTCCTCATCCGAATAATCCTGGATAAGTGCTGAAAGCTGTCTCTCCTTCTGTTCAAGGATGTTACGGTTGCCGTAGAAGAATTCCATCTCTTCGTAATGATCATGCCAGTAAGGCACGAGGAAATCCAGGCTCTTATATTCTTCAATAGTCGTAACGACCTCATCTGCGATCTGAGTCGTGTATTCGAATCGCTGATTCAAAAGGACCGACAAATTGAAGATGATGAACGTAATAACAGCGATCACGATGAAGATAACCGATACTGTGAATACCGGATATGTGATCTGCTTAACTATGCCTTTTCTTTTACTGTTCAGTTTACTCATGCTTAATCACTCTTATTGCTTTCGCCTTACACGTTTCTATAAGCCAAGTCATGACAAACAAACTTATCATGGATAAAACGAAGTTAGCAAGAACGCAGATAATTATATTATCCTCCACCATAGGTGCAAGTATTCTGAAATAAATGTAAATAAACGGGCAGTTAAGCAGGTACAGCGTCAGGCTGTGCTTCCTGGCAAACCTTACCACTCTGACCTCTCTTAGCTTGGTAAGAGAAGGGATCCTGTCCAAAGCAAGGAACAGCAGTACCATGAACACCGCGCCGAACGCCTTAAACAGCCAGTACAGCGAAAAGTGAACATCAGACATACGCTGATAGAAAAGCGTGGTGATAAAGAAACATCCTGTGAGCACCCACAGAGGCTTAGTCGGGATCCCCTCTAACTTATCCCTGAATCTGTAGAAGCATACACCGATAAAGAAGCATGGCAGATATGTGGATATCTGGCTGATCTTAAAGTATTCGAATGTGCAGAACAGCTCGATCACCACCGCAAGTCCCAGCGTAATAACACCCATAATAACGAGGTGGTCTTTACGAAGCAGCGGAATCATAAGAACGAATACCAATGATACCCAGTAAAGCATCAGCAGGAACCACAGATGATCCGAGAACACACCGAGAGCCATGTACTTGTATGATTCAAGCCAGGAGGCACCGTATTCCCTGCCCCAGCAGCTGATGTCAAACAGAGTGTAAAGAGGCACCAACCAGAGTGTGCCGTACAGATAGTAGCGCAGAAGAAGCCTGCTGGTTCTGGACTTTATAAGAGCCCCTGCGGTTTTGCCGCGGGCAAGCACGCCGTGGGCAAAAAGGAATCCCGAGCAGCACACAAGGCTCGATACCAGCGAGGAATTAAGAATGTTGCACAGGTATTCCACTAAGCTGCTGGAATATGAAGCTCTCTCTGAGTAATAATCTTCTGTGGCGTAGAAAAGCATACAATGAAGCAAAACAACCAGGACCACAGCCGCGGTCTTGGCATCTGTTATGTATTCAAATCTGCGCTTATTCTCCATATCAGAACAACTTCTCAATCGTCAGGATATTCATGCCGTCTTTATATTCGTAAGAGACTTTATCCATGAATTTCTTAGTCATAAATATTCCGAGGCCTCCGCGGTCACGCTCGGACAGCGAAAGCTTAAGGTTCGGATCTTCCTTGGCAAGCGGATTATAAGGCTTACCGTTATCGGTGAAACTGATGATGACCTTCACAGGATCATCGGACAGCTCCACGCTGACCTTAGCCGAACCGGTCTCGGGATTATATGCATAATTTGCAATATTACTGAAGATCTCTTCTACGGCGACCTCTATCCTGGTGCTGTCGGCAGGCTTGCATCCTGTCTGCTCAAGGTTCTCGCCGATAAACTTAAGTACTTCCGGCAGATTCTCATTCAAAGCCGCAATCTTTAATTCACGCATCTGTCTTTACTTCTGCCTTCTTTCCTCAGAATACCCACATTATACATTATTTTTAAATAATACATATTTTCGAGTGATATAATAGCACCATGCGTAATATCATTATCATTGAGGCGGTATCTACCGGCTATAATCTCGTAGAGGATGCAGTCAGAAGAGGCTACAGGCCTGTCGTTATGGAACTGCCCGTAGATTCCAAAGAGATTGATGAATACCGTCATAAGTTTTACCGCATTCTTTACCACAAGCCCGAGATAATCAAAGCTTCATACGAGTACGAGGAGACTCTCAGCATGGTCAAAAAGTACGACCCGCTGATCATAGTCCCCGGCTTTGAGGGCGCAGTAGAGCTTGCCACAAGGCTTTCCGAGGACTTGGGTCTTATCGGAAACCCGTACAGCAACATCGCCGCCATGACGCGCAAGGATGCCATGCACGAGGCCTTAAAGAATGCAGGTTTACGCTACATAAAGGGAAAGACAGTCACCACCGCAGACGAAGCTGAAGCCTTCTGCAAGGAAAACGGCCTTCAGACAGCGGTAGTTAAACCCGTAAGAAGCGCGAGCAGCCAGGGGCTTTTCCTGTGCGATAACACTGACGAAGTAAAGAACGCCGTCAATACGCTTCTTAACTCCATCGACATCTTCGGCAAGCCCATCACACGCGTGCTTATCCAGGAGAGGATAACGGGCACGGAGTACGTAGTTAACACGGCCTCGAGCAACGGTCTTCACAAGGTGAATTCCATCACCAGATATCACAAGACAAGAACGAGCGAGGGCGGTTACATCTACGACTGGGAAGAAAATGTCATGGTGCTTGAGGACGAGCATAGGAAGCTCGTTGATTATGCGCTTAAGGTAGCTGATGCCATCGGCTTTAAGTATGGCGTTATCCACGGCGAATATTATATAGACGACAAGGGCCCGATACTGGTAGAAGTCAACTGCAGACCCATGGGAGGTTCCATGCCCGCGGAGTTCCTGGACATGGCATTCGGCCAGCACGAGACCGATACCATGCTGGATGCATATCTTGATCCGGAAGCTTTCAGGAAGAGCATGAATAGGCCCTATCAGCCGCTTCGCAAATATGCACTTAAGATGATCAAGGTTCCGCGTCTACTTGAGGTAGACGACTACACCATCAAGATAATCGCAGATCAGCTTAAGAGCACTTATATCACCCAGATAAGCGACACCATTCTTCCCGTCATCTACGAGAAGACACAGGACCTCGATTCTTCCGGCGGCACCATCTACCTCATGAGTGATGACGAAGATCAGGTCATGAAAGACCTCGAGCTTTTAAAGTACATCGAGGATAATTATTTCGCCTTTGTATTTAACGACGGCATGTCCAGAAGATGGCTTAAGAATGAGAATGTCCCGGATAACGACATCGACGTCATTGCATCAGACTTTGACTGTCACGGCGCCGTTCTCGCAGCCTGCGAGGATGCACAGGAAAAGCCCGGCATGATGGTCGTAACTCCCGATACATTAATCGGTGCTCATAAGGGATTCGATTACGTGATCCTGGGCTACAGCCATTCCTTCCTGGGGCTGAGAGAAGCACAGTGCTTAAAGCTTATCTTCGACACCATCGACAAGGTCAAGCCCGGAGGAACAGTCATCATCCCGGACAACACCTATGAATATCTGACATACAAGGAAGAGGGCGCAAAGCTTCTGCTTAAGATCAAAGGCCTCGAAGCAGATACAGTCGAGATCAGCGGCAGAAAGTACGTTGTCGGAGTTTCTGGCAGATGAACAAACAGCGTAACGGAAGTATCTTGAAGGTAAAATTCTTCACCTTCCTGCTCCCTACCGTCATGAGTATCATGGCTATGTCTCTGAATGAATTCGTAGACAGCCTTATCGTTTCCAACCTCATAGATTCCGACGCCATGAGCCTTATCACCATGGCATCCCCTCTCGTCACCGCTTACGGCGTGGTATACACCCTGCTCGGTATCGGCGGATCAGCCCTGTATGCCATCTACACAGGACGCCATGAGATCAAGAAGGCCGACTCAGTATTCTCGGTAACGCTTTATACATCGGCGATCGTGGCTGCAGTAATATTCATCGGCGGACTTCTCTTGTCAGGACCGCTGTCCACGTCGATGTGCAAGTCGGCCGAGCACCTTCCGGAATTCACACCTTACGTTAAGGGGCTGGTCGTATCAGCCATCGTAATCATCCCGGTACAGGTGATCATCTACTTCATGCCTGCGTTCGGCTGCCCCGGCAAGGGCACATTCATCAACATCACCGCCAACGTTATCAATCTTCTGATGGACTACGTTTATATCGAAATATGCGGAATGGGACTCGTCGGCGCCGCTTACGCGACTCTTACGGGCTACGCCGCGGGTTTTATCATCGTATTGTTCTTCCACTTCACCAAGAGCGTCCGCCTGCCCCTCGCCAAGGTGGCTGCAAGCGAGTTTAAAATACTTATCGAGACATGCTCCACTGGCCTTTCCTCGGCCATGAACCAGATTGGCTACTGCATTAAGATTGCTTTCGTTAACAGCCTCGCCTTCGGGCTCGCAGGCATGTCCGGCGTCACCACATTCTCGGTGTGCATGCAGGCTGTCTCCATGGTTTCCATACTCATCGGCGGCGTAATCGATGCCACGATACCGATGTCGGCGTCCCTTTACGGCCAGCGCGACTTTGCCGGCATACGCATCCTCATGAGGACCGCCATGACGGTGCAGTTTGTTGCCAACCTGATTGCGCTCGTCTTTTTCGAGGCTTACCCGCAGCTCGTGCTTAACCTGTACAACGTGCAGGGTGACATGGTCGGGCCTGCCATCACGGGGCTTCGCATATTCTCCATCTCGTTCGTGACACGCGGCTTCATCCTCATGTACATGTGCCTCTTCCCTGTCATAGGGCGCAAGATATACGCTTTCAGCATCAGCCTTTTCGACGGATTCCTCGGCATCATCCCGCTGTCTTTGATACTTACGAAGTTCCACGGCATCAACGGCCTGTGGGAGGCCTTCGCCATCCTGCCCGCACTTATGCTGCTGGTGATCCTGATCATCAACTTCCGCATCAGCGCGCGTTCCGGCGGCAAGTACAGCAAGCTCATGCTCCTCGAGAAAGAGGATACAAGCATTCCTGTTTTCGACTGCACCATCATGATGAGCCGCGAGGATATATCAGACCTTGCCGACCGTATCCAGTCCTTCTGCTACGAGCATAAGCTGGAGACCAAGCTGTCGACGATGGCGGCGCTCGTGTCTGAGGAGATGAGTGTGTACACGCTCGAGAACAGCAAGGACGCCAACCTTAACAGCATCGACATCATCCTGAAGATCTTCCCTGAGTACATACTCATGGACTTCAGAAGCATCGGCAAGCCTTACGATCTGTCATCCATCCCCGAGATCAATACCGATTTCTCCAGCATGGCGGTTCTGCGCAAGGCTTCCAGCTCGTTCGAATATAACTACACTCTCGGCATGAACCAGACGAGGATCAAGGTAGACCGCCAGGTAAATCAGGCATAAAAAACTGCCCCGGCATTAACCGGAGCAGCCTCATTATCTATTAGTTAAGCTTCAGATTACTCGATGTTAAGGATATCGTCAAAACCTGTAACGGAGAATACATCCATAACAGCGTCAGAAGGATTTGTAACCTTCATATCACCCTGCTTCTCCATGATCTGAGCAAGACCAAGAAGAACACGGAGTCCTGCGGAAGAGATGTACTCCAGATCCTTAAGATCAAGAACGAGCTCTGTTACGCCGTCAAGAGCGGGCTCGAGTTCCTTCTCGAGATCAGGTGCTGTGAGTGTATCAAGACGACCCTCGATCTCAACTGTAAGCTTTGAAGCTTCTCTATTTAATTTAGTTTCCATAAGACTTAACTCCCTTAAATTTTTCTTGATATGAGTTATTATAACTTAAAAATATGAATAATTCGTGTATTTTTTGCAACCGTCAGCAATCAGGAGCTGATACGGAAGTTCTTGTCCGTAAGTATTCTCGCGAATACGAGTCCGAGCGGCAAAGATATAACGATAATGAACGCCTTGCAAAGCCAGAGCGCGCCAGCATTGAAATCGCCGGCGGAGATGAAATATACACCCTTATACATGTACATACCGGGCACCATGATAACTATGGAAGGCACGGTTATCGTTATTCTCGGGAAGCCTACAAAGCGTCTTAAGTATGAAGCCAGAAGGCCCGCCAGGAGCGCACCTGCAAAAGCCGCAATACTTGCGGGAGTGCCGCGGTCCACCAGGAAAAGTCTGGTAAAGTTTGCTATGGCGCCGATGAGACCTGCCACGGAAGCCATCTTCAAAGAGCTGTTAAAGATGATGGAGAAGCCGTAAACACCTGCGAAGCTTAATGCTAATCTCAGGCCCAGCTTGATCGGCACATCGATCTCATAGGCCGGGAACTCGGCAGGAGCAAAGTGGAATATCTCCGCGGTGAACGCGCACGTAAGAGACGCCACTCCGATAACGAGGATGGCATATGTGATCCTCTCTATCCCGGATCTTAAGTCAAGCTTGGATAAGTCGATTCCGCCTGTGATAAGCGGGAATCCGGGGATTACGAAAAGCATGGAACAGATGTAGCCCGCCTGATAATCCACCGGGAAATCAAATGAGAATGTCAGCGCCTTCACCAGCATTATGTATACAAAACAGGATGTCAGCACCGCTGCTCCCGTGTTGGCGAAGAGTGTGATATGTCTGGTGATAAGAAGCTTTCTTACCATGAAGCCCAGGGCCGCCGCAAAGAAGGTGACCAGCATCTCGAGGGAACCCGCGCCAAGCAGGAAAGCGAACGAGCTGCAGGCCGCGCCCGATGCCAGGCAAAGCTGCCAGAGCTTGTATGTGTTGCCGCTCTTCTCGATGGTATCGAGCATTCTGTGGAAGGCATCCAGAGAGTATCTGCCTGCCCTCTCGCCGAAGCCGTCGCAGAAGAGCTCAAGGTTATTAAGTCTGTCTGTGTTGACGCCGGTGCTCTTGTTGGAAAGCGCCGCCGTATATGTCTCCTTGCCCTCAATGCAGGTGTACTCCACCGCCTTAATGCCGATACCGGCATTGCATGTGACATGAAGTCCCCTTGCGAGCTTGTTCATGGCAGCTCTTACGCGGTATGCTCCCGCACCGGAAGCGAGGAACAGAAGCCCTACTCTTCCTATGAGAGCTGACTTCTCGTTAAGGGGCGCCTCTGTGGCAGGCGTATCGCTGTTCTCATCGGCGAAGTCATGCCACATTATGGACATGTGTTGTTGACGGATCTTACTCACATTATCTCCTGACAAAGAGCTTATTCACTGCCCTTATTATAAAGAACAAATTCCGTTTTGACAGCAACTGACTTTAAAAAGGTCAGTTTACTGCAACAGCCTGTCTCTTCGCAGCGACGCAGTCCTCAAGGTTGGGATAGAAGTGCTCGCGGCCGACAGTCTCCTGGAATCCGATCTTCTCGAGCGCGCTGTTGATGTCGCTGTTTAAGCCTACGAAGCAGAAGTCGGAACCTAAGCCCTTAATGTACTCGATGGCCTCGAGGAACTCGGTCTCGGCAGAGATGTCTACGAAGACAACGCCTCGGAAGGAAAGGATGTAAGTGTCGTAACGCTTCTCGCACTTCTCGATGGCCTTCTTAAGCTGCTTGCCGTTGGCAAAGAAGTAAGCGCCTACGCTGTACACGATGGCTGCGTCCTTGCCCTCGATGAGAGTCTCCTCCTCCACGTTAACGCTGATGTCAGCGAGCTTGCTGATGGTGATGATCATGGAGAGGGCCACGCCGATTACGATGGCATAAGTCAGGTCGAGGATGACCGTGGCTGCCATGGTGATGAAGCAGGACGCGATGGCATCCTTAAGGCCGTGTGTGAAGTAACCCTTGATGGTCTTGATGTCGTTCATCTTGAAGGCGGTTACGAAGAGCACGCCAGCGAGTGCGGAGTACGGTACCATGCCGATAAGGGGCGCGAGCACGAACATGCACAGGATGAGGAAGACGGACTGGAACACGGATGTGAGTCTTGTTCTGCAGCCGCTTTTGATGGCGACGGATGTACGCGCGATGGCTGCCGTGGAAGGCACGCCGCCTGCGAAAGGAACTGCCATGTTGGCGATGCCCTGCGCAATGAGCTCTACGTTACTGTCGAACTTCTCCTTCTTCATGGAAGCTGCAGCAGTACCGCACAGGAGGCTCTCGATCATGCCGAGGAGCGCGATGGTGACTGCGTACTTTGCGATGGAGCTTAACATGGGGATATCTACGGCGCTGATGCTAAGAACCTCGGAGTTGATGATGGAGCTCGGGATGGAGCCGATCGTCTTAACATCGAGTGATGTGAGCTTAACGACAGCAGTCGCGATTATGATTGCGATAAGTGATGAAGGAACGTACTTGGAGAGCTTCTTGGGATAGAGCGCCATGATGAGGACGACCATACCTGCGACAGCAAGTGTCTGCCAGCTTGTATCGCCGATGTTGGAGATGAATGTCATGACCTTGCCGATCGTGCCCTCACCTGAAGCATTAACGCCGAACGCATTGCCGAGCTGACCGATGGCGATTACGAGTGCGATACCCGAGGTGAAGCCCGTGACTACAGGCTTGGGGATAAACTGGACGAATCGGCCGAAGCGCAGAAGTCCTGCCACCAGGAGAACGATACCTGAGATGAATGTGGCCATGAACATGCCCTGGAGGCCGTACTCACCGGAGACGATGGTGCCGAGGATGACTGCCATGGCTCCCGTAGGACCTGAGATCTGGAATGAACCGCCTCCGAGAAGACCGGAGATAAGTCCCGCGATGATGGCTGTGATAAGGCCGCCCGCGATACCGATGGCGAGGTGATCCTGATCGACGCTCGCCGCACCGAAAGCAAGAGCCAGAGGAAGCGCTACTGCACCTACTGTGATACCTGCTGTCAGGTCATTGATGAAATACTTGCTGTTGTATCCTTTGAATTCATTTCTGAATATCTTCGCGTAGTGCGAAAAAAACGGTCTCTTCTTCTTAGCCATAAACACATTCCTTTCAAAACAGAGTGTATTCTACCACTGAAGAACCCTTTTAAAAGGCGCGCGAAGAAAAATCAACTTATTGCACAGAAGATACGCGGTGATGATTTGAAGTGTTAGTTATATAAGCTATGTCGCAAGTCTGATGAGGGTATCAAGAGACTTTACCATCTCCTGAACTGACGCAAACTCATAACGGCTGTGGTAGTTGTAACCGCCGGTGGAAAGGTTCGGGCAAGGAAGGCCCATGGAACTTAAAACCGCGCCGTCCGTGCCGCCTCTTACAGGCTCGGATGACGGTGTACCGCCAGCTTCCTTTACCGCCTCGCGTGCACGCTCCACGACATCCATATGGTCTTTCAGGAACATGACCATGTTGGGATACTGATCCTCGATCTTTATGGTGCAAAGCTCGGCCCCGTGGCGCCCGTTTATGGTCTTAACCGCATTCATCATGAACTCCTTGCGGGACGCGAACTTCCCGAGGTCATGGTCACGTATCAGGAACTGCAGCTGCGCATGCTCACAGTCGGAGCGGATGCTGTCCAGGTAGTAGAAGCCCTCATACCCTTCCGTGGTCTCCGGGGTCTCGTCCGCGGGCATCAGATTTACGAACTCGTTTGCCACAAGGGACGCGTTTATCATGACACCCTTGGCGGTGCCGGTGTGCGTACTCTTGCCCTGTATCTCCACAGTTGCCTTGGCGGCGTTAAAGCACTCGTATTCGATCACGCCGAACTTGCCGCCGTCCACGGTGTAAGCCTGCCCCGTGCGGAAGCGTTTCAGGTCGAAGTACTCGGTTCCGTTTCCTATCTCCTCGTCAGAGGTGAAAGCCACCGCAATGCCGCGGTGGGGCACGTCAGGGTTCTGCTTAAAGTACGAAAGCATCTCCATGATCTCTGCCACGCCCGCCTTGTCGTCGGCGCCGAGCAGCGTGGTACCGTCAGTCCTGATGATGTCCTCCCCGATGTGGTTTAAAAGCTCAGGGAAGTCCTCCGTCTTAAGAAGCTCATCGTGTCCGTCGTAGGCACGGATGATTACGGGGTTTACGTCCTTGCCCGAGACTGCGGGAGATGTATCCACATGCGCGATGAAACCGATGTTTTCCGCGGTGTTTCCGGGCACATTAGATGCGAGGAAAGCATACACATAGCAGTGCTCTTCATCGTAATCGACTTCCAGGCCCAGCTGCTGCAGCTCATCTGCCAGGAGCGCCGCCAGATCACGCTGCTTGTCAGTGGACGGGTGCTCACCCTGTGCGCCGCTCTCCTCGTCTGACTGCGTGTCAATCTTTACGTACCGCAAGAAACGTTCTGTGAGTGAAGTCTGTCTGTCCATATCCGTTTACTCCTTACTTAAAACAGGACCGCGCGTGCGATGCCGAAGTACACCAGAAGCGAGAGGGCGTCGACAATAGTCGTGATGAACGGGCTCGCCATTACTGCCGGGTCGAAGCCGAGTTTCTTGGCGATCATGGGGAGCGTGCAGCCGACGAGCTTTGCCATGAGGACCGTCACCGCCATCGTAAAGCACACGGTAAAGGCCACCGTAAGCGTTATGTCTGTGTTGCCGAGCACCATTCTGTCGAAGAGCATGATCTTGGCAAAGCAGAGGGTGGCGAGGGCCACGCCGCACAGCACGGAAGTCTGTATCTCCTTCCAGATGACCTTGGGCACATCAGAGAACTCGAGCTCACCGAGGCTCAACGCACGGATAACGGTTACCGAAGCCTGCGAACCGGAGTTACCGCCGGTATCCATCAGCATTGGGATGAAAGCTGTGAGTACGACCTGCGCCGCGAGTGCATTCTCGAAGCCTGTGATGATCATGCCCGTGAAGGTGGCGGACACCATGAGCAGTGCGAGCCAGGGGATACGGTTGCGGAACAGATCCAGAGCAGAAGAACGAAGATAAGTCTTCTCGGACGGCAACATACCGGCCATCTTCTCGATATCCTCTGTGGTCTCTTCCTCAATGATATCCATAGCGTCGTCGAACGTAACGATACCGACCATTCTGCCGCCGTTGTCGACTACCGGGAGAGCGAGGAAGTTATACTTGGAAAACATCTGCGCTACTTCCTCCTGGTCGGTCATGGTGTTAACGTAAATGACGTTCTCATCCATGATCTGCGATACCGGAGTCTGATCGTCCTGCGCGAGCAGCATGTCCTTTACGGAAACGACACCGATAAGCTTACGAGCTTCAGTTACATAACAGGTATAGATCGTCTCCTTATCGACTCCGGTTCTTCTTATGCGGACGATGGCATCGGAGATAGTCATCTCAGGTCTTAATGAAACGTACTCGGTGGTCATGACCGAGCCCGCGGAATTTTCCGGGTAACGCAGGATCTCGTTAATCTCCTTACGCAGCTCGGGAGCCGCCTGCGCGAGTATTCTCTTTACTACGTTCGCGGGCATCTCGTCAACGAGGTCAGCAGCATCATCTACATAGAGCTCGTTGACGACTTCCCTAAGCTCGGTATCTGAGAAGCCTTTTATAAGAAGCTCCTGCCAGTCAGGTTCAAGCTCGGCGAAAACTTCAGCCGCAGTCTCCTTGGGAAGCAGGCGGAAAAGCAGAGGTACTTTCTCTTCCTTAAGCTCCTCAAAAACCGCAACAATATCCGAAGGTTCCATCGTGACCAGGATATCTTTTAATGTCTGGTATTTTTTCTCATCGAGAAGCGTCAGAATAGTCTTCTCGATAGTTACATCGTGCATTGCCATCGTGATCTCTCCTAAACATCAGAAAATAGAGAACTGAGGCAACGTGAAAAAGCGTTAAAGCTTAATGATAACGGGACGCGCTGCATCAGAACTCATATGGATACTTCGATAAGCCGACGAGGCAGAATCTGTTCCGTCCATGACGCGTCCTCCTTCCGTGAAGTCTTATTTCTAACGGATATTACTTCATGCTTCCGGTGATGTCAATTTATCAGGCTCCGGTTTACGTGACTGAATGAACAGGTATACACAGGATGCGGGAAAGATCAGTCCAACCAGAAAACTCAATAACAAAAAGAACACACAGTATGCGTAATTATCCATATTGTTTGTAAGTCCGATCTCACTTGCGCAACTGATCAGAACACCGATCATGCTGATGAGAGGGAATATCCAGTACTTAGGAATGATCTTCTCTTCTTCCCTATGCTTGTAGAACAAGAGTACATAAATGAGATCAACGGCTAATGTAGCTAACAGCGGGATAGCCTTTGCCATAACAGAAACGGCATAATTTCCCTGCGAACCAATAGTTCTGTAAAGCAGTCTGTTCATAAAGACTGATGCCAGTGATAAGACTACAGGGAGCACAACAGTTACCACACACCAGAGAGTTTCGACTCCGTATTCCCTGTGGGCATACAGCCATATCAGATAGCTCGCTACAATGCCTATTACCAAAGAAATGAGACCCACTATAACGAGCAATGTAGTATATGATCCATTCATATAAATCTCAGAAGATACAATGCCCTTACCGTTAAGGTAGGCTAACATCGATGATATTCTGGAAAGGATCGATGTAATGCAGCTTAAAGAGAATGCCAGTCCCATCAGGCGTATGGCCTTATGTCTGCTGCCGCATACAAAAAGGCATAATACATACATAACGGCACACACTGCCGGAACGCCAAAGTAAAAAAGAATTTTAGCTACATCTAATAGTGCCTGTGAATTCATAAATTTCCTGTCCCTTATTCATTAATATCGCTGTTAATAATAACACACTTCAAAGCTGACTTATCAGCTGAAGCTTCATGATGACATCCTCACGCTTATCGATAAGGCCGTGATTTCTCATGAGGTTTCCGAAGACTTTATCGTAAGTCTTAAGCAGGATCTTAGGTATCTGCCTGCGGCTCTCTATACCTTTGTGGTTAGTGCTGATCCAAAGGTAGACGCTGTCCAGCTCTTTAACATCTTGCAGACATTTTTTGATCACAAGATACGGGTTCTTCCTTGTCCCTTCAAATAGCGGCGCTCTGCCGAAAATATACACTTCCGCAACGCTGTCAAACTTTTCGACGATACCTTCGAAAAGCGGTTTAATGGCACCGCACTTATATACGGTATCCGTCCCCTCAAGGAAGCTCAGGAGCTCCCCGACCGTCAGGTATTCCCATGAGGCAGCGGGGAGCGTATCTCCTGTAAGCTTCGCCATGGCGGCACACATGTCGCCTCTCGCGCTTATAAGTTCTGTAAGCGGAAGATCAAATATACTCGTCAGATCCATCTTTCACCTCCAATGTACTGTAAGGAACTATCTTGTCCGTAAGCCTACCTATCTTTCCCGCCACCATGAGGTATGCCTTTTCGCGCGGCTTGGTGTGTATTGTGTCCTCGGTCTTGAGACACTTCTTGGCAACGAAGTGCTCCGTCTCCTCGTCCTGTCCTCCCAGGAAGAGTATGGTGTCGCAGTTGTTTACGATGGTCTTCGTAACCGCATTGCCCGCGTGCGATGAGCCGTAAGCGGAGTCAAGCTGCGAGATGCTCTGCAGGATGATCGAGACGTAGATGTCACGGCTCCTTATGACAGAGATCAGCTTGTCGAAGTCGGGGATAACGGCTCCCGTGGCGAAGTCATCGAGTATTATCCTGACGGGCACCTGAAGGCGCGAGTCGGGCTCGCTGTCAGCCTCGTAGCACAGCAGTCTGAACGTCTGCGTGATGAAGAGGTTTACCACCCGTGAGAAGGTGTGGTCCGTATCGCTCTGGTTTAAGAACAGAACCGTCTTCTCCCTTCCCAGGTCCTCTATGCTGAAGCTTCTTTCCTGATCGAAGATGATCCGCATCTCCCGGTAATCGAACGGGGTCAGTGCCTCGGTCGCGAACTCGATGATGCTCGACCACATCTTGTCCGCATTCTCGGTCGCTGCGATCCTCGCATAAGTGCGGGAGGCAAGCGTGTGCGGGTTCCTTTTGGTGTAAAGGTCGAAATCGAGCCTCGAGGACCTTTTGCAGTATTGGGTGTGAAGTGTCATTACCGTAGAAAGATTATGTTCACTCTTCGGAGTTGTCTCGAGCATGTACGCGATCAGGAAGGACAGATACGTCCTGGCGGCCATCTCCCAGAACGGCTCGTTTATGTCCATCACGGGAACGAGGCAGTTGGAGATAATGGCTATGTCCTGTTCTTTGTAAGTGCCGTCAGTATTCATTCTGATGTGATCGATGGGATTGTAACCGTCAGACTTCTCGGGATCGACAAAGTCCAGAACATGGACTTTGAAACCTCTTCTTTCAAGGTCATCCTTGAACATCCTGTACAGGTTCCTCTTGGTGTCTGAAATGATCATGCTGTGGTTAGTTCTTTGAAGGTTCGGGATAACGTAACCGCCGGTCTTACCGCTGCCCGTGGCACCGATGATCAGATCGTTGTTATTAAGTCCCGTCAGTCTTGTATCATTACTCACCTCGTAGTCACCGGCGAGCACGCGTGTGCCGTAGTTTCTCATATGTCTGTCACCTCCTTAAGCGTCTGTGCGACTCCTGTCGCAAGTCCGAATTCCACCGCTTCCTGCGCGGTAAAAAACGAGTCTTCTCGTGTCTTGTTTCTGATCTCCTCCTCAGATCTTCCGGTCCTGTTTGCGATGATCCTGATGAGCTCATCCCCTGTCTTCTTCAGGCTGTCGACGCGCTCCTGGATCTCATGGGGTTTCATGTGATCCACATTGAGATTTCCGTAGGAAGGATCGTGGATCATGAGCTCGCTGTGAGGAAGCATTATCCTCTTATCTCCCGCGAGGAAAATGATCGACCCCATCGAAGCCGCGCTGCCCATGCATACTGTTATGACGGGAGCTTTCATGAGTCTTAAAACGTCGTAGACTGCAAGCCCGCTTCTGACCTCGCCGCCGGGTGAATTGATCACGAGTATTACCGGTCTGGTTTCATCTTTTGTTTCCAGATACATGAGGCTCGTGATCAGGTCCGCACAGCTTTCACTGTCTGTCTTGCCTGTAAAAAACAACACCCTTTCAGATGAATAAAGTTCACTTAATGTGTCGACTGTTTCCAGTCCTCTTGAAGTCTCCTTAATAATCGCCGGTCTGCACTGCATAATTCATTAACCTCCTGTATATTCTTTTTGTCTTTACCTGTAAGTCTTCCGTTTCCATGGTGTTTCTGATCCTTCTCATCAAAGGCAGAAACACAACCCTCAGGTCCATGAAATACCCGTTTCTTTTTATGTCTAACCTCGTGTCTATCCTGTCGACGAAAGGCATTATCGCCGAGCCGATCAGAGGCTTTATAAACAGATCTCCTATTGTCTCCTCGTAACTAAGATCTCCGACCTCCCACTTCCCGTAATACTCGATCAGCGCCCTCAGACTGATGCCTGCAAAGAGCCTTATTTCCACCGACTCTGACATCGCCTCATGAAGACCGTTCATTAATGCGAACAGATAGACATCCTGATCAACAAAGTCCTTATTGTTTAAATACGTGAACTCGATGAGATCTCCGAAATCAAATTCTCCCAGGATCTCATAAGTTTCTTTTGTTAAAGGAACTGCAACTGCCGGCGGGAATCTGTCTATCACTGCCATTAAAAGCGGATTCTTCATAGGCGGGAAATTATCCGCCTTCATGCTTAAAACTTCTTTTACTATCATTCCGATATCTTCTTTATCCGTTATGCTTTTCATGCTCTGCCCCCTTTCATGGTTTTCGATGTGCTTTCACATGTATATGTCTTTGCCTTGCTGCGAAAAGTTCATCGGGGTTCAAAAAAAATATTTACTTGACTTTTGGATTTTTCAGGAGCAGTAATATAGGCGTACAATTGAATAGTGCGTTGGAACTGATGGGTAGGGTATGCGCGCCCTAAAACATCCCATCAGGGAAGGACTTCCTGTATGGAACCCACAACGTACTATTCTTTATTTATGTCCATGAGAAACGGCGATGAAGCCGCTTTCGAAAGGATCTATCACATCACGCTTCCCTTTGTCAGAAAGACAGTCAGCACCTACACAGCTTCAAAGCTTTGGTGGGTAAAGGATCCTTATGAGATCGAGTGCTTCAAGGAAGAAGCCGTAAACGACGTATACGTCGAATTGTATAAGTCGCGCTCTTCCCTGCAGGATGCCAAAGCCCTTTACGGCTGGCTTAAGACAGTCGCGCACAGGATCTGCTGTGACAAGACCCGCAAGATCCGCGGTGACATCTTCACTTATGAAGAAGATGCCATTGATGAGGTCGCCTCCGTGGGGATCACCCGAGACCCCGAAGACAGCTTCGACCTTCTGGTCGGCAACAGCCTTGGGCACGACCATTACTGGACGCTTCGTCTGTATGCCCTCGAGGGCTTAAGCTATGAAGAGATTTCCAAGCTCATGGGCTGCCCTGCCGGGACAGTAAAGAGCCGCATTAATGCCGCAAGAAAAATACTGTATCTAGTATAATAGTAAGTACCTTAAGCTAGGAGAACATGATATGTGGCTGATAATCCTCGGGCTTACGATGTTATGCGCCATAGCCGGGCTCATTTACCTGACTTTGGCAGTCAGGGAGTTTTCATGGCTTAAGAAAAAAACCGAGAAGAACAAAGTCCTCGGCACGGCTCTCTCGCTTGCTGTCATAGTTGCTGTTTTTCTTATAATCAACTTCACCATGACCTTCATGAACGCAGTTGTCGTCCTGCTGCATGTGATGCTGTTCTTCCTGCTGTCCGCAGTCATCGTGCTGATATACAAGCGTATCTCACGCCGCAAGCCGAAGTTCTACCTGCAGGGCTGGCTCGCACTCACGATGTCTGTGCTTTATCTCGGAATCGCGTGTTTTCTTTGCGAGCACGTGTGGCAGACCAATTACGAGCTGACCACGCCCAAGAGTGTCACGCCGCTTCGCGTTGCGATGTTTGCCGACTCTCACCTTGGAACCACTTTTGATGCAGACGGGCTTGCCGAGTATCTTCAGGAAATGGAAGCGCAGTCCCCGGACATACTGGTGATTCCCGGCGATTTTGTTGACGACTCTTCCGAGCGCGAGGATATAATCAGAGCCTGCGAGGTGCTGGGCCAGGTGGATCTTCCTTACGGAGTCTGGTTCTCGTTCGGCAACCACGACGAGGGTTACTATGACACGCGCGGTTTCTCCGGAGACGAGCTGCGTGAGGCGCTGACTTCGAACGGCGTACATATACTCGAGGACGAATGCGTCCAGATTAACGACAGCTACGACCTCGCCGGCAGACTTGATTCGGATTACGTGCGCATGGAGATCTCCGACCTGCTTTCAGGACTCGATACGGACCGGTATATCATCGTGCTTGACCACGAGCCGAACGACTACGACAACGAGGCCGCGTCAGAAGCTGACCTCGTACTTTCCGGCCACACCCACGGCGGCCAGCTAATCCCGATCACTTATGTCGGCGTGCTCTTCGGCATCAATGACAGCACCTACGGTTATGAGCAGATCAACGGAACCGATTTCATCGTCACCTCCGGAATTTCCGACTGGGCTCTGAATTTCAAGACCGGCACGTATTCGGAGTATGTGATTATTGATATTACGAGTGAAGCTGAGGCGTAACGGGGAAGGCAAAGTAAAAGCCGTGAGCGAGTCACGGCTTGGTGGTTTGCTTCAGGGTTGGATTACTGCTTCTTTTTTATCTCTTATAGTTCGCGCCTAGTATTTTGCAGAATAGTTAATGTTTGATTTAATGTTTTACCCAAAACACTAAATGAAACACTTAATCTCATGCGCATGTATCTTATCCACGACACATTTGGAGGCAAATGTGCTGCCAATAAGATACATTGGGCCGAATGTATCTTATTGATGTACCAAAAAGGCCGAAATGTGTCGAAGAGTAGATACATCCGGCTGGGGCGGCGGGCTGAAAACTAAAGCAGATGATGGGTTCGAATCCCCCTCTCACAACCGATAAAGCAAAAAAATGACACCCTTTCAGGTGTCATTTTTCTGCTTTGGCGGAGATGATGGGATTCGAACCCATGAGCCCCGGAGGGCTAACGCATTTCGAGTGCGCCCCGTTATGACCACTTCGATACATCTCCGTGCTTTGTGCCGTCAAATTATATATAAAACAAACGAACAATTCAATCAGCGGCGGGTTCCTTTGAGTCCTTGAAAGACTTGGAAGCCTTCGAAGACCTGCCTTCCCACGCAGTATTAACCTTCTTCTCCAGGTAATAGCCCATGCAGCCTGACAGCAGGCCGAGAAACATGCCGCCGAGTACATCCGTGGGATAATGCACGCCGACGAACAGTCTTGAGAAAGCCAGAAGAAGCGCGTAGATCATTACGAACAGAACAATAATCGTATTGCGCTTGCTCTTACCGAAACCTTTTATACCGTACATATAAGCAAACAGGATGCCGCCTGCCATAGCAAACGTTACGCCCGCATGTCCTGACGGGAACGAGAAGTCCGGCTGCTCTTCGATGAGAAGCTCAAGCTCCTCGATAACTTCATAAGGTCTGATACGAGCTACCAGGTTCTTAAGCAGAACATTGGTGATGATGGACTCTATCGCAATGCTGAATGCCACCACATGACCGAGGCAGCGCGTCTTGCGGATAAGGATCAGGATAACTGCCACTGCTATACACAGGATGCCGTAGTCACCCGTGTGCGTGAGCAGGATCATGATGGGAGTCAGCACATCATTGCGCAGGTATTCCTGTATGTATAAAAGAATGTCGGAATCCATACGTTATTACTGCTCCACGTTCTCCAGGCTGTACTCGATCATGACCAGCATGCCAACGCTTACCTCAGTGTCGGTGCCGTTGACTCTGAAAGTCTCCTCGCCGTCATCGAGAGTGTCCTCGTAGTAAGCTACTTCGTCACCGCCGATGGTGAGTGTCATGGCGCCGTCAACAAGAGTCAGCACACATACGCCTGATGTGTATTCGAAGTCGCTGCCATCAGCAGGAGCATAACCGGAAGCTGCGCACATTGCATCAAGATCGAATGTCCTTACGTCGGAATCGTCGCTGTTGCTTACAAACTGGTAGACTCTTCTGTGAACCGTGAGAGTTCTTCCGTCTACATCGTAATTGAAGTTACTGGAAGGAGTGCCGTCGTTGATGATAGGCGCTGCACCTGTGACGTGGCCGTAGCCCAGGACAATGCCGAGGGAGTTACAAATATTGTCGAACTCACCGCCTGGAACATCCATGATGCCGTTGATCAGGTCGATCCTCGTCATGCCGTCCCACAGGAGGTTAACGTTATACCAAAGGCCGGACTCATCCGCTTCTCTACCGAGTGCGCCGAGGTAGAAGGCCTGTACGAAAGCTACCTCATCGAGGTTTCTGTCCTCGAACTCCTGGCTCTGCACGAGGAGGTTTACGATTTCCATGCCACTTCTGCTTCCGCTTCTAAGTCTTGTTACATTATCCGTCATCTCATCAAGAGTCGGATATCTTCCGAGAAGGTGTACATAAAGGCGGTCTACGAAAGACACAAGGCCTGCATTCTCTTCTTCATCACACAAGGCATTTCCCGTGATGATATTAAAGGTAAAAGTGATATCACCGAGAGTGTTGTCGCCGTTACCTGTGGCAGTCACTGTAGCAGTTCCGATATTTACGTTGCCCTCATAAGACAGTGTGTAATCGCTGCCCTCTGTAAGCTCCACTCCGTCGTAGCTTATAACAGGAGAAACCGTGATCTCGCTTCCTGTGTAGATCTGATCCTCGATGGACTCGACATCGGCATAACCCATATCGATGGGAGCGGCTTCAGTCTCAGTTGCTTCGGCTGTCTCCCCTGCTTCAGCGCCTGACTCGGAAGCTCCGCCTCCGGCAGCACAGGCTCCGGAAAGGAGCATCGTTCCTGCAAGTACACATGAGATCAAAACTTTCTTTTTCATTTCGGTACCCCCCGATGATCTTCAGATCCTCAAAGATTGAGTTTGATGATATTGTCGAAACCCGCAGCCTTAGCACGGGAATAGAACTTGTCTGTCTTCTTGGGATTATTCACGAGCACCAAAGTTACATCGTATTCACCCTCAAGCTTGGAAGACTCATTGATGGCCTCCAGGATGTCTTCCTCCTTGTAAAGGATGGCAGCGCGGGGCCTGGAACCTGACAGTTCGATGTTATTCTCAGTAACGATGGAGAAGATTCTCTCGAAGCCGATGGAGAAGCCTACAGCAGGAATCTGCTCGCCCGTGAATCTTCCGATAAGTCCGTCATATCTTCCGCCGCCTGCGACTGTGCCTCCGAACTTCTCGGAAGCGACCTCGAATACGGTACCTGTGTAGTAACCCTGTCCTCTTACAAGTGACGGGTCAAATACTACATCATATTCATCGGAAAGCTTATTGGAAGTCTCGATGATAGTCTTAAGTGAAGCGATGGCTTCTGCAGCATCGTCCTTGCAGTAAGCAGCCATGTCGTCAAGCGTGATGGCATCCTTGCTGATAAGCTCGGACAGGCTCTTAACAGCATCTGCCGGCATACCCTTCTCGTTAAGTTCAGCGGCAACTCCGTCAGCACCGATCTTATCGAGCTTGTCGAAAGTAACACATACAGAGTCAAGAGCCTCTTCCGGGAAGCCCATGGTGCGCAGTGTGCCCCTCAGGATACGTCTGTCGTTAACGCGCACGAAGAACTTGCCGATGCCGATCTTACCCAGTGCCTTGGCAGTAACCGAGATAAGTTCGATCTCGCAGCAGATGGAATCGGAACCTAAGATGTCGATATCACACTGAACGAACTCGCGCAGTCTTCCTCTCTGCGGGCGCTCTGCACGGTAAACCTTATCGATCTGAATGCACTTAAAAGGATTCGGCAGGCTGTTACGGTTGTTGGCAAAGTAACGTGAAAGGGGAAGCGTAAGGTCATAACGCAGACCTAAGTCACTTAACGCCTTCTCGTCTACGGGAGTCTTGGCAAGAGCGGACTCGAGTTTGTCTCCCCTCTTCAGGATCTTGAAGATGAGGTTCAGGTTATCACCGCCGTCGCTCTTGTCGAGGTTCTCGGCACTCTCAACAGCAGGTGTGTAGATCCTTGTGAAACCGCAGCTTGTGTAGGTCTCAAGGATGGTGTTCATAAGAAGGTCGCGCTTGGCGGCGGCATCGGGAAGATATTCCTGCATGCCTTTCTGAGGTTTGATATTCATAACGTTCTTCCTTTACTAATATCTCGTAAGCATTATACATATATATAATAAATATGTTAAACTTGATTGTTAAGTAATCTTGATTTCGGGGGCTTTATATGTCTGAGAATACTAACAACAATGAGACTATATTCCGTAAGGAGACACTGGAAAGGATATCCTCACCGGAACAGCTTACCGATTACCTTAAGATAACAAATCCCGGCATCTGGGTCATCCTGACTGCCGTTATCCTGCTTCTGGCAGGACTTTTCGCCTGGACTATGATAGGCACCCTCGAGACCACAGCCACCGTAAAAGTCATCGTCGACAACGACACGGCACAGATCGTCCCCGTAAACGGCGATGCGATCACGGAGGATATGGTCTTCCGCATCAATTCCAACGAATACAGCGTGGCCATCTCGCAGACAGACGACCTGGGAAGGACTTACGGCATCGCATCCGTGGATCTGCCTGACGGAATCTACGACGGAACCGTAGTCGTCGACCAGGTACACCCCATAGATTTTCTCATTAACAATAAGTGAGCCGTATGAGCAAGAGGATTCGACCCACCATCACAAAAGGCGTAGCCAAAGTACCGGTAGTAATGCAGCTCGAGGCACTGGAGTGCGGAGCAGCTTCTCTTGCCATGATCATGGCTTATTACGGCAAGTGGGTCCCACTCGAGCAGGTGCGCGTTGACTGCGGCGTTTCACGTGACGGCTCTAAGGCCAAGAACATCTACCTTGCCGCGGAGCATTACGGCTTCGACATAAAAGCTTTCAAGATGAGCCCCGAGAGCCTCAGGGACAACGGCAAGTTCCCGTGCATAATCCACTGGAACATGAACCACTTCGTGGTGCTGAACGGCTTCAAGGGCAAGCACGTGTATATCAATGACCCCGCCAGGGGCACGGTAAAGATCACATGGGACGAGTTCGACAGGTCCTTCACGGGAGTCACTCTCATACCGACGCCTTCCGAGAGCTTCGTGCCTTCCGGCAAAAAGAAGAGCACGTTGGAGTTTGCAAGGAAGAGACTCATCGGCGCGGGCACGGCAGTGGTCTTCGTCATGCTTACCACGGCCATCTCCAACCTGTTCGGCATCGCCAACTCGTTAACATCCAGGATCTTCATGGACAGGCTGCTCACGGGCAGGAACCCCGAGTGGCTCGAGCCGTTTATCGGCATGCTGATACTGCTGGCGGTAATACAGCTCACAGTTGCCTGGGTGCAGACGCTGTACTCGCTGAAGATCAACGGCAAGATGGCAGTCATCGGCAACACCTCATACATGTGGAAAGTCTTAAGGCTGCCGATGGAGTTCTTCTCCCAGAGAATGGCGGGCGACATCCAGTCCCGTGCCTCCATGAACGCGAGTATCGCAAGCACACTTGTAAACACCTTCGCGCCCTTGGCACTTAACACCATAATGATGATCGTATATCTGGTGCTGATGATCAGGCTTAACCCGATCCTCACCGTTATCGGCATCGTTACCGTCGCGATCAACATGTTCGTCTCACGCATCATCTCCCAGAGACGCATCAACATCACGCGCGTACAGTTAAGAGACGCCGCCAAGCTCGAGTCCACCACGGTACAGGGAATCGAGATGATAGAGACCATCAAGTCCAGCGGCGCAGAGAGCGGATTCTTCCGCAAGTGGGCAGGCTACCAGGCTTCCGTTAATGCGCAGGCCATCAAGGATACCAAGAACAACCAGTTCCTGGGCATGGTGCCTGTATTCTTCAGCACACTCGCAAACTACGGCGTACTGCTCCTCGGCGTTTACCTTACGATGAACAGCCAGTTCACACTCGGTGCCGTCATGATGTTCCAGGGCTTCCTTGGCTCATTCATGTCCCCTGCCACCACGCTCATCGCGGCAGGCCAGACCATCCTGGAGATGAGGACGCAGATGGAGCGCATCGAGGACGTCATGGAGTATCCCGACGACAAGAATGTAACCGTGGAGGCAAGGCCTGACGCAGAGTACTCCAAGCTTAAGGGCAATATCGAACTTAAGAATGTCACTTTCGGTTACTCAAGGCTCGAGGAGCCGCTCATCAGGGACTTCTCCCTCACCATGAAGCCCGGCGACAGGATCGCCATCGTAGGTCCTTCCGGCTGCGGTAAATCCACCATCTCCAAGCTTATCTCAGGTCTGTACGAGCCCTGGAGCGGCGAGATACTTTTCGACGGCAAGCCGCGTTCGGAATATCCGCGTGAGGTCATGACAGGTGCGCTCGCGGTAGTAGACCAGGACATCATCATGTTCGAGGATACAGTAGCCAATAACATCAAGATGTGGGACAGTTCCATCCGCGACTTCGAGATGATACTCGCAGCGCGTGATGCACAGATCCACGACGATATCATGAAGCTTCCGGAAGGATATGACTACAAGCTTAACAGCGGCGGTAAGAACTTCTCAGGAGGCCAGAGACAACGTATGGAGATCGCACGTGTCCTCGCGCAGGATCCGACGATAATCATACTCGATGAAGCAACTTCAGCACTGGATGCCAAGACAGAATACGAGGTCGTTAATTCCATCGTAAACCGCGGCATCACATGCGTGGTTATAGCACACCGTCTCTCCACCATCCGTGACTGCAAAGAGATCATTGTTCTCGATCACGGCAATGTAGTGGAGCGCGGAACGCACGATGAACTGATGGCGATGAACGGAGCTTATGCCGACCTCGTCACGAACGAATAAGGGGGAAGCGGAATGGGATGGTTTGAAGGCCAGATCAACGAGAGGCAGGATGCCGACCTCCAGCTCCTTGAGGATTCGTTCGTCAAGGTAGCAGGCATCATCAACGGAAAAAGATTCGCCGAGCAGTACAGTGATTCCAATATAATCACCAAGACCGCCATCGACGAAGTACTTAAGTATTATCACTTTAAGTCCGCGGACATCCCCTCCTCCATCACCGAGACCGACAAGCAGCTCGACTACTGCCTGAGGCCCCACGGCATGATGTACCGGAGCGTGGAGCTTTCCGAGGGCTGGTACAATGACGCTTTCGGACCGATACTCGCATTCAGAAAAGACGACGGAAGGGCTGTGGCTCTCATTCCGGGCACAATCTCGGGCTACACTTATTACGACGCCAAGCGCGGCAAGAGGATGAAGCTAAACAGGCGCACACAGGACCTGTTTGAGAAGGACGCGATCTGCTTCTACCGCCCGCTTCCCCAGAAGAAGCTCGGTATCAAGGATCTGATCCTGTACATGAAAAGCTGCCTGACCTTCAGCGACATCTTCATGATAGTAATCGCTTCCCTGGCAGTATCCGGAATCGGCCTGTTCATGCCGAGGATCACCAAGATGCTCACGGGTCCCGTCCTTAACAGCGGCAGCACAAGGGCACTTATGTGCATTGCGCTCGCAATCGTTTTCATCTCGCTTTCAAGCCAGCTCATAAGCAGCACCAAGAACATGATCATGACAAGGCTGGACACAAAGACGAGTCTCGGCGTCCAGGCATCCATGATGATACGTCTGATGTCGCTTCCCGCAAGTTTCTTCAGAAAGTACAATCCGGGTGAACTTAAGAACAGATCCATGTCTGTAAACGCGCTGTGTTCCACACTGATGAGCATGGTACTCGGCACGGGTCTTATGTCAGTGACATCTCTCGTTTACATCACACAGATCTTCAACTACGCTAAGTCACTCGTAATTCCGTCACTCATTATTATTATCACGACGGTCGCTTTCTCCGTGGCCTCCACTCTGCTTCAGATCAAGATCAACAGGCAGCAGATGGATATCGCAGCCAAGGAGTCAGGCCTTTCATACTCGCTCATCACAGGCGTGCAGAAGATCAAGCTTTCAGGCGCGGAGAAGAGAGTCTTTGCCAAGTGGCTCGACCTGTACTCTGAGGACGCAGCCCTCACTTACGACCCGCCGGTCTTCATCAAGGCCAATGCGGTAATCACCACAGCTATCTCACTTATTTCTAATATCGTTCTTTACTACATCTCTATTAAGAACGGCATAGACCAGTCCTCATACTTCGCTTTCATGACTGCCTATAACATGCTTATGGGAGCTTTCATGTCAGTATCCGGCATCGCACTCTCGGTGGCTTCTATCCAGCCTATCCTGGAGATGGCAGAACCTTTCCTGGAGACCGAACCCGAGACCGCCGACAACAAGGAGATCGTCACGCGTCTGTCAGGCTCGATCGAGCTTGACCATGTCTCCTTCCGTTACACAGAAGACATGCCTTATGTGCTCGATGATCTGTCACTTAAGATCAATAACGGAGACTACATAGCCATCGTTGGACGGACAGGCTGCGGAAAGTCCACTCTGGTGCGTCTGCTTCTGGGCTTCGAGAAGCCCGAAAAGGGATCCGTTTTCTACGACGGTCGCGACATCAGCAGCCTTGACCTCACCTCCCTGCGCCGTAAGATCGGTACTGTTACGCAGGACGCGGGCCTGTTCCAGGGAGATATCTATTCCAACATCGTAATCACGGCACCGGAGCTCACGCTCAATGATGCCTGGGAAGCAGCCGAGAAGGCGGGCGTAGCGGACGATATACGCGCGATGCCTATGGGAATGAATACGATCATCTCCGAGGGCCAGGGCGGCATCTCAGGAGGTCAGAGACAGCGTATCATGATCGCACGTGCCATCGCCCCCAAGCCGAAGATCCTCATCTTCGACGAGGCTACTTCCGCGCTTGATAACAAGACTCAGAAGATGGTCAATGATTCACTGGATTCGATGGGCTGTACGCGTATCGTAATCGCACACCGTCTGTCTACTATCAAGCACTGCGACCGCATCCTTGTGCTTGACGGAGGTAAGATAATCGAAGACGGAACATACGATGATCTCATCGCTAAGAACGGTTACTTCGCAGAGCTCGTCGAAAGACAGAAGCTCGACACAGGTTCCAACTGATCACCGGTAACTTCTACAAACAAAAACATTATATGCAAAAGAAAACCCCGGAACCGAAGTTCCGGGGTTTTGTAATTTCCATTGTATGGAGATTATCTCTTGGAGAACTGTGAAGCCTTACGAGCCTTCTTCAAGCCGTACTTCTTTCTCTCCTTCATACGAGCATCTCTTGTGAGGAAGCCTGCAGACTTAAGTGTTGCCTTGTAAGCATCTGCATCAGCCTCTACGAGAGCCTTAGCGATACCGTGACGGATAGCACCGGCCTGACCGGAGATACCGCCGCCAACAGCCTTAGCGATTACGTCGAACTTACCTGCTGTATCTGTAGCAGCGAGGGGCTGACGAACGATGAGCTTCAGTGTATCGAGACCGAAGTACTCGTCGATATCCTTGCCGTTGATTGTGATCTTACCGTTACCGGGTACGAGACGTACACAAGCTGTAGCGTCCTTACGGCGACCTGTGCCATAGAAATATACTTTGTTAGATTTCTTTGTAGCCATTTTCTATCCTCCGTATTACTGCTCGAATGTGTACTCAACGGGCTTCTGAGCAGCCTGCTCGTGCTCTGCGCCTGCGTATACATGAAGCTTTCTGAACATCTGGCGACCGAGTGAGTTCTTGGGAAGCATTCCCTTAACTGCAAGCTCGAGTACCTTCTCAGGCTTCTTATCCATCATTGTCTTGTAATCGATCTCTGTCATTCCGCCCGGGAAACCTGAGTGATGACGATAGAGCTTCTGATCAAGCTTCTTACCTGTAAGAACCATCTTGGAAGCGTTAACAACGATTACATAATCACCTGTATCAGCGAAAGGTGTGTATGTGGGCTTATGCTTACCACGGAGAAGTCTTGCAACTTCTGTAGCGAGACGTCCGAGTGTCTTACCGGAAGCGTCGATTACAAGCCACTGTCTCTCGATATTTGAAGGTGTAGCAACAAATGTCTTCATATGACTTTAACTCCTTATTTCTTTATAAAGCGCCGTCAAAGCGCTCAAGTATATTACTTGCTCGTCAGCACCAAGTCAATACTTCAACCGAAAAAAGTTTACGATACGGCGATATTCGCCTTAAATCGACAATATTCTCTCTTATTCTACAATCGCTGTATAAGTAATTGCTGTTACCTTACCGTTCTCGAAGATGAAGGAAATTAAGCTGTCTCCGAGTGTATACTCGATTCCTGCTGTACCGGGTGTACCCTCCTCGCCGTAAGCTGCTCTTACTTCATCCTCTGTGGATCCGATGCGGATGCCCTCAGCTGTAGCAACAGTGTCGTCCTTGAGCTCTACGGCTGCGATGTAGTCAGCGCCGTCTCTTGTGTAGGAACGAACTACGATGGAGTTGTATGTGTAAACCTTATCAAGGCCCTCGAAAGCACAGGAAGGTGCCTCGAAGTATGTGTAGTCATCGCCGAGTGCGGAGATGATATCGTCTGCGGGAGCGTTCATTCTGATCTGTACGCCGTTATATGTGAATACATAAGCGTCAGCTGCTGCTGCGTCTGTCTCACCGGAATTCTGAGCGCCGTTACCGCCTTCTGCTGACTCAGCTGTCTGTCCGCCGGACAGAACTACGGGAGCTGTATCCTCATCACCTGAAGAACATGCGGCGATAGAAAAAGCCATAACAGATGCCATCATTACAGACAAAAACTTCTTGTTCATAGAATACTCCTTATATTTCTTTATTAATTCTCTATTGCGTTCGCGCCCCAGCTTCTAAGTTCGCCGTACTGAGCAAGCTCGGCGTTCTGGGCATCGCTTAATGCGTCGTAGAATGATATATCATCTTCCCACATCTGTGCAACATCGACGACCTGTCTGAAATCAGTGAGCTCGTAGTGGTTCACGAGGTACTCACCGATATAGTCGGCAAACTTCTCCGCACCTGAAAGATTAAGATGAAGTCCTGCATCGTAAGTGTCAGCAGACATATCAAGTCCGATCTGATCTCTTAAGTATATGTAATTAATATAAGGTATGCCGTTAGCCTCAGCGAAGTCCCTTACCTGATCATCCCACTGCTCGTACCAGTAAGGATAGAGCGTGGGCGCCTTAATCAGAACGAGCTCGATGTCATTCTCACGGCAAAGATCCACTATGCGGCTTAAGTACTCCATGGAAGTCTCAGGCAAAGTGTAGTCCGCAAGGGGCGTGGGGTCCGGGAAAGGTCCCTCAGGAAGCACGTCAGTCCTCATGTAGTAACCGTTTACAGTAACGCGGTCCCTTGAGAAAACGTGCTCAAAATCAGTTGCCGTCAGTTCGCTCCACCTGGAATGGTAGCGAAGCAGCGGGAAAACATAATCGATCATGTTCTCGTCCTCTGTCATGGAGGCCTCGATGGCATTCCACTTTGAAGAGGACCACTCCATGCCGTCCAAAGTCATGCGGTTATAAGACTCGCTCTGGGGCTCGCCGTACTTCAGCGCGAGAACATTAAACACCACCACGCGGGGAGTCTCATGGCGCAGTGTGTCCTCGAGAAGATAGTAGGACTGCCATGTAAGCTGCTGTGCGCTTCCTCTTATGTAGGAGGAGATGCCGTACTCGCGGAAAAGCTCCACCGTGGAGATGTTCTCATATACCTCGCAGTCACCTAAGAAGATGACCTCGTGCGGCTCCTCGCTGTCGTAGTACTCGGCTATCATTGAGCCCTCCACTACTCCCTTCTGGTACTTGGGCACCAGAAGCTTCTGCAGGAACCACAGTGCGAACACTGTAAGAACTATCGAAAATAAAGTGCATAAAGGGAAAAGCACTTCTCTTGTTGTTAACTTGCCGTCTTTTCTGCTCATAAGTGCTCCTCCTTTATCAGAATTGGTTATAGATAAACTGCGATGCATCGAAGCCCTGTCCGTAGGCACCGAAAACAAGTGTCGAAGCAAGAAGCAGTATGCAGCTTAACAGGAACAGCGGATAATTCTTATACAGAAAATCCCTGAAGTCTGCGTTCTTACGATACTTATAAAGGCTTACCAGGAACACGATGATGACCGCGATCCCTGCCACAGCGTAGTCTGCGCCCGTGAGTCCGAGCTCAAGCAGAGAACCGTTAAAAAGCTTACCGATGTTAAATGTATAGAACATGGAGCCGAACATCTTGAACGTAAGTCCCACATCGCGGTAGCAGTCGAACAGTTTCAGCGAACTCATAAGCAGGAACGTTCTTAAGATCTCGAACACGGCATATCCGGGCTTATTCTTAAGCGCAAACTTACCGTGGAACTTAGCATACAAAGGCTCAAGCTCTTGGGACGCCATAATGACGACGAAGTTCATAAGACCCCATACTACGAAGTGCCATGCGGCGCCGTGCCAGATACCTGTGGCGAGCCACACCGCAAAGCAGGAAATGTAAACCGTAACTCGCTTTCCTACAGCATTACCGAGGTGCTGGCGTGACCACTTACTAAGCTTAAGCATATTCGGCGAGACTGAAAGCGGATAGAAGATATAATCCGTGAACCACGTGCCCATGGTGATGTGCCAGCGGTTCCAGTATTCCTTGATGTTCTTGGAGAAGTAAGGAAGGTTGAAGTTCTCCTTTACGGTGATGCCGAGCACCTGCGCGATACCGATGGTGATGTCGATGCCACCCGTGAAGTCACAGTAAAGCTGCGCGGCATAAAGCATCATGACGACGAATACATACGCTCCCTTATACTCATCGGGAGAAGCCGTAAGTGTCTTGAGAGCGACCACGAGTCTGTCCGCGATGACGAGCTTTTTAAAGTAACCCCAGAGGATCCTTATAATGCCGTAGGAGACATGCTTGAACGCGTAGGGCTTCGGCTCATATAAAGTCTTGGACAGGTCCTCATATCTGCTGATAGGACCCTGAACGAGCTGAGGGAAGAACGAGACGAACAGCAGGAACTTAAAGAAGTTTCTCTGCGCCTTGATCGTACCTCTGCAGATATCGATGGAATAGGATACTGTCTGGAATGTATAAAAGGAGATACCCATCGGAACGATGATGTTCACGAATGATAAGGGCTCAGTCCTCCAGGAATTCATGGTGTCGATAACGAAGTTCGTATACTTGGTTACCGCGAGGATTCCGAGATTGATAAGAAGTGCTCCAAGCATGAGAAGACGCGTAACACGTGCCGTGGTGTTCTTGTACTTCTTCTTGGACTCGGAATCAAACGAATCTTTATTAGCTTTAAGATATGCCTTACGCTTCGCGTTGTAGTCTTCGGTACATATCGCGAATATATACGCAGTGAGCGCCGTTACGCCAATGAAGATCAGGTAACGCGGATCTGCGAACCAGTAGAAAGCAAGGGATGCCACGAGCAGCAGACCCCATCTTTCATTACGCGGAAAGAATGCGTAATAGACGACAGTCAGTACCGCTATAAAAACTATGAACTCAACGGAAGTAAAGAGCATTAATCTTCCTCAAGTCTTGTGATGAGATCCCAGAGAGCCTTGGCTGAGTTGAAGTTCTCAGGTACGAGCTCCTTGGCGGGGATGGCAACGTCAAATCTGTCGTTTACCTCTGATACGATCGATACGATGTCGAACGAGTCCAGGATCTTGTCATCGATCAGAGTCGTGCAAGTATCAAAGTCTACGTCAGAGTGCAGGTCCTTTAAGATCTCGATTAATTCATCCATGTTAGTTCTCTCCTGTATTTGTTGATCATTTACCTTCTGATAATGCGGTCAGGCCCTTGCGGTCCGTCTTTCCGTTCGGCGTGAGCGGGAGCTTTTCAAGCTTATGGACCTTGGTAGGCACCATGTAACGCGGAAGCTTCTCCTTAAGGTAAGAAAGAAGCTCCTTCTCCTCCACACGACCTTCATAGTATAACTCAATTCTGTCTTTCTTCTTAAGGTACACGGCGCAGGAGTTTACGATGCCCTCCACGGAGTTTACGTCACACTCGATCTTGCCGAGTTCCACGCGGTGGCCCATGTGCTTGATCTGGAAGTCCTTACGGGAGACGAAGACAAGCTCTCCCCTCTCGTTTCTCCTCGCAATGTCACCTGTCTTGTAGATGAGCTCGGGGTACCTGTTGTTAAGCGGGTTCTGTACGAAAGCCGCGGAAGTTCTCTCGGGGTCCTGATAGTAGCCTAAGGTCACGCAGGTTCCTCTCATGCAGATCTCGCCCTCATCGGTTTCCTTGTTGTTCTCGTCGAGAAGGAAGATGTCGACATTTTCGAAGGGACGGCCGAGCGGGATAACGTCATCGTCCTCGAAGTCACGGTCAACCTCGTAATACATCGAAACGCCGGTGGTCTCCGTGGGTCCGTAAAGGTTGATGTAGCGCACATCAGGCAGAGCCTTCTTCCACTTCCTGTACTGCTTTATCGGGAACACCTCGCCGCCGAAACCGACGATCTTAAGGTACTTGGGCAGCACCTCATCAAGCGCGCCGAAAGCGGAGATCATGGTGAGTGCGGAAACTACCCAGCACAGCGTATTGATCTTGTACTCGTTAAGGAACTCCACGAGCTTTAACGGGAACATGAACAGCGTGTGCGGAATTATCACGGTCTCGCAGCCAAGTTTGATGGTGGGGTAGATATCCTTGAGTGAAGCGTCAAAATAGAAAGGCGTCTGCGAACCGAATACAGTCTCCTCATCAAACCTCATAACATCGCAGAAAGACTCCACGTAGTCGATGAGGCTTCTGTGGCAGACGGCAACGCCCTTGGGGATTCCGGTGGAACCTGATGTGTACATGATGTAGCACGGATCCGTGTCGATCATGGACGCGCGCACCTTGGCAAGTGCTTCCTCATCAGGAGCCTCGTTTCTTATCTTGCTCCAGGTGTAGATCTTAGCACCTCCCGCAAGTTCCAGCGCACTCTCTTTGGTGCCTTCATCGCAGATTACTGCGCGGGGCTGAAGGTTCTCAAAGATGAGCTTGATCCTCATCTGAGGCATCTCGTCGTCGATAGGAACATAGAAGCTGCCCGTCTCGAGCACGGCCATGAAAGCTGCGATCTCATCGGGCGTCTTGCTCATATAGACTGCCACCGGCTCACGCACGATGCCGTCCTTGAGAAGTGCGCTTCCGCCTCTTACTGCCTGCTCCTTAAGCCGGGCGAATGTGAGAGCTGTCTTCTCGTCCCTGAAGCTTACCTTCTCGGGGAAAGCCGCTGCGGTCTTATCAAGATAATCCAGGACTGTTCTCATCAGTGTTCCTCCACTTCAAGTGTGTAATAGTTTACGTACTGCTGTACGGAATCCTGAGCTATATGTATCTCGGGGCCATACGCATCCACATCGTAACCGTGATCGCTGTGGTTCAGATCGTTATAGGCGTACATGAAGTAATAACCCTCATGGTAGTAAGCGTAGCATGCGTCGCAGTGGTACCAAAGGCCGTCTTCAAGCTGTACGAGGTTCCAGTAATGAGGAGACCAGGTGATCGGATATCTTTCGACAAGCATGTTAGGAATGCCTGCCACATCAAGAAGAGCACGGCAGACTGCATAGTAAGTGAAGCAGTCACCCTGATGAGTGGAGAAACCGTCGAAAGCACCTACAGTCCAGTCGGTCTTATCAGAAGTACCGATGTAGTGAATGTTGTTATGGCACCAGTTAAAGATCCTGAACGCCTTCTCGGTATCGGTCATATCCTCTTCGTAGATATTGTTCTGCTCGATGGCTCTTCTTGCCATGTCGTAGATGATCTCGGGATCATAATATCTGTCCGGCTTAACTCTCAAAGTGAGAGTAACCGTTACGGAAGCGGTGTTTCCGTTCTCATCTGTGGCATAGATAGTAACCGGGAACGAAGACGAGATATTTGTATTTACCGCTGAATTATCGACGTAGATCTCAGGGTTCGGATCATAATCGTCCGTTACCGTGATGCCATCGAGGTAAGAGATGTTGGATCCTACAAAGCCTTCGAGGTCATGAGCACCGTAGATAAGAGGAGCTGTGTGGTCGTCGATGACTGTGAAAGGAACATCGATTATCGTCTGATTTCCGGAAGGATCCGTAAGAGAAACCTGAAAGACATACTCTCCTCCCTGCGAAACGTCAGGCTCGGTAACATATGAGATCGTAACCGGAGCCAAATCATAGACATCAGTGACAGTATCTGAAGCCGCGGGAAGGTGATCGCAGTAGATCGTCTGAGGAACGGCAGTACCTGTGGGAGCCGTGGTATCGACTACGTTAAGGACGACAGACTGATGGAACTTGCCGAAAGCGATGATGAGCTTATATGAGCCCGGCACACTCGTATCGATGCCGGAGATATCGGTATAAAAACCCGACTTCGGAACAGGCGCAGAAAGAAAGTCCTCGAACACGATCGGCGTACCGGTCTCGATGGTGACTTCACGAATTATCTTGGAACTCTGAACAGCCTTGTAACCTAAAACAAAGCTTGCGGCTCCTGCGGCAAAACCCAGAACACCGGCACAAACATATATTAACAGCCTTCTCCAACTTCTTATCTTCATTCGTTTTCTCCCGTGACAGTCAGGGTCTCATAATCGAGCATGTCCTGAACAGATTCGGTCGCAACGATGACGCCGTCAGGCAGGGTCGCAGGATCGTAACTGTTGTTCGAAGGATCGAGCTCAGCATCCGTATACATGAAGATAAACGTGATGTCCGTCATGCTTAAGAACACGCATGCATCGCAGTGATACCAGAGGCCGTCGATATTTATGAGATTCCAGTAGTGACTGGATATATTTATCGGATAGCGCTCCACAGTGATGCTCTCTATGCCCATTGCGCCGTACATTGCGCGGCACATGGCCATATAGTTGAAGCAGTCGCCGTACATAGTCGTGAGTGCATCGTAAGCACCTGCAGTCCAGTCGCACTTATTGGAATCCATCATATAGTGGATGTGTGTGCTGACCCATGCAGTGATCCTGAAAGCCTGCTCCATCTGACTCATGGAATCGTCGCAGATATCGTTGTCCTCGATTATCTGGCGTGCGAGCTCATAAAGCTCTTCAGGCTCGTAGTAGCGCTCAGGCTTGATGCGCATGTGAATTGTCACGGTAACGGAAGTGGAATTACCCTGCTCGTCCGTCGCCGTGTATGTAACGGGATAGTATCCCTCCTCAGTGACGTTGACCCCGGAAGTATCGACTTCAAGAACGGGGTTTTCGTCGTAGTCATCAGTTACCGTGATGCCGTCCATGTAGGCGATGGCATCACCTATGAAAGCCTCGAAGTCATGCGCGCCGTAGATGAGCGGAGCCGTGTGGTCATCGATCACCGTGAAAGGCACATTGATAATGGTCTCATTACCGTAAGCATCCGTGATCTTCACGGGCACATCATAGGAACCGCCCTCCAGGATCTCAGGCATCTGCTGCGCATAAGAAACCGTGCAGGCGGAAAGGTCATAGATATTCGTAACCGTATCCTCAGGTGCCGGCAGACCGTCAGTGTAGATAGTCTGGGGAACAGCCTCCGCAGCAGGAGCCGTGGTATCGACGATATTAAGGACGACGTCTCTCATAACTTTGATCCTGTCTCCTGCACTTACCTTCAGTCCGTAAGATGCAGGCACAGTGGTATCGATGCCGGAGATGTCAGTTACAAACACGCCATTGCTGATATTGCCCTGAGTGAACAAAGTCACATCAATGGGAGAACCCGCCTCGATCGTTACTTCAGGCAGGATCTTGGAGACAAGATGATGCTTATAAAGACGGAATCCCATGAAGCCGATGCCGATAAGCAGCACGATGATAATGATGGCGTAGTTAGCCTTACGGCCGCGCTCCCTCACGATCCTCTCGGGTGTCTTTATCTGTTTACGTTCGCCTTCGTGCTTTCTCATTATTCGTCTGTGTCTTCCATTGTTAAGTTAGTAAAGTCGAGCCTGTCCTGAACGGATACAGAAGCTCTGGGCGGAACCGTGGCTCCGTTAAATTCATGGTGGTGATCAAGCTCGGAATCGATCTGCATGAACACATATCCCGATACATCCATGAAGCTGCATGCATCGCAGTGGTACCACTGACCGTCGATCTTGATGAGGTTCCAGTAATGCGGTGAGGAAGTGATGGGATATCTTTCCACTCTCACGTTCTCGATGCCTGCCACATCCAGCATGGCTCTGCACACTGCGTAATATGTGTAGCAGTCGCCGGTATGCGTATCGAAGCCGTCAACTGCGGCGATGGTCCAGTCCGACTTGTCAGAGGTGCCCGTGTAGCCGATATTGCGGTGGGCCCACTCGAATATCCTGAAAGCAACCTCAACGTCAGTGAAGCTCTCAATGGGCTCGCCGCCTAACACCTGGTTGTAAAGCACGTCTGCGGCGTAACCGTAGACCTCGCTTCTTTCCAGAAAAGCCGTGGGCATGACCTCAAGGATGAGGTCTGCAGTCTTGGAGACAGAGTTGCCGTGGGCATCGGTGGCGGTGTATGTGATGGTGTACACGCCTGCGGTCTCGTTATCGACCTGGGACAGATCGACCTGCACAGAAGGCTCGGGATCGAAGTCATCAGTTACCTCCACGCCCTCCAGGTAGGAAGCAGTTCCGCCGACATAAGCGTAAACGCACTCGGGAACCGTGAGTGAAGGTGCCGTGGTGTCAGCAGTTACCTCGAAGGGCACATTGATCACGGTCTCGTTGCCGTAAGGGTCTGAAAGCTTCACGGGGACTTCATAGAAACCGCCCTCCAAAGGCGCCTCCATGGGGTTTACGTAAGCTACCGTGACTGCTGCAAGGTCATATACATCCGTGACCGTATCGCAAGCCTCAGGGACATCGTCCTGGAAGATCACCTGGGGCACTGCAGTTCCTGTGGGAGCAGTGGTGTCCACGATATCAAGAACGGCGTCTCTTATTACGCCGAAAGTCTTCACCTTGATCCCGTAGGAACCGGGAACCATGTTGTCGATGAGGGAAACATCAGTAACCAGGCAAGTGCCGGGAACCTGCTCGCTTACGAACAGGCCGAGCGTAACGTCAGTGCCGGTCTCGATGACTACATGCTCATTAAGGCAGTCTCTTACCTTGCCGTAATACATGAAGCCATAAAGCGCATCCGCAGCCACGAAAAGAACTGCCACTACTAAAAGCAGTGCGTTAACAGTAGAAAACCCAAGTTTCTTTCCGGCTGTCATCTGGCCCTTTATACTCCTCAAAACCGCATACTTCCTTTTTTCCACGTTAGATTTTAACACTCAAAAAACGAAATGCCATATATTATAATTTACATATGCGCGACAAGGATATTGCTTCAAAATATGAAAACTGCCTAATATGCCCCCGAAAATGCGGCGTAAACCGTGTTACGGGCGGACGCGGCGTCTGCGGCATGGGAAACCTGCCCCTCGTCAACATCTACACCCTGCATTACGGCGAAGAGCCCGTAATCTCCGGGACTCAGGGGAGCGGCACCGTTTTTTTCGAAGGATGCAGCCTTAAGTGCATTTTCTGCCAAAACTACGACATCTCCCATAACGAGACAGGAAAGGGCACGGCTTACGACGCCGAGGGGCTCGCGCGGATCTACCTGGAACTGCAGGAAAAACGCGCCCATAACATAAACCTCGTCACCGCGGGGCACTTCATCCCTACTGTCGTGGAATCGATACGAATCGCACGTGAGGACGGCCTTACGATACCTGTGGCCTTTAACTCGGGTGGATATGAATCCGTGGACTCACTTAAGCTTCTGGACGGGCTCATAGACATATACATGCCGGACATGAAGTTCTTCTCTTCTCCCCTGTCACAGAAGCTTTGCAGGGCACGTGATTATTACGAAGTCTGCTGTGCGGCGCTGGATGAGATGTACCGCCAGACAGGCCCCGCCGTTATAGACAGCGACGGCCTCATGAAGAAGGGCATGATCGTAAGACACCTGATGCTTCCGGGGCAGCTTTTCGACACCAAGAAAGTGCTCGATTACCTGTGCGGCCGCTTCGGCAATGACATCTATATCAGCCTCATGAACCAGTACACACCATTCGATTACAAGTACCCGGACATGAAGCTTCCTGATTTTCTGCAAAGAAAACTGCCGCAGGGCCATTACGCGGCTGCGGCAGAATATTTGTCGATATTAGGCCAGGAGAACGCATTCATCCAGGAGGATGCCTCCGGAGAAGAGCTTCTCCCCGACTTTAAGACATGATCACAAAGCAGAATCGATGAACTGCTTGATGGCGGGAAGCGGCTTGAAGCCAAGGGATTCAGAAACGATCTCACCATTTCTAAACAGCTTTACCGCGGGTATGCTTGATACACCGTAGGAAGCTGCAAGGTCTGTGCTGTCATCGACATTGCAATTGCAGAATTTGACGTTATCATACTCACCGGAAAGCTGGTCGATGACGGGTCCGAGCATCTTACAGGGACCGCACCAGGGAGCCCAGAAATCTACAAGGACGAGACCCTGTGCCTCCAGCACTTCGGACTTGAAATTATCATTATTTACAGCAACAACTGCCATATGATCACCTCCGATATGTGTTTTGTCCATTATAACAGCTAACAGGCGCAATTAGAATGGTGATGGCATCTCGCTGATGTATTCCGTGGGAACGCCTAAGATCTCGCAGATCTGGCGCGCTGCAAACCTGTCTCCCCTGGCGTAATAGTCATACGCGGGCTCAGTGTCGTAGCAGTAATTGGAGATGCTCTCGATGTCGTAGCCAAGCCTGTTGGCGTAAAGCGCTGCCACCACGTTGTAGTCCGCCTGGCCCCACCTCATGTGGTAGCTTGAAGTTACGATGGTGATGGAGTGCACGTCGTTATCGCGCAGCATTGCGAAGGTATTGAGCGCATTGTCGGCAGTGGTAAGAGCGCGCTCGTCCGCAAGTATACGCGCGGAGTCGATGCCGCAGGTTTCCACGAGATAATCGCGCATGAGTCCCGCCTCTGTATTGCCCTCGGTGTTGTTCGGACCAGTGGCGCCGCCGGAACAGACTATAAAAGCCTGCGGGTACGCATGTGCCAGTGAAGCCGCTGCCTCGAGACGACCTACAAGCTCGTCCTGCATCTGCCCGTTACTAAGCTCATAGCCCAGGATGACGATGGCGTGGGAAGCGCTGTCAGGGATGCCGGAGCCCACAAGCTCGGGAGCATTGTCCTCGCCTTGATAGAGGTTAAGCGTGTAGCCGGGATCAAGGTAGACTTCACACCAGTTATCCACGATTCTTTCTGCAAGCTCATAATCCGCCTGACTTATTGACTGTATGTTGCTCAGAGCCTCGTCTATCGCCGCATCGGTCTCTTCACCGGGAGACTCATAAGCATTAACGAGGACCGTCATAAGATGGCTTATGTTCTGCGCATTGTCAGGATCTATGGCAGGTTCGTCGAAGATCGAAGGCTCGCGCGGCTGGATCACGGGTGCCAGAGGCTCTTCGGTCTGTGCAGGATGTGCAGTTTCAGTTACTGCAGCGGTCTGCTGAATCGTCTCTTCGGTTCCTTCTGTCTTCTGACTGCATGAGCAAAAGGACAGCATAAGTCCTGCAGCCAGTGCCAATGCGACTATTCTTTTGTTTTTCATGATCAGTAACCCAGGCTCTGATAGAGCATTACGTTGTTATAGATGAGATTGGCGATCAGTTCATATGTCTGGTTGTCATAATGAAGACCGTCAACCGTGCCGAAACCGGCTTCTCTTAAGAAAGAGCAAGTATCGATCCACTTGCATGTGGAAGGAAGGCTGTCTGAAAGCTGTACATTGAAGTAATCGATGTCGCCGTTCATGCTGGCGTAGGAGCCCGATGTGGGATTAACCGAGACGACATAGATATGATTATCGAAGCAGAAATCCTCAGGGAGACGCTGGAAGAACTCGATGTATTCATCTACATGAGCCAGATCGTTGACGCCGAGGTTAAAGACGATGTTCTTATTCTCCAGGCCGAGGATCTGATCATAATGCGCCATGAGGAACGAATACCCTACGCCGATTTCCGCGATGGTATCAAGGTCGAGAACCTGCCCCATACCTACTGTTCTGGAATCGCCGATAAATACGAAGTCACTGAAGTCCAAACTCTCTGTAGCCATATAAAGATCCGTAGTTTCTGATGTGTCTGCAGATTCAACAGAGACCGAGATGGTGTCCGGATTGTTATTATTCTGCGCGCCCGGAGCTGTGGTGGGAGGCGTAAATGTGGCCTCAGGTGCTACCAAAGAACAACCTGTCAGTACAACTGAGCTGCTGACTGCGATAACACAAATAATCTTGGCAATAAATCTAGAGATTCTCACTTCAATGCCCCCTGCCTTCATGTGGATTATAGCACAACCGAAGTGAGGGTAATAAAAAACTCGCTCCGCATAAGCGAAGCGAGTATTTGGTGGAGCGGGATACGAGACTTGAACTCGCGACTTTCACCTTGGCAAGGTGACACTCTACCACTGAGTTAATCCCGCGTGCCTGATTATTATATGAGCGAGGTCATGTTTTGTCAACAACTAATTCTCTAAGTGATGAAATGATTTTGGAACCGGCCGGAGAATGCCTTAAAACATCGTCTTTATCCATCCTCGTCCAGTCCACCAGAGCGAACCTCGCGCCCGCATTTTTGGCGCACAGGGCATCAGGCAGAGCATCTCCCACATAGATCACCCTGCTCATGTCGGTTATGCCGAGCTTACCTGCAGCCACGATCAGCGGCTCCCCGTCAGGCTTATGTTTCTCGGTATCATCTTTACATATATAAACATCGAAGAAATCGAAAAGGCCCTTGAACTCAAGCGTAACGTCAGCAGCGCGGTGACGCTTGCTTGTCACCACTCCCTGCCGCATGCCGGTCTGCTTAATGAAGTTAAGATCATCGATGATGCCCGGAAACATGGGGATGGCATCCTGATCCAAAAGCATGTGGTTATAAACGAGGTACGAGTCCAGAAGCTTCTGCTTCGTTTCCTCGTCATGCATGGAAAAAGTGTCCGGAAGAGGTCGCCCGATATAACTCATAAGATCTTCATCGGACCTCGGGCATTCGCCGAAGACTTCATCATAAGCGTGCTTAAAGCAGCTCATGATAAGCGGGATGGAATCCCATATGGTTCCGTCAAGATCATAAAGAATAAGATCGATATCTGTCATCTGATAGAATCCTGCTGTATTACCGCGTAACTGTAAAGGCCGATGCCTTCAGGTGCATCAGGATGATAGTCGTTCCACATATAGACGGATGTATCGACGTCTTCGAGAACAGACATGATGGTGTCGTTCGGATTGATGCAGATCCTTCTGTCGTCTTCTGCGCACCATTCGATCATCGCTTCCACGAACTCATCACGGGTTTCATATGCCTCATCAGGGAAATTCAGGAAAGGCCAGGGCGTGATGAAATACATAGTCGAATCAGGAGATACTGAATCTATCATCTGCGAAAGTGTCTGAAGGTTGTCTATGAATTCTTCGACTGTGGCCGCTCCGAAAGCCTGATCGATATAAAGAACATCATTAATGCCGATTGCGATCACATATACGTCTGCCTGCGGATACTCATCGACGTCCCGTACGAGACTTACGGATGTCCATCCTGAGACAGATACATTTAATACCTCACCTGTTATGAATGTCTCGAGAGGCTGATACCAGGGGATACCATCAGTCGCCGCGCCTTCGGTAATACTGTCTCCGATAAAGCAGATTGTCTTACCGCTCTGCAGGTCCTCGAACAGCTGATTACGGTTGACCTGCACCTGCGTCTCGGAAGGCTCGGTCTCTTCTACTGAAGTTTCCGGAACATTATCTTCCATTATCTCAGTCTGCGGCTGCGCTGAGCACGCGGTGAGAGCAACGGAAAAACATAGTAATGATGTGACGATTGTTTTCTTCATGCTTACAATTATACCTTAGATGTAATGAACATGAATATTGCCAGTCTGACAGTGCGAGTTTAAAATATACATAATTGTTTTCTTAAGAGGGCATTATGGCAGTTACCGAGTATGTAATTCAAAATTGGGCTTTGCTTCTAGTTCTTCTGGGTTTCGCGACAGCCCTTATTTCGACAGTTTTCCTGGATAAGAAAACCATACACCGCTTATATGTTCTGATCACAGAAGTACTGATCCTTTCCATCTTGGTATTTATCGAATTCCATGTTGCAGAACAGGACAAACACACTTTATTAAGATCCTTCCTGATAGCTGTAAGATACAGCACCACTCCGTTCCTTATTGCACAGATTATATTCACGATCATAAAGAAGCAGAGATGGTATGTCTTTATACCGGCTATAGTGCTCACTGCAATTGACTTCATTTCAATTCCTGCCGGTATAGTGTTCTATATCGATGACTTTGGCATTATGAGAAGGGGAGCTCTAGGCTTACTTCCGTATGTCGCAATCGGATTCTACTGCATATGGCTGATCATCTTAATGATCCGTCACAGTTCGAAGCAGTCTACAGAAAAAATACCAATTATTTATTTTGGCTTCGCTTTCTTAACAGGAATCATCATGCCGTTTCTGATAGGAAAAGAATATGCGCAGGTCTTCTGCGCCACGATTGCCATATCGATGTTTGTATACTATGTTTTTCTGATTCTTCAGGTTACAAAGAGAGATCCTCTTACGGGACTTCTCAACCGTCAGGCATATTATTCGGATATAAAGAACGACCCTCAGGATATCACGGCACTTGTATCGATTGATATGAATGGACTTAAGACCATTAACGATACCGAAGGGCATGCTGCCGGAGATATAGCGATATCCACCATTTCTGACTGTTTCCTGAGTGCCGTCAGGCGTAAGCAGCTTGTATACAGAGTTGGCGGCGACGAATTTGTAGTCGTATGCCGCAAGATTCCTGAAGACGAAGTTATCAAGCTCACCGAGCGCATACACGAAGCGGTTAATGCAACTAAATACAGCTGCTCGATCGGATACAGTTATTCTGCTGACGGCAAGAAATCGATCGATGAACTCTTAAGCGAATCCGATGCGAATATGTATACCGAAAAACAGCTTTACTACAAGCAGAACAACAAAACTCCGAGAACCTGATTATTCAGAGGCTGAGCTTAAGTCGGAATCCTCATACTCGTTGGACCCCGGCTGACTCTTCTTATACTTCCAGCACCTGATGGCCTCATCTAGAGTGTGTCCGGGTGTGATGTTTTCCACATTCCTTTTTATCGTTCTTTTCGTGCGGGTCAAAGTCTCGACTTTTCCCGTGTCGAGGAAGACCGCGATCCTGTCTGCAATCTCTGTCTTACTTCCGGATGCAGGCAGACCGTTCTCACGGCAGAAGTCCGTGAGCTCCTCCTTAAGCCAGTACCATCTTCGCAATTCCGCGCCGCTTAAGTTTTTATTCAGTTCCGGTCTTTCTGACATGTGGTTACTCTTCTTTCCTCTATAAAACCGCACTTAAGCGCTGTGTTTCTTGAGCCCATGTTCGCTTCGGCATGCGACCAGGCCGGCTTTCTTCCGCCTCTTATTATCTCGTCACACATCGTCTGTGCAAGAGCAGCTGCCAGTCCGTTCTTTCTGTATTCTTCGTAAGTCTCAACTCCGATGTCGACTTCCACATCACTTACGGCCGAAGAGAATGCGACAGCACAGATATTGTCTTCTTCCATCGCAACAAATCCGAAGCCATTATTCAGAAACTGCTCATTGTTTTCCCACGAGAAAGAAGGAATAATCCTGCCCTTAATTCTCGTGATGTTATTTTTATCGATAGGAACTATGCGGAATCTGTCTGCGTTTATCGTTACCGGATCAGCACCTGTGCAGGAATACTCAAGCCTGTGATTTATACTGCAGCCCCGGGTTTCCATATATGATATTACACGGTCATCGTTTGTGATGAGAACGAGTCTGCGTGTTCCGGATTCCATCAGACCATATACTTCATTCAGGAATTCTTCCGAAGGATTTCCGCTGATGTAAGCGAACCCGCAATAATGCCAGAACAGGACCGCTTCTTTATCGTCACTTTCATAAATGTCGCCTGTCTGAAAGCCCAGCACGATCGACAAAGGATACGCATTATCTGTCGTAACGGCACGCGCCTGTGATAAGTATTCATTGTATTGCTGTAGTTTTGCTTTTATCATGATTCCTGTCGCTTATTTCAGAGTTATAATCCAATTATATACTTTTCGCGGAGGCGTTATATGAACAAGCTTTGCATGATCATCAAAGACATGGTAGTACCCAACTTTATGAATATAAGAACATCCATCCGAACTTATGACAGAGACGCACTGTGCTGCGGGGCACCTTGCTGGAGATGGGCTTACCACGCCGTTCATTCTGCAGATAAGTGGTTTATCAATCCCTGTGTTTACGAAGAGCCTTCATTCCATAAGGAGGGTCTCGACAATCCCGATAAGCCGTGTGATGTTGTTCTTTCAGATGAGCAGCTGCTCGAGTATCTCGACCAGGTCGAGAAGAAGACTCTGGATTATCTTGATTCACTGACTGATGAGATGCTTTACGAGTGTCCCGAGAACTGTGAGCATACGAGAATGGAACTGGTGCTGCGCCAGTTCAGACATATCTCATTCCATACGGGAATGCTTAACGGACAGACTGCACTTGCCACGGGAGAGTTTCCGATGTGGGTATCACAGGCAGATAAGTATGTCGATGACGGCATCCTCTTCGGCCGCTACCGCAAGGGCCAAGTCACGAAGTAAGACATAAAAATCTCCCCGGCGGGTGCCGGGGAGATGGCTAAGTTAGTTTATACATTTGATTACTGCTGAGCGTAGACCTCACGTATTATCGGGAAGATTTCCTCGCGGGCCTTATCCAGATCAGAATACGTGGGCTACCTTGACACTTGTACCGAAAGGCATGAGTGACAAGCCTGCAAGCTTAAAGAACTGAAGACCGAAAGGAATACCTACGATTGTTACGCAAAGTACCAAGCCGATGAGGAACTCTGTAAGAGCTGTCTCCCAGCCTACCAACAAGATCCAAAGGACGTTAGCAAGAAATGATCCTACACCGCCGTTTGACTCAAGTTCCTTACCAAAAGGCATTGCGCACAGGTCAGCCATCTTGAAGCACTGGATTCCGAAAGGGATTCCGATGATCGTAGCACACAGGATGATACCGAGTACCACATTCTCCAACCAGCAGATAAAGCCGCCGCATACAAACCACAAAATGTTCATTAAGATTCTCATTGTTTTTTCCTCCTCACAAGTTGTTTGATTGAGTATCTGTCCTCATTCTATTCACTATGAGAAGTCAAGCAATGAGCAATGTTTACGGCATCTGTCGCTTAATCAACAGATATAAGCAGATGTGTTCAAAATCGCCTGAAAAAAGTACAGAATAGTTCATTTTTTGTGGTCTTCGGGGTTTGAACTTAAGACTCATCGCAACTATGCTGTTGCTGCTACTTTCCTGTGGTAACAAAGTAAATAAATAGCCCCTATGATCATGGCCATTGTGTATTATCAGTCTTTTAGTATGAGTTCATTTCTAAGGAAATCCTCAATACCAACATATTGTATTCCGTTGTCATCTTTCCATGGCTTCATGTGATCTCGCACAACAACTATTTTTTTGAAAGAATCAGGTATCCTGAGCAGTGACGCTATTTCCTGTTTCTTCTTTTCAGGATCTGCAATGCTAAGCGCTGACTGGATATAGTACCTGTCATTTCCCCTATTTACCACAAAATCCACTTCCAACTGCTTTCGCACTTTTTTGCCACCTTCCATAGTGGCAATCTCAACTACTCCGACATCCACATCAAATCCACGACGAACCAGATCATTATAAAGTACATTCTCCATCAGGTGAGTTTCTTCTATCTGCCTGAAGCCCAGCCTGGCGTTTCTAAGGCCCAAATCCGAATAGTAGTATTTTGAAGGAGTCTTTATGTATTTTCTTCCCTTAATGTCATATCGGACTGCTTTTCGAATCAAATAGGAATTCTCGAAGTACTCCAGGTATTTATCAATGGTATCGGGTGCAAGAGATATTTTTCTTTCACTTTTGAAGGTATTGGACAATCGGCTCGGATTGGTAAGCGATCCAATACTGGAAGCCAGTATATCAAGCAGTATTCCCAAAGAGGTTTCATCGTTCTTGATCTTATTTCTTTCCAAGACATCCCTTATATAGGTCCTTTCAAATAGATCGCGAAGATATCTGCTCTTACGTTCATGAGAATCAAGACTCAATGTCATCGGCATTCCGCCATATGTATAGTATTCCTGCCAAGCATCTCGCTTGTCTCCCTCGAAAGCATCATAAAACTCCGAAAAAGAAAGAGGGTATACCCTGACTTCATCTCCACGATCCCGGAACTGCGTAAGTATGTCCGAAGATAGCATCTTCGAGTTGCTTCCTGTCACATAAACATCTGCATTCTTTATCTTCATAAGCCCCAGAACGACATCCACAAATGTGATCTTCGCTGATTCATCATCCACATATGGATTTGGTATCTCCGAGACAAGTTGAATCTCGTCTATGAAAATATAGAATCTCTCTTTTGTATTCGTTATTCGTTCCCTGATATATATATCAAGTTCTATCGGATTACGATATTTAATACTTTGCAAGTCATCAAGTTGAACGCTAATAATATTATCTGAAGTAACACCTTCCTCTAACAGATGCTCACGGAAAAGCTCAAATAGAAGAACAGATTTGCCGCTTCTTCGTAATCCGGTAATAATCTTGATTCTTCCGTTATCTTTAAGTCTTATCAGTTCATCAACATATTGCTTTCTTGGTAGCATTTCTACTTCTCCGTGATTTTTTTGCAGATTGGAACATTTTTTCAGCGATCATCTTAATACTATTCCCATCCGCCTATTCGGTCAATATATCTTTCTGAATTTTTGCTCCATTCTGCACTTTTTTCACGTACAACTTCTCGTTTATGCCGATACCTCCTTATCAAGCATACAGTTTCTTCAGGCTTCAAAAGCCCGAATAATGCCCCCTGGTTCGCGTTCGAGGCCCGAAAATACCCAGAAGTTAGCTCCGTTCAGGTAAACTTTTTGCCCGGATTTTTCGGCAAAAATAAATCCGCAAACGCCCGTCGTTAGGGCATCTGCGGAAACTCCGCTATTTCGTAGTGCTAGCATGTGCTACTAGTACAGAATAGTCCGATTTTTGCGACCTTCGGGGTTCGAACTCGGTCGTATATGTTAATAGAGATTACATACCTATATGTACCGCTAATACTGATCGAATTCAAATTATTCTATTTACGGCATAGAAAAGACCCGCATTGCTGCGAGCCTTAAGTCTTAGTATTGATAATGATGATTGATCAACAATCTCTTGGATTAATTAATCTCCCTTTAAGAATCGATTCCGAAGCTACAACGGGTGGCTTTACAGGTCTTCCGAACTCTAATTCGATTCCAAATTGAGGTCTTCTCGACTCTGCCAACGATGGTCTGTCTATCTCTAACTCAGAACACCACCATATCGCCTTACCGCCTGTAACGTTATCCAACTTATTCATATCGATCTCAAGATTCTTAGTCTTAGTCATTTTTGTATCCTCCATATCCTTTTATATTTCATTTGACATCTGTTGATACGAAGCCATGAGAGTAATGGCAACCGGATCGAAAATGTCATTATAATCTGTTTCTGTTAAGAGATAGCTCCTACGAGTTCAGCGACAGCCTCGTCAGCAAGGCCGTATGTGTCATATATATCGCCCTGACCACGAATCATGATGCTGTAGCAGTAGTCACCGTCAGTCCAGCTGATGAGCATTGCCTGACCGTCTTCATTGCCTCTGCATGTGACGTCAGTATCACCCGCTGTTGTGTACCATACGTAGGAATAATCGGTCCAATCGCCTGAGATATCACCCTCTTCGAAAAGGCTCACAAGACCCTTACGGACTATCATGGAAGCTGCACCGATACTACCCTGAGCTTCAGCAACACCATCCATGTAAAAATAACTGTCAAAGAAGATTGGTCCTGCTGTTGTATCCGTCCTGTTATCGGGGAGCGTAAAGTCTCCGACGCCTGCACCTGTTGCAGCTTCATCTGCAGTTGCTGCATTGGACCAAGGATTGATCATACCTACGATCTGCTCAGTCTCCGCTGTCTCTGAACCACCTGCTACGGATGACAGCTCTAACCACTCTCCGTCATATTCAAGGTAGAGATTATCGCCTTCTATCGTGAAATTGTAAGTAAAGCTCCCGTCCGAAGCCATAATGTAATCCGAACCCCACAGGATCTCGACATCATCCTGAGCACTTAACGTGCCGCTGTGATCGTCATTAAGAGTCAATGTCTTGCCATCACCCGAATACGTTCCGGGATAGTAGCTATACATCGACTGCGGCTCAAAATCATCATAAGTAATCGAGCACAACACGTTATCCAAAGCATCACTTACAGCCATATCGATCGTGTCATCACCCGACACATACTCAGCAAGCTCGAAAAGGAGAACGCCTCCGTTATACTCACCTGCGATAGCACACTCATAAAGCCCCTCTTCCCCGTCAGGAGAAAGCGTCCTTATGATTCCCCACTTATCGCTAGTTCCGGGGAATACCCCCTCGCTTCTTTGTATTGCTTCCTGCTCTTCCCACAAAGAAGTCAGATCATAAAGAGCTTCATCGGGACCTATTCCTTCGATATAAGTAACGGTCAGAGTATTCGTCCCGGAAGACTCGCCTGTGTATATGAACTGAACGGTATCCTCATCTATCTCGGAAGATTCGATATTAAGGGCGCTGTAACGAAGCTGGTAGCCGTTGGCGCTCATATATGTCATCTCCTCATGACCATCAGTGGCAGGAGTCTCATCAACAGCAGCGCTGCATCCTGCAAACATTGTAGCTGTAAGCCCTATTGACATCAAAACTGACAAAACCTTTTTCATAATACCCTCTCTCATTCTCCTACGATAGTCGTTCTTACGAGATCTCTTGCTACGCTTTCGTCAAGTGCCAAAGATGCATAAACGACGCCGTCTTCATCAACAAGCATGCCCTCTGTCATGTCTTCGCTGAAATAATAACCATATGTCAAATCGTCTCTTACGTTGATCTGTTCGTACTCTGTACCATCTTCCGCAACAGCATCCTCGGTATCATATATGCCATACTCGATCATACCTGCATCGTATATCAAATAAATGGATTCGCCCTCTTCATTCTTAAAGATTGCAAGCTCCATGTCGCTGTCCGGATTGCCGTTAACGTATAATCCACCCTCATAAGTCAGTGTATCCTGGACACTTTGATTCAATGTCTCAGGATCCATAATCGATTCCTCGATTTCCGTCTCCTGAGTAGCCTCGCTGTTATTCTGAGCTGCGCTCTCCGTTCCGGCACAACCTGCGAAAAGAATGGCTGTTACTCCTACTACTGCAACTACTTCAAACAACTTCTTCATAATATCCTTCTCCTTGTCTCGAACTATTTTGTTTGATACTCACACAATATTCTGTTCAGACTCGAGAACCAATAATCAATTTGTCTTCATTTTGTTGCTTAATCAACAAACCGCTATTGATATGTCGCTTCAACAGCAGCAGTTATACGCCATATAAAATGTGTTATTGAAGCGTTAATAAAAAGAATATAAAACACCTGCTCTGCAAGTTGCGGAGGAGCGAAGCGACGAGCGCACTGTCCGCGGCCAAGAGCAGGTGTTTTATATTCTGCGCATCGAGCACATAATATCCTATTTTTTGCGTCCGTCGTGTCTCGAACGTATCTATAGAATTATATACAAAAATCGTTCTGATCGTCTTGCTCGATTTGCTTGAATCATACAAATATCAGTCAACAAAACTCTTATCTGCAAACTCTACTCTTATTATCTCATCTATCCTGATCTTCTCGGCATCAGTAAACACAAGAACTCCTCCCGCCTCATCGATCCGTCTTACTACACCGGTCTTTTCAACATACTTACCGCCGCTCTTTCTTTGATCCGGCACGAAGTATGTTACCTTGACCATCGGTCTTTCCAACAAGGAAGATCTCAGCTTTCCAAGCGATTCATTCAGAGCAATTATCTCGTCTTCACCAAGATCGATCTTACTATCCGTAAGCCTTGCTGTCTCATCCACTGCGTCATCATAACCTACGACTGCAGCAAAAGGAGAAAACTGAGCAGCGCGGTCCTCTATCGGCATAGGCGGCAGGTCGATATACTGAGGTCTTTGCATATGAAGAATCTTCTCATATTTATCGTTCATGCTTTGTGCCCTCCGATCTGCTGATTTCTCTGGATGGCTGTGCCGCCCTCCTCAAGATTCTTCGCCTTGATCACAGCATTCTTACCGAACTTATTCTTTATCTCCAGCATGGCTTCCTGAAGGACACGCTCTTTTTGTTCTTTCTCT
>JAFSPU010000013.1 GCA_017451265.1 Clostridiales bacterium
CCAAACCACACCCTCTCGCTACGTACTCCGCGCTTCGCTTGTGCGTAAGTCCGCTCGAAGGGGTGTGGTTTGGCGCTACTAGGGGAAATTGGCGCATGGACGAACAACAGATGCTGGAGGAAAGTCCATTCTCATATGATTACAACGATTGTGGATTATAGTGATGAACTGAAGGACAGCGTGTTCAAGTTTACGGATGCTTGTTTCCGCGAGCTCGGGAAGGCATTCGAGCCTGACGGCAGGCACAGTTTCTATAATGACATCGAAAACACCTTCGCGATGTTCAAGTGCCTTCTTGCGGATGATAATGTGATCGGAACGGTCGGGCTTAAGAAGATCAACGATGATACCGTGGAACTCAAGGCTCTCTATCTGGATAAGAATTACAGAGGTCAGGGACTTGGAACTAAGCTCATCAACACAGCGGTCGATGAAGCAAGACAACTCGGCTTTAAGACGATCGTCCTCGACTCCATGTCCGGCTATAAGGACGCGCTGAAGCTTTATGAGAAGACCGGATTCGTGCCCACGGGAAGATTTAACGACAATCCCTACGCGGATGTGTTTATGAAGAAGGATCTGTGATATGAGCGTTAAACTGGTGAAGGTAAAAGCAGAAGAAGTCGAGACCGTGTGGAGGATGCAGACGGAAGCTTTTCGAGGTCTGCTGGAGAAGTACCATGATTACGACATAAGCCCCGCGGCGGAACCGCTTTCCAATGTGCAGGCAAGATTTGCCCGGCCCGAGACAACATACTGGTTCATCGAGGCTGAAGGCGAGCGCGTCGGTGTCATCAGAGTCATAGACAGGAACGACGGCAGCCGCAAGAGAATCTCGCCGCTGTGGATCATGGAGGAGTATAGGGGTAAGGGATACGCGCAGGCGGCGATGAAGGCCGCGGAAGAGATCTACGGCGCGGACAACTGGTGCCTGGATACGATCCTGCAGGAGAAGGGGAATATACACCTTTATGAGAAGATGGGTTACCGTCAGACGGGCCGCGTCGACCGCATCAAAGACGGCATGGATATCGTTTACTACGAGAAGTAAATCGGTTTAACAATGTTAAAGCCTATGAGATAAGCCTTACGGCAGCGTATTTCCTGCGGCCTGATAGATCTCGTACCACTCCTTGCGGCTCAGGATGATGTCCGCACCCATTGCCATCTGCTGAACGCGGTCTGCCCTGGTGGTGCCGATGACAGCCTGAATGGGATGAGGGTAGCGAAGTACCCATGCGATAGCGACCGCCTCGGGAGTGACACTATGCTCGGAGGCGATGCGGCTGAGAACTTTATTCAGCGCTTCGAACTTCGGGTTGCCGATGAAGACTCCCTCGAAGAATCCGTACTGAAGAACTGACCACGCCTGGATTACGATGTTGTTCAGCCTGCAGTATTCGAGGATGCTGCCGTCTCTTACGATACCGGCGTCGGTACTCATGTTGACGTGAAGACCTGCATCGATCGCGGGAGTGAATGCTGCCGACAGCTGGATCTGATTGATCGCGATCTTCTCCTCGACATCGCGGGACAGGAATTCGATCATGAGCGGGTTCATATTAGATACACCGAAGTCTATGATCTTGCCCGCCTTGACTGCATCGTTGATGGCGTCGTTGATCTCGTCCGCTTCCATGAGCGTGTCGGGACGATGCAGGAGAAGTGAGTCGATATGGTCAGTGTTAAGGCGCATCAGGATGCCGTCTATGGCCTCGGTGATGTGCTCCTTGGAGAAATCAAAATACTTAATTCCGTCCTCGCGTCTGATGCCGCACTTGGACTGGATCCACATATGGTCTCTTAAGTCGGGACGGGAAGACAGGACCTTGCCTACGATCCTCTCACACAGACCGTCTGCATAGCAGTCGGCGAGGTCGAAAGCATTGATGCCGCAGTGGAGCGCGGTCTCGATCAGGTCTTCTGTCTCATTAGGCGACAGGGAGCTGATTCTCATCATGCCGAGAATAACAGTGGAAAGCTCTTTGTGGTTCTTACCGAATTCAATGTATCTCATGGTGAGCAGCCCCCTTTACAAAATATAAATATATTTTACACTTTTCTGATGACTATCTCTACTGTCAATCCGCCGCCTTCGCGGTTACGGATCTCGAGTCCGCCTCCCATCTTTTCCATAAAACGTGATGCAAGATAAAGACCCAGACCGCTTCCGTCCTTACCGGAACTCTCGGCTGCGGCGCCCCTGTAAAATTTGCTTGTCAGCATGGCGATCTCGTCTTCAGACACACCCGGGCCCCTGTCGGAGAAGAGGACATGTACGTTCTCTTCGTCAGCGCTGAAGGACACTTCAAGTGCCGTGCCCGCATACTTAAATGAGTTGCCCGCGATGTTGTCGATAACCTGCTCGAGCCTTAACCTGTCCGCCATGATAAGGCACTGCGGTACAGCTCCCTCGCATACAACTTCGCCGTAGAAGCGCAGGTCGTTAAGCATGGTCTCGATTATGAGTGAGCTTTCCTCACGCGGTGTGACCTTGAGTTCCTCGAGCTCATCGAGAGTTGCCTTGAACATGTTGTCGATCAGGTGTTCTACGGAAGTCGCCTTGGACTTGATGACGGCGACCTTGTCCTGCACATCCGGGTCCTTGTGCTTAAGCTCCATGACCTCGCATGTTGCCTTGATGGTGGCCACGGGAGTCTTGATGTCGTGGGACAATTCCGCGACGAGTTCCTGCTTGCTTCTGTTTGCTGCCGCCTCGCGCTCAGCGGAATGCTTGAGCTCCTCGCGCATGCGGTCGAATGACTCGGTGAAGGCGCCGAAATAATTGTGCCGCGTCATGTTAAGGGGCATGTCGAGGTTGCCCTTGGACACGTTGCTCGCGAACACTTTAAGCTTATTGAAAGGTCTTATGTAGAAATACCAGATGACGAGAAGCAGCACGATGCCTGCCGCATACGCACTTCCGAAGACGATAAGAAGCTGCGTCTTCTCCTTGGCGACAGCCTGGCGGTACTCTTCGCCGCGTGCATCGAACGCGACCTTGCCCAGGATCTGTCCGTCCTGTCTGTAGTCGAACACGGACCAGCCGCGCTTGATGAACTCGTTGTTCATGGTGGCGTAATCGGAGTCGCTTACGAGTATGATCTCGCAGGAGTATTCGGCTTCAAGTGCATCGCGGTCTGCGTTTTCGGAGAGTGCCGCGGAAACTGCGTCCGCACGCGTGTTGAGGTCGAGCATGTCCAGGCTGTACTCGGTCTTGGCTTCGATCCTGAACCACAATACAAGCGCGCACGCGAGCATGAGGATGGTGTACAGGACGGCGATGACTTTCAGCTTCATTTATTCGTCTCCAGGATGTAACCCGTGCCCCACACAGTCTTGATGTATCTGGGCTCGTTGGGGTTCTCCTCGAGCTTCTCGCGAAGTCTCCTTATGTGCACGTTAAGTGTGCTGTCGGAGTAGAAGCTGTCACCCCACACCTCGTCGAAAAGCTTCTCCTTGGTAACGATAGTATCCTTGTGCACGTAAAGGCAGGACAGGAGCGCAAACTCCTTGGCCTTAAGCTGCACTTCGTGGCCGTCTACGCGGCATGAGAGTGTCGCGGGGTCGATAGTGAAGTTTTCCGTGTCTGTTGCCTTTGCGCTGCTCCCGCTGAGCTGCTTTACGACCTCGAGCCTTTTAAGCTGAACCTTAACCTTGGCGAGGAGGACGCTTAAAGTGTACGGCTTTTTTATGTAGTCGTCGCCGCCGATGTTGAGCGCCACTAGGACGTCGTCGTCGCTTTGGCGTGCGGATATGAAAAGTATGGGCGTGTCGTATCTTTCGCGCAGTTGCTTGCAAAGGGTGAAGCCGCTTTCGTTGCCGAGGTTGATGTCGAGAAGAAAGACGTCAGCCGTGTTTTCCTTAAGAAACTCAAGGCACTCGTCTGCAGTGGAGACCGTGGCGCAGGAGACCTCGAACATCTCGAAATACTCCTGTGTCATGCGGGAAAGCTCTATCTCGTCGTCAATGATAAGGCAGTTATAATTCATGATTCGAGTATAGCACATGTAAGAAACAGTTAAGAATTGAACAAGATTCACGTAAAGTATTCTTCCCGCGGCAGCCGTAGAATGGCAGTGTAAGAATTCTGACAAAACGAATTTGGGAGGCAATTGAAATGACAACTACAGTTCTTAAGGCCACAGACCTTTGCAAGACTTTTTCTAACGAAAGCGTACAGCAGCATGTGCTGAAGAATCTTAATCTTGAGATCAGGAAGGGAGACGTCACGGTCATCATGGGTGACTCAGGTGCAGGCAAGAGCACATTGCTGTATTCACTCTCCGGCATGGACCGTCCGAGTCTCGGAGCCATCCTCTACGGCAACGAAGAGATCTCCAAGTACAGCAACGACAAGCTCGCACTGTTCAGAAGAAAGCACTGCGGTTTTGTTTTCCAGCAGAACTACCTTAACGACACCATGAGCGTTCTCGACAACATCATCGTAAGCGGACTTCTTAAGAGCCGTGACCGCAAGGCAATCGCAGCGCGTGCCAAGGTTCTTCTCGGTGAAGTCGGACTTGATGAGAAGTGTTACAACAAGTTCCCGAATCAGCTGTCGGGAGGAGAGAAGCAGAGAGTTGCACTCGTAAGATCCGTTATCAACGAGCCGGAGATCCTCTTTGCTGACGAGCCTACAGGTGCTCTTAATTCTCAGAATACCGAGGCTGTGCTTGATGTCTTAACTGACATGAATAATAAGGGACAGAGCATCGTAATGGTAACGCATACCATCGCAGCGGCTGAGAGAGGCAACAGAATACTCTACTTAAGAGACGGCGTTATCTGCGACGAGATCTCGCTTGAGAAATATGACGGTGAGAATAAGGAGCGTCACGCCAAGCTTCGCGCATTCCTTTCTGATATGGGGTGGTAATCATGAATTCATTGTTCTTTATTGCACGTAATAATATCAAGAAGCATAAGGGTGAGGCAGCGATACTGTTTCTTCTGATGTTCATGGCAGCGGTATTGCTGTTCGTAAGCCTGTCCATGCTGATGAGCAAGGACAACACGATCAGAAAGAATACAGAGGAGTTTCATACTCCGTCACTGCTGGTATTCGGACCTGAAGATCTTACTTCGGAAGAGTCTGTAGAGATAATTAATTCTGTTCCTTCGACTTCTATGTGCGAATCGGTTGAATTCGTTTTCGGTACCGGCAGCTATTACTACGGTGATGTGAGCGAAGAAGATGCGATCTCGAATGAGTTCTATTTTCTGGACGGAACAAATGACAACTATCTGTGTTCACTGCCTTCGGAGGCTTCCGATCTTGCTGATAACGAGATCCTTCTTCCTTACTATATCGCGACTTCTCATCCTGTCGGAAGCACATACACCGTTAAGATTAACGGATATGAGAAGACGTTTACGGTTAAAGGCTATGTTGAGAATCTTTTCTTTTCCACAGCCATGAGCGTTTCAGGTTATCTGAATGTCGTAAGCCATGATGCTTATCTTGAGATTCAGGGAGCTCTTGATCCGATGTTTACCAGATATCTCATCTATGCGGATGCTGCAGACGGTATCAGTTCCGGAGATTACGAGAAAGAAGTGTTAACTGCATTCGAGGGCAAGGCTAGTGTAAGCACATTTGATTACGATCTTGCTGTTCTTGCCGCTACGGCTACAACATTGATCGCTTCTGCTATCGTTCTGGTATTCACAGTTGTTCTGGTGGCTCTTGCCATCCTTATCATGTACTTCTCGATCAAGAACTTTATCGAGCTTAATACACAGAATATCGGACTTTTGCAGGCAACCGGTTATACGGTAAAGGAATTGAGATTCGCATGCATTGCAGAGCAGATGATAATATGCGTGCTGGCTACTGCGGCAGCAGTCGTTGCGGGATTGTTCCTGAATCAGCCTTTGTGTGCTCTTTCAGGTTCGCTGATGGGACTGTCCGGCTTCTCCGGTCTTTGTGTTCCTGCTCTGATCGCGACTCTTGTCGGTATCCCCGTTGCGGTTCTTATCGGTTCTTTCTTTGCCACAGGCAGCTACAGAAAGCTTACGGTTCTTGAGTCTTTAAGAAGCGGAATCACGGCGCATAACTTTAAGCGTAACCACTTTGAACTTGAGAACAGCCGTCTGCCTTTGGATCTCGCGATCTCAGGCAAGCACATCTTCGGAAGCTTGAAAAAGAGTGTTTTTCTCACACTTATAATCGCAGTTCTTACGTTGGCGATGTGCCTCGGATTCTGTCTTTATCAGAACTGGGTTATCGATCAGTCGAATCTTCTGAAGCTCGTCGGATTCGAGACATCTGATATTCAGATCTACTGCGCCGGTGATGAGAATATGCTTGATGAGCTGAAGAATCATGACGGTGTTCGGAGGATTAATACATGGACAATAATGTCCAGCGTTGAAGTAATGTATCTTGATAATTCCACTACTCTTAATATCGATGTATATCAGGATCTGGAATCTTTGGAGCAGGAATACATTCTTGAAGGACATGTTCCTTCCAATGAGAATGAGATTGTACTTACTACAGTTGAAGCGGACAAGCTCGGAGTAACGGTCGGTGATATCGTAACAGTCAGAACCTCTGACGGCACAGGTACTGCATCATTCCTGGTAAGCGGAATCGATCAGAAGATCAATAACGGCGGCAACAAGGCACTGATGTCAGAGTCCGGTGCAATGAGAGTCAACCCTGATTATACTTTCGAGGATGTGCTTCTTTTCCTTGATGACGGTATCGATGTTAAGAAGTTTAAGAGTGACTTGGAGGAGGAGTATCCCGGTTACCAGATGTCACTTACGGAAGATGTTATCAATACAGCTCTCAATACATTGACAGCATCCATGAAGGCGATCTGCGTGATCTTCGTTGTCGTTACATGCTTCGTAGTCATATTGACTGAGATCCTTCTGACCCGTTCGCAAGTCATCCGCGAAAGAACAGATCTCGGTGTGTCCAAGGCTTTGGGTTATACATCCGGAGAACTTATCAGAAGAACGCTCATGACCAACATGCCGATCATCGTTACGGGAGTCGTTCTGGGATTTGTAATGCATGTTGCGCTGTCGGATAAGCTGATACTTCTCGGACTTGCGATGTTCGGCATCAGGCAGAACAGTTTCCCGACTCCGCCTGTCTGGTTCATCCTAAGCGGTGCGATCATCCTGGTATGTGCAGTCGTTACATCTTATCTGTGCGGCCGCGGGATATCCAAGCTCGAGCCGGTCGCGATACTTACTGAGGAATAAGGGGATATAAGGGGACACTTTTTTGTAAGTGTCTCCTTTTCTTTTTGTAAAAGTCTTTCGTTTGTCTGATAATAGTTTTATGAATAAGAGATTTCTTACATTGTTTGTTGCTTCGGCTGTGCTCATTTCCGGATGCGGTAAATCCCGCAAGTATGATTCGGAGTTTGAAGACGCCTGCGAGTTTGCATCGTACTGGTGCGGACCTTGTGAAGAGGTGGAAACCTATACTGTTGATACACCCGCAGGTGAGGTTATCGTTCATAAACTGCAGGATACTGAGTTCGGGTTTGTTTACACGGTTGAAGAGACGGTGAAAGAATACAGTACGGGGTTATATTCTTCGTATACCACATCTGACTTTTCGTATTATTATCTTCAGACATTTCTGGAGCAGGCGGACCTGGATGATATCATTTCTGAATATTCATTGACTGTAGAACTGGCCGAACTTCAGGAAAGTGCGACCGAAGGGCTGCCCGGTTTCTTCCAGCCGAGTATTGATATATATACAGATCTGACTTTGACGGAATATGAAAACGATCTGATCCTCGAGACATTTGTTGATGAGTTGGAAGACTTCGATGTCCGCGGTGATTATACCCGCGAGAATGATAATGCATTGGTCTTCTTCGAACTTCACTCCGCCCCGTCCGCCGAAGAAAGCCAAAACGGGTTCTATTACCACACCGACAACCGAACTTACGGATATCAGCAGTAAAATACGGGCTTGAATTCTGCATATGTCTCTTCACATATTGGCAAAGTGAAGAGCTCTGTGCAGAATTTGGGCCTTTTTCTGCAACCTGCTCTTCATAATCAGCAAAATTGAAGAGACTCGTGCAGAATTATCTATCTGAGCTTTGTCGTTTTTTGTCGTTTTTTGTCGACATTTTGTAGGTATATTTCTTGTGGTGTTCTCCTAAAGTAGAAATAACTTTTGAAGGAGGACTTAAAAATGAGTGAGAGTTATAGATTTCCGCCGCAGTATTTAAAAGCCAAACTGAGTTTGATTGATCAGGAAATTAAGAGTTTGCCGGATGTCAGATTAGGTAATCATGGCGGAAGAGTGGTTGTAAGACAATGCTCTCGTGTTAACGGGAAAAGACGTGTTCGGGAGTATTCTGCGGATAAAAAGGAAGGGAAGATATTATTCGGTCAAAGTGAGTATCGCAAGAAACTGCTTAAGGTGAAGAAACAGCTTGAGGTAATACTTAAGAATGCTCCTGAGGTGCCGGATATAAATCTTTCAAAAGTTGATACCTCCTACAACAAAGAAATGTGGGAGAAGATTCGTACCAGGGATGAATTTGAGAAGAAACAGAAAGGGTATCCCTACAAAGATCATTTAATGGACTCGAGGGCGGAGATGATAGTGGCGCAGTGTCTGGATTCGCTGGGGCTTATGTATAAGTATGAACCGAGGATCATCATTAAAGGTGAAGAGTACTATCCGGATTTCATTGTCTATCTGCCGGAGTTTCAACGGTGCTTCTTCATCGAGTTCCTCGGCAAGTTGAATGACGATAAATATATCTCCAGGAATGAGTTTAAACTCATGGATTATCTTAATTCCGGGATGGTGATCAACAGGGATCTCCTGCTGTTCTGCGGATATGAGGACAGCATGGTCAATGCGGATGACATGATCGATGACATCGTGGCCCTGATAAAGAAGTACTGCAGGATATATTCATAAGCCAGCTTGCAGTTGACATCTTCTAACCTGCGATAGTAATATAAGACAGAAATGACCATGTGGTCATCGTACAAGGGATAAGGAGATAAATATGCCTACAAAACTATTCACGGAACTGCCGGAGGAGAAGAGGGCGCGCATCGAGAAAGCGGCCCTGGAGGAGTTTGCGGCTAACCGCTTTGACTCCGCCTCCACCAATACCATCGTAAAAAACTCCAACATCAGCAAGGGAAGCCTGTTCAAGTATTTCGAGAACAAAGAGGACCTCTACTTCTACCTGATAGACACGGCTGCCGCGAAGATGGCGCAGGAGACAGCAGCCAAGGTTAAGGAACTGCCTTCCGACGTCTTCGAGCGCATTAAAGCGTACTCAGAGCTCGAGATCTCGTACTACTTAGCGCACCCTTCTGAGGGAAAGCTTATGACGAACTTCGCGGCCGAGCGTGACAATGAGATCGCGGAGAAGATCGCGGCGCGTTACGGGGACTCAAGCAGGAATATGTACGAGCAGCTGATTGAAGGCACGGGCCTAAGCAGGCAAAAGTCCGATGTCTTAAAGTGGGTGCTCGAGGGCTTTAACAAGGAGTTCCTGGAAAGCGGCGGTGACGGCAAAGCTTACATGGAAAGCCTGGACGAATACATTGAGATCTTAAGGAAGGTGCTGTGATATGAACGGAAGCGTAAAGATCGGCGGCACGGAAATGTATTATGCCGCTTTCGGCAAGGGGGAGAAGAAGCTGGTGGTGCTCCCGGGCTTGAGTGATGGGCTCGCCACGGTGAAGGGCAAGGCCATGGTGCTTAAGGGCCCTTACAAGAAGTACCTGAACGACTACACGGTCTACATGTTCAGCAGGAAGAACGATATGCCCGAGGGCTACAGTATACGCGACATGGCGGCGGACCAGGTGACTGCCATGAAGACACTCGGTATTAACAGGGCGAGCGTGCTCGGCGTGTCGCAAGGCGGCATGATAGCGCAATGCATCGCGATATATCACCCCGAGGCCGTGGAGAAACTCATACTCGCGGTCACGGCACCGTATTGCAATGAGACCGCGCGTGTTGCCGTCAACACATGGATCGAGCTAGCGAAGAAGGACGACTACACGGCGTTTTTCATCGACAGCGCGGAGCGGACGTACTCACAGGCTTATCTTGATAAGAACAGGAAGTTGTTCCCATTTATCGCGAAGCTCACAAAGCCTACGTCCTACGAGCGCTTCTACAGAAATGCGTATGCCATTCTCGACTTCGATGTGCGCGGGGAACTTAGCAGGATCAAGGCGCCGACACTCATCCTCTCGGGTGATAACGACCTGACTGTCGGAAACGATGCCCCTTACGAACTTAACCGCGGTATAGAGGGGAGCAGTCTTTACATATATAATGGTCTCGGGCACAGCGCTTTCGAGGAAGGAAAAGACTTCTACAACCGCGTGTTCGAATTTCTGTGAAGACGGGAGACAGATATGAAGAAGAGAGTGATCGCGAGTGTAATATGCATGGCACTGCTTACGGGATGCAGTACAGGAGCCAATGAGACAGCGGCGCAGACGCAGCCCGAACAGACTGCCGGTACGATTTCTGAAGTGACGCAGATGGCTGCAGCGGAGGTGACCGAGACTCAGGCACAGGAGACTGAGCCCGCAGAAACGACGGAAGCTTTTGTGCTGGGCGATGACGGCTTCCTTCCGGAGTACGAGACCTTCGAGCTGACCTCAGACGACCTTAATGACGGCGTGTGGGATGACGTAATCTCTAACACACTCGTGGGCGAAGATGTTTCTCCGCAGCTTTCATGGGAAGAGGTCGAGGACGCAGATTCTTATGTAATCTACATGGTAGATACCACGGCATATTTCTGGATCCACTGGAAGAATGATGCCGTGACTGAGACAGACCTTCCGCAGGGCTGGGCTGAAGGCGCGTCCTATGTGGGACCATATCCGCCCTCGGGAAGCACGCACACTTATGATATCTATGTAGTGGCTTTAAGGAGCCCCGTTGAGAGGGTAAGAGGTACGGTGGACACTCAGAACCCGAACTTTGCCCAGTTTATAAGGGGCCTTGATACAGACGCCGACGGCAACACGGGCAACATCATCTCCTACGGATACCTTTCGGGCGAATTCACGGCTCCGTAAGTTCTCGAAAAATAATTGAATTAAAATTCAATGAACTATTGACAAGGGATAGTTCGCGTTGTATATTGAATATACATTCAATGAACGAGAGTTCAATACAACGGAGGAATAAGAGATGAATAACACAGAAACAAAGAAGAAGGTAATCGTAGTAGGCGGCGGAATCGCAGGACTTTCTGCAGGTATCTACGCACTTAAGGCAGGCTTCGAGGCAGAAATCTATGAGAAGAACCCGGTACCCGGCGGCGAGTGCATGGGCTGGAACAGACAGGGCTACCACATCGACAACTGCATCCACTGGCTGACAGGCACAGACTCCAAGACGAAGCTGTGGGAAGTATGGAAGACCTGCGGTGCCATTGACGAGAACACAGAGTATGCCAACACCACTAAGTTCTATTCATCAAGACTCGGCGACAGGGAGGTAACTTTGTGGAACGACCTGGAGAAGACACAGAAGGAACTGATCGAGGCAGCACCAGAGGACGAGGAAGAGATCAGAAAGTTTATTCAGCACGTCGAGTACGCTAAGTCCTGCGTCATCCCCTCAGACAAGCCCCTGGACATGATGGGCGTTAAGGACTACATCGCGATGGGCAAGGACATGGCAGACATGCCCAAGGTCATGAAGGAATACGGCAAGGTCAACTGCGAGCAGCTGGCAGACAGATTTAAGAGCCCCGTTATGAAGAAGCTTATGACAGACTACCTGCCTGCGGATTACACGGCTTATTCGCTCATCGTTTCCTATGCCACGATGGCTTCCGGCAACGGCAACATCCCTCTCAAGGGCTCACTTGCCATGACACTTCGCATAGTAAAGAGATTCAAAGACATGGGCGGCGTGCTCCACACCAATGCACCCGCGAAGAGAATTATCATCGATTGTAAGAAGGCCGCGGGCATCGAGCTTATGGACGGCACTGTAGTTAAGGCTGACGAGGTCATCTCCGCAGTTGATGTAGACTTCCTTTACGGACACCTGATCGACAGAAAGTACATGCCCAAGGCTCTTAAGAAGGCATATGAGGACCGTAAGGCTTACCCCGTAACGAGCGGCTTCCAGACGGCCTTTGCCATCGACAGCGACTTCTCCGGCGAGGACACCATCTTCTTCGAGTGCGACCCCATCAGGATCGGCGACAGGACATTCACAAGAATGTCCGTTAAGTCCTACGCTTACGACAAGTCCTTTGCACCCGAGGGCAAGACTGTGCTTCAGGCTAACGTCGTTCAGACTGATGCTGACTACCTTTTCTGGGCGAGCCTTAGTAAGGAAGAGTACAAGGCCAAGAAGGACGAGCTTGCCGCCGAGATCACAAAGAGGATCGTTAAGGAGTTCCCCGAACTTGAGGGAAGAATCGAGCTTCTCGATTGCTGGACACCTCTGACGTATAATAGATACTGTAATGCATACCACGGTTCCTACATGGGATTCGTTACCACGGTAGGCAACAAGCAGATGAGATTCAAGGGCGTCGTTAAGGGCGTGAGCAATCTTTTCGTTGCAGGCCAGTGGGTAATGAGCCCCGGCGGACTTCCGATCGCAGTCGTTTCCGGTAAGTTCGCAGTGCAGAGGATCCTTAAAAGAGACTGGAGAAGCATCGAGATCTGAGGCTTAACATGACACGTAAAGAGCAGAAAGAAGAGAGACGCAAGGCCATACTTATGACGGCACTCACCCTTTTCGTTGAGAAGGGTTACTACGACACCAAGATTACCGACATCGCCGCGGCGGTGCCGATGAGTACGGGGCTGATGTTCCACTACTTTGAGTCGAAAGAGGTGCTTCTTGCGGAGCTCGTGAAGATGGGTGCCGAGGGCACGCAGGCTTTAAGCTCGGGACCTGCTGCGCAGGCCATGGCGAGTGCTCCCGCGGACCAGTACCTCAAGGGCTTCCTGCAGCAGATGTTCTCGTATGCCAAGGAGCAGCCGTGGGTCTTCAACATGTTTGTTCTCATGGGGCAGGTCAGACGTAGCGGCATGCCCGAGGAAGCCCGAAGCTTAGCGGCTTCCGTTAACTCCATTGATTTTACTGCCGCGCTTATTGCCAGAGGGCAGAAGGACGGCATCTTCCGCGAGGGTGACCCCGTGCTGATGGCAAGGTGTTTCTGGGCGTCAGTGCAGGGCATCATGGAAGAGATGGCTATGGATAAGGAGATGGAGGCGCCGGATCCCGAGTGGCTGGTGGCCATGTTGAGAAAGTAACTCATGAAGCTTCGCAGAAATCTGTTCTCGGTAAAAGACCCGTACGACCTCAGCAAGGATGAGCTGTTTCTGTGCGCGTGCCGTGAGAACTGGTCCTATCTGATGACTCACTGCGAAGACTACAGGAAGATAAGCGAGGGCTTCGGGGTGAAGTCCGTTGACGACATTAAGCGCCCTGAGGACCTTCCCGTGATCCCCACCATGCTCCTTAAGCAGCATGACATGAGGTCGGGCGCATACCTGGCGTCTGCGACCTCCTCGGGCACGAGCGGCAACTTCAGCACGATAAGATTCGATCTCGGAGGCTTGTGGGCTGACCTTAAGATGGCGCTGAAGATGTCGTCCTACCACAAGATCCTTTCGCCACGCCCGTGCAGGTACATCGTCATGGGCTATAAGATGCACCGCGGCAATAAGACCGCCATCGCGAAGACGGCTTTCCTCACCACGCTCCTCGCGCCTGCAGTGAGCCGCAAGTATATCCTGAAGTACAGGGATGGTGCGTACAAGCCTGATTTCGAGGGGATAATGGAAGCTGTGTGCAAGTATGCGCGCGGTAAGCTTCCGGTGCGCTTCATGGGCTTCCCCGCATATACTTTCTTCCTGCTGCAGATGCTTGACGAGAAGGGCGTTAATGTGACGCTGCCGAAGCACTCCAAGATCCTCCTCGGAGGCGGGTGGAAGCAGTTCTATCAGGAAGCCGTCGACAAACAGACTTTCTATAAGCTTGCCAAGAAGGTCCTCGGCATCGACGAGGAGAATATCTGCGAGTATTACGGTGCGGTCGAGCACCAGATACTTTACACGCACTGCAGGAACCATAATTTCCATGTGCCGGTTTACAGCCGCGTTGTGATAAGGGATCCCGATACGCTCGAGCCCATCGGCAAAGACCGGATAGGACTTATGAATCTCATTACGCCGCTTCTTACGGCTACTCCGGTCCTGTCCATAATGACGGATGACCTCGGTGTGCTTCATGACGGCAGCAAATGCGGGTGCGGTATTGAGGCTCCTTACTTCGAGATAATCGGACGCGTGGCTCCCGGCGAGATCAAGACGTGCGCAGCGGGTGCCGCGGATATATTGAACGGAGCGGGCAAATGATACTTTACGCAGGAACAGTTTACGACAGCTCGGAACAGAACAGGCTCCTTGATGAGCTTAAGACGCGCATACCGCAGACGCTTGCACGTGAGCCTCTGGATCCTGAGTGCGTCATCAATGCCATAGACAGGCTCAGGCAGGATACGCTTGCAGGTAAGTTCGATGAGCTTCTCGTGAACCTGCCTAAGGATACCGTCGCGGCCTACAAGGCGCAGGCTGCGGTGCTGTTGTCCAAGGACATGCTTCACTTAAAGCTCAAGACTGAACTTGGTAACACGGCTGAGTATGAGACGGAGGGCGCAGAGGGCTTCTCTCGCATCAGGGTAAGGACGATGCCTCTGGGCGTCATACTTCACATCGCTGCGGGCAACATGGATTTTCTGCCCGCTTATTCGCTCGCGGAAGGCCTGCTTACAGGCAACATAAATATCCTGAAGCTTCCGTCTGCCGACGACGGCCTGTCGCTGAAGCTCATTATGCAGCTCATCGAGTATGAGCCCAAGCTTAAAGACTACATTTACGTCTTCGATACGCCGTCCACAGATATATACGGCATGCAGAAGATGGCTGCGCTTTCCAACGGCATCAGCGTGTGGGGAAGCGACGTCGCGATCGATGCCGTGCGCAAGATGGCACCCACCGGCGTTAAGCTCATCGAGTGGGGGCAGAAGCTCGGCTTCTGTTATGTCTCACACCTCACTGAGAACGCGGAAGCGGAAGAAGAACTCAGGGCGCTTGCGAACCACATCGCGGACACAAAGCAGCTCCTATGCAGTTCGTGCCAGGTGATCTACCTTAACAGCGACAGTGACGAGGAGCAGGCTGCCTTTGCCAGAAGGTTCGCGCCGCTTCTTGAGGAAGCTGTGGGCAAGAATAAGTCGGACGAGATCGGCGTGCGTGCGCGTGATACGCTTGTAAGCTATACCGCGAGACTTAAGGGCATACTTGGAGAGGAAGAAGTGGCGGACAATGTGATAAGGATGCGCGGGTGCAGCGTGATCATCTCGGATAACAGCAGGCTTGAGCTGTCGCCGATGATGTGTAATGTCCTCGTGAAGAACCTTCCTGAAGATAGGCTTACGCAGGTGCTCACGGAAAGCAAGAACTATCTTCAGACGGCGGGACTCATATGTCCGGCTGATGAGCGCGAACGCCTTACGGACACTCTGCTTAAGAGCGGACTTATAAGGGTTACAAGGGCAGGAAACATGAGTGCGTATTTCCCCGGTGAATCCCATGACGGAGATTATGCTTTAATGCGCTATGTCAGACATGTGAATGTGGAGCTCTGACTTCCTTAAATAAAATAAGAAAATATGATATTATTACTTGTTGGGGACAAAACAAATGGACAGGTATTTCAACAGGAAAAGAATTGACGGAGCTAACAGGGGACTTGTCGCCTGTTATGTTTTGGCTGGCATCATTCTGCTGCCTTTGATCGTTATTCTTATCGCGGGCCTGCAGGACGGAGAGTCTCATATGATCGTGACTGTTGTGATACTGCTGCTGATCCTTTCTGCGGAAGTTACAGCTCTTGCATTGATCACCCACAGGATCAACCGCGCCAAGAGATATGCCCCTATCTTCGAAGAGGATCACGACGGCATCATCACATTTGAACGTATCAATGAGATGACCGGTTACGGTCTTGAAAGAGTAAAGAAAGATATCTCATGGCTTCTTCAGAGCGGTTATCTTATAAACGCCGTTACTGATAACGAGAAGGTTATCCTTTGGAGCGAGAACGAATACCTTGATATCACATGTCCCACATGCGGCGCAGTTAATCAAGTCAGGTTCGGAAGTTCCAACAAATGTAAGCACTGTGGTTCTTACTTAAGGAGAGTGTGATATGTATAAGAATCACAGCAAGTACACATCAACACTCGTCTGGTCGATCTTAGGCCTCGTCTTCGGTATCCTGCCGAATCTGTTCTGGCTGTTTCTGGTGGCAATGTGCTTTGCCCTGCGTGAATACAACACGCCGGTTATTGTATTCGGCTCGTTTTCTATCGTGGTCGGAATCGTGTTTACGGTGCTCGGGATCAGAGGCCTTTTGACTATCGCTGCTGTCTCTGCCGCCAACTGGGATTTCGAGAAGGACGCTGACGGCATCGTCGGCATGGATACGATCCTTAAGGCGCGCGGCAAGAAGAAGGGCAGCGCCTATGAGAGATGTCTCCTGCGCGCTGTGGAGAAGGGATACTTCGAGAAGCTTACATACGACCGCACCAACAGAATTTTCGAGATGTCTGACAGAGTTAATGATATGAACGATTACCGTAACAGGTTCGTAGGAAAGAACTGCCCTAACTGCGGTGCGCCGCTTAAGATAAAGAAGGGCATGTCCATTGTCTGCGACCGCTGCGGTCAGGAGGTAGAGGGATAATATGACGGATTCCACCAAGAATAAGATAGCGATAATCGCTGCAGGCGTGGCCGTAGTGGCATTGGCCGCAGGTTCAGCCGTGTATATGCATAACCACAGTGCGGCATCGCCGGTAGGAGTTGTGGAGCAGCCTGCCGTGCCAACGGAGCCCCAGTCTACATTCGAGCACGTGGACGATCCTAATTCTCTGTCACCTACGATAGAGAGACTAATCTACTATAACGGAGCACAGTACCGTTACAGAGAAGATATAGACACACTTCTTATCATCGGTACCGATATCTATGATCAGGAAGATAATGAAGAGTTCAGATGCAACAGCCAGGCTGACCTTATCCTGGTAGTTGTCTTTGATAATACCAATCAGAAGTACAACATCATTCAGATAAACCGTGACACTATCACAGGTATCAAGAGATATGATGTTCTCGGCCAGTATGCGGGCATCATAGACCTTCAGATCGCTCTGTCCCATTCATACGGCACAGGCGGCCTCGACAGCTGCCGTGACACCGCGTTCGCAGTATCAAGACTTCTGTATGATACGGATATTGACAGCGTCATGTCTGTAACGATGGGTGCGGTACCTGCGTTTAACGACCTGGTCGGAGGCGTTGATGTTTACGTGGAGGATAATTTCCGCGGCGTTGACAATACTCTGGTTCAGGGTCAGATCAATCACCTTGAGGGAGATCATGCCCTGACATTCGTAAGAGCTCGTATGGGCATGGCTGATGATTCTTCTAATATAAACAGAATGAGCCGTCAGAGAACTTATATGGTCGCTTTGATGGAAGCTTTGGGCAACTGCCTGCAGAAGGATCCTGATTTCGTTGTAAATGCATATTCCCAGCTGGCAAATTATATCGTATCCGATATCAGCACTGACGAGTTCAATGAGTATGCAGAAAGATTCGTCACATACGAGCAGGGAGATATCCTTGTTCCTGAAGGTGAGTCTGTAGAGGGTGACAGATACATGGAGTTCTATGTAGATGAAGATGCACTCCAGCAGCTCATCGTAGACACATTCTATGAACCCGCATGATGACCTGAATGGTTAAGCGGGGGATCCTCCTCCGCTGCCGAAGGGACACACTGTAATCAGACAATCAGTTAATTAAGACAATAAAAGACGCCCGAGTTCTAGACCTCGGGCGTCACTGTTGCTGACAGCAATTATATATCGATGTCAGTCAGCAGATACCGCTGACTTCTTCGATGTTGTGAAGCAAATAGCAGCACCGATGAGCGCTGTAATGGAAATCAAAGCATAAACGGCAGATGAATAACCGGTTTGTGCCGATGCAATCATTCCTGTTGCTTCTGCGGTGGGAACTGAAACTGCAGAACCGGGCTCGTCACTCTTGACAACAAATACTACTGTACAAAGGTGATTGAAGATCGCATGAACTACTGTTCCATCCTGTTCGAACCAAGCGGAATCCCAAGACTGTGTAGCCTCGTTCCAGTAAAGAACGGCCAGAACCTCAGAATCTGAGTTACGTACAAATGTAACAAGAAGTGAGTTGTTCGAAGCAAAGTACTGATCGTTTACTACTGTGCCCTGAAGATTGACGATATCAACGTCAACAGCGTCCAGAGAGCAATCAGGGATTACATCATCACCTACAGCAGCTGCTGCAGCATCAGGAAGAACCTCTAATGCATGTTCAGTAGGATTGGGATCAGAAATGCGAACATAGAAACCGTCTACTGTACTTCCGTTCGGAACGATATCCTGACCGTGAGGCTCCGGGCTTTCTGCTGCCATGACAGGGATTGACATAGCAAATACGAGAGCGACCGCAGCGATGGTCGAGATTATCTTCTTCATCAGCATATCTCCTTTCATAATATTTTTATTTATGTTCACTGATCAGGCTTCATAATAGCCATAACCAGGAATCTTCTGGTGTTATTTCCTTCCAGACACGTAGACAGAATAAGGACTCTGTCCTGCTCCGGGTCTTCCGGGAAATTATCCTCATTAATATACCCCCCTATCTCTCTAGCCGTCAATAACGAACTAAAGAAAGTTTGATACACCACGGGATCGTACATATCATTATAATACAGGATATGCATTTTGTTAAATGGCATGGCTGCGAACAGCTCGTATTCGTACATTCCTGAGGGGGTATAGAGCCTAATTACCGGGTCAGATGATAGGAATTCGGGGTCTGAAAAGTAGCTTTGAAGGTGCCCAAACATAATATTTCCGGCATTCATGTGGTGTCCGTAGAGGATTGTCACCGGATCGTTAAGATCTGTTGAATTATATGTTGCTTCCGAAAAAATGGCTCCTCCGGCGGAATAATTTCCGTCTGAATTGCGTCTTAAGTAGTATGTATCGTCATCAGGATTCTGGACGACAGGGTAGGAAATGTCGGTTCCGGGGATGTCCAGCCAAGCAAATATATCAGGGTTAAGAGCCTGCAATGAGTCGAAATCGACTTCAAGCAGACCTGAATCCTCCGTCTGTACATCAACGCCGCTGTCAGCCACAGCGTCCTGATACGGAGTGATCTCCTGTACAGATATCGGGGAAGCATACTGCTCAGTAGTAAGATTCTTGGGAGAATAAGTATCAAGAAACCACTTAACTCCGAAGAATACAGCAACTCCGAGTAAAAGGAATCCTATGACTATCTTAAGATTCTTCTTCATTCTTTTCCTCCTCTTGCCTTATAAGCTCTGAAGGCTTCCCTAACAAGGGACTCATTCTTCCTTACATGATGCAGGGCATCCGGGCCGAGCTTCTTTTCGATGGCTGCCTCGGCAGGACCGATGTCCGGCTGTCTGGATGTAAGGTTATGCGCATCAGAACCGATAAAGTCTATCGTCTTGTCGGATATCATGCGGAACGCCTTCTTGCGAGTCTTCGCGCTTAAGAAGAACTCGGCGTTACACTGGATGAGGATTCCTGTGTCCAAAAGATCGTCTATCTTACCTGAAGGCTGGATCTTCATATATCTTTCGATGTGGGCGGCTACCGGGATGATCCCCATGGACTTGATCTCCGTGATCTCTCTTATCATATAGTCAGTCCACTTGCCGCTGAACGGCATCTCGATCAGCAGTAGCTTTGTTCCCTGAAGGCACAGGCTGTTAAGATCCTCGCAGGAGCTTAATCCTCTGTAGTAGTAGACTTCGGCACCGAGGGCGATTTCGGGGTATGAACTTAAACCTCCGGGCGTTTGCTGCAGGGCCTCCATCAATGATGCATAAGCGGTATTTCTTTTCTCAAGGAAACGGGACGGGCTGTTGGAGTCTGCATAGAAGTGCGGAGTCGCACATATAAAATCAACGCCCTGTTCTTTCCACATATCAAGCATGCCGACAGACATCTTTATATCTTTGCTTCCGTCGTCGACACCGGGGATGAGATGTGAGTGAAAATCAAGCATGATGACCTGAGGTTATGCTCTGTATTCCTTCCGGTAGTACTTGCTGTAGTATTTGCTATAGCCCTTACCGTAGCCTTTGTAATACTTCTTCTTTGCGGTGTCCGCATTTGTATAAATGAAGCCGATTACCTTGGCATTTACGAGTCTTAACTGTCTCATGGTATTAGACAGACCGCGCTTTGCAGCATGATCGCTTCTTACTACGACGGCGATGCCGGACACGAAGTTTGAAGCTACGAGAGCATCCGTTACTGCGGTAACAGGAGGGAGGTCGATGATGATTACATCATAGAATTCCCTCAGGGTATCGATCAGCTGGCGCATTCTCTGTGACTGCATAAGCTCCGAAGGGTTCGGAGGGATACTACCTGCGGTGATTACGTCGAACTTAATGGGGTCGGCGCTGCTTCTGCGGAATGCGATCCTCTGGATGGCATCCGAGATGGAATCCAGACCTGCCAGAAGATTGGACAGACCGGGAGTCTTCTTAAGATTAAGTCTGGTGTTGAAGTTAGGGATACGCATATCACCCTCGATCAGGAGTACGCGGCTGTTAGCTTCTGCCAGAGTATAAGCGAGGTTGATGGAAGTCAGTGACTTACCTTCACCCTGGAATGTCGAAGTAATGCCGATAACATGGCACTTTTCTTCAGCGGGGAATGAGAACAGAAGGTTGGTTCTAAGAAGCTTGTATGCCTCGGAAGCCGCGAAATTAAGATGCGGTCCGATCATGCTCTTCTGTTCTACAGACAGAGTGGAATCAGGCGTATTATCTTTTTTCTTAGCCATTATTCGTTCTCCTTCTTTGAGAATTCTATCTTTGCATCCGAAGCTGCAGCTCTGTAAGACGAGTAATAACCGTACTTGGAATAGCCGTAGCTGCCGCTGGTCTTACCCGTGATAAGGTCAGGGATTACAGCAAGCAAAGGCACTTCGGGATAGTTGTCCGTGAGGTAATCCTCGCTGTGGATGCTGTCATCGAGCAGATAGTTGATAACGATGACTGCACAGATGAATACGAATCCTACGAGAGCGCCGATAGCTGCATTCTTGGTGTAGCTCGGTGAGCTCTTGGATGCGGGAACTACAGCGTAGTCAACGATCTTAACGTCACTTCCGTTAACGATCTCGGAGATCTTGTCAGGAAGTATGAGCGCGATGGTGTTTGCGATCTTCTCAGCCTCTTGAGGTGAATCTGCCGTGATCGTGATGCTGAAGATCTCAGTATTATTAACAGCTGCTGCATTGATGCGGCTGTATAACTCGTTGTAAGAATAATTCGTGCCTGATTCCTCGATTACGTCGTTCAGAACTCTTCTGGATTTAAGGATAACGACGTAAGTATCTACGAGCTTCTGGGCTGCAGAAAGGTCGGCACTGGAAATCGATAAAGAAGCACTGCCTACCGAGATGTTGGAGTTGTTAACATATAGGAGCGTGCTAGCCGTGTACTGCGGTGCAACAAAGCCGTATGTGATACCGAAAGCGGCGCCGGCACCGATAATAACCACAATTAAGATCAGCCAGAACTTGCTGAGCAAAACCATGCCAAGTTCGAGCAGATCAATCTCAAATTCTTCAGACTTTTTCTCGTTCATCATTTCAGTTTACTATATCTCCTTACCGAGTTCCATAATATAATCATATAATTTTCTGTCAAGTAAAGGCTCCTGATCCTGATTGGGCTTGCCGAACTCAAGCTTGGGGAAAACATAGGTGGGTTCGCAGATCCTAACCTCGATAAACTGAGGTCCTTCAGTCTTAAAGAGCTCATCTGCGATGTCTTCGATCTTATCAATTCTTGTATAAGGGATCTTATAAGCCGAAGCGATGGCACCGAAGTCGGGAACCGTGTATCCGCCTTCAGGAACAGTCTGAACATAGTTGTTGTTGAAGTACATTTCCTGGAAGTGACGGATCATTCCCAGGGAAGAGTTATTGAACAGGATGACTTTGACGGGGATGTTCTCCCTTGCGATCGTCTGAAGCTCCTGGATATTCATCTGGATACCGCCGTCTCCCGAGAAGGAATATACCGGGGCGCCCGAAGCGAGTGCACAGCCGATAGCCGCGGGGAGTGAGTAACCCATTGCGCCGTGGCCGCCTGAGAAGAAAATCCTCTGGCCTGCCTTCACATTAAAGGACTGTGCGACCCATACCTGGTTCTGACCGACGTCGGTGGTGATGACGGCTCTCTCAGGGATGACATCGCTTATGCGCTGGACCAGTTTGTTCGGCAGTCTGCTGTCGATACCCTTAAGCTCCTCGCGGATCTGGTCGCAGACGCCGTTCCATGCTGTGGCGGGGCGTGCGGGTAAACCCAGCAGGGCCTGCAGCGCATCCTTAACGTCAGCGTTGATCTGGATCTCATCTTCATGAGCCTTAAGGCTTAACTCGTTCTTATCTATCTCGACTCTTACAATGCGCGCATCAGGTGCGAAAGCCGCTCTGTTGGCGCCCACCTGACGCACATCGAGACGGGCTCCGAGGGCGATCACGAGGTCGCTCTTGGCTGCGATGAAGTTAGCAGTCCTTGAGCCGTAAGCGCCGATGAAGCCATAAGAATCCTTGGATACGTCTACCGCGAGCATAGTCGTGATGACGGGAATATTAAGGCGGGAAACGACTTCGTTAAGAAGTTCTACTGCCCCCGCCGTCTTTATGCCTGAGCCTGCAAGTATAACGGGACGGGAAGCCGAAGTCACTGCATCCGTGAGTGCAGTGAGATCACTTGCGCCGGTGCCTGCCTCGGGCTCGAAACCCTTAAGGGAGGCGGGGTCGATCTCGGCTCTGAAGATGTTCATGGGTATGTCGAGCAGGACAGGACCCTTACGTCCTTCCCGGGCAATGTAGAACGCCTGCTCCAGGTGGTAACGGAGCATTTCGGCGTCCGTAATCCTTACGGCGTGTTTGGTGACGGGCTTTACCATGGAAACGATGTCCGTCTCCTGGAAGCCCCTCTGTCTTACGCCGAGGTCGCCCTTGTACTCGAAAGTATTAACCTGACCCGTGATGAACAGGGTGGGGATGGAATCGAAGTAAGCATTGCAGATGCCGGTGATGAGGTTAGTCGCACCGGGGCCGGAAGTGGCATAAGCAACTCCGACCTTGCCTGTAGTCTGGGCATAGCCGCAAGCCGCGAAGGCTGCGCCCTGCTCGTGATAAGTTACATGTGAACGGATAGAAGACCTGCCCAGCGAGTCCATCAGATGCGTTACCATGCCTCCGGGGTAGCCGAAGACATCGGTAATACCCCGCGTCTGCAAAAACTCAACTATGTAATCTGAAGCCTTCATACCTTTCTATCTTAACACATCGGCATTACAGTCCGAAAAGCTCCTTAACGGCTTCTTTGTTAACGTCTGCACCGATTACGCACAGCTTGCCGGTAACGTCGGCAGCGCCTGTTCTGACATCGGACTCGCCGGGAACGTAGTCGAAGTGGATCCACTGTCCGTCTTCGCCTGCCACAATACCCTTTGCACGGAGGATCGTGCCGTACTTGGAGTTCTCATCGAGTGCTGCGAGGGCTGCCTTGATGCCGTCCTGCGTGAACTTTCTTGATGTCTCAAAGCCGATGGAATCGAAGACCTCGTCAGCGTGATGATGGTGGTGATCTTCGCCGCAGCAGCAGTGGTCATGATCGTGATCGTGATGGTGCTCATGCTCGTGGTCATGGTCATGGTGCTCGCCGCAGACAGGGCAGACATCGTCATCGTCGTGATCGTGATCATGCTCGTCATGGTCGTGGTGATGATGCTCGTGCTCATGGTCATGCTCATCGTGATCGTGGTCGTGATCATGGTGGTGATGGTGATGCTCATGCTCCTCGGCCTCAGCGAGAGCTGCAGCCATGTCGGCAGCGGTAAGAGGATTCTCGATCGCGCTTAAGATCTGTGCGCCTGAAAGCTGCTCCCAGGGAGTGGTGATGATCTGTGAGTGGTCGTTGATCTCCTTGATGAGCTCAACAGCCTTGTCGAGCTTCTCCTGCTTGATGTCGGAAGTTCTGGAGAGGATGATCGTACCTGCGTACTTGATCTGGTTCTCGTAGAACTCGGAGAAGTTCTTGAGGTATACCTTGCACTTGCTGGCATCGATTACTGTTACTGTTCCGCAGATCTCTGTGTCCTCGACCTTCTTAACGGCTGCGACTACATCGGAGAGCTTGCCTACGCCTGAGGGCTCGATTACGATGCGGTCGGGATGGAAACGGTCGATAACGTCCTTAAGTGCAGTGCCGAAGTCGCCTACGAGTGAGCAGCAGATGCAGCCGGAATTCATCTCCGTGATCTCGATGCCTGCCTCCTTAAGGAAGCCGCCGTCGATGCCGATCTGTCCGAACTCATTTTCGATGAGAACGATCTTCTGCTTGTTGTATCCGTCAGAGATAAGCTTCTTGATGAGCGTTGTCTTTCCGGCTCCTAAGAATCCTGAGAAAACATCTACTTTTGTTGCCATATGAATACCTTCTTTCTTTTGTTAGCTGAAATAAATGATCTCGGTCTCGGGCTTGCTCGTGATGGCATAGTCCGTGACCTCGAGGCAGGGAACGTCGATCTTCTGGCCGTTCTGCTTGTCCTCGAAATATCTTACTGTTCCGGTAACCTTGAGCCACTGTCCTACGGGGAAGCCGGGCTTTATGTCATAGAAGCACAGCAGGTGGATCTGTCCGATGTCAGCAGAGCAGCATGTGTATGCCTGCCTTTGCAGTGCGAAGGCTTTGCCCTTGAGCTCGCGGAAAGTAAAAGCCTGACCCGTGAGCTTAACCTTCTTGCCGTTATACCTCGCCACGTTATCAAGCGCGTCCGTCCAGAAGAGACCGAAGTCGTCAGGCGTGATCTCGCACACATCCTGTGACAAGTCGTAAGGGAGGAAGTCTCCGATATCCAGGAGCATGCCGTCCTTGCTTAAGAACTGCAGGTTTACTCCGGGGTTAACGGACTTAACGGAACCTCTTAACTTAGGGATGTTGTTTACTTCGGGGTCAACGCGGTTAAAGATCGCGGTGTCGCAGTAGCGGTAGTAATCCGCAAAGAAAGTCTGCATGTTCTTGTAGTACTCGCTGTAAGTGGTGGCATCGATAACTACGACTGCAGCTGCGAGTGCCCATCTTTCGGGAACATCGACTTCGTCGAAGAACTTGCCCGGGGACACGGAGCCGTTCCACTCCATGAAGATGACGTCGGGCTTGTGCTCGGCTTCGATCCTGAACATGAAGTCACGGTTAATCTCGGTTGTTTCCTTCTCGATGATGACGGGCCTGCCGTCAGGGAACTCGAGATCGTCGTACTCGACATCTCCGTCTTCTGTGGCAATGATCACGATCTTCCTTCCTCTGAAGGCTTCGTTAGATGCCCACTCGCCGATGACGGTGGTCTTGCCGCTGTCAAGAAAACCCGTGAAAAAATAAACCAGACAATCTTCCATAGAAATCAACTCCCAAATCTTTCGCGGATTATATTTTCACGCGCTATATAAATAATTACAAGTGCCAAATGTATGAAAATTATGCGTCGATCCCCTCGGCGTGTGATAGAATCTGTCCTATGAAAAGGATAATCATCGAGAATGGCATAAGAGAGCAAAGCCATAAGATTTCAAGGCAGATCGAGACTGAGACTGACAAACAAGTCAGTCGTTTTTGTCAGTTCGAGCTTAATAATCTCAAGCGCCTCCACGATTATCTTTACTCTCCCTTCATGGATCATCTGATGGTTGCCGTGACCAGCACGGGTAACTTAGGTCTCATCTGGATCTTCGGAGCACTTTGTCTCATGATGCTTGACGGACCTAAAAAGCAGATCGGCTACAGCATGATGATCGCATTGCTTTTCTGCATTACCATCGGCAATCTGATTATCAAGAATGTTGTAAAGAGAAGCCGTCCGTTCTTCCATAAAAACTACAAGCTTCTTATCAAGCAGCCCTGGGATTATTCGTTCCCGTCAGGCCATACATTGAGTTCATTTGCCGCCGCCACGGTGCTGTTTTTCCTGAACAAGGACGTAGCCATTTTGGCGCTCATCTATGCTTCCCTCATTGCTTTGTCGAGACTGTATCTGCGCGTGCATTTTTTTACTGATGTTTTCTTCTCGATGGTGCTCGGGATCGGGTTAGGCATTCTGGCTGTAAAGGCTTATGAGACGGGATTTTTCGGACTTATTTGATACATCTCGCCCGCTGGTGGCGCTGTCCCCCATGGCGGGATTTTCATGCGTAACTTTCCGTGGCTTATGCCATGGGTTAGGTTCTGATTATGCTCCCACTGAGCTTACGAGAGCGCGTTCCATTGTGATGAACGGCGTCACCAAAAGCTACCGCTTCATGAGGATAGATCCCGAGAAGGAAGGCGTTACTGCAATCCAGCTTTTCGGCAACACTCCCGGGGACTTCACGGAGGCAATGAAGATCATCTGTGAGGATGAGCTTTTGTCGCGCGTCGACATCTTCGACATCAACATGGGCTGCCCCGTGCAGAAGGTGGTGAAGACGGGCGCGGGCTCAGGGCTTTTGAAGACGCCGGAGCTTGCGGGAAAGATAGTAAAGAGCAGCAGGAAGACTGCGGAATCCCTCGGGAAAGTACTCACGGTGAAGACCCGTATCGGCTTCAGCGACAACAATCTTAACGGCCTGGAGTTTGCGAAGATCCTTGCGGATAACGGCGCCCAGGCAATATGCGTTCACGGCAGGAGTGCCATGCAGATGTATGCGGGCAAAGCCGACTGGGAGCAAATACGACTCATGCGCGAGAGTGTGAAGGATTACGGGGTGTATTTCTTCGCCAACGGTGATGTTAAGGACGGACCTTCCGCGAGGGAGATTCTGGATGTGACGGGAGCTGACGGCGTGATGATCGGAAGGGCTGCCTGCGGGAACCCGTGGCTGTTTTCCGAGGTTAAGGATTATCTGTTATGTCAAAACGCTGACAATGCTATTAAAAACATATCTTTCAAAGAAAAATGTGATATGCTTTTAACTGAGCTTCACGGAAGGATCGGGGAAGTCGGGGAAAGGACCGCCGTATGTGAGATGCGCGGTGTTATGCCTCAGTATATCAAGGGCTTCCAGGGTGCAGCTAAAATGAAGGTTGCACTGTGCCGTGCTAGTACCGAAATGGAGGTTAGACAGATACTTGATGACTGTCTGAGATTAAGAGAAGATGGGCTTTGACAGTATTGCTCTGGGAATCATTCTTGTAGGCGGTCTGTTCACCGCATGTGCCGGAATCAATTTCTACAGGTATGCCGTTATCATCATGTCGGCTGCCGGCGGTTATGCTCTCGGTAAGATCATCTGCGACAGTTTCCTTAACGGAATGGTCGGTGAAGGTGTCTTAAGAGAGAGTGACACAGGCGCAGTAGACTCGTTCGTTATGGCGGTCTGCATATTAGGTTTCGCGGCTTTGGGATACGCTTTGTATCAGATTATGGCCATTCTGGTTTCTTCGATCGGAGCGGCTTTCTTCTTCGCTAAGCTTGCACAGGCTCTCATGGGTGCAGACATGCTCTCATTGATGATCGGCGCTTTCGCAGGTCTCGTCATCGGTGCTCTTATCGCGATGCTTGCCATCAAGTTCGAAGGCATCGTTATGATCATATTCACGGCTCTTGCCGGAGGAAGGATCGCAGGCTATGCCGCAGCGTTCTTCTTAAGAGCTAACAGTATCGGTGCTTTGATCGCTAAACCCTGCATGGGACTTTACAGCGCAAGGTTCTCCGGAGACGCCATCAGACTGTCTCTCGCACTTGAATTAATGCTCGTAATTGCGGTCATCGGAGTCATCATTCAGTTAGTGATAAGAGATGATTAATTTAGTCACGAAAAATTATCAATTTTTCCGTTGATTATTAACGTTTAACTTGTTATTATTCACTTATCGAAGGAAACTTCGGTATTGATTCAGACAATTTTCTATATCTATCCCTTATTCCATGTTGAGGGCATCTCGAGCAACAAATCGAGATGCCTTCAATAGTTTCGGGAAAAATTTTCCGGGAATCAGTTTACCTGATTGATCTCGGCCTTGGGTTTGCCTTCAGTGAACAGGCGCAGATTAGCCGCTGCAGCCTCGATAAGACGGGCTCTGGTTTCCTTCGGTGCCCATGCAATGTGAGGTGTGATCACTGTGTTGGGAGAAGTCAGAAGAGGGTTGTCCTCCTTCATGGGTTCGACGGATACAACATCGCAGCCGAATCCCGCTACTTTACCGGACTTCAGTGCCTGAGCCATGTCGGCCTCGTTAACAAGCGGGCCTCTTGCCGCGTTAATGATGAATACGCCGTCCTTCAAAGTATCCAGGACGTCTTTATTTATGAGGTTTTTCGTCTCTTCCGTGAGCGGGCAGTGCAGTGTGATGACGTCAGCTTTTTTCGAGGCCTCGGCAAAAGTGTATTCCTTTGCGGGGTCTTTTAAGGTGTGCGGCACGGGGAGCACGTTCATTCCGAGTGCCTCTGCAATTATGGCGACCCGTGAGCCGATCTTGCCCATGCCTACCACGGCGATGTTCTTGCCTGCAAGCTCCGTGAGGGGCTCAAGCCAGTAGCAGAATTGAGTCGATCTTACCCAGTCCCCGTTCTTTACGGAAGTATTGTGGAGCCCGACCTTGTCAGCGAGCTCGAGCAGCAGGGCAATGGTCATCTGCGCCGTGGCGAAGGTGCCGTATTCCGGCACGTTGGTGACTGTGATGCCTCTGTCGGCACAGGCCTTGAGGTCCACCACGTTAAATCCCGTGGCGAGAACGCCGATATATTTAAGGTCCGGAAGCTGCGCCACGATCTCCTCGGTGAAAGGTGTCTTGTTGGTGATAACGACTTCGGCTCCCGAAGCGCGCTCGATTATCTTATCGCTAGGTGTGTAGTCGTAGGCTGTAACATTTCCGATGGCTTCAAAGGGCTTCCAGTCAAGGTCTCCCGGATTTGCTGCTGAGCCGTCCATGATAACAATACGCATAAATATACCGCCTTCCGTGTTTTCTTTTTATAATATCAAAGCCAAAAATGGCTATACCATTATTTTTTTTTATTGTTAAACTGTATTCGGAGGAAGTTACAGTTATGTATCTTTATTGTTACGCACGCTCTGACAGAGCGAAGTTAACGGGCCAAAAACTGATAGACAATGCAGAAGGTGAGTGGATCGATAATCTCGAGTCATTCATCTCTTCTTACGCTACCGGAGGACAGAGAGCCGACGGTACCGTGGTTCTTCTCCTTCACCAGGAGGCATGTGTAAAGCTTTTGCTCGAGCGTCTTTATCCTTCAGATATCAAGTTCCCCGTGATCAACATTACCCCTGACGGTAAGTACGCGGGCATACTGAGACCCGGCGGATACAATACTTATCAGATACTCGACAAGATCACTGCAATCCTCGGTTCCACTGCGCTTTCAGCAGAGGATGACCGTAAGGATACGGCTCCGGATCTCATGCGCATGGTCATGTCCTATCAGATGAAGGCTGACGATGAAGCGCTGCTTAAGGAGATCACCGCTTTCATCAAGGACGGCGGTACGGTAGATGTCTACAGTGACCTTCCTCTTGAGATGAGCGAGCCTGTTCTTGATTCATTAAGTTACAGACCGTTCCTTTTCCAGTCCAATCAGAAGAACGAACTGAACCAGGCTTATGCTTCCGCCAACAGCGAAGACAAGTATTCGGTATTCATCACATGCGCCCGCATGCAGGATATACCGAAGAACGGCAAGGTTCTGGTCCTCGTTCCCAAGATCGTAGTTCTCGGCATTGAAGTGTCTTCCAGATCCGATCCGGAATACTCGGCACGCACTTGCCGTGAATATATAGAGAAGTACCACATCAATCCTGATGCGGTAGTAACGGTAGCGGTTTCAGCTCTGTCTAAGGACAGCGAGGCTGTAAGGAAGATCGCGGAGGATCTGGGGTGCTTCGTGACTTACTTTGATTCAAGGCTTCTCAAGGCTGTAAGAGTTCCTCTTAACATGGGATTCACTCCCGAGAGACTTGATTCCGATTTCTGTACTGCTGCAGCGTGTCTTGCGTCCGATAACGGCAGGATACTCATGAGAAGAGCGGGAGACAGGAATTCGGTAATAATGACGACGTCGATAAAGAGGAGTCCTGTTTATCTGACGCACTGACAGTAACCTAGAGATTTAAGGATTGTTTATTTTAAGGGGGCTTAAAATGAAAAAAGGAATTAAGATGCTGGCGGCAGGTCTGGCATTGACCATGATGGTGCCGATGTTTGCCGGCTGTAAGAAGGGAAGAGGCGGTGAGACTGTATCCGGTGACGATGCCTGGTACAACCTTAATAAGATCGAACTCGAACAGACCGCCGATCCTAATGATTTCGATTATGTATCTTCAAATTACCTTTGTACTTTGGACGATGGTTATGCTTTCCGTAAGTCCGGTTCGCTTAAGATCCCTGACGGCGTAGATGTCGAGAGTGTTGATCAGGCAGATTACTATGTAGATGAGCTTGAGATCTACAATACTGCAGGTAATCTGGTTAATTCATTTGATCTCAGGGCTTTGGTAAGCGGTATTGACGGTGATTATGTATCTGTTTCACAGCTCGTCCGTACTGAGGACGGATTCACAGCTATAGTTAGCGCATATAACTACAATACGCAGAGTTCTGTTAGTTATACCGCACAGATTGATCTTGCTTCCGGCACGATGAGCGCTCCGTCAGCAAGTGCGGACAGCAATGACCGCGTCGGAGAACTCACAAGTCAGGGTGCTACCGATGAGGGTTCGGTGAAACTCGGTTCATATACACTGCATAAGATCTGGTTCTCTGCTTCTGCAACAGGTTCCATTGCTACATACGTTATCCTTGCTGAAAATGATGACGGAACTGTAACTGAGTTTGATATGAGATCGTTATTCCCTAATCTGGAAGTCTTTAATATCAGTAGCATGATAGATATGGGAGATAACCAGATCCTCTTATTGGCTACCAGCAGTGATTCAGACCTTGTATTCACCATCGATCTGAATTCCGGATCCATGTCACAGGATAACGGTGACTGGGCCTGGCTTAGGGAAAAGAACTACATGATCAGACAGGTAGACGGTGCAGGTTCGGTAGTCAGAGATGATGACGGTATCTATTCCATCGACTTTACAAACAAGACATTTACACCTTTGTTCCTGTATACAAGCTCCAATGTTAATGCTTATGAGATCGCTAATCTGGTACCTATCTATGTCACGTCTGACAGAGCTCTGTTCTCCGGTACACAGTACAATCCCGTGCCCGGCACCATGAACACGGGTATTCCTATGATCTATGAGTTTACAAGAGCCGATTCCAACCCCAATGCGGGAAAGACCATTCTTGATGTAGCCTGTATCGGAAACCTTTCATATCCTCTTTGTCAGGCAGTATGTAATTTTAATGGGACCAACGCAGACTACTTCTTAAGATTCGATATGTCTTATCAGATCGAAGTTGATTACAGCAAGGGCGATTCATCCGAGAATGAAGATAATGCTGCAATTACGCTCGGAAATCAGCTTGCTATGGATATCATGTCCGGAACAGGCCCTGACCTCATCATCAACGGCTCTAAGTTCGGTATGATCAACAATTCAGAGTACCTTCTTAATCTGTCTGACTTCGTTTCAGAGAATTGCTCCGCAGACAGCTACTACACTAATATCCTTGATTCAGCGAAGATCGGCGGAGAATTATTCCAGGTTCCTCTGTGCTTCGGCGTTCAGGGTATTGTTACAGATGCTTCCAATGTAGAACCCGGACAGACTGGTTTTACTTTCGATCAGTATCAGTCATTTGTAGAGGGTCCTTGTAACGGAAATGCTCCCATCAACCAGGGCAGAATGTATTTCTTCCTCAATTCACTTAACTGCATGACAGATCTTATGAATGAGGATCAGATCGTTAATTATAACAACGAAGCATTCAGAACACTTGCTGAGTTCACGGCTAACAATGTAAATGAAGTAATGCCTTCTGAGGATGATTTTGCCTACATGGATGATGACCCTGTTGCATCCATGGTAACTATCACCAATGCTGCCAGCTACTTCAATTACACCAAGAACGGACAGCGTGTAGTTCTCGGAATCCCTTCTTATGACGGAAGAGGTCCTGTCATTATTTCATCTGATTCGGTTGCTATCTCTGCACAGACGGTCGCTCCCGATGCATGTAAGGAATTCGTATCCATCCTTTTCGGAGAAGAGATCCAGACTCTGTACGGATATCAGAGCGGAATTCCTCTTTCCCGTTCCGCTTTTGACACAGTAGGTTCGAAGTATGTTCAGTCCCAGAACGATGATCTCGACAGAAACTTAAGATTATATTCTGAGGCTGAGATGGTCCTGTACGGAATGAATACTGAGCGTATGGACGAAAGCGCAGTTGATGACTTGGCTGCTCTTATCGACAGTCTGACAGGCTGGTATGTCAACGACGGTTCTATCAATGCCATCATCAGAGAAGAGATGCCTGCGTATTTCGAAGGTCAGAAGACTCTTGAGCAGATCATTCCTGTTCTTGAGGACAGAGTTCAGACAGTAATTAACGAGAGAAGGTAATGGCATAACAGATGTCTTCCGCTGAAGAGAAAAAGAAAGAATCAATAGATGAAAAGGGGACTGAAGGCCGTAAGCCGCAGACGATAACTGCGGTTACGGTCGACCCCGAACATCTCGCCCGCCTTAAGGCAGATAAGAAGAAGTTCCACAGGAAAAGAAGAATAAAAGACTGGGCTATGTTCACAGGTTACCTGACACCCAGTCTTGTCGGCGTTATGCTGTTCTTCTTCCTGCCGCTTCTGTTGATCCTTAAGACTTCTTTCCAGCGTTCGTCGACCAATTCTGATTTTGTCGGCTTCGTTAACTACGAGCGAGTTCTTACGAATGAATCTTTCATTAACGCCGCCAAGAACTCCATGGCATTTTCAGGCATTGCCGTTCCTCTTTCGGTTCTTCTCGCACTGCTTCTTGCCATCCTTCTTAACACCAAGCTTCCCGGCAAGAGTATTTTCAGAAGTATCCTTCTTAACCCCATGATGGTTCCTGTAGCATCCGTCGTTCTTATCTGGCAGGTATGCTTCAGCTACAACGGACTTGCTAACGGCTGGGGATTCTATCAGCTGTTCGAGCCGGACCGAATCGACTGGCTTAAATCAGATCACTCTCAGTTTGTTATCCTGCTTCTGTTCCTGTGGAAGAACCTGGGTTATAACATGGTTCTGTTCCTTGCAGCTTTGAACAGTATCGATGAAGAGATACTTGAAGCTGCCACCATGGACGGTGCTGGTTCTCTCAGAAGATTCTTCTCCATCAAGATGTACTTCCTCGCTCCGACTCTTTTCTTCGTAGCGATCATGTCTTTGATCAATTCATTCAAGATATTCCGTGAGGTATATCTTCTTACGGGTGATCACCCATATGCCAAGCTGTATATGCTTCAGCACTTTATGAACAACCAGTTCACCAACCTCGACTACAGTAAGCTGTCGGCGGGTGCCATCATAATGTGCTTGTTTATGATAGTTATCGTAGGCGTACTGTTCTTTGCAGAAGCCAAGTTCGATGCGGATGTGGAAGGTTAAGACATGAGCACGAAGACTGAACAGCAAAGAAGAGACGAAGCATCACAGGCCAGGCGTAAGGTCCAGACCAGAGTAGAAAGGGATCTGTCTTTCTTTGAGAAGATGGATGATACTGCCAAGGAAGAATTCTTTAAGCAGGAGAAGGCCAAGTCATTAAAGGTTAGAAGAGCCAGAAAGATTAAGAGAAGGATCACTATTGCGATCGGACTTATCATTGCGGCTTCCGTCTCGATCCTCGCCATCATCCCGGTATTCTTCACATTCCTTAACTCATTTATGTCGTCCGCTGAGATCGCACATAACTACGGAATTATCTTCCAGAGTCTTTCCGGTCATGCCGAGCAGGGTGCTACTTACCTTGCCAAGTCGCCGACGATCACTCTGGTTCCCCAGAAGGTTACGATCGAACAGTATCTAAACCTCCTGTTCATGAGCCCTACATATCTTCTTAAGTTCTGGAATTCGATCATACTTGTAGTTCCTATCGTTATCGGTCAGATGGGTGTCTCCTGTCTTGCCGCATACAGCTTTGCAAGATACAGAAGAAAGAGAAGAGAGGTGCTCTTCTTCTCATACATCATCCTGATGCTCATGCCCTTCCAGGTTACCCTCGTTCCGAACTACATGATCTCGGAGTCACTCGGTATCCTCAACACCAGATGGGCCATCATACTTCCGGGTATTTTCTCGACATTCGCGATCTTCCTCCTTACCAAGTACATGAGGCAGATCCCGATTGCTTATATCGAAGCAGCCAAGCTTGACGGCGCCACAGAGTGGCAGATCTTCACCAAGATCGCAGTCCCTCTTTGTAAGAACGCTGTCTTTGCTCTTTCTATATTGTTGTTTATTGATTACTGGAACATGGTTGAGCAGCCGCTGGTTCTTCTGACCAACGCGGATAAACAGCCGATGTCAGTATTCCTGTCACAAATAAATGAAGCGGAGATCGGTATAGCTTTTGCCGCATCGGCACTGTACATGATTCCGCCGCTGCTGATCTTCCTATGGGGTGAGGAGTACCTCGTAGAAGGAATCTCAAGATCAGGTGTTAAGTAAACGGAGGGGAAGAAAAATGAAGAAGCACGAGAATACAAAGGGCAGCCGCAGATGGGTTGTAAGGGCGATGGTAACGTTCCTCGTCGTTCTTGCATTGCTGACATTCTTTTCGAACACGATTATGAATGCCACCATACCGCTGGTAGTAACAGCCAACGCCATGCGAGGCAATCTCTCTTATACGAACACGGCTACCGGCACGCTTCAGTCCGATGATCAGGTTGAGGTCAAGGGTATTGACGGCAGAACTGTAAGTGAGGTTCACTTCACCAACTATGATACGGTTGAGGAAGGCGATGTCATCCTTACTCTCGTCCCTGTTGAAGACATGAGCGAGCTCACTCAGCTTGAGACACAGCTTCTTGAACTGCAGCGCCAGCAGGAGTACGCTGCCAGAACTCCCCGCCACAATGACTTTACTACTCAGAACCAGGCTGTAAGAACAGCTCAGCAGGCTCTTGCCGATGCACAGGCCACACTTAACTCCGCTACTACAAGAGAGCAGACAATTGCGGCCGCACAGCAGGTGCTTAACGCTAATCAGGCTGCAGTTAACGCCCTGACTTCCCAGGTCGCTTCCGCTTCGGCTACAGTAGAGAACATCAGTGCGATGATCGGCGCATGCCAGGCAAGAATCGCCATCATAGACGGAACGGCTCCCGGCGTATATGCCGCCCCTGCAGGACGTCCTTCCAAGAACGATCCCGAGGGCGGAGACGGTACTGCTCCCGTAGATCCCAACGCAAGCCAGGGAACACCGGACCCCAATGCCGGAACAGGCACAGGAACAGGTACTGGAGACGGTACTGACAGCACCACTACTACTGCACCCACCACACCTACAACACCTACAACTCCTACAGGTACCATTCCCACATACCCGGTACCCACAGTAGACCCCAATGCCAGCCGTCAGGCCCTTCAGGACCAGATCGCACAGCTCCAGGGTCAGCTCATCGAGGCACAGAACAGACTCGCAGGCTATTCCGCACAGCTTGCCGCAGCTCAGGCTGCAGTAACTGCTGCACAGACAGCCATCACAACAGCCGAGGCTCTGCCCAGTACATATGCAGCTACCGATGCTGTATTGGATGCTCAGGCTGCCCTCACTGCAGCGCAGACAGCTTTGTCGGACGCTCAGATCAACGCAGGTATCGCAGCAGACCAGGCAGCAGACCAGGTTGAGGACAGAGAGCGCCAGATCGCAGATCTCGAGACCAAGATCGAGAGAACAAGAGCAAGACTTACACAGAATGAGATCGTTGCTCCTGCATCAGGATACCTTTATAACCTCTCCGTTTCTGCAGGTGACAAGTTCACAGGCGAGACGGTTATCTTCACTATCGTTCCTGAAGACAGTAACTACTCTGTCTCCTTCGTATTCCCTACCAATGTCGTACAGTCATACCAGGTAGGTCAGGAGTTCTCCGCTTCTAATTACTACTATATTGATAAGATCGTTATCACTAACATCAAGCCCGACCCCAACAACCCCAGAGACAACCGTATCGTTAAGTGCGCGGTATATACAAGTTTCCCCGTATATCCCGGTGAGAGCCTCACGGTAACGGCTGACAAGGGCAACGCGACTTACGACCACGTGGTGGCATCAAGTGCCATAAGCGAGGACAACTCGGGTAACTTCGTCTTTGTTGTGGATCAGTCATCCGGTCCTTTGGGCGACAGATACACGGTAAGAAGAGTTGCTGTCAGTGTACTGGCTACCTCCGGATCCTTCACGGCTATCCAGGGCGAGGGCCTTGACGGCGTCATGGTCGTAACCCGAAGCGAGGAGCCTTTGCATAACGGAGACCGCGTAAGACTTGAAGATTACAGCGGCAATTCTAACTGACGGGGAAACATATGGCCTTAAGTAAAAGCGCAAAGAGATATATTAAAGACAAGCTCTACCTGCAGAAAAGACGTATCAGAAAGATCGTCATGGCAGCGCCTTTCTGGGTACTCATCATCGGAGTAACCCTGACCTCGCTCGGCATCGGAAGATACGCTTACCTCACAGACAAGAGGCAGGACCAGAACATGGCTTCCTACTGGGAATACGATGCCCAGTATAACTACAGGCACATGTCTGTCTATGCAAGAGGAGCCAGACCCGGCGGTGAGACTACACCTCCGGTCTACATTAACACAGCAACTTCACTTAAGAGGGCTGACATCGTAGCCATCCGTACTGCCCTGCAGGGAATCGCCGACACGAGCCTCGGCCAGTCAGGCAAGGGAGGACTCAGTCAGGACGGAAGGCCCCGCGGCTGGGAGGACTGTTACTCATCATTCCTCACGGGAACCATTGAGAGCGTCGCTGACACTGAGAGCGTTACGCAGTTCTCCTTCACGAGCACCTGCGACATCATCGCCATCGACGGCAACTACCCCGCATTCCACCCGTTCAGATACATGTCTGGCGGATTCCTTCCCGAGGTAGGTTACGATAACAGACAGATCGTCCTCAATGACGTTCTTGCCTGGAAGTTCTATAAGTCATACGACATAATCGGCTACACTGTTAAGCTTTGGGGCGAGAACTTCACTGTAATCGGCGTAGTAGGAGAGCCCAACGACGGTATTGCCAGAAGTGCAGGCACAGAACAGCCCCGTGCATATGTCTATTTTTCTGCCATGGAGGAGCTCGCTCCTTTGGAGGCAGCTGACCCGAGCTCCAATCCCGCGCCCGGAAGCAACGGCAGTTCATCAGCTCCTGCTTCATCCGGCGTTTCAGCAGCCGCACCTGCAGGTTCCGGTGCCGCAGATCTTTCCGCTGGAACCGGCTCTGCCACACAGCGCCCCGACATGGCGATCCTTTGCTATGAGGCCATGCTCCCCGAGGCTGTCCGCAATGTTGCCAAGAACGATATGAGTTCCGCGGTAACGAACTACAATCCTTCAGATCCTAATTTTTATATCATCAGTAATACAGGACGCTTCTCTTTGCTCGACTCATGGCGCTTCATGTGGCCTATCGGCAAGACACAGTCCAGGCTTGCGGCATACGAGTTCCCATACTGGGAGAAGACGGCTCAGCTTACATCTGAGCACCTTTTTGCAGATGAGGTAATTACCGTGGCAGGCATCGTTACGCTGATTTCCGGAACGCTGATGGCGGCTCTGAGGTATCGTAAATCGTCACGAAAATGAAATAATGCAGCGCATTTCCAAAAGTATAATTTAAATACGAGATTATATTCAGGGGGAATGTGCAATGATCGGAAATAGAAGAAGTAAATTAACAGCAGTAGTTTCCTCTCTTCTGGCAGGAGTGTTTCTTTTAACATCCTGTTCGGTCAATATGAACGGCATCGGTGAGGCTTTCTCCGATCTTGGAGAGAATCTTAACAGAGCTGCCGAAGGCAGATCCGCCGGAGATAATGAGGAGACGGTTTCCGTTGCCGAGACTGTTGTAACGGAGACAATAATCGAAGAGACAGAGGTTGCTGAGACATCTGCCCCGGATCCCACAGCGACTCCCACCCCTACGGCAACACCCACGCCTTCTCCCACACCTGTCCCTCAGAGAGTAGATTTCTCAGAGCTTACTGAGGATCCGCTTACTGATAAGATCACTGTAGAGACAGAAGAGTTCTCTGAGTCGGCGCATGCTGAAGATGATGACGATATACTTCTTGCACAGTTCGAAGGCATAAGGATGCTTCTTTCCTCTGAGGGGGATATGGCATCTGTTGTATCCGTAAATCTTATGCTCGATGCTTTCTATATGGAAGCTGAAGGCATCTATAACAGAACCGTTAATGAACAGTACGCCGCATACGGGCTGGATCCGGATACTGTTCCTGATACTATTACAGTGTCTGTTAATTATGATTATTATTTTAATGGCAGAATACTCGCCGTTGTAATGCACTATGAGACGACTCAGGAAGATGATGTCTTAAATGAGATCACAGAATATGTAACGTATGATCTTTATACAGGTCAGATGCTTACACCTGAGATGATGTTTACGGATGCCGATGCATTCTATGAAGCAGTAGCAGAAGCAATTGCTGATGATACTGCCGACAGAAGAGATTCGGCTGAGGATTATGAGATCGAGTTTATCGGTGTCGAAGAGACGGATGAAGGAAAGATAATCACGACTGTTATCGCTGCTTCAGACGACGGCACAGATCTTTATACGATTAACCTCGGAGACTTCTATGAGTTCCTCACACGCTACGCCAGAATAGTATGGAGCGTAAGTCTTGAAGATTCTGAAGATGTTGAAGATGAGGAAGA
>JAFSPU010000014.1 GCA_017451265.1 Clostridiales bacterium
GCTCGTTGTTTTTAAGTTCTGCATTCTATTCAATTTTCAAGATCCGCGCCCCTTCGGAAGAGTTCGTTTTTTGTGTTTCCCTCTCGCGAAGTGCCTACAAAGAATACAACGCACTTACCTCATTGTCAAGCGGAATTTTCAACTTTTTTTAGAAAGGTTTTTTTAGGTTTTTCTATTGCTTTATCGCACTAAATTCTTATGTGAATATTCTTTATATTTTATATACATGTTCTTTATTTATTGGAGAAAGTCTGATATATTCTCTATGCAGTTTTTCTGCGCTTTGCAAATGCGCGTTCGCGTATTACAAATATAAATCTATTATCTACTAACGGGGGTATCTTCCATGAGTAAGATCAGTGAAGGATCTAAGGTCTGCATTATCGGTGCAGGCGCAGTCGGTGCGACAATCGCATTCGCAATCTCGATGAAGCAGCTCTGCTCTGAGCTCGTTCTTATCGACGTAAACAAGGACAAGGCACTTGGTGAGGCTCTTGATATCAGCCACGGTCTCCCTTTCCTCGGCCAGATGGACATCCACAGCGGTGACTATGATGAGGTTAAGGATGCTGACGTTATCATCATCACAGCAGGTATTCCTAGAAAGCCCGGCGAGACAAGAATCGATCTTGCAAAGAAGAACGTTAAGCTCGCTCACACAATCACAGACAGCATCATGAAGTACTACAACAAGGGTGTTATCCTCGTAGTATCCAATCCTTGCGATGTTGTTACTTACAAGGTTACAGAGTGGACCGGTCTTCCTTCTTCAAGAATCATCGGTTCCGGTACAAATCTCGACTCCGCTCGTTTCAGATGGCTGCTCTCACAGCACCTCAACGTTGATGCACGTAACGTACACGGTTACATCCTCGGTGAGCACGGTGAGACACAGTTCGCTGCATGGAGCCGCACACACGTTGCAGGCGTACCTGTAGAAGAGTATGCAAGAATCATCGGCAAGCCTCTCTCTGAGCAGGATAAGATTGATCTCGTTGAGCAGACAAAGTCTTCCGGCGCACAGATCATCAAGCTCAAGGGCGCTACATTCAACGGTGTTGCTGTTTCCGTAACAACTCTCCTCGAGTCCCTGCTCATGGACAAGCACACAATCCGTACAGTATCCACAAAGCTTAACGGCGAGTACGGTATGTCCGACGTAACACTCAATGTTCCGATCATGATCGGTGCAGGCGGTGTTGAGAGCATTGTTGAGATGGAGCTGAGCGATGCAGAGAAGGCACTCCTCCAGGCTTCTTACAACAACATCCACGAGGCAATCGTAAGCGTAGAAGGTCTCTGATAACAAGTATCAATGAACTTTCGAACGGGCTGCAGATGCAGCCCGTTTTTTATGCCCGCATTCTTCCCTTACCCGCAAACAAATAAGCGCCCCGCAAAGGGCGCTTATTCTTATTCATTTACTTTATATCACTGGAAGGTCGGACCCTTACCCTGATAACCCCTGACCGAAGTCTTACGTCTCTTCGGCCTTGAATACTTAATACTTCTGGTAATCAGGATAACAACAAGTACGATGATCGTTATTATCAATACCGCGATGAATACGGATACACCGGGGTTAAGCGATATGAACTTACCCACACGGGTCTCGAAGAATCCGCCGAGTGCAGAGTCATCTCCGACAGGAGATACTTCAGGATCACCCGCATCGCCGATGATTACTTCACCCGCAGTCTCTCCCGGAGGCAGTTCCTCCTGCCCGCTTTCAAGCGGTTCAGTTTCTATAGGTTCAACTACTGCATCGAAAGGAGCAATGACAGTATCCAGAACGGGATACTCATCAGCTGTCCAGTTGAATCTCTGATAATCGCCGAGCGTACCGGGTACTACAGTTACGGGATCTGAATTCCAGCATGCGTAGTTTCCGTAAGCAACTGCTGACGTTACATATCTTGTCTGATTGGTCGATTCCTCATAGGGAATACCGCAAACAGCGATCATGAGCTCATGTCCGTTCTCGTTTACGCTGTAAGTAGTCATTCCCGTACCGGCTACGGATGTAGTACCAGTCTTACCTCCGATAAACGCAGCGATATGTGTATCCTCACCGTCTGCAGTCTTGGAAGTCATCCAGGGATCCATAAGGATCTGGTTTGTATTTCTTACAGTAGACCAACCGTCATAAGGGTGGCAGTTAGTAGCCTGGAATACGTGCGTAGGAGAACTGATAACAGTATTGAAATCAGGATTACGTGTGGCATTCGCCATCATGATGCACAGGTCAAAAGCCGTGGTGTAATGATCATCACTGTGATATCCGTGAGCATTGGAGAAATGCGTTCCTGTACATCCGAGATTACGCGCACGGAGCGTCATCAGCTCAGCAAACGCAGACAGCGGATATGATGCCAGGATCTCTTCCGCAGAGACTCCAAGGGCATCTACGAAATACTGGGCATTAACTCCGTCAGGTCCCGTAGGTCCGCCTACAGGATAATTCTCGAACAAAGCGTTGATAACCGACTCACCGATAACATTCGCAGCATCGTTACCTGAAGGAAGCATCAAGCCGTAATACAGCTCCGACACCTTGATCTCTTCGCCGACACACAGGTACATCATGGTGGAGTCTGAAGCGACGCTGTTGATCGCATTCTCCGAACAGGTTACATATGCATCGGAATCCAGATAATCAAGTCCTAACTGGAACGTCATTATCTTCGTCATTGAAGCGGGATAGATCCTGTTATGAGACTGACGCTCCATTAAGATCTCATCGGCCGTGAAGTCATATACACAGTAAGATGCACAGTTAATATCATCGATGGGAGTGATCGTGATATCAGGCTGGTTAACAACAGCCTGTACGCGGCCTGCACCCGTAAACGGGATAACACATGCCGCAGCGATCAGCACCGTCAGCAATGAACTGATGATCTTGCCTGTCTTACGATTCTTATGCATCAGCTTCCTCTTCCGTCTGTTCTTCTTCCTCAGGCTCTTCATGCTCAGTTACTGTGAAGTCAACTACTGAAGCGCCGTTTGATCTCATGAGCTTAACACCCGATGTCGCACGTGACAATGTAGGGATTTCCGTTGTAGCTACACGGATGATCATACCTGTATCGGTGATCATGAGAAGATCGAGCGAATCATCTACGAGAGTACATCCGATGAGAGGTCCTGTCTTATCACTGATCTTATAAGTGATGAGACCCTTACCGCCTCTGTTCTGCTGACGGTACTCCTCAACAGAAGATCTCTTACCCATACCCTTCTCGGAGATAACGAGCAACTCGCCGCCCTCGGTAACAGGAACCATGCCTACAACCTTGTCATCGTCTGTAAGGTTCATGGCACGTACACCGGAAGAGTTACGTCCTGTCTCTCTTACATCGTCGGTATTAAATCTGATAGCCTTACCGGAGGAGGAAACAACGATAACTTCCTGTCCCGGAGCCGTCATTGCGATATCGACAACTCTGTCATCATCACGAAGCTTAACGGCGATAAGACCATTCTTGTTGATGTTCTTGTAGCTTGAAAGAGGTGTTCTCTTAATGATTCCCTTGCGGGTTACGATGGTGAGATTTACCTCTTCCTCATCGAGGTTGTCTGCAGGAATAATGTTCCTGATCCTCTCGCCCTCACCGAGGTTAAGAAGGTTAACAAGAGCTGTACCCTTCGCACTTCTGGAAGCGGTCTCAGGGATCTTATAACCCTTGATCTTAAATACGCGCCCCGTGTTGGTGAAGCACAGAAGGAACTTATGAGTAGTAGTCGTTAAGATCTTCTCAACATAGTCCTCCTCACGTCTTCCCTGACCGGATATACCGCGGCCGCCTCTGTGCTGGCTCTTGTATACATCGATACGCTGACGCTTGATGTAACCGAAGTGAGTAAGAGTAACAACGATGTTCTCTTCCTGGATCAGTGACTCGTCATCCACATCCTCGAAAGCACCGTTGATGATCTCAGTGACACGGGGAGTAGCGAACTTACGCTTGATCTCCAGGATCTCCTTCTTGATAGTCTCATGGAGAACACCATTATCGCTCAGGATGAGCTGGTAGCCTGCGATAGCTTCGTCCAATGACTTGATATCAGCCTCGAGCTTTTCTCTCTCGAGTCCTGTGAGACGTCCGAGTCTCATGTCTACGATGTGCTGTGCCTGCTTGTCAGAGAAGCCGAATCTCTCGCACATCTTGGCCTTGGCATCAGCCTCGGTTCTGCTCGCTCTGATGATGTTGATGATCTCATCGATATGGTCGATGGCAAGGAGCAAGCCTTCATCGATATGTCTCTTGCCCAGAGCCTGCTCGAGGTCATATTCAGTTCTCTTGGTAACTACGTTCTCCTGGTGCTCGATATAGTATCTGAGAGCATCGAAAAGCGTGATCGTCTTAGGCTCAAGCTTGCCGTCCTTATCGGGAACGAGCGCGATCATATTGGCACAGCATGCATCCTGCAGCGCGCAGTTCTTATAAAGCTGGTTAAGTACTACCTCAGGGTTAGCTTCCTTCTTGATCTCGATAACGATACGGACCATCTCATTACGGTCGGACTCGTCACGCAGACCTGAAATACCCTCTACCTTCTTCTCCTTAACGAGGTCAGCCATTCTCTCGATGAGACGCGCCTTGTTAACTGCGAAAGGAAGATCGTGGATGATGATCCTCTGTCTGCCGCTGCCGAACTCTTCGATATCGGCATGGGCTCTTACCATGATCCTGCCGCGTCCTGTGGCATATGCTTCACGGATACCTGCAGTGCCGAGGATAGCTCCTCCCGTAGGGAAGTCAGGGCCCTTAACAACTGTAAGGAGCTCATCAAGAGTTACCTCAGGGTTATCAAGCATCATTACAACGCCGTCGATGACCTCACCCATGTTATGGGGAGGGATATTTGTAGCCATACCTACGGCGATACCTACGGAACCGTTAACAAGAAGGTTAGGGAATCTGGAAGGCAGTGCCACAGGCTCGAACTCGTGCTCGTCGAAGTTAGGACGGAACTCGATGCCCTTCTTGATATCAGTCATCATCTCCAGGGCAACCTTGGCAAGTCTGGCCTCCGTATAACGGTAAGCAGCCGGCGGGTCACCGTCGATGGAACCGAAGTTACCGTGGCCGTCTACGAGGGGATGTCTCAGTGAGAAATCCTGCGCCAGTCTTACGAGCGCGTCGTAAACAGATGCGTCACCGTGAGGATGGAAACGTCCGAGAACGTCACCGATCGTGGTAGCGCACTTACGGTAAGGCTTATCGGGTGTAAAACCCTGTGTATACATGGAGTAGAGAATTCTTCTCTGAACGGGCTTCAGGCCGTCTCTTACATCGGGGAGAGCACGGTCGGAAATAACCGACATCGCATAGTCGATAAACGACTTCTTCATCTCCTGCTCAAGGTCAACAGGAACTATAGTAGTCTGCTCGGAGCGGAACGCCAGGTCCATCTCCTCTTCCTGAAGCTTACGTAATTCCTTGGACTTATCGTTATCTGCCATCTTGTCCTCCGCGTTTGACGGCCCGAAGCCGCCACAATTCATACCCCGTAATTATAACATAACTTATACTTATAATTACTATAAATATAAAAAATATTATAATATAGCGCGGAATTATTACAGAGGGTTCTTGGAGGGCTTTCCTGCCTGTCTGGGATATCCCTTGGGAGTCGGGCGGATCTTCCTGACGACTACAACAGACCTGTTCATGTCGGTTCCGGGCAGAAGGAACTTATCGGTCTTCTCCTTCTTTCCCCCGAGGACCAAGATTGCTTTCGAAGAAGCCTGCTCCTCCTCATCCACATTGCCCTTCATGGCGAGAAAGGCTCCTTCCGGCTTTACGAAAGGAAGGCAGTACTCGCAAAGCACGGGCAAGGCTGCCACGGCTCTGGCGCACGAGATGTCATACTTCTCGCGCAGCTTCGCGTCACGGCCCGCATCTTCGGCTCTGCCGTGTACCGTACGCACGTCCTTAAGTCCCAGTGCGGTACTGACCTCATTTAAGAAGTTAAGGCGCTTATTAAGCGAATCCAGAAGCGTCAGGCGAAGCTCCGGCATTGCGATCTTAAGCACGAGTCCCGGGAAGCCTGCGCCTGTACCCACGTCTATCACGGAAAGCTCACGGCGGCCGGCTTGCTTTTGCTCCTCCCTGATATAAGGGACCAGTGTGAGAGAATCGATGAAGTGCCTTACGGCGATGCCCTCGTCGTCTGTGATGTTGGTGAGGTTCATCACCTCGTTGGTCTTAACGAGCATCGAAGCGTACTGTTCAAGAGCAGACAGCTGGGCATCGGTAAGCCCGATCTCCTCCCTGTCGCTGTATTCTTTTACGAGATTTCTAATTACCTCAGACATTGCCTTCCCCTTTCAAGGTCTCGAGATAAACAAGGAGTACCGAGATATCGGCAGGAGATACTCCCGATATTCTTGACGCCTGACCGAGACTTACGGGCTTCATGCTGTCGAGCTTCTGCCTGGCCTCGAGTCTTAAGCCGGAGATCTTCGAGTAATCGATATCGGAAGGCAGCACTTTCTTCTCGAGCTTGCTGAACTTGTTTATCTTCTCCTCCTCAAGCTTAAGGTAGCCTTCATACTTTATGTCGGTCTCGACTTCACGCGTGATGTCGGGAGTAAGTTCGGGCCTGCCCTTGTCGACGGGCGCGAGCATGTCGTAGGTGACTCCGGGGCGCCTTATGAGCTCCGCCATGGAAACACCGGAAGAGGGCGGCACCTGGTCCACGCTCTCAAGTATTGCGACGAGCTCGGGAGTCGGGCCCGTAAAAGTCTTATTCAGTCTTTCGTATTCCGCCGCCACAGCCTCATACTTGCGCTTGAACGCCTCGTAGCGTTCCTCGCTTATTAGTCCTGCCTCGTAGCCTATCGGCGTAAGTCTCTTGTCGGCGTTGTCGTATCTTAAGAAGAGCCTGTACTCCGCACGGGAGGTCATCATCCTGTAGGGCTCGTTCGTGCCCTTGGTGACGAGGTCATCGACAAGCACGCCGATATAGCCCTGCGAGCGGTCAATGATAATCGCGTCCTTACCCTGGACAAAGCGGCCTGCGTTAATGCCTGCGACTATGCCCTGGCCCGCTGCCTCCTCATAACCGGAAGAGCCGTTAATCTGTCCTGCCGTGAATAGTCCTGATACTATCTTGGACTCCAGCGAGGACTTCAGCGTAGTGGGCTCGATCAGGTCATACTCAATGGCGTATGCGCTCCTTTGGATCATGGCGTTCTCAAGACCGGGGAGCGAATGCACCATGCGCACCTGAACTTCCTCGGGAAGGGACGTGGAGAAACCCTGAAGGTACATCTCCTTTGTGTTGCTGCCCATGGGCTCGATAAAGATCTGATGTCTTGTCTTATCCTTGAACTTCACGAACTTGTCTTCGATAGAGGGGCAGTACCTGGGGCCCGTGCCCTTGATGACGCCGCTGTACAGGGGCGACCTGTCCATGTTGTCGAAGATGACCTCGCGGGTCTCGTCGGAAGTCCACACGGAGTAGCACGGAGTCTGCTCGGAAGGCACAGTCCTGCCCTTCATCTCGTTGTCGAAAGAGAACGGCGGACAGTCTGTCTCACCATCCTGGATCTGCATCTTGGAAAAGTCGATGCTGTTAGCATTAACTCTTACGGGGGTTCCCGTCTTGAATCTTAGAACCGGGATACCGAGCTCGCTTAAAGACTTCGAAAGACCCGTGGACCTCGGCAGGCCGTCCGGACCGGACTCGATTATTACCTCGCCCCTTATCGTTCTGGACTCCATGTATGTACCCGAGCAGATAACGACGGCTTTGGCTTTATACACGGCCTTGCTCTCCGTCATGACACCGGATACTTTATATCTGCCGTCAGCCTCCTGCGACGCAAGCAGGGCGGTTATATGAGCCTGTCTGATATCGAGGTTCTCCGTATCCTCGAGGAGGCTCTTCATGGCAACGGAGTATCTGCTCCTGTCCATCTGGGCGCGCGGAGAATGCACTGCGGGGCCCTTGGTCCTGTTAAGCATGCGCATCTGTATAAGGCAGTCATCTGCGACCTTGCCCATGACTCCGCCCAGGGCATCCACCTCACGCACAATCTGTCCCTTGGCAGTGCCGCCGATAGACGGGTTACAGGGAAGGTTTGCGAGCGAATCGAGATGGAGCGTGAACAGTATCGTCTTAAGTCCCATCACGGCACAGGCGTGCGCTGCCTCGCAGCCCGCGTGTCCTGCTCCTACTACAGCGACGTCGTACGCGCCCGCTTCATATGCATGTTCTGTTTTAAGTGCTTCGTTTATGTCCATGTTACTTGCCTATGCAAAATCTGGAGAAGATGTTCTCCACGAGTTCGTCCGAGACCGTGCGTCCCGTGATCTGTCCGCTGTCTTCCAGCGCTGCTCTTATAACCTGCGAGCACACATCGACGCCGAGACCATCTCTTAATATGCCTTCAGCCTCGCCCAGCTTCTGCACGGCACTTCTCAAAAGATCCGCGTGCCTCGAGCTTAAGACTGTGATGTCGCTCGCACTGATACCGCCCGCCTTCTCGTAAGCGTCCTTAACGAACTGCCCGATAAGGCCCGTGTTGATCTCCTCCTTGACCGAGACTGAAGCGAAACCCGTCACACCCTGAGCTTTAAGCTCATCTTCAATCTGCTCCTTAAGAGGGTTCTCCCCCTTGTCGCTCTTGGTGAAAAGCACTCGTACCTTGGAAGAATCCAGAGCACTTACAGTCTCCTTTATGCTCTCAAGGGGTGCATCGGGAGCGATCAGGTACAGCACGAGGTCGGCCTCGGCCGCTGCGGTTATGGCGAGCTTGACGCCCATGGCCTCAATTCTGTCGTCAGTCTCCCTTATGCCTGCGGTATCGACGAAAGTAACCGGGATGCCTTCTATCTCAGTATTGAACTCCAGCGTATCCCTCGTGGTGCCGGGCACATCGGTAACTATGGCGCGGTCGAAGCCCGCAAGGAAATTAAGCAGTGTACTCTTGCCGCTGTTGGGAAGGCCTAAGATCGCGATTTTCATGCGCTCCGTAAGAAGCCTGCCTCTGCCGTAGCTCTCGGCGAGTCCCAGAAGTTCCGCGCGCACTGCCGTGATCATGTCCTCAATGCGTTTCGTGTTCTCGGGGGTGTCGTCATGCTCGGGGAACTCTATCATCATCTCAATACCGGAGAGGGCCTCATAAAGCCTGTCCTCGGCACCTGCGATGCGCTCCCTGAGCCTTCCCATGAGCTGGGTGTTCGAGGCCTCAAGCGCGCGGGATGAATCGGCGCTTATGATATTCATGACAGCCTCTGCCTCGGTAAGGTCCATCTTGCCGTTAATGAAGGCAGTCTTAGTAAACTCACCCGGAGCCGCGGGTCTGATCCCGAGAGAATTTAATACACGCAAAATCTCCTGTCTTACGGCCTGACCGCCGTGACAGGAGATCTCTATCATGTCTTCACCGGTATATGAATGCGGTGCCTTAAAAACAGTCACCACAACATCGTCAACTGTATTGCCCGTGGAAGGGTCGATGAATCTTGCGTAACAGGATTCATAGCCTCCGAGGGACTCAAGAGCCGCATCTGTTCTTTCACCGGTCGTACGAAGTACCTTTACGGCCTTGGAAGCCTTTAAGGATACGCCTTCGCCCGATGCCCTTATCACTGCGATGCCGGATACACCCGCCGGCGTAGATAAGGCACAGAAAGGCTCCATGGATGCGCCTTATGCCTGTGCGGCAACAGGTGAAACGATTACGTGTCTGTCGGACTCGTCGCCCTCAGAATGAGTTGTTACACCCTCAACATTCTGCAGATAGGAATGAACCATTCTTCTCTCAGCAGGGTTCATGGGCTCCATTGCAACGGGCTTGCCGTAACGCAGAGCCTTGTTGGCAGCACGGTCAGCGAGGCCTTCGATGATCCTCTCTCTGTGCTTTCTGTAACCGCCTACATCGAGATGAACGTGTACTCTCTCATCGCTGTGCTTGTTGGCGATAAGATTTGTCATGTATGTGATAGCCTCGAGAGTCTCACCATGGCGTCCGATAGCGGAACCGCAGTCACCGCCGGAAACGGAGATGTAAATGGTGTCGTCCTCTCTGTAGGAATCCATGTTGCCGTGAATACCGATGCCGGAAAGAACCTCAGCTACGAAAGAAACAGCTGCGTCCTCAGCCTCACTTACGGCATCACCCTCATAGTTCTCGTCGTCACCGTAGTAAACGACTTCCTCTTCAGTCTCTTCGACATTAGCTGTAACCTTAACCTCAGCCTGCTTGCCGAGTCCGAGGAAACCGCCCTCGCTCTCATTGATTACTTCTATAGTAGCCTGATCTTCAGAAACACCGAGCTCCTCGAGAGCTGCAGCCTTTGCTTCCTCAACAGTCTTGCCTGTCTTAACGATTGACTTTTCCATATTGTCCACCTAGCCTCCTGCTATTACTTTTTCTTCTTATTCTTCTTGCCGTTGTTCTTACCCTCATCCTGTGAGTGGTCCTTCTTGAACACGGCGGCCTTCTTCTGTTCCATCTCGAGCTTCTTCTGCTCATAGGGCTTCGTAAACATGAAGTATGTCAGCACCTGAGTAAGGATACCCATAAGTCCGCCGACTACCCAGTACAGACCCATTGCGGCAGGAAGAGTGAATGTCGTGAAGAGCATAAGCAGCGGCATCATCCACGTCATCATCTTGGTTGTCATCTCAGCCTGGTCTGTAGGAGTCTGACCCTGTCTTGCAGGATTCATCTTCTCTCTCTTCTTGGCCTCCTGCTGCTCCTTATATCCGGGCTTGAGCCATGTTGCCATCCTCATGGAGAAGATATTGGTGAGGATAACAAGGATCGGGAATAACAGCAAAGGCAGATATGTCTTGGGATCGGAGATGATCGTAACAGGATTCCATGCAGGTGTCTTTGTAAGATCCATGCCAAGGAAGTGCAGATCAAGAAGCTGACCCATACCGATGTAGCCCTTCTTGATACACTCGCTTAAGAAATCACTGTTATTTGTAAGTATCTCGATAAGAGGGATATGCAGTTCAGCCGTAAGTCTCTTGCTTGTGTTGAGGCCTTCCGAGTTTGCCAGATCGATCATAGCCTGAACCTTCTCCTTAGGTACCTGTGACAGGTAGATCAATGGTCCGGATACGATACGGTAGATAGGCCAGATAAGGAAGATCTGAATGAAAGGAAGGATACAGCCGGAGAAGCCCATGGCTCCGTTTTCCTGCTGAAGCTTCATTACCTCTTCCTGGTACTTCTGCTTATCGTCGCCGTACTTGCGCTGAAGCTCGGCTGTCTTTCCGGAGAGAGCCTGCATCTTGATCATCGACTTCTGAGAAGTGATATTAAGAGGGATCAGGGCTGCTCTGATAATGATCGTAAGCATGATGATGGCCATACCGTAGTTGCCGAAGAAACCGAACAGGATCCTCGTGAGCCATCCGAAAAATGTGTAGAGTAATGACATAATCTATCTCTTCTCCTTGGTTGGAACCGGATCGTAGCCGCCCTTCGAGAAAGGATTACAGCGTAAAATACGCCATACCCCCATTGGAAGTCCTTTGACTACTCCGTGATTCTCCAGACATCCTATCATATATTCCGAGCAGGTTGGCTGATACTTGCAGTAAGACTGCATGTTAGGAGAGATGTTCTTCTGATAAAACCTGACGGCTTTGATCATCGCTCTTCTCATTCTCGACTGCTCCGGGCATTAATACCTTAAGTCTGGACATAAGAACCTCCATCTCGGCGGATACTTCCGCATAAGACGGCAGTTCATCGACATTACGTAATGTAATAACAATATCATTTCCTTCGCGTATCCGCGGTTCGAGGTGTCGATAGGCCTCGCGCATAAGGCGTCTTGCTCTGTTTCTGCCCACTGCGCCCATCTGCTTTTTGGAGGCACAGAACCCTACTCTTAAAAGGTCTTCGGGTATGCGTGTATTGTTATGTTTTAAACCTTTGGGACGGTTGAAGACGTGAACCGTCAGTATCCGTCCCGTTGCGAATGCGGCGCGGCGATACACTCTTGAGAATTCATAATTGAATCTTAAGGGTAAAGCCTTCAATTAACGCCCCTTTCACAATAACGAAAAAGGACCACAGCCGTGATCCTTACGCTGCAAGCTTCTTTCTGCCCTTAAGTCTTCTTCTCTTAAGAACATCGCGACCGTCACGAGTAGCCATTCTTGCACGGAAACCGTGAACCTTAGCTCTCTGCCTCTTCTTAGGCTGATATGTCATCTTCATATCGCTATTCCTCCATATCTTTCTTATGCATAAGCATACTTTCGCATAAATAGCCTAACGATTATAAACGCGGTTCCCCGAAGTGTCAACCGTCAGGAAATGTTACATTTATCTGATCAGCGGATCGATGATCGAATAAGCATATTCGGCGGCATCAATGAATCCTGTTGCAGGATACTCATCGAGAGAATCGGAATCCAAACCGAGTCTGAATACCTCAGGCTCGCCGAAGTCATATGCCCAGCAGATCTCATCGCCGCACATGGCATCATCAAATTCATAGTTATTGGTGCCGTCTGTGAATACGATTACCGCATGGCCGATGTTATTGTCATCAAGCGGGCCGTAATACTCATAAGAGTTGCTGCGCTCATAATAGATAGCAGTCTCGGGCTCGAAATTGTCGTTATGCATCTCGAACGACAAAACTGCAAGATAAGCCAGAGTATTGGAAAGCTGATTTCTGGTAAGACCCATATTCTCGTACTCAGCAGCACTTATGAACTGGAAGGTTACAAGTTTTCTGAATGTCTCCCTGTCGAATCTGACCGTCTGGCCGAAATTATCAGTGGTATAAAGCTCATCCTCAAGAGCATCACAGATCTCATCGAAGTTAGAGTTGAAGAACTCGAAGTCATCCGGAATGCCGTCTTCATATTCAATTGTGATGCATGACATATCATCATCTACTTCGAAATCTGTCCATTCGTTGTCGATCTCAATACGTCCGTTATTCTCGTAGTGCTCTTCCAGGTTATCGAGCTCTTCTGTGAAGTTTTCCATGAACTCTGCGAAGTCACCATTCTTGGTTTTCTCGGAAGCTGCCTGAATAGCGGGCCAGCAGACTGCAGCCTCGACTGCGATAAATAATGTAAGAAGACCCGATATAACAAGTCCTGCGATGGCGAATCCCATGCCCTTCTTATTCTTCTTGGAAGCTGAAATGAGACCCGCAATAGAAAGGATAAGTCCGATGATCGCAGTGAAACCGCAGCAGAATATGGATATCAAAGACACAACGAAACCTGCGACGGCAAGTCCGCTGGTCGTAGGATAATCATTACCCATCATAACGGGGTTATAAACAGACTGATCATAAGTGGGAGCCGCCGTCTGGTATGTAGGCTGATATGTCGTCTGATAAACATTATCAGACGGAGCAGCATACTGCTGTGCAGGCTGGGCGGCGGGCTGCTCTACCTGCTCCGGGAACTTGGATCCGCAGTGTGAGCAGAACCTTGTATTGTCTTCACTTGAATTTCCGCAGTAATCACATCTCTTCATAATCTATCCCTTCCCTTAAACAAGAACCTTATGGGAATACGTTTTTGAATCCCCACTTCAACAGTATACATAATTGTCGATTTCTTTTCATTCTTTAAGTTTCGTTTTAAGTTCGCCCTGTAAGATATGCTCAACAACAGGAGGAACATGAGATGAGTCACATTGATGTTTTCAAAAGATATGAATATAAATACCTGCTCGACGTATCCTCGAAGGCCAAGCTTCTCGAAGTTCTTGACGGACACATGAAGCTCGACGAGTACGGAAGGACGACTATAAGAAACGTTTACTACGATACTCCGGATTACGCTCTCATAAGAAAGTCTCTCGAGAAGCCCGTTTATAAGGAGAAGCTTCGCGTCAGATCCTACAGCAAGGTCACAGAGAATGACAACGTGTATGTAGAGATCAAGAAAAAATACATGGGCATCGTCTACAAAAGAAGAACGGCTGTTAGAGAATATCAGGCGGAAGGCTGGCTCGAGGGCACCTCCCCTCAACCTTATATCTCGCAGATAGCAGACGAGATCGAGTACTTCAGAAGATTATATAAGGATTTAAGACCTTCCTGCTTCCTTGCCTACGAGCGCGAATCATACTACGCGACGGACGGAAGCGGTCTAAGACTTACGATGGACGAGAAGATCTTGGGCAGGACCTGCGACATATCGCTTACCGAAGGCGTGTACGGTGACAGGATAATCTCTCCGGGGTGCACACTTCTAGAACTTAAGACATCAGGCGCCATCCCTTTGTATCTTACGAAATTCCTAAGCGAAAACGACATCGCGCGGACATCATTCTCGAAGTACGGTTCCTACTACGAGAACAAGATCAGAAAAGCATCCCGCGTAGCAACAATCGAAGGAGGACTTCTTTATGCTTAACACTACGGATTTTATTATATACATTGCAGTCGCACTCGGGCTCGGCATAGTTATCGCAGCCTCTTACATGTTCAAGACGAAGACGAGCAGATCTTTTCTCGCGACACTGGCTTTGCTTCCCGCTCTTGTCAGTGTCGTCATCATGATGGTCAACGGCAGCATCGGAGCAGGAGTCGCCGTGGCAGGCACCTTCAGTCTGGTTCGCTTCAGATCCGCTCCCGGCACTGCCCGCGAGATAACCGCCGTATTCCTGGCGATGGCAACCGGTCTTATCTGCGGTATGGGATATTTCGTATACGCAGGCATCTTCACGGCAATAATCTGCGTCGCCATGATGCTTCTTAAGGTCACGGGCTTCGGCGACAGCAAGGACGAGAAAGAGCTTCACATCACAATCCCGGAAGACCTGGACTATGAAGGCGTCTTTGACGAGATTTTCGACAAGTACACATCGGAAAGAAAGCTTATAAGCGTAAAGACCTCCGACATGGGAAGCCTGTTCCGCTTAAAGTACACATTCACACTCAAAAACGGGATGAGTGAAAAGGATTTCATCGACAAATTAAGAGTGCGTAACGGTAATCTTCCCATCGCCGTATGCGTATCGCAGCTTACCGAATCATCGGCACAGCTTTAACAAGGAAAGGGGATCACGACCATGAAAAAGATCAGAACCATAGCATTATTCATAGCACTTGTCCTTCTTATGACAGGATGTGCAGAAGCTTCTTTAACAGCAGATAATACCGTAACTGAGACAACACAGATCTCTTCCGAAGATCTGTATTCAGACCGCGACTTCGAGACCGATTATGACGAATCAGACGCCGTGCTGATATCATTGACTTCCGATTCCGTCACTATCACGGAAGAAGGAACATATATCGTACAGGGAACTTTGGAAGACGGATCGATAATAATAGACGCAGGCGACGAGGATAAAGTGCAGCTCATTCTGGACGGATGCTCAATTTCCTCTGCTTCATCAGCGGCAATCTATGTTAAGAATGCGGACAAAGTCTTTATCACCACAGCACAAGGAAGCGTAAACACACTTACCAACGTAACAGGATTCGAAGCCGACGAAGAATCCAATATCGACGGTGTCATATTCTCGAAGTCAGACCTTACTCTTAACGGAGAAGGAATCCTGATCATAAGCTCTTGTGATCACGGTATTGTAGGCAAAGACGATCTTGTCATAACAAGCGGAGAATATGAGATTGATTCGACAGGCGACGCTTTACAGGCGAACGATCTTATAGCTATATCAGACGGAACATTCACCATCAATTCGGGCGATGACGCTATCAGGTGCGACGCAGATCTTGTGATAGACGGCGGAACAATCGATATATTAAGTTCGAAAGAAGGTCTCGAGGGAAATACGATCACAATTAACGGAGGAGATATTACCCTTGAAGCTTCCGATGACGGCATCAACGCATCCAGCGAATCGGGAGACACCATGATGTCGGATTCTTCCTGTCAGATCTATATCACAGGAGGAACTGTCAGCATCACGACTTACGGCGACGGTATCGACTCGAATGGTGATCTTACGATCACAGGCGGATATATAACAGTCAGCGGTCCCGAGAATTCCGGTAACGGCTCTCTTGATTATGCAGGCACAGGCACTATAACGGGCGGTACCATCATCGCGGCCGGCATATCGGGAATGGAAATGAATATGACCGAAGCAACCCAGGGATCCATCCTCGTATCTACAGGCAATCAATCCGCGGGAACTGAGATAACAGTGACGGATGCATCCGGCAACGAGATCATAAACTTTACGCCGTCGACATCTTATTCCTGTGTTCTAATAAGCTCTCCTGAACTTCAGGTCGGGCAAACATACACGATATCATCAGGCTCCTCTTCACAAGATGTCACATTGGGTGATTATATTTATGGTCAATCCATGGGATTAGGGGGATTTGGCGGAGGATTCGGCGGCCCCGGCGGACAGATGCCCGACGGACAAATGCCTGATATGTCAGACTTTGACGGGCAGATGCCGTCTGACTTTAACGGCGAACGTCCCGAACTTCCGGGCTCCGACGGCCAGACTCCTCCCGACTTACCCGAAGGCTTCGACGGTCAGACCCCGCCTGAGCCTCCCTCGGGGCGTTGATCAGCCGGCGAGCGCCATAAGCTCTCGCTGGATCTGCGCCGCTGTTTCTTCAAGAGTAGCTTCATCATAGATATACATATCGCTCAGATTCTTAAAGATATCCAGGAAATCCGCATTCTCCAGCATGGGATTAATAAGATTCATATTGGCTATATTATCCGATATAAACTCTCCTGCCTCATATTCGATTCCGCCGAGCAAACCGTTATCGATAAGAGCCTGCCTGGCAGCCGCACTTACCGGAATTCCCTTCTCTGTTCCCTGAAGGATCGCGAATTCCGGATCGTTCAAAAGATAGTTCACCAGTCTGCCGCAGGCTTCAGGGTCCCTGCAGTCAATGCTTATGGCATACATCGTCGCAGGTTTGATATACCACTCGCTCTGATCGTCCAAAGAGATCCTTAAATACTCGCCTATTACTACATTCATTCCGTCATCGATAGCAGGCTGACAGTATCTTAATGAATCGCTGGCCCAACAGACGGTACCTGCAACCCTTCCGTCTTCAAGGTCACTGACATTGAAATTATAAAGAGGCATAATTACCCTACGGTCTGTAAGTTCTTTGTAGAATTCCAGGATCATCGATATATCTTCTGTTGTTCCTATGTAGGTTCCTTCATCATCAAACAACGTTCTTCCCGTGGTCTGTTCAAACCATGCGTTAAGAAGAAGGAACAAGTGCTTATTCACCATACCCAGCACATAGATATCGTCCCGGCTCATTACATCTGCCGCCTCGAACAGATCATCCCACGTCATCGGTATATCAAGTCCGTACGAGGCAAACATATCAGCATTATAGAACATACAGATCGTATTATAGGCTATGGGAAGTGCATTAAGGTGTCCGTTTCTCATTCCTGTAGCGAGATCTTCCTGAGAAAACTGTGACAGGTCGATATACTCTGAAAGCTGATTGATATCATAGTAACCCATACCGTCGGAGGAATACTCTGATAGCCATGCATAATTGATCTGCATTACATCGCAGTTGTTATGGGATGCCATCTGCATCAAATATCTTCTCTCATATCCGTTCCATATACCGTAAGAATGGTTAACGATAATGTCGGGATTATTCTCCTGGAATAAAGACAACCCCTGCAAAGTGTACTCATGTCTGGGGTCGTTTCCCCACCATGACATTGAGATAACGGCCGACTGCTCCGGGGCACTTATCCTTACCTTGGACACATCAGAAGAACATGATGCTATGGGAAGCATAAACATCAACACAGCCATCAAAGAAGAAAAAATCTTAATGTGTCTACGCATTCGCTTTACCTCAGATAAATGTCGGCTTGGACTTGCCGTTACGCTTCGATATATAAAGGGCAACATCCGTCTTCTGATACAGATCGTCAAACTTATAATCGCCTGCACCGGTAACGAGCACTCCGCTTGAGATCGAGAGTCGAAACTTTTCATTCTCTTCCTTGAACCTGATATCAAACCTGTCATAAAGCTTCATGGTAAGATCGTGTATCCTCTTCTCTGCTTCATCGCGGCTGATATCCGTATACGACTTATAGACGGCGAATTCATCACCGCCGATGCGGCCTATCAAAGCCTCTTCTTCACCGAATACTTCCCTTAGCAGATCCGCCATTCTCTTGATTACTTCATCACCGAATTTATGACCCGCCGCATCGTTGACCTCTTTAAAGTTATCAAGGTCAAACATAAGGAAAGCAATTGCCTGTTTGCCACTGAATGCTGACAGGTCGTTCTCGGCTAATTGCCTGAATGTGCTCTTGTTCAGAAGATTCGTCATCAGATCATTCTTTGCCTGATGATCAAGATCTTCCACAACATCGGTAACCGAATGATTAAGTCTGCTCATTATGAGGAGCATAGTAAGAACGACGAGCACCGTTATAAGCAAAACTACTATGATCAGATTCTTCGTCGCAGCCACCTGATCGGCCATGATAGAAGAAGACGGCATCGAACACACGACCTTCCAGCCGTTTGACAAGCGGTTGGAAGTGATCAGGTAATCGTTGTTGATCGCGGTTATGCCGACATTATCGCCTATGATCTGTGTAAGCTCGGGATTCAGGGCAGTTGATGTTTCTTCGGAAGCAGTCGAATAGATAACATAATCATCCTCAGTTACCAGTCTGACGCTCATGTCGGACAGCTCGTTAGGTACGGCAAGAACATTCTCAAGCTCTGAGATATAGAAAGACACAACGCATACCGCATTCGGATTAAGTCTCTTAACATAGTAGATGCGGTCCGTGTTCCCGAGAACATTAACCAGCCATGCATCCTGCTTAAGATTATCATCGGGAATGACTGAAGAGAAATACGAATAGATACTGCTGTCTTTAAACATCTGTCCCGTAGTCTGAGATATCCAGCCCGTAGAGCTGTCATTTGCATAGACAATACCGAAGTCGCAGAAATTATTCATCATGCCAAGATCGACGATCCTGTTAAGTATAAGCGTCTCGCTTTGGATCTTCTCATAATCGCTCAACGACGGATCAGAAGCATCATAAAGATAATAATTCTTATCCGAGAACAACAAAGCCGTTACCCGCTGAACATTGTTAAGATAACTGTCTACATTGAGCTCCATCTGATGAGCATCGGCGGAAATAAAATATGATATCTTGTCTTCCGTGGTACGCCTTACCGAACGAAGCAGAACGAAGGAGATAATTATTGACAACAGAATAATGCCGAATGCAACGACCAGAGAATAGATAATCTGAGTAAGACGTAAATTCTTGAGTTTCATATCAAGTACCCTTAAACAAGAGTATAACATGATACGAAGTCTTTTAGTATCGGCTTACCCCCATACGATCCAGAGATATACATAACCTGCGAACACGGCCGTGAGCGTATACGGAACCCCTATCCTCATGAAGTCCTTGAAGGACACTTCATATCCTTCCTTTTTAAGAAGACCTGTCGCTGCTATATTGGCCGAAGCACCTATAGGAGTGATATTACCTCCGAGTGTCGCTCCGGAAAGAAGTCCGAAGTACAGAAGATACGGCTCGACTCCGAGCGAAGCCGTAACTGCCGCGAGTACCGGAAGCATCGTAGCAACATAAGGAATGTTATCTACAAATGCGGAGATGATAACCGATCCCCACACGATGATCGTGTACAGAAGGAAGATATTGTCTCCGCCTACCTTAACGATGAAAGCTGCGAAGTCATCGATAACTCCGACCTGAGTAAGGCCTCCGATAACGATGAACAATCCCAGAAGAAGTCCGAGAGTCTCGAAGTCGAGTTCGAGGATCGCGTCCTTAGCTTCTTTGATACCCTTGTTCTTGGCAATCTCGATACCCATCGTGATCATCGCGAGGAACATGCAGATAATACCGTTGATCGCGTTCGGCGTATTCGGAATAAACGAAGCGATGATAAGCGCGAGAACCATGATAAGAAGCATCCATGTAGGAACATAATCGTTAACCTTGGTGCGGTCTGCAGAAGAAACCGGATCTCTGTCCTTACGGAAAAGTATCATCATGATCGGTACTGTAGCAAGCGCACCTATCTCAACTGCGAAGAAGATACCGAGTCTTCCCTCCATCCAGAAGAACTCCATGAAGTTCATGTCGGCATAAGCCGCGAGCATGATGGAAGTCGTGTCTCCTACGAGTGTCGCTGCACCCTGAAGGTTCGACGATACCGCGATAGACAGTATCATTCCCACGGGATTCATCTTGAGCTTCTTGCACACGGCAAGACCTACGGGAGCCACCATGAGAACCGTAGCTACATTATCTATGAAAGCACTAATAAGTCCCGCGAAAAGCGACATCAGTATCGTTACCCACATCGCATTCTTGGATTTATTAAGGATCATATCCGCCAGAAGGTTCGGCATCAGTGATTCTATGAAGTAATAGACGATGATCATCGTACCCGAGATCATCATAAGAACATTCCAGTTAATGGTAAACGGAAGTTCGCTGAACGGAACTATGCCGAGACAGACAAATACCGCTGCGACCGTAAGTGCGATCACAGGACGGAACTTAGGCTTGGCGATCATTGCAATATACATGATCACAAAAAGAATAAGAGCGGCTGTCTTCAACATACTACCCCGGGGTCATAAGCCGGATAAACCGTTATAACGGCATCTTACTTCTTTAATGCGATCGCCTGCTTAGCCTTGTCAGCGATATCTGCGCCTGTCAGATGATAGTAAGCCATGAGCTCTGCAGGAGTACCGGAACGGCCGAACTCATCATTAACGCCTACGCGGAGCATCGGGCAGGGAGCATTCTCTACAAGAACCTCTGCAACTGCGCTGCCGAGGCCTCCGATGATGGAGTGCTCTTCGCATGTTACGATGCAGCCTGTCTCGCGGGAAGCCTTTATGATCGCTTCCTTGTCGATAGGCTTGATGGTGTGCATATCGAGAAGTCTGGCGTTGATACCCTCGCTCTCGAGAATATTAAGTGCCTCTACTGCCTGCTCTACCATGTAACCGCAGGCGATGATCGTTACGTCTGTTCCGTCCTTAACCATGTGAGCCTTACCCAAAGTAAAGTCAACGTCCTCGCCGAACTCGCCGTATACGGAGTCTGTGGCGAGACGCGCAAGTCTTACATAGAAAGGTCCGGGATTCTCATAAGCAGCCTTAACTGCCATTCTTGCAGATGCTGCATCTGCAGGGCACAGTACTGTCATGTTAGGAAGAGATCTCATAATGGAAAGATCCTCGAGGCACTGGTGGGAAGCACCGTCCTCACCTACTGTGATACCTGCGTGTGAAGCGCATACCTTTACATTAAGGTTAGGGTAGCATACGGAGTTTCTGATCTGCTCGCATGCTCTCTCTGTCGCAAACATTGCGAAGGAGGAAACGAATGCAACCTTGCCGCATGTAGCCATACCAGCTGCACAGGCTACCATGTTTGCCTCTGCGATACCCATATCGAAGAATCTTTCGGGGAAATCCTTCTTGAATCTTCCTGTGTTGGTGGAACCTGCGAGATCTGCGTCAAATACTACTACCTTCTCGTCGGAACCGATCTCCTGAAGAGTTCTTCCGTAAGCCTCTCTTGTTGCCATCTTGCCCATTGGATCAACCCTCCAGTTCTGCTATCTTCGCATCGAGTTCTTCGACAGCGATATTGTATTGTTCTTCCTTAGGAGCACAGCCGTGCCAGCCCGGATCATCCGTCATGAAGGAAACGCCCTTACCCTTATGAGTCTTGGCGATTACGAAGAACGGCTTGCCGGAACCCTTGTTAGCCTCGAAGGCCTTCAAAGCGCCCTCGATCTCATCGAAGTTATGTCCGTCGATAACGACAGTCTCCCAGCCGAATGCCTTAACCTTGGCTTCAATATCGCCGAGGCTCATGACATCGTCGACCTTACCGTCGATCTGAAGCCCGTTGTTATCGAGGAAAGCACAGATATTGTCGAGCTTGTAGTGAGCGGCGCTCATGAGAGCCTCCCATACTTCGCCCTCCTGCATCTCTCCGTCACCGAGGATGGAGAAGACGCGGTATGATTTCTTGTCTACCTTACCGGCAAGAGCCATTCCGACTGCTGTCGAGATGCCCTGTCCGAGTGAACCCGTCGACATGTCGATACCGGGTGTGATCGCCTTACAGGGATGTCCCTGAAGGAAGGAGCCGATCTTACGGAGGTTCTTTACCTCATTTACATCGAAGAAGCCCTTAAGGCCCAAAGCTGAATAGAGAGCCGGTGCGCAGTGTCCCTTGGAAAGAACGAATCTGTCGCGCTCGGGGTCTGAAGGATTCTTGGGATCTACCTTAAGCTCCATGTTGTACAGATAGCAAATAATATCCGTACAGGAGAGCGATCCGCCGGGATGTCCGCTCTTGGCGTTATAAACGCCCTCGATGATCCATCTTCTCATTCTTGCCGAGAATAACTCGAGCTCTTTTCTCTGTTCAGGTGTCATTGTTGAACCGCCTCTCCTCAAATACCGCTTTATTATATATCAGTCAGTGAAAATTCTCTGCACTCTTTTTCCGACATCGCATGTTATCTCGTAACTGATCGTACCGAGGGCATCCGCGAGCTCATCCGCAGGTCTACCCTTGCCGAAAATTGTTACGATATCGCCCTTTTTTATCTCTCCTGCCATGTCGGTGGCATCCAGCATGCACATATCCATGCATACGTTGCCGATGATCGGGAGGCGCTGGCCGTTAACCAGAAGCTCGAAGCCGTTGCTCAGGCGTCTGGAAAGTCCGTCGGCATATCCTACCGATACCGTAACCACCTTGGTGGGACGCTTGGCCGTGAAGTGCCTTCCGTAGCTTACAGTCGTTCCCTCGGGGATGGTCTTTACGTGTACTACCTTGGAATACCAGGTCATAACGGGCTTAAGATCTATATCAGTGTAGCCTTCGGGGCATCCCGCGGGCTTATATCCGTACAGGATGAGTCCCGCACGTACCATATCCATGTGCATATTCGGGAATCTCATGATACCTGCGCTGTTGCAGATATGTCTCTTCTTAAATTCGATCCCTCTGGCCTTCAAGTCCTCCACTTCCCTCGTGAAAGCCTCAAACTGGCTCATGGTATAAGCGTCATCGTCAGTATCAGCCACAGCGAAGTGGGAGAAGATTCCGTAGGGGTTTATGCCGGGGAGCTTGCAAATCTCGACGATCTCATCGTTCTTGAATCCGTCCGCAGGAAAACCGATACGGCCCATGCCTGTATCAAGCTTGATGTGGATATCACATACTCTTCCCTGCCTTACAGCCTCATTGGAAAGCGCGACTGCGGACTCCTTGTCGTAGATGGCGAGGTCGATGTTATAAAGAACAGCATCCTCATAGCTTTCGATGTCGGTGCCTCCGAGGATCAGAAGCCTGGATGTGATCCCGCTCTGACGAAGGTGCACAGCCTCACCGATAGTCGCAATGCAAAGTCCGTCCGCGCCGTTATCAAGCAGCGTCTTGGCTACTTCATACGCTCCGTGACCGTATGCGTCAGCCTTAACTACCGCCATGATATCCGCATTGGGATCCGTGATGCGTCTGATTTCCTGAATATTGTGCTTAAGGGCAGACTTGTCTATCTCAACACAAGTCCTGTCAAAGAAAACCTTGTCTTCAATGATGCCCATCTTAAGTCTTTACCATCCTGTCTCTCGGAACACCTGACTGAGCGTTCCTATTACATCTGTAGGTAACATACAGCGCTTTCCTAAGGCTTCAGCCGCCAGCACTCCTGCCTTGGAATGCATGTAAACCGCTGCCACGCCTGCGTTACAGGGCTTTACACCCTGGGCAAGGAAGCCTGCCGTAAGTCCAGTAAGAACATCGCCGCTTCCGCCTTTCGCCATGCCGCTGTTATCACCCTGAATACTATACCATGTGTCGTGCGGGGTATATATCAGAGTTTTATTATCTTTCAGCACAAGAAGACACGCATTATCCACCGCAAATTTGGCACACACTTCAGGCGTAACCTCTCCCTTAAGAAGCCTTCTCATCTCGCCGATATGGGGCGTGAGCACTGCAGGCAGCAGTCCGCGGGCTTTACGGGAAGCAAGCACGGGGAGCAGCTCCTCCCTGTTCTTCGCGATGATATTGAGTGCGCCCGCATCAAGTACGAGGGCATGTGCGGTATTAAGAACTTCCTCCACAAGAGCCTTGGACCTGGGGTCAGACTCATCGAGGCCGGGGCCTATTGCGACAGCTGATGCCTTCTTCATGAGCTCATCCGCCTTGCGCAATGTCGCCGTGACGCTATCTTCCCAGGCAGCCGTGAGAGCGCAGGGTGTACTTGCCTTAAGAGGCACGAGAGCCTCACGCGTGGAAAAAGCCGTTACAAGCCCGATACCGCTTCTGAGAGCGGAAGCACAGCAAAGCTGCAGCGCACCCGTCATGAACTCGGACCCCGCAATGATAAGCAGGTGCCCGAAATCATTCTTGTGGCACCTGTCGTCCCTCACGGGAGCCATGCCGCGTACGAGTTCCCCGGTTATTGCGGTCCCTTCAGTGCTCATGTGTCCTCCAGGTCTATCTTGGTCTTCTTCTCTTCGTTAACGAGAGACAGGTCGAAAGGAGTCTCCTGGTATACGTAATAGTTAAGCCAGTTGGCAAAGAGCAGCGTAGCCGAAGCTCTCCACAGCATTACGGGCTCCTTTTCGGGATCATCGTCCTTGTAGTAGTTGATCGGCTTTTTGATGGGACGGCCGAGGTTCAGGTCACGCTTGTACTCGCTGTCGAGAGTGAAGCGGTCGTACTCGGAGTGGCCCGTAAGGAAGAACATTCTGCCCTTGCGGTCCGATACGGCATAGACGCCGCTCTCGGGGGACTCGGAGAGGATACGCAGATCGTAGATCTTGGCGATATCGTCCCTTCTAATCTCAGTGTGACGTGAGTGGGGCACGTAGAAGACGTCGTTAAAGCCCCTGAAGAGCTTAACGGGCTTGGACCACGTCATTGAATGCTCGAAAACGCCGAAGCACTTCTCGGGAAGGTCGTACTTGGGGATACCGTAATGGTAGTAGAGGCCTGCCATTGCGCCCCAGCAGATATGCATTACGGAGTAGACATGTGTCTTGCTCCACTCCATGATCTGGCAAAGCTCGTCCCAGTAATCGACTTCCTCATAAGGCATCTGCTCCACGGGAGCACCGGTGATGATCATGCCGTCGTAGAAACGGTCCTTGATCTCATCGAAAGTCTCGTAATACTTGAGCATGTGCTCGGCACTTGTGTGCTTGGACTCATGTGTAGAGATCCTTAAAAGATCGATGTCGATCTGGATAGGTGTGTTGGAAAGTGTGCGCAGAAGCTGCGTCTCGGTAGTAACCTTATCCGGCATGAGGTTAAGGATGACGATGTGCAGGGGTCTGATATCCTGCGAAAGGGCGCGGTTCTCCTCCATTACGAAGATGCCCTCTCCCTCGAGAACATGTCTTGCCGGTAGATTGTCAGGTATTCTAATGGGCATTTACTGCCTCCTTATGCTGAGATAAATTCGTTCAAAATGGATTCCGAGGGCACTCTTGAAGGATCTACCTTGGGAATCTTCTTCAAATGCCGTACAAGCCTGTCCGCCCATGTGAGTGCCGCTGACAGATCTGCAAAGTCCTTGCCCGTCAGTGACCTCTCCATGAAGATATTCGGCTCGAGCCTTCCCTCGTCCAAAGCGAGCAGCGCCTCGTTTATGTCCTGAAGCGCAAGCGGAGCGATGATAAGGCTCTCGTACGGAAGGAATGAGTTTACATGGTAGTCTGCAGCCGAGAGGTAATCCGTATAGTACTTCTCCTCTGACTTGGCGATCATCGGCCAGTAATCGATGGTGGATATGGCGTGTGATGCTCTGTGGCGCTTGTCTCTTACGATCCTTCTAAGAAGTCTGATCTCAGCGCTGTCCATGAGCTTTCTGTCTGAGAAGACATTGCCGTAGGGCATTATGAAGACCTTCATGATCTCACCGTCGAAGTCTCCGGAGACTCTTTTGTTAAGGCCGTGGAGACCTTCCACCACCAGAACTCCGTCATCGGGAAGGGTAATGGCCTCGGATGCATCGCGCTCCTTCTGCTTCCTGTCGTTAAAATCAAAGAACGGCGGGATGACAGTCTTGCCGCTGATGATATCGTGGATATCCCTGTTGGCGCGCTCTACATCGATGGCGTCGATAGTCTCAAAGTCGGGGCGTCCTGCCCTGTCGTATGTGAGATCTTCCAGAAAGTAGTAGTCATCGAGCGAAAGGAAAGCCGCTTTTCTTCCGGCCTTGGACAGACCCTGTGACAGACGCATGGTAAATGTCGTCTTTCCGGATGATGTGGGGCCTGCGACGAAGATGGCCCTCTTGGACCTGTCTTCGATCATGATATTAACTATCTTGTCGATACGGGAAATGAATCCCTCTTCACTTCTTCTTATAAATTCAGGAAGTCTCTTCTCGCCGAGATTTTCTTCAAGTTCTTCCACCGTAACGTTTATCTTATCTTCGAGAAGTGCCATGTCCTAACTATTACCTCTTATATCTGAAAAACTTTCTTAAGATGAGCCTGTCCGCGAGGAAGTCGTAGAAATACTGAACCAGCTTAAACAGGATGAAGATGACTCCGGGGATAATGACGAATGCCGCCAGCACCAGGACCACAACGAGGACCACATGAATGCCTCCGGTCAAAACGCCCATTACCGTCGAAAAGCTTCCGCCTCCGGACGCGAACTTCTCCGTGTAAGTCTCAAGCGTGGAATTAAGATAATTGATGAGAAAATCCTTAAGCCCATTGCTCTGAACCGTCAGTCTCGGAAGGATCAGACTTACCGTAAGACTCATAACCAAATATGCTTTATAAACCTTGATGAATAAAATAGTTCCTTTGCCCCAGATGGGCATGCCGTAATACTTGAAGCACAGGAACGGGTTAACCAGGCACAGCATGATAAGCATGATCGTACCGACCACACCGAAATTACCCACTCCGAGGAGCGGCTTTCCGGTCCAGTAATAAAGTACGAGGAAAAGGGTAGTCAGGAAACCATACATGAGAAACAGCTCTATGTGACGTCTGTTCTCATAATCAGTATCGCTCCAGTACCTTCCCAGAAACAGGCCTTCAGCGTAATCCAAAGATAACCTCCAAATAAAAAATCCCGTCTTTGTATTTTAACATACAACGGGGGTTAAATAAACGATGGTGACTGCAACGGTGCGGTCAGCGGAGTCTGAAACACATTTCGGTTGTGGCTTCGATCAGCTCCTTGAGTTTAGTCCAATTCTTAGGGAAGTTCTTGGTGCGGCTTGAGACGAGATCTGAACCGTCTTCAAAGTTCACACAGATCCTCCACGATGAAGGATTGGCAGTCGGAAGTCCGTACTTGGCAAGTTCTCCCTTGTTATAGCCCTCCATCCACTCGAGCATACCGGTGTCAGGCAGATTATTCTGCATAAGCTCAAGCTTCTCGGGAGTTAAAGACTTCATGAAGTTGTTATTCCACATATAACCGTCATTCCAGGAGATGAGCTTGCGCACAAAATCATAGCGAACCTTATATCCGCCGCCCGTAAAAGAGCTTATCTCCACTTCAAGAGTGGTAATCGAGTTATATCTATCGTCTTTCTTCATCTGCCCTCATCATTCGATCCGTATTCCGAATACTGAACCCTGGGTAGTTCCGATAACCAGAGTATTGCCGAATACGGCCGGTGACGCCTCGAACGTTACACTGCTTCCGGACTGTGAACTTACCTGAATATAGGTAATTCTCTCGCCCGTCTGACCGTTAACCAGATGTATCTGTCCCAGACTGTCAGCAATAATTATATACGCATTACCGTCTGCGGTGTAGCACGCGACAGGTGATGAATATGTATAAATATTCATGTCATAATGCCAAACTTCTGTGCCTGTGTCCCTATTGTAAGCAACAAGACGGTTGCCGCGGGTCAGCCCGTCAGTCATGGAATACGAGAAAATTACGAGGTTAGAGATGCTTCCCATGCCGATTATGGGGTTTCCGACGCATCCGCCGCTCTGATCAGTCGCGGAAGTCTCGCCGTTGTAGGTATAGCAGGACTGGGATGTCTGCCATACCTCTTCACCCGTAAGACCGTTGATCTTATAGGTATAAGCGGCTCCGTTATACTCGCCGCTGCCCTGGTTATCGACCTCTGTGCCGATATAGATGTACGGAATACCGTTCTCTTCCTGTACTACAGGGGACAGATCCGAATCATCTCCTGTCCTGAATACCCATACCATCTGCAAAGTGTTCAAGTCGAGGCACACCAGATTGCAGTTATTATCCATGAAATAGCAGTAATTGCCGTAGACCGCAGCGGAACTCTCCACTCCGAGGTATCTTCCCTGCGTGTCATTGAAAATGTACTTATAGCCCGTGCACATCGGGTTTACCGATACTGTGCCGGCTACGGCATTATACTGGGAATTAAGCTGGAAATTGTAGATGATACCGTTCTCGCAAGGCCAGATAAGTGTATCCGTGGCGCCGTCAATGATAGGTGACGAATCGAACGCGCCCCAGTTCATTCTGTAGGCACCGTCGTCGAGGCCCTCATAAGAATAGAGCAAAGAGCCGTCAATAAGCGAGAATATATACATTCCGAAGGTGTATTCGTTGTTGTCGTCTCCCTGTCCGATATAAAGCAGAGGATAGCCTCGGGGATCGACTGCGGCCGTACCCTTAACGGATGCGCCGACATAGATCGGGTCACGGGTCATGGTGCCGTCATCAAGATCCATAAAGTAGATATAACCGTCCAACGAAGGGCAGATTACCTCTGTAAGATCAGGCTTTACCGCCGCTGACGGGTAGATATTCATGTGGGCAATAAGCTCGGAAGGCCACCTTACGATGAGCGGCTGGCCCGTAAGTCTGTAGCCCGTCCATTCAAAGGTCATGTCGGAAGACAGCAGGCTGTGGCCGTTCTCGTACTCCCAGACCTGCGTCAGTGTATCGACAGTGCCGTCCGCGGGAGTCAGATAACCGAATGAAGCGGTATTTCTGAAGTTATTTCCTCTGTACGTAAGAACACCCGGGATCTGGGTATAGTAAAGCGGATCGCCGATATTGATGGGATTCGCGCGTGTAAAGTCCGTAATGATCTGGGAACCGCTGATGATATTCTGCGTAATTCCTCTCATCGAAGGATTCACGCTGTCATCGATAACTGCGTTGGGATCGATGAAGATGCCTGCAGACGCAGGATAGAGAATAGGATTCTGATAGTCTGCCAGGGGCGGTACGGGAGTAGGTGTAGGCGTAGCTACGGCAATATAATTGTTAAGCATCTCTCCCGAGGAAGGATTTGTCTCTCCGTTATGTTTCTTGGTATAAAGTACAGCAGCGAGCACGGATGTAAGAACAACCGAGATTATCGTCAGCGTTACGACCAGCACCATCGTTCCACCCGAAGGATCGTGCGAGGACTGATGATAGCTGTTATCAGGCTCAATGTACTGATTCTTCAAATCCATAAAGGAAATAATATCATATACTTTCAGCTATTTCGAGAAGCCTCGTCAGTCTGTGATTCATACCGGACTTGCCGATAGGCGGATTCATCATCTTTCCGAGCTCCGCAATGGAGGCTCCGGGGTTATTCTGGTGCACGACAGCCGCCTCATACAGGCTTCTGGGGAGTTTCTCCGCTTCCGGGGACGCAAGCAGCTTCCCTATGAGCTCTCCCCTTCTTGCCGCGGCCTCCGCCTGCCTTCCGGTATTGCCCGAGTCGCAGTTAACTGCGCGGTTTATGTCGGAGTACACCTCGCGCTCTATTCTTATGCTCTCGAAATTAAGTCTCGCAGTGCTGGCGCCTATAAGGCCCAGGATGTCGGAGACGGCATCGCCGTTGCTTATGTAGATGGAGTGTATCTCTCCCCTTTCGGCCTCCGAATACGGTATGTCGAAGCCGGAGAGTATTCCCGTGATGACTTCGGCAGCCTCGGGATTAACGGGCCTTAGCTCGATCCTGTAAGCCGACGTGGGCTCCGTGATATACCCGCACGCAAGGAAAAAGCCCCTTAAGAAAAGCCTGGCGCCGTTCTTGGGGTCAAGTGAGATCTTCTCCTGCGAGCCTGTAAGGACGTCCCTGCACTTCATGAGGACCTCCTCGGCATAGTCCTTAATGGGAGTTCCGGGCATGATGATGCCCGAGGCGAGGCTGCGCTTGTCCTCCGTATTCTTCACGGGGAGCGCCGCTGCTTCCGCCTTTACGAGCTTGGAGAAACTCTCTTTCTTATCCTCAGCTGTTTGTTTCGGGCTTTTTGACGTCATATCTGGGGTCTCTGTCTATATCACGGTGCTGGACTGTTACTCTGTAACCTTCATCGGCAAGGATCTGGCCTAATCTCTCGGCGATGAATACGGATCTGTGTCTTCCGCCGGTACAGCCGATACCGATATTAAGCCTCGACTTTCCTTCTCTGATATAGAAAGGGATCATATACTTAAACATATCGCTTAACTTGTCCAGGAACTCACGGGTCTCATCGAATCCCATCAGGTATTCGGCGATGGCCTCGTCCTTACCGCTCATCATCTGAAGCTTCTCGACCCAGAAAGGATTCGGGAGGAATCTTACATCGATTACGTCATCACTGTCGGAAGACAGACCGTACATAAAACCGAAAGACTCAACATAAATGGACATGCCTGCCGCCTCGGCTTCATCGAGAACCGTGTGCAGCTCCTTGCGAAGCGCAGAGAGCGTGGTCATGGTGGTGTCGATGATATAGTTGGCGCGGCCTCTTATTCCCTGCAGCAGCCTTCTTTCAGCCGCGATGGCATCCACGAGGCTCATCTCTGCCATAAGCGGGTGCGATCTTCTCGTCTGACGGTAACGGCTTACGAGGACATTATCGGCAGCCTCAAGCAGAACGATCCTGTACTTGCACTCCATGTCATCGAGCTTTACCATGGCAGAATCGAAGCCCGCGAGCATGCTCCTGGAGCGCACATCTACTACCAGGCACAGCTTATCAATGGCAGGAATTCCTTCCTCCTTGCCCATAAGCGACTCCACGATGCCGGGAAGAAGCACCGGGGGCAGGTTATCAATACAGAAGTAACCGTGGTCTTCAAAGTAAGCCGCTGCCTGCGACTTTCCCGCTCCGCTCATACCTGTCAAAATGATGATATCCATTACTTCTTACTCCCGCCTAAGAATCTTACTTCGCATTCCAGCCTTACGCCGCTGTCTTCATAGACTTTATCCTGTATGTGTTTTATCAGTCTCTTTATGTCCTCCGAGCCTGCGGTGCCGCCGTTGTTTACGACGAAGCCTGCGTGCTTGGGGCTTACCTCGGCACCCGAATCATCAAGAGAGAAGCCCTTGAGGCCCGAGTCCTGTATAAGCTTGCCCGCAAAGTAACCCTCGGGGCGCTTGAACGTGGAACCGCATGAGGGAACCGTCAAGGGCTGGGATGCACTTCGCTTATCGCGAAGCTCCTTTACGAGCGCGTCGATCTGCTCCCTGTCACCCTTCTTAAGGCGTGCGCGCAGTCTCGTCACGATCCTGCCGTTATGTGTGAAGAAGGAAGTCCTGTAACCGAAGTCCTCCTTGCTCACCTGCATGTCTTTTACTTCGCCGTCCTCGATGTAGCGCACTTCCACCGCAATGTCAGAGATGTCACGCCCGTAGGCACCGGCATTCATGAACACCGCACCTCCGACGCTTCCCGGTATACCGCACGAGAACTCGGCGCCCTCGTATCCTGCGGCTGCGGCAGTGTTGCCGAACTTAGAAAGAAGGCAGCCCGCCTGCGCCGTTATGAAACCGTACTCATTATCCTGCGGATCATCTTCTGTTTCGATCGCCGACATGTTGGAACCAAGCTTGATGATAAGGCCGTCGAAGCCCGCATCATCCGCGATCACATTGGAGCCGTTGCCGAGGATGAATACTTCAAGGTTTTTGTCTTCTGCGAACTTTATAAGTTCTATTATCTCCCCCTCACACGAGGGCTCGGCGAAATAGGCCGCAGGGCCGCCGGTCTTCATGGTGGTGAGGGGCTTAAGAACTACGTCTTTTCTTATGATATCTTCTATGGGCATCAGCTTAAGTTGCCTCCCGGGAATACTCGTGAAACAAGATCCTGTGCGGCATTAAAGCCCATCTTCTTAACTCTGTAGTTGATAGCCGCCGCCTCGACGATAATGGCGAGGTTACGTCCGGGTCCTACCGGAATCGTTATGGAAGGAACCTTAAGGCCTAAGATCTCCGTGGTCTCTTCATTGAGGCCCATTCTGTCGTAGGTCTTGTTCTCATCCCAAAGCTCAAGGTTAATAACGAAGTCAATCGACTCCTGAGGCTTTACGGAAGATACACCGTAGAGCTCCTTTACGTTCATGATACCGATACCGCGGATCTCGATTAAGTGCTTAATGACATCGGGCGCCTTACCCACGAGAGTCGTCTCGGAAACCTTTCTTATCTCTACCTGATCGTCAGCGATAAGTCTGTGACCTCTCTTTACGATCTCGAGCGCGGTCTCGGACTTACCTACGCCGCTCTCTCCTAAGATAAGGATACCCTCACCGTTTACCTCTACGAGTACGCCGTGCATAGACACACGCGGCGCAAGCTCCATCTTAAGGTACTTAACGAGCTCGCTCGAAAAATCGGAAGTGGCATCCTCTGTCCTTAAGACAGGTGTCTTCGTCTCCTCTGCAGCCTCAAGTATCTCGGGCTGCACCTCATGATTACGCGTGATGATAAGCGCAGGGATATTCTTCTCGAACAAAGTGGAGACAGATCTCTTTCTGTCCTCTGAGGTGAGGTTGTTAAGGAAAGCGTGCTCCATGTTACCGACGATCTGAAGTCGGTCAGGACCGAAGTGATCGTAATAACCTGCAAGCTGCAGTCCCGGACGCGTTACATCCGCGACGGTTATTCTTCTTTCCTCGATGTCCCCGGAATCATAGACGACTTCCAGTTCAAATCTCTCTACGATCTGCGACAGAAAAATACTTGAATAAGGCATCTGACCCCTCCGCTTCGGTTATCTGTTAATTATACACCAGACGGAAGGATTTATTCTCGCCGGAAGTCTGATCAGCTTTCGTGCGCCAGCGCCTCCCATATCTTCATCATCTTTTTAGATGCGGTGTTCTTCGGCACCTTACCGAAAACATAGCTGCCTACTGCCTCGCGCACACTGCCACCGAACGAGTCCACAAGCGTTCCTTCCACATCGCTTATGAACAGCAGGCCGCGGGCGTCATTCACAGGATCTGCATCAAATGCCGCGGCAAGACTATAGGCCTGATTTAGGTGCACTTCCGCCTTTTCGACATACCCGAAAGTCTCCTCCCACACTGCCGCCAGCGCAAGCGAGATCGCCTTGAGCTTATCCGTGTACGCGAGTGCTTCGGCATCCGCCTTCAGCGAATCCAGGAAACCCGTGAGCCACAGCAAAGAAGTGATGCACGCCTCGTCATGTTTCTTCGCATAAGCGAAAGACGCTGCATACGTCGTGCGGGTGGTGGAGATAATGAAATCTATAACGGATCTCTTAACATACCCGAGCGCATCATCGGCCTTCCCGAGCTCGACTGCGTAAAGGAAACTTATCATGCTGCTGTTGATGTTATGAACGTTGTTTTTCTTAAGGATCTCGAGCGCCTTTGGCATGTCACCTACGGACATGTAGTTGGTGGCGATGTAGTTATTGATAGTAACCTCGTTTATCTCACCAGAAGTATTCGGATCAAGGAGCGTGACCGCCTTTCCGAAAAGCTCATTCGACTTAAGCATAGAAGCGCGGCTCTTATCCTCCGCAGTCTTCACCATGTACATGAACGCGCTCGTGTAGACAAGACGGAAGTTGTTCGGATATTTCTGCAGCGCCTTCTCGGATTCAGCCACAGCCTCGTCAAATCTCTTCTGTGTCATCAGGTCACGTATGCGCTTTATCCTGCCGTTAACATTGCCGCTTTGCTGCTCATATCCCAGAAGCGAATCCACCGAGCTGTCGAAAAGATCAGCCATCTCCATCAGCAGCCTAATCTCCGGCACAGAAAGCCCCGCCTCCCACTTATAGACGGCACCCACGGTGACGCCCAAAGCGTTCGCGAGCTGCTCCTGCGTCATGGAGTGCTCTTTGCGAAGTGATCTGATGTTCTCGGAAAGTTTTAGCTGCATGTTTTCTCCCCCTTTATTCTCCCAGCATCTCGCCGCCCCACTCAACTGCAGTGAAGCCATGGCGCTCGCTTAAAGGCACACTCATCTGCATAAGATTCTGCGGCTCTATCTCCACGTAATCGTCCGAAGGGAACCACAGCATGTTAACACGAACGAGCACGTCCGGCACAGGTGTGATGTTAAGCTTAGCCGCCTCATCAAAAGCTGTCGTCTGGAATGTGATGACGTTGTAGTTATTGCCCTCCATGCGGGGCGCCCAGTAAGATACAAAAAACGCTGACTCGTTTTCGTTAAGACCGAGCTGTGCTGCCGCATCGCGAAGGAAGCTTTCCGTGTCTTCGCCAGCCACACAGAAGCCGCGGCTCAGATCCGGCTCAAAATACACGTCTCCTTCCCAAAAGAGGTACTCGAACTGATTGCCGGCTTCAGTTGTAAGAATTCCGTCAGGCGAAGCCATGACATTCCAGCCGTGCTCCTCATTGTAACGGGGATATGTGTAAGTGAACTCGCCGTTAAGGCCGATGCTGACGTTGATGGGAGTTATGCCGTCATTATAAAGGTAGATGACCGGCGCGTGGGCGCGGACAGACGTCGCCGCATTCTTGGCACGGGCAATATAATCTTGGGTATAAAGGCCTAAACAGGCCATGCATAAGACTGTAATAATCATTGCCAGGATGGGACCCACAAAGGTCTTCGGTTCATCATCGGTTAACCGCGCGATTATCTTATATATACTTGCAAGCACGATTACCGCAGCGATATCAGGGACTATCATCAGGGCCAGCGAGTACTTTACCGCATTAGTTACCTTTCTCGTCCGGGCCTCTTTCAAACGTGCAGCCGCATCGGTGTTATTTGAATCGAGAAGCACAGTAACTTCATATACCTGATATTCGCCGCAAGACTGTCTCGGTTGTAATGCTTCCTGAACTTTAGTGAATACAAAGTAAGCATTGAAGCCCACGATCAATGCAATAGAAATGATTACAAATAATGTTTTCCAGACAGGTTTCTTGTTTTCCATATCTTTACCCTCCTACGGGATAAGACTATCACCGCAGGTAATGGATTTTAAGATACTGCTAATACGGGTTGTATAGTTTTTATTCTACTTGCAGTATGTGTAACAATCAACCGCCTGTATGAAAACGATATCAGGCTTCTTTGGTTTTTCTTAAGAAGACCACTGAAAGACTGGCACACGTAATGCCGATACCGAACATAAAAATACCGCTGACACGGTTAATGTCAGCGGCACTTTATTGATCTAATTATCAGCTTCTAAAGCCTTATCAGAACTTAACCTCTACCTTATGTGCAGCACCGTCTGTGAAGATCGGTACCTTGCAGTCAGGAAGCTCGTTGCCGTCGCAGAAGACCTTGACGCCCTCGTTTGTACGGCGGAAGCCCTGAGGCTTTGTGATGTTAATGTCGTAAACAGCAAGACCGCTGTTTACTGTTACATTAAGCTCTGTATCGTCGTCTCTGAGCAAAGGCTCAACGATGAGTGCATCAGATGTGAACTCTACGCCGAAGCAGGAGAACAGACACAGCAGGAGCCATGTGGATGTACCGGAAAGTGTAGGTCCGATGTTCTCACCTGTGCTTGAGTTGTTGTACTGTGTGCACCACCTGGGGTTACCGCAAGAGTCGAACGGATGCTTAAGTGTTCTGTAAGGAAGGATGCAGTCGATTACCCAGTAAGCTGTCTTTGCAAGTCTTCCTGCAAGTTCTACATCGGAAACTTCCTTAGCTGCCTTGAGCATAGCTGCTGCAGCCATCATGTTAGCGTGCTTGAATACACCGCCGTTCTCACGGTCACCGGGATAATAAAGTGCAACGTCGATCCTTGGAGCGATCTTCGGATAGTCAACTGTGGAGCAGAGTCTGAAGCCGTAAGGTGACTTGATGTACTTGTCCATGGAGTCGAGCATTGTGGAGATCTGCTGCTCGTCTGCACATCCGGAGAGTACGGACCAGGAGAATGCATTGAGGAAGTATGTTCCGGGAGCATCCTCAACCTGGAGCTTATCGCCTGCAGCACCGAGGTACTCGAGCTCGGGCTTATCCTTTCTGTTGAACAGAACTCTTGCGAAGAAGTCGTTCTTCCAGGCGTTCTCTCTCATTGTCTTCTTAACTGCCTCGGAAAGCTCACCGAGCTCAGCAGCATAAGCTGCATCGCCTGTCTTCTCGAACATGCCCTTAGCAGCATCGATGGCAACCTTAAGCAGGAAGCCATTCATTGTAGACTCGGAGAACTCAGACTCGAAGGGAACCTCGCCGTAAGCCTTGCCCTTAGCTGCGAGCTGCTCCTTGTAAGCCTCAAGCTTCTTGCCTGCAGGCAGGAAGTCAGGGTCTACTCTCAAGCAGTCATTCCAGTCAGCTCTGTCGATGAGCGGGATGCCGTGTGCACCGACGGAGATCTTGGCGCTGTATGTGATGATAGCCTTGATCGTCTCGAGGATAGTTCTCTTCTTGCCCTCGCCCTTCTTAACAGCAGCCATGGCAATCTCGGGTGTCTCATAAGTCTGAGCCATTACTACCTCTTCCTTAAGGAAGTCGTAGTCGCCTGTCAAAGATACATATCTGTCGAGAGCCTGGAGCAGCCACAGTCCGTCATCAGACCACTGACCGGGCTCCTTGCCGTACCAGTAGAAGTTATGGTTTGTGTAACCGGCCTCGAATACGTTACTTGTCCACTCACGAAGGAGCTTCTTAACGAACTCCTGCTGTCCCATACCTGCGAAGTAGTACATGGAAGCGAAGATGTCCTGAATCTCTCTGAAACCGATCTCACGGTAACCCTTCTGTGTCCAGTCGAGTGATCTACTTACGAATGTCTGATAGAAGACCTGGAAAGGAAGGTTGTTGTTTACATAAGACTCGAAGTTCTTATCGTCGTGAGAGATCTTCATGTACTTAGCGTAGTCATGTGTGAAGTTAACTACCTTGTCGTACATAGCGGGAAGTGCTTTCTCGTCGCTGTAGTAAGCGATGAGGTTAGCGATCTCCTCGTTAGTTGTCTTATCTACAACATAGTTGTCGTTAACAACATCGGAAGAAAGACATGTGAAGTTGTCTGCCCTTACGGAACCGCCAGCCTTTACTGTAAATGCAGTAGCGAGTGCGAAGAATCCGGGGCCCTTTCTGGACTGTTTGTCGGAAAGGAATGAGATGAACTCAGGGTTAGCGAGTGTGCCGCTTCCTACGAAGTCAGCATAACGTGCGCAGTACTGAGTAGGCAGCTTAGCCTTGCCGTCCTCGTGAACGATGAGTGTGTTCCAGCGGATGTTGCCCTTGGCATTCTTAGGGTTAGGATCATTACAGATAGCGAGGATATTCTCATCGCCGTCATAGTAAACCTCAGACTCACATACAACTGTGGTGAATATAACATCCTCACTCAGAGCGTGAACCTGCTTTGTTCCGAACATACCTGTATAAACGATACGGAGGTCTCTGTCCTTGGAACCTGTGTTCTCAATGTTGATCATCTGAGCTTCTGTAGCAAGAGGCATGTTGTTCTGTGCAGGAAGGATGAAGATAGTTCTTGTTACCTTAAGTCCGTCCTCGAGCTCGTAGGAGATGATAGTTCTGTTCTGTGAATGTGTTGTTGTAACCTTCTTGAGGCCCTCAGCCTTAGCTGTGCCGGACCAGAAGATCTGCTTGCCGTTCTCTGTAAGGTAGAACTGTCTGTTTGCCGGGAAGCCGTTCTCCTCAGGCAGGTAGTCCCATCTTGTAGCAAGAACCTGTGTGTCTGCGTGAGATCTGAAAGATCCGCCGCCCAATGCATCTACAGCACTCTTAGGTGTGCTCTGCAAAGGTCTGTCAAAACCGATACGGTTACCGATAAGCATGTTGGTGTAATAGTGAGGTCCCGGTGCAGGTGTGGAAGGATCGAAGCTGAGCTCACCGTTGCCGTCAAGCTCGCCGCCCCATGTTCTCGCACCATCGATAGCAGCCTTGATAGCAGCCTTCTGCTCTGAGCTGATCGCTTCAGGTGTGCTGCTGCCTTCCTTGTAGAGGTCTCCATCAGCTGTAAACAGAACGCTTACGCCCTGCTCGAAAAGCTTTGTAAGAATCTCGTTGATCTCATTTAACTGAAGCACTACTGATACAACAGGTGATTCAAATTCAAGTCCGCTGACTGCCGCTACTACGGGAGTCTTTGTAAAACCGATATACTGGGCACTTACAGCACCGTCAATTAAATTGCTGAATTTTCCCATTGCGATAGACTTTGCAGATATCTGCTTGTCTCTGGCTTTAATGCCGTTCACGATAGTGTTTGCCATAGGGGGAACCTCCGAAAAAAGTTGGAAATAACTACAGATATTATATCAGCAGACCCCGTCAGCCGAAAGGGATTGACGGGGTCATACCGATAAATTTTTCCTTTAAATCATAGGACTCAGCCGAGTACTACCTCAACCTTGTGAGTCTTGCCGTCGCCTGCAACGGGAACGATGCAGCCTTCTACAGCCTGACCATCAACTGTGAGGCTCTTAACACCCTTGTTTACGTGGTCGGGATTCTTGATTTCGATCTCGTATGTGTCGCCTCTGAACTGACGTGAAGCCTTGAAACCGTCCCATGCAGCAGGGATGGAAGGATCTACTCTCAGGCCGTCGAACTCAGGCTTAACACCGAGGATGTACTGGGAGATAGCAACCATGTTCCAAGCAGCTGTACCTGTGAGCCAGGAGTTCTTGCCCTGACCGAAGTTCTTAGCATCCTTACCGCCGATCATCTGACCGTAAACGTAAGGCTCTGTCTTGTGGATATCGGATGTCTCTTCTGTGAAAGCAGGAGCGATCTTGGAATAGTACTCGAATGCCTTCTCTCCTCTTCCTGCATAAGCCTCAGCACAGATGATCCATGCGTTGTTATGTGTGAAGATACCGGCGTTCTCCTTGTATCCGCCCGGATATGTGGAAATCTCACCGTACTGGATATAGTACTTTGTGAATGCAGGATTGTTCAGAACGAGACCGAACTCGCAGTTCAGATACTTATCGATGGAGTTCAATGTCTTGATGTCAGCTCCGACATCCTTACCGATCTCAGACATAACAGCGAAGCCCTGAGGCTCGATGAAGATCTTACCTTCCTCACACTCGTGGGAACCCATCTTCTCGCCGTTAGCATCGTAAGCTCTCAAGAACCACTCGCCGTCGAAAGCGGACTCCATTACGTTCTTCTTCATCTTGTCGATCTCTGCCTGAGCCTTGGCAGCTTCCTCTGTCTTACCGAGGTGCTCGAGGATACCGACATAAGCAGGACCTGTGTATGTGAAGAGTGCTGCAACGAATACAGACTCAGCAATCTTGGAGTAACCGCCCTCAGCCTTGAACTTGGGGTTGGTGTATGTCTGGAATGATTCACCGGGTGTGTCGGAGAAGCATGACAGGTTAATACAGTCGTTCCAGTCAGCACGCATTGCGAGAGGCAGACCGTGAGGTCCGAGGTTATCAACGATGTGATAGAAGGAAACCTTGAGGTGATCGAGCATCGGCTTAGCAAGAGACTCGTCGTTATCATAAGGAACCATCTCATCGAGGATTGTCCAGTCGCCTGTCTCCTTGATGTAAGCAGCTACGGAAAGAATCATCCACAGCGGGTCATCGGAGAAGTCGCCGCCGATATCGGAGTTACCTTTCTTAGTAAGAGGCTGATACTGGTGATAGCATCCGCCGTCAGGCATCTGTGTGGAAGCGATGTCGATGATTCTCTCTCTTGCACGGTCAGGGATCTGATGAACGAATCCGAGAACGTCCTGGTTAGAATCTCTGAAGCCCATACCACGGCCGATACCGGACTCGAAGTAAGAAGCGGAACGTGAAAGGTTGAATGTAACCATGCACTGATACTGATTCCAGATGTTGACCATACGGTTAACCTTGTCATCAGGTGTATCAACCTTGAAGATGCTCAAGAGATGATCCCATGTAGCACGGAGCTCCTCGAGGCCTGCAGCAACCTTCTCAGGTGTGTTGTACTTCTCGATCATGGCATCAGCCTTCTCTCTGTTGAGAACCCATGCCTCTCTTGTGAGCAGACCCTCGGGCTTTGTGGAAGCGAACTTCTTGTCCTGAGGATTCTCAGCATAACCGAGGATGTAGATCAAAGTCTTTGTCTCACCGGGAGCGAGAGTGATCTTCTTGTAGTGGGAAGCGACAGGAGACCAGCCGTCAGCGAAGGAATTGGAAGCCTTGCCTGCCTTAACTGTCTCAGGGTTGTCGAAGCCGTTGTAGATGCTTCCGAGGAATGCATCACGGTCTGTATCATAACCATCAATTGTGTCATTTACTGTGTAGAAAGCGTAGTGATTACGTCTGTCTCTGTACTCTGTTACGTGATAGATTGTGGAACCTAAGATCTCAACACGACCAGTGGAGAAGTTTCTCTGGAAGTTTGTGCAGTCATCCTGTGCATCCCACAAGCACCACTCAGCGAGTGAGAAGATGGAGAAATCCTTAGCTGTAGAACCCTCGTTGGTGAGGACTACCTGCTGGACTTCACCGTCGTAGTTCTGAGGAACGAAGAATGTAACCTCAGCCTTAAGGTCGTTCTTCTTACCTGTGATGATCGTATAACCCATACCGTGACGGCACTCATATGCATCGAGCTCTGTCTTTACAGGAGACCATCCCGGATTCCATACTGTACCGTTGTCATTGATATAGAAGTAACGTCCGCCCATATCGAGAGGTACGTTGTTGTAGCGATAACGTGTGATTCTTCTAAGTCTTGCATCCATGTAGAAGCTGTAACCGCCGGCAGTGTTGGAAATGAGGGAGAAGAAGCCCTGATTGCCGAGGTAGTTGATCCAAGGATAAGGTGTCTTGGGAGTATTGATGACGTACTCTTTGCGTGCGTCATCGAAATGACCGAATTTCATGATGGTTGCCTCCGTGGTGATTATTTAATAAAACGATGTTTCTATTCTACACTAAGCGCCGTTTATTTTAAATAAAGTAGGTCATAATTATTAGTTCGTTTACAAACATAGAAAAAGGCTGCCCCGGGATACGGGACAGCCTTGCTGATCAGGACTGAAAAACAATTACTGAACAGTACATGTAGATCTGTAGAACTCTACTCCGTCTGCATCATAAAGAACGAATGTATATGATCCTGAAGGGAATGAGCCGCCGAGGTTTGTATCTTCGGCATAGCAGTAATTCTCGAGGAATCCGTAGTCATTGTAATCACGGCTTGTATAGATAATGTTGCCGTCCTTATAAACTACGAAGTAGTATTCCATATCATCATAATAGTGAGCATCTACAACATACAGATCAAGGTCAAGATAAGATCTTCCGCTGCCGTAAACTGTGCCGTCGGCACCCCACCAGTTCTCTGAATTGATCCAGCCCTCATACATGGACTCGAATCCGAAATCAATGTCATAAAGCTCTTCGAAGAAATCCTCTACGAAATCATCACAGTTATCGATGACCCAGTTGTCTCTCTTATTAACGAACTCAAGTGTGATAGAGATCTCGATGGTATCTGCCTCATCGAGGAGATCTGCGAACTCATCAACATCTTCAGGATCCTCATCAAGAGCTGCATCATAGTCAGGCAGTGTGATAGTAAACTCTACTGTACCGCCATCCTTCTTAATGCTTGCCTTACCAGCTTCTACAGTTGCTCTTTCAATGATAGCATCAACGGGATCATAATCAGATGCGAAAGGTGCGAGTGCTGCAAGAGCATCATCCTCATCCTCGCAAAGCTCAGCCATATCCTCGATTTCTCTTTCAAAAGCTGCCTCAATAAACTCTGTTCCGATCTCCTTGCACTCCTTAGCCGCAGCAGAACAGCCTGTCATGCTCAAAGCCATAGAAGCAACAAGAACAGAAGCAATAAGAGTCTTGCTTGCCTTCTTCATAGTAACTCCTCCTGTTTTTTTGATATATACATTATATAAAAAGAGCCGTGCTTTTGCACGGCTCTTTCTGTTACCCATAAAGGTTGATCGCGGTTCGGATTACTCCTTAACACCACCGGCAGAAACACCCTGAATGATGTATCTCTGCAGGAAAGCGTATGCGATGATGATCGGGAATACGGATGCGGACAGACCGATGTAAATAGCACCATAGTCTGTGTAACGGTCACCGTAGAGCAACGATACCATCAAAGGGAGAGTCTTCAGGTCCTGCTTTGTAAGGAGGATCGAAGGAGCGAAGAAGTTGTTCCAAGATCCCAAGAAGGAGAAGATACCCTGTGTAGCAAGAGCCGGTACCATGATCGGGAGGCAAACTCTATTGAATGTGTAGAACTCGCCTGCGCCATCGATTCTAGCAGCTTCGATGATTTCCTTAGAAAGCGATGTATCGAGATACTGCTTAATGAAGAAAACAGTTGCAGGAGCTGCGATTGCAGGAAGGATCAAAGGCCATCTTGTTCCGAGCAATCCCATGGAGTTCATGAGTCTGTAGAAACCTGTGATGTTAACGGCTGTAGGAACCATCATAACACCAACGATGATTGTGAAGATCAACTTTCTGCCCTTGAAGTCATAGACACTGAGGCCGTATGCCGTCAAAGCTGAGAAGTAAACTGTCAATGCTGTTGCAGAAACCGTGATGATCAGTGAGTTCTTGAAACCAAGAGCGAAGCTGAATGTTGAACGGTTTGCCAGGTACTCCCAGTTAGCCTTTACCTGCTCAACTACATGTCCTACGTTAGGCCAGAGCTTAATTCCGGTCTGGATTGAGAATGTATCCCAAGTAGCGTTCATGAACATGTACCAGAAAGGAATAATGGCAAGAATCGCAAAGAAGATAACTACAACATATACAAGTGCACTGTATGCCGCAATAGAAGCTGACTTACTGCGTAACTTTACATCATTGCTGCTCATTAGTTGCCACCTGCCTTTCTTGCGAGTTTCTTAGCTTTTGCAGCCGCCGCTGCATCCTTATCTCTCATCATGTAGAAGATGAGGACAGAGAGAATCGTCGTTACGATAAACAAGAGGATTGATACTGCAGATGCAATACCGACCTGCTTAATGCTTGACTTACCGAAAGCGAGATTGTTGACATACATAAGAACTGTCTGTGTGCACTTGATGTAAGAACCGTTGAACGAAACGAGTGAAGGATACTGGTTGATGTTGAACGGAATATCGTACATCTGGAGACCACCGATCATGGATGTAACGAATGTGTACAAGAGGATCGGACGGAGCAAAGGCATTGTGATCTTTGTGTATGTCTGGAAGGAGTTAGCACCATCAAGCTGAGCGGACTCATAGAGAGACTCAGAGATGGAAGTAATACCGGCGATCAATACGATCATTGTATTACCATACCACATCCAGAAGTTGATGAAGCAGACGATGAATCTTGTATACCAGGGGTTAACGAAGAAGTTAACTCTCTCATGGCCTACAGCATCAAGCAACATCTGTACGGCTGATGTAGCCTCACCTGTTGAGTACGAGAACAGTCTTCTGAAGAAGATAGCGATCGTAGCAGCAGTAATAACGTTAGGCAAATACATCAAAGCCTTCATGAGGCTCAATCCCTTGAGCTTGAGCTTTGTATCTGTGAACCAAGCGGACAAGAGCAGAGCGAGGAGGATCTGAGGAATAAATCCGATGATCCACATAACAGCAGTTGTATAGAAAGCACCAATTACTGTATTGAATCTGTACTTGTTACCGAAGATATCACCGAAGTTCTTGAAACCTACGAAGAGGTAATCTCTTGTAGCGTCAGCCTTCTCAAGGAGACCGGCAGGTCTGTTGACCTTAGACTCATTGTCGATGATCTGAACGTTTACAGCAGAGAGAGCCTCGTATGCATCCTGGATAGCTTCTTCGTCACCGGAAGCTACTGCAGCATCATAAGCTGCCTGTGCATCAGGAAGAGCAGCACGTGCTTCGTCGAGCTTAGCCTGAGCCTTCTCCTGATTCTTTACCTTTCTAGCTGCATCGAGCTCCTCGTACTTATCCATTGTAAGGACAGTGTCGAGACCGATGAGAGCCTTGAAAGAAAGATACTTGCTCATGTCGAATTCGCCATTGAATGTGATGTAAGAGTCTACATCGATACCAGCATCGATGAGCTTCTTTCTACCGGCGTTCATGGCTCCATCGAGATAGTTGTTAAGGCAAACGATCTGGAGAGATGAGGAAGCCTTAACGGGATCTGACTGATAATTGCTGTCAATGTACTGACGCATAGCAGCCAGAATGTTGTTTGTAGCATTGGAAGACTGAACGAGTGTGTCGCCTTCCTGAACGAGCTGAACCTGATTAACGATGAGACCCATAGCATCGAGAGCCTGGAGGTCAGCATAGAGCTGCTCCTCACTGTCGTGAAGTTCCTTATCACCGCTAATATAGTTAGCAAATTCTGAATAAGATGTGAGAGCAGGAACGGAAGTTGACCAAGCATTTGCATTGAGATATGTGACCAAGTCGTTCATGAAAGGAACTGTAATCGCTGTGATTGCAGTCTCGCCCTCAGCAGAAGTATAAACAGCGTTAGGTGCGTTGAGGTTAGCGCAGATGTAATAGAATACATCAGAGTCAACCGAAACATCCTCAGCTGCAAAGAAATCATAGAGTGAATCTACACCCGCATAATTAGCGAGGTAGTTAACGAGGAGTGTCTGACCTTCGTCAAACTCACCTGCCTGAAGTGTCTCAAGGAAAGAAGCATACTGAGAGCTTGTAAGGATATCCTCAGCTGTAAGCGTATCAGTCTCTGTCTCGTCTTCACTTGTAACTACTTCTGCAGCAGTCATAGCTGCTGTGTTTACTTTACTTAAGCTGTTGATAACGGTAAGTCCGAGATCAACATAGTTTGCGCTCCATGTGTTGAGCTCTTCCATAACGGAAGCATCGGATGCGATATAAGAAATATCGTTAGTGTCGATAACCTGCTGGATCTTGCCTCTTGTAGCCTCTGTCAGATCACCATTGTTTACGAGTGCCTGAAGGCCTTCAGGATCAATGGGGTTATATCTGTCAGCAACTTCCTGTGCGGAGAAGAAGCTCTTGATCTTTGCATAAGCAGCAGGGTCAATACCTGTACTGCCCTTCAGATCATCATAGAAATCTGTAAGGTTAAGGTATTTGTCGTAATAAACCTCTCTGTGATTAAAACCCCAGAACTTAGCGTTTGTGTTCTGCATGAATGTTCCGGAATACCAGAATGTGGTAAGCAACGGATACAAGCTGAACAAGCAGTAAACGATAACGAACGGGGCAATAAAGAGGTAACCAAACTTGGTATAGCTCATACCTTTACGTCTGGAAGGTGTATTAGTACCTCTTGCCATCTTTGTCACTCTCCAAAATTATTTTGCCCAAAAGTTTCTTTTAGTTAAGGAAATGCGGGGCAGGGTGTTGCCCTGCCCCGCAAAATACCTTAGTTAGTTTAAATCAATTGTTATGAATTAAACAATACCAGCGTCTTCAACTGCTGCAACGAATGCGGACTCAGCCTCAGCTACAGTAGCGATGTCGCCCTCGATGTAGGACTGAACTACTGCGTTGAACTGATCGTTGATAGCACCGTCATTGATTGTGATGATGGAGTTATCGATCTGTGTAGCAGCGTCGAGGAGAACCGGGATAGGGTTCTGGCCGCCGAGCCACTCAAGTCCGAATGCATCGTCGTGTCCAAGTGTATCCATGATGGAGATGTTGTTAACGAACTCACCGTTGTTAGCCATATCCTGGAGAGAAGCTGTATCGATGCAGATGTCTCTCATGATCTGAGCAACAGAAGCCTTAGAGTTGCAGTACTTGGAAGCCATCATCCATGTACCACCCCAGTAAGAATCAGCGGGAGCGCCTACGATACCCCAATCACCAGATGTGGGATTAGGAACGTCGTTAACGGAAGGATCAAGAGCCATAGAGAACTTAGCAAGCCACATAGGACCCCAGTAAGAAAGAACTGTACCGTTGGACATATCAGCTGTCCAAGCATCCTGCCACTGAGCTGTCTCGTGTGTGAGGTTCTCATCGTGGAGTGTCTTTGCAAGGTCGAAGTACTCTTCCATGCAAGGATCGATTGTGAGCTCGCCATCTACGATCCAAGCCTGTGAACGGGAACCGAGGAAAGCACGGAAGATATCTGCAGGAGCAGAAATTGCAACGTACTCACCAGACTCAGCAACTGTTCTAGCTGTCTCGATGAAAGCATCCCAGCTCTCGAAGTAAGGAGCAACGTCTTCAGGCTCGGAAACGCCAAGTGTTGCCTGTGCTACGCTTCTGTTGTAGAAGACGCCGCAAGGGCAAGCCTGCCATGCGAGACCCTTAATAACGTTCTCATCGTCTGTAGCGAACTGGAGAGTGTAGTTGTACATCTCAGAAAGCTCGCTATAAGCGATACCAAGATCATTGATAGGCAGTGTGTTGTCAGACTGCAAGTACTTTCTAGCATAGTCTGCATCGCATGCAAACATGTCAGGAGCATCCTCACCAGAAGCGAGAACGTTGTCAAGTACCTGCTGAATTGTGTCAGAGGACTGCTGCTCATAACGAACAGTGATGTCAGAGTATGTCTCGATGAGGTTCTTAACTTCCTCATTGAAGCCATAAACAACAACTTCATCATCCTCATCAGCTACATCAGCAATAGCGAGCTCGTTGTAAGCAGAAGCCTCAACAACCTGAGTGATTGTCTCAGCTGTCTCTGTCTCACCAGCGCCCTGTGTCTCAGCAGCTACTGTTGTCTCACCAGCGCCTGCAGCTGTAGTCTCAGCTGTATCGTCGGAACAAGCAGCAACACCAAGAACCATTGCCAATGACAACATCAAAGCAATAATCTTCTTTGTCTTCATTGTTTTTGCCTCCTAAAAAAATAAGGTTTTATTTCTGTCCTATTAGGACCAAAGTTTGCTTACATGAAGGTTTCCCCTCATGTGGTCCATCCGCCTTGCTCGCACGCATGCTCACAAAAACATGGACACTTACGACTGAATTTTACAACATGTTGCACATCGTTGCAATCTTTTTTTGTGCGGTCTGTAAAAATGCCTCAAAAAAGTGAGTGAAATTTGCGTCAAAATTGAACAGAAATCTCAGCTCTCCGGCAGAGGTATTCTTCAGTCCTCCTCTTCCTCTTCGACTTCGTCCTCAGACTCGTCAGATTCTTCTTCATCCTCGGAATCCTCGTCGTCTTCGTCTTCCTCTTCGTCTTCC